>CAYXFU010000001.1:0-125173 GCA_964464375.1 uncultured Hyphomicrobiales bacterium
CTTCCAATGGTTTCAATTTATATCCAGAGCCTTCTTAACAGCATCCAGTTCATATAACAATCGCCTTGTACCTACTTTGATGAATGGAATTGTTTTATTCTTTCTAAGCTTCCAAAGAGAAGGTTTAGATAAATGTAGTACATCACAAAGTTCCTGCTCTGTTAAATAGTCCGGTTTAACATTTTCATCTTTTGGTTTTTGAAACTTTTGTTCCATTATCTTTAAAAATCTTTCATCCATTCTTTCTAACAGTTCTTCTACCGGTATCGTCATCATAATTACTTCACCCATTGGATACCTCAGACTCTTTGTTCTCAATAAACTGTTCAATGTCTGATTCAGAAACAAGAAACTTGCGACCGACTTTTCTGGCTTTCAGTCGCTTCTGCCGAATATAAAGTCTGATGGCTTCAACAGAACACCTTATTATTTGTGCTGTTTCTTCTGTTGTGTAGAATTTAGTATAAGTCATAATACCCCCCGATTAAAAAATTAATAAATAAATAAAAATTGGTTCAATAATATCGGAGGAAAAACATTCGATTTCTAATGGAATCTAAAGTAAGTTAGTGTGTGTTTATAAAATACTGGACTCCATAACTCCGGTACAAATCAAGCCTGTCAAGATGTAATTTGACAGGCTTTTACTTGTAATATCAATGAACTGCACAAAACTACAGCAAGAAAAATATAGAATATGGAAAATACTTTTAAAAATACTTTTAAAAATACTTTTACACAGTTATTGGATTATTTTTTGTAAGAAGGCAAAATTAAGCTGAACATAAAAGAATTCTTGACTGGTTAATCAAGCAGAGAGATAGTACCAGCAACCATTCCACTAATAATATAATATTCATATCCTTCAATGCTATACTTCTTATAAAGCATGTTATTTCTTCAAAAATTGATTTTCCTTTGAAAATAAAGTTTAACTTTTTGAAAAATGATGAAAATTATATGTAAAATTGAGTTAATTTATTTTTAATTAGATCTCAATTTATTTAATAATCCCAGACTAATAATTAGATTAAATGAAAAAAGTACTTGATTTATTAGAGTATGAAGACTTAAATGAAGGATTGAAAGTTATAGCAGATCATTCCAGCATGGAAGTTGTTAAAAAGCTTTTACAGTATCATCGTGGTGAAAGAATATATATCCCAATGATAAAAACGATGAAATCTTTATTAAAGAAATATATAAAATATCTACTTTCTTTGGATAAAAAAATAGATATTAGAATTGTATCTAAAGAAATAGGATCATCTCAAGAACATATTTCAGTTTTAATAAGGGAACACTACACTAAAGATAGAAAAAAATCCTAAGTAAGTTAAATAAGTAATATTTTTAAAAAAATTAATGTTCTTTGATGTGATGAGTTCATAAATAATTTTATTTAATTTTATTAAATTTTATTAAATAAAGTGGAGAATATTAGTCAAAATGAGGAGTTTCTGTGCAACATTCTGTGCAACATTAAAACTAAAAATGGCATAAGTACTTTATTTATCAAGTAACTTATGCCACAATATGTCGGGGTGAGAGGATTTGAACCTCCGGCCCCTACGTCCCGAACGTAGTGCTCTACCGGGTTGAGCTACACCCCGAAATTAAAGGATTGCAAAATTAAGCATTATTGCTTAATATAACAAACTCTTTGTTGACTTTTCGTCAAAGTAGAACGTTTAAATATACCATAAGATGTCTTGTTTCGTCAAGCTATGCAAAATAATAAAGAAATAAAATGGCATTAAATAAACAAAGAGTCTTAGTTGGAATGTCGGGTGGTGTTGATTCATCCGTTGCTGCTGCACTTCTGAAGGATCAGGGTTTTGAAGTGATTGGAATTACTATTACTTCTGTAAAAATAGATGACAACTGCAAGCCAGATACCCGTGAGACAGGTTGCTGTAACTATCAGGCAATTATGGATGCGATGGATGTTTGTACTAAATTGGGAATAGAACATCATCTGATTGATTTATCAGAGATTTTCAAAGAAAAGATAATTTCAAATTTCATTGATGAATATATGTCTGGAAGAACTCCGAACCCATGCACACTCTGCAATCCATTGATTAAATGGGGGGAAGTTCTGAAAAAGGCTGATGAATTTGAATGCTTTTATTATGCAACAGGACATTATGCTAATATAAGTCACGACACTGAATCAAACAGATATTACATCAAAGCAGGAGATGACGAAATGAAAGATCAGTCCTATTTTCTTTGGGGACTGTCGCAATCGCAATTGAGTAGAACGCTCTTCCCTCTTGCTAATCTGGTGAAAACAGAGACACGTGCAATTGCTGAACGTTATGCAATCCCTGTTTATAACAAAGTAGATTCACAAGAAATATGCTTTGTTCCGAGTGATGATTATAAGGATTTTTTGATTAAAAATGTAGTCAACATCGAGAGTAATTACAATCATGGCGATATTCTCTTTAGAGGGGTTGTTATAGGCAAGCATAGGGGTTATCCGTTCTATACGATAGGTCAAAGAAAAGGTCTTGGTGTGTCGCATTCTCAGCCTATTTATGTAAAGGATATTGTGCCTGAAACTAATACTATTGTTGTCGATATTGAAGAGGCAATTCTAAGCAGAAAGTTCATCGCCAAGAATATTAATCTGATGAAATATTCTACTTTTCCTGAAGAGAAATTATTTGATGTGAAAATCCGCTACCGAGACAAGGGCAATAAGGCTACATGCAGAATGAATGAAAATAACGAGCTGGAAATAGAATTTCTTGAACCAAGGAAGGCTATTACTCCAGGTCAGTCGGTAGTTGTCTATGAAGGAGCTGATCTGGTCTGCGGAGCAGTTATTGAATCAGTAGTTTCACAGTAACATCATGAATAACCAAATGAATGAACTGAAAGTTGTTGAAATTGACAAAGTGATTGTTACAGAAATCCTTTTACCAGAGGAGGCTTTAAAGTTACCCCTCCCACTATTTCTTGAATCAGTATCTGCTGGATTTCCTTCACCGGCAGATGATTACATTGAAGGAAAGCTTGATCTGAATGATTATCTTGTCAGGAATAAATTATCTACATTTTTCGTAAGAGTTACAGGTGATTCAATGAAGGATGTTGGCATTTACTCAGGTGATTTATTGATTGTTGACCGTTCACTTACTCCAAAAGAAGCAAGTATTGTCATAGCAATAATCAATGGTGAGCTCCTTGTGAAAAGAATGCATCATGAGAACAACAAACTGTACCTTTTGCCTGAAAATAAGAATTACCAAGCACTTGAAGTGACACAAGAGATGAATTTTGATGTTTGGGGAGTTGTGACTAATGTTATTCACTCAGTAGTTTAAAGGAGGATTTTGAGTAAATTATTTTCCGGAAGAAGTGGTCAAGAAAATACTTGAAACTACTAAACTAATAGATTAAAAAATGGGGACAACATGTCCCCTATTTTTTAATGATATGTTGTGCACTACTTCATAATTAATATTGGATAGATGTAATTTCGATCTTTTGAGGTAATTTTGACGAAATAGTTCCCAGATGGTAGGATTTTAAAGAAACTGCCATTACTTAATTCCAAACCAACGTGTATGTCTCCTTTGAAAAAAGAAGCGATTGGTATGCCGTTTGAATTAATAATTTCAATTACTGAATTTGGAGCATCAAAGTTACATTTAATGTTGATTCTATCTGTAATAGGAATTGGAAATACTTCTATTAATTCTGGATTCTGGTTAATAATTTCAAAAACAGATGTTAATTCACCTGCTGTAAATTTCTTAACTTCGGATTCTATGGGTTTATCGTTAAAATCAACTGAAATAATTCTCCAATAATAAAGATTACTCTTTATAAGTTTATCAAAATAATATGTGGTATCAGTTATGCCAATTTTTTCATGCGCAAGAGAATCAAAACCTTCGCTCGCACTAATTTGAATAATATAGGAAGAAGTTCCAGAAGACTTATTCCAGGTAAATTTAATAGGCTGTTTAACATCTTTAGCGTCATTAGGTGGATAGATAAGAGTAGCGGCTTGCAAAGGTTCTTTGGTCGTGAATTTAAAGACATTAGACCAAAGTTTAGTATTATTCGAACCATTAGTGGCAACTCTCCAATAATATTCTTTTCCTGTTAACAAAGTAGTTCCCCAATTAGACTGTGAGATCAAGTCTTTTTCTTGAATTGGATTAGAAAAATCATTTGAAAGAGCTAACTGAATATGGTATGATTGAGCTCCCGGTACTTCTACCCAGCTAAATGAAACTTTATTCTCAACATTAATATCATTATTCGCAGGAGAAACTAAAATAGGGGCAGTCAATTGTGGAATCTTAATTTCTGAAAGAAGTCTTCTAGCAACAGAAGCATATTTACTACCAGCAAATACATAAGTATTGTTGAAAGCAAGGCATAGTATATTCATATCTGGGATGGATTCATTGATTGCATACCAACTTGATCCAAGATTATCTGAAATATATACTCCACCACCTCTTGTTGTTAGGTAAATTAAACTTCCCTGAAATTTAACATCTGTAATGTCAGTATTCTTAAGTCCTGAATTAAGAGAAACCCACGAAACACCATTATTTTGGGAAAGAAAGACACCATTAGAAGTGCCGGCTAGTATATTTGAACCGTTAACATCAATTGCTTTAATTGGAAACACTAACGGAGACGATTTAAGGTCAGACCAATTCAATCCATTGTCAGTAGTTTTTTTTATTAGACCATTGTCGCCACCGATATAAACAGTTCCGCTTACTACCCGAATTGAGTAAATATTAATGCCAATGATATCCCCATTATTAATACTAATCCAGTTTTCGCCTTTATCTGAGGTCATAAAGATCCCTGCATCATCTGTTAAGATGTATAATTTATTATTATCACTAGTCATAGCATAAACAGAAGTTGGACCTATACCATTATCCTTTTTTTGCTCCCATTTATCTCCAAGATTTGTGGTTTTATAAATTCCATATTTATCAGCTCCAATAAAGATTGTATTGTCAATTGAAGCAATACAATTTACATTGACAGTATCAATACCTAAACCTGAATTTCTGGGTATCCATTGGAGACCATTGTTCTGCGTTAGAAATATACCACCTGTATAAGATACTGCAAATAGTTTATCCTGGAAAGTTATGATTTGTTTAACATCCCCAGCTGTTCCAGTTTCGGGTACTTCCCAAGCAGCTCTAATCGAGGTGAATGTTATGATTACTGCAAAAATAACACCCGAGAAAAATTTGATAATTTTCATATAATAACCCTAATTAATAAATTTATTTAATCTCAGTATAATACTACAACACTTAAAAATCAATTTTGTATCAAAAATAATTAAAAAAAACTTAAAACTCTTAATTATTTTTTAAGGAAGAACATTCTGATTCTCAAATTTAACAGAAACAATCTTAGATATACCCTCTTCCTCCTGTGTTATCCCATAAATGGTATCAGCGGATTCCATAGTTTTTTTGTTATGAGTAACTATCAGGAATTGAGTTTTTACACTGAACTCTCTAATCATATCAATAAATTTTCCGATATTGGCATCGTCAAGTGGCGCATCCACTTCATCGAGAATACAAAAAGGACTTGGCTTAACTAGATAAATCCCAAACAAGAAAGCAATTGACGTTAGTGTCTTTTCCCCCCCAGACAGCATTTCGATTGAGTGCGGTCTTTTACCGGGAGGTTTAGCTACGATTTCAATATCACATTCTAAAAGATTATCTCCAGTTAGTTTCAAATCAGCTTCTCCCTCATCTGTAAAAAGCTTTTTAAATAGCTCCTGAAAGTGTTCCCTGATTTTTGTAAAAGTAATAAGAAATTTTTCTTCAGCTATTTTATTGATTTCCTTTATGGTTTCCTGCAGAGTTTTTTCAGAATCAACAAGATCTTTTAATTGCTTTTTGTAGATTTCTAATCTCTGGTTTTGTTCTTCGAACTCTTCTAATGCCAAAAAGTTCACACTACCTAATGCAATCAATTTTGCCTTTAAGTCCTGAATAAACTCTTTTGTATCCTGAACTGAGAATTCATCAGGTAATTCGAAGGTATCAAAATTAATATTTCCATTTTCATCTTCTGATGTACGTTCTATAATTGAATTTAATTTAGTATTAATTTCACTAATTTTAATTTCTGTTTGATGAAGGGTTGAGAGTAGTTTTTCATTATGTTTTCTAAGTGAATTGAGGTCAATTTCCAAATTGTTAATTTGATGCTCAAAGCTTTGTTTTTGCTGCTGAAGGTACTCTCTTCTGGACTGAGCCTCATTCATCAGTTTAGAGATTCTTTCAACTTCAACATTAAGGGCACTAAGGGATTTTTCGCATTTTTTATGAGCAAACTGATCCTGTTCGATTTCTGCGATATAACCTTTAATTCTTGACTTGTGGTTATTTATCTGAAGAGTGTTGTTCTCAATGTCTTTTCTTAATGCAGAGATTTCACTTAGAATTTTAACTTTATTATGTTCAGTATTTTTGTTCTCATCAATTCTAGCTGATAATTCTTTTAGAAATTCCTCTAACAGACTTGAAATATTCTTGTATTCCAGGGATTCCTTTTCGAGTGCGATTTTCAGGTTTCTTACTACATCGGTCGAATCTAATGATTCCTGAGATAAGATTTTACTATCAGTTTCAAAATGCAATATATTTTCTTTTATTAAACTGATATTATTTTGAAGCGATTCTTTTTTGTAATCTATTTGTGAAATTGAAGAATTTATTGAAAATAACTTACTTTCTAATTCCCTGATTTGTCTTGCTATCAAGTCGGGATTAATCTTTTTAAGTTCGTCTTGATTGCTTATAAGAGTGTTATCCTCATTTGCAATCTGATCGGTTAAATCGTTAATTGCTTTCTTGAGCTTATCTAATCTCTGCACTTTACCAACTGTGATTCCTTCTTTCTTTGAAAGTCCACCACCCTTTATTACACCGGATTTTTCAAGGATTTCACCATTGAGTGTTATAGCTCGGTCAGACAAACTGTTTTCAATAGCCGATTTAGCTATATCAAGATTATCGACTAATAAGGAATTGCCCAAAATGATTCTTAGTGCATTGCGAAGATCATTGTCAACATTTACTAATTCGCTCAATAATCCATACACTCCTTCAATTCTTTTGGATGAAGGCTTAGTGGCTGAAATTTCTGGGATTGATTCTCTGCAAAGAAAAGCGGCTTTTCCCTTGTTACTACTATTCAGAGCAGACATAGCAAATTCAGCATCTTTAGCTGTATCTACTACAAAAACCCTGGCATAATCACCTAGTGCTGCTTCTACTGCGACTCTGAATTTCTCTTCAGTGTCAATTAATTCAACAAGAAGAGGTTTTTCTTTTGAAGGCAACCATTCTTTTAAATTAACTAGGAATTTTGAAGAATCGTCTGTAACAGCTATGGATGACAGGAATTCAAATGCAGATTTATCTTTTGTCTGTTGTATGTGTAATTCATTTATCTTTGATTTTAATAGATCAATTTTATGAATTAAGTCATTTTTTAACTTTGTTTCATGTGCGAATTCTTCTTCTTTAGATTTTACTAATAGGACATGGTTTTCTTTGTCCAAAAGTAAGTTTTTAGATGTATCATCAATTTTTTCTATTTCAATATCGAGTCTTTCTATTTCCTCGATACTATCCTGAATTTTTGTTTCAAGAGTACTGAATCTTTGTGCATTTTTGATATTGTTATGTTCTAAAGTTCTGATTTCATTTTCAATCTGCAGAACTTCTTCTCTTTGAGTACTAATATTATTTCGCTCAATATCAACTTTATCCTGTGCTATCTTTACATTGGAAGCTGTAATTTTAAGTATATCTTCTTCTTGTACCAAATCCTTTTCTAAATCGTTAAGATATGATATGTCATCAATGTTCTTTTTGTTTAGAACCTGATCCTGCCTTTTGGACATTTCAATTTCATTATCCAGGCGATTAATATTAGCAGATAGATTACGTATTTTTTCTTGATTAACAGCAATGCTTTGATTATTCTCAGCAAGTTCATTATTCAGAGTAGATTCATTCAACAAAGCTTTTTGGAATTCTTCATCAATATTATGAAATTTTACTTCCAGGTCCTTCAAAAAAAGTTCGTTAGTTTGGAGTTCTTTATAGCTTTCTAATTTTTTATTACTAATCTGTGATAATTCAGAGTTTAATTGTTCTAGAATTTGGTGGGACGATCTGTATTCTGAAACAATTAAAGCATGTTCCAAATCTTTGAGTTCAATATGCAGCTTATTATATCTTTTTGTTTTGGAAGCTTGCCTACCCAATGAAGCAACCTGTTTTTCGATTTCCTGAACTATATCCTGCACTCTTACTAAATCATTCTGAATATAACTTAATTTTCTGGTAGCTTCTTTGCGTCTTAATTTATATTTGTTGATACCTGCGGCTTCGTCAACCAGATGTCTTCTTTCTTCGACTTTGCCACTAAGAATGGCTTCAACCATCTTGAGCTCAATTACTGAATAAGAGTCGGCTCCCATACCGGTATCCATGAATAAATCTAGAATATCTTTTAGTCTGCAATTAGTATTATTAAGTAGATAGTTACTATCACCATCGCGGTATAAACGACGAGTAACAACAACATCAGAATATTCTGTTGGTAAGATATCTTTTGTATTTTCAAGAGTTAATGATACTTCTGATAATCCCAGAGGTTTACGATTACCAGTGCCATTAAAAATCACATTCTCCATAACCTCAGAACGAAGAACTGTTGTTTTTTGTTCTCCAAGCACCCAACGGATTGCATCAACAACATTTGTTTTACCGCAACCATTAGGACCTACAACAGCAGTAATGCCTGGTGCAAATTTAAAGACTGTTCTATTAGCAAAGGATTTAAATCCAAATATTTCTAACTTATTTAAATACATTCATTTACCGTTAATTGGTGCAGTTTAGGACTAAGTGCAATACAAAATTCTATAACTTATCTAAAATTAACCACTATAACAAGACGGAATTTTCCACATGATGTTAAAAAACTATGATATGTTTTTATGCGGTAATTCAACTGTGAACGTAGTACCTTTAGATGGAGAGGTATCTTTAATGTAGATTTTGCCTTTGTGGTATTCGACTACAATTCTTTTACAAAGGCTTAAACCAAGTCCCCATCCACGCTTCTTGGTAGTAAAACCGGGGTAAAAAGCCTGCCGTCTCTGTTGGAGAGACATCCCTTTTCCATTGTCATTAAAATTAATAATTATTTTTGACTTAGTTTTAATCACATCAATTTTAATTTTTCCATTCTTGTTTTCGATTGCTTCAGCCGAATTTTTAATTAAATTTTCTATAACCCAAGCAAATAATTCTGGATTAATTTTAGTGATTATATTTGTTGAGTATGTTCTTACTATCTCAACTTTTCTACCGAGATGAGGTAATCTTTTTTCAAAGTATCCACAGACATTTTCAATTAATTCATTAAGATTTTCTTTATGGAGTTCAGGTTGAGACCCGATTTTAGAAAATCTTGTAGCTATCATGTTAAGCCTGTTTATATCATTTTCCATTTCCTCAAGAGTATCATTAAAAGATTTTGGATCGTTATCATTGAATTTCAATATCTCGATCCATGCTAGTAAACTTGAAAGAGGTGTACCTAGCTGATGAGCGGCTTCTTTAGCCATACCAACCCATACTTTAGATTCTTCGCTTCTTCTTATATTACTAAAGGCTATATATCCTATAAGAATGAAAACTGCTATGATAAAAATTTCCAAAAGTGGGAAAATTTTCAATCTGTCAATCAGAGGAGAATGAGAAAAGTAAAATTTGGCAATAACCAAACCTTTGTCCTTAATGATTCTCGGTTCATACTCACCCTTCATTTTTTGAATCATTTGCTTTAATTGAATCAATTGCTGACTTGGTTTGAGAGAACTATCGAGTTTGATGTTTAATGTGTAATATTCATAGGGTAACGATGGTTCATCTTTAGCGTCGGTTATAATTACAGGAAATGTGATCATAGGTACAATTTGATTTATCAATACTTCCATTGAACTTGCATCCTGTGTCGGATCAATATATTTATCGTAGAGATTGGTATAGAGTTCAATTGATTTTTTTTCTCTATCTATCAATTCATCAACAATCAAATTGGTGAAATAAATAGCAGTAATAACAATAAGTAATCCAACAGAAACCAAAATGATCTTAATCTGCCATTTTGAAATAGATTGAAGTATTAGTTTTTCTAAAATTCTGCTTTTAAACCACATAATTTTACTAAATAATTAGAATTCATAATTGGGTATATCAGTTACAGGAACTTCTTCTTGAAAACCATCATTCATGTTTTTGATCAACACGGATTGATTGTTAACTTCATTCTCCCCTACAATTACCGCAAACCTTGCATTTAAGCGATTAGCTTCTCTCATTTGAGATTTCATTGAACGTCTGATCAGATCGGTACCGACTATTAATCCACGTTCACGCAATTGACTAGCAACTGAATGAGCATAAGTAATTGAAGAATCTCCTAATGAAATCACAAAACAATCTACATGATCATTCCAGTTCTTAAATGTTTCCATCTGCTCAAGAATGATCAATATTCTCTCTACACCAAGTGCAAAACCGACAGCAGGTGTGGGTTTGCCACCAAGCTGTGCAAAAAGTCCATCGTACCTTCCCCCGCCTCCGAATGAATCCTGAGAACCCAGATGGTTACTCTGAAATTCGAATACTGTGTGACAATAATAATCTAGTCCTCTAACAAGATTGTTGTCAATGTTGAATTTGATATTTGAATCTTTAAGATTTTTCTTGACAGATTCAAAATGATTCAAACTGATATCATCGAGATAATCTAATATTAGAGGTGCGTTTTCAACTATCTTTTTGTCATTATCATCTTTTGAATCGAGAACCCTTAGTGGGTTTGTTTCGATACGCTGCTTACTGTCATAGGACAATTGTTCTTCAACACTTTTCAGGTAAGCAACCAAAGCTTTTCTATAATTTTCACGTGAAATTTCATTACCAAGAGAATTTAGTTTGAGAGAATAATCGGTGATGCCGATAGCTTTAAATAATGAATCGGCTAATAATATGATCTCAACATCACTTTCTGGATAAGGAGAACCAAGACATTCAGCTCCATATTGATGGAACTGACGCAGTCTTCCTTTTTGAGGTCTTTCATATCTAAAGAAAGGACCAAAGTACCATAATCTTTGAATAGGGTTCTGATTGAGTAGATTATTCTGAATTACACTACGAACTAATGAAGCTGTCATCTCCGGTCTTAATGTAATTGACTCACCTCCTTTGTCTTCAAAAGTGTACATTTCTTTATTAACAATGTCAGTTGCTTCACCTATACTTCTGTGAAATACTTCTGTCTTTTCGAATATTGGTGTTCTGAGTTCATTATAGCAGAATTTTTCAGAAACTCTTTTGAATATCTCTTCAACAAAATGCCACTGGAATATTGAATCAGGCAGTATGTCTTTGGTGCCTCTAACGGATTGAATCATATTTTTATTCCCTTTTTATTTTCCTGGAATTGTAACTAAAGCATTGTCAATTAATCTAGTTCGACCTTGATAAACTGCTACGAGTAAAACTACTTTCTGTCCTGGTTTAAACTCATCAGGTTCATCAAAATTATCAGAATCAGCTGCGGAAGCATAATCAATTTTTATAGAACTAAGTTTCCTAAGAGTATTGTGCATTACTCCGTTAATAATTTTTCTTCTGCTTTCACCATTCATAATAGCTTGTGTTGCATCGTTCAAAGCAGAGTAAATAATTACTGCAAATTTTCTCTCTTCAGGATTAAGATAAATATTCCTACTGCTCATTGCCAGTCCATCAGGTTCACGAAGAGTTGGTGCAACAACAATTTTAATGTCAAATAATAGTTCTTTTGTCATTTGCTTGATTACCAGAGTCTGCTGATAGTCCTTTTGTCCAAAAACTGCAACATGCGGTTTGATAGCATTAAATAGCTTAGCAACAACAGTTGAAACGCCAATGTAGTGAGTTGGTCTTAGTTTTCCTTCGAATTTGTCAGTAATTCCTGAAAGATGAACACTACTGTTAAATCCACCAGGATACATATCTTCAACTTCCGGACAGAAAAGATAATGTACACCTGCTTGTTCTGCAATTTTTGTATCTTGTTTCAAATCTCTTGGATATTTTGAAAAATCCTCATTAGGAGCGAATTGAGTAGGATTGACGAAGAGATAAGTAACCAGAATATCTCCCAATTCCAAAGCTTTTTTCATCAGGCTAATGTGTCCATCATGGAAGAATCCCATAGTTGGTACACAAGAGATTATCTTTCCGTCTTTTCGCAAAGAATCAGCAATTGACTGCATTTCTGATACTCTATTTACAATTTGCATTCAACCCCTCATTAATCAATTAATAAAGTTCCGCCACGACCTCTAGTGACAGAAGTTACTAAATTAGTAAATTCCTGAATTTTAGTAATAGGAATATCTGAAATAATTTCAATAGTATCGGAAAATTTTTCTTCATTTTTGATTGAAAATTGGTCAAGCAGAGTTTTGATTGAAGCAAAATCTTCATAATTGCAGAAGATTTTTATTTTTTTGGTAATATATACTGGCTTCTTAATGCACTTTTCGAGTACCATTTGAGCAGCATCTGAATAAGCCCGAGCTAATCTTCCGGCTCCTAATTTTACTCCACCGTAATATCGGGTGACAACAACGATAATATCCTTAAAGTCATATTTATTCAAGATAAAATGTATAGGTTTACCGCCTGTTCCACTTGGTTCACCATCGTCAGAAAATCGATATTCAAGACCCTGAGAACCGACAACATATGCATAACAATGGTGCCGAGCATCCCAATGAGCTGATTTAATCGCATGGAGCACTCCTTGTGCTTTTTCTTTAGAGTCAACAGGATAAGCCTGTCCAATAAATCTTGATTTACTAATTATAATTTCACTTTCCTTTTGTTCTTCAATAGTATAATAAATATCTGAATCCATCGACTTACAACACATTAACATTAAAAAAAGAAATATATGAATATAGGAATTGTTTGTTATCCAACTTATGGAGGAAGTGGCATAGTTGCAACAGAACTGGGCTCAGAACTTGCCCGACAAGGTCACAAAGTACACTTTATCAGTTACGCATTACCTACTCGTTTGGATAAATTTCAAAATAATATTTTTTATCATGATGTTGAATTTCCTCACTATCCGTTATTCGACCATCAATTATATACTCTAGCACTTGCCGGAAAAATAATAGACGTTATCAAGTATGAAAAAATTGATATTCTACATGTTCATTATGCTATACCCCATACTATCAGCGGGATTCTTGCGAAGCAGATCATGGGTGAAACTCATAACTTCAAATTAGTTACAACTTTACATGGAACTGATATAACTCTTGTGGGCCTTGAACCGGCATTTCATCCTTTGGTGAAATATTCTCTGGATCAATCTGATGCTGTGACTGCAGTATCAAATTATCTTGCAGAAAAAACTGTTCAGAATTTTAACCCATCAAATAAAATTGAAGTGATTTACAATTTTATAGACCCGGAATTTTACAAGCGTCACGACACCTATAATCTTAAGAGTCAGTTGGCTCCTTATGGTGAAAAGGTACTTATGCATATTTCCAATTTCAGACCTGTGAAGAGAGTATCTGACACCATAAAAATTTTAAAAGAAATAATAAAGAAGCATTCTGCAAAATTGCTTTTAGTTGGTGATGGACCCGACAGAACTGAATGTGAAAATCTGGTTAGAGAATTAAATCTTAATGAACATGTTAGATTTTTAGGGAAACAAACATCGATAGTTGAACTCCTTTCGATTGCTGATTTATTCCTATTGCCAAGTCAGTCAGAGAGTTTTGGATTGTCGGCTCTTGAAGCAATGAGTTGCGGAGTACCAGTCATCGGTTCTAACATTGGTGGAATACCCGAAGTAGTTGCACACGGAGAAACTGGTTATGTTGCTGAATTAGGTGATGTCGAGCGTATGGCCAAATATGCTATATCGTTATTTGACAATCCTAAAAAGTTAAAGATATTTTCTGAAAATGCCAGAAAGGTAGCAATTGAAAAATTCGACAGCAACATTATAGTACCTCAGTACATAAAGCTTTACGAGAGACTTTTGAATAATTAATTTATGATTATTTTTCTATAGATTTTTTTGCTTTCTAAATCTAAACTCAAGATATATATTCCAGCAGGCAGATCAAGTTTGATCTTACTTTCTTCAAAATTCATGAAGTATTTAGTAAATAAATCTTTACCATTTAAATCTGTGATTCGTAATAGTCCTGTTACATTTAAATCTGATTTAATAATTAAATCATCACCGGATTTTAATGGATTTGGAAAAATTAATATTTGATTTTCTTCAATATTTTTATATGAAACATCAGATATATTGTCATAAATTCTAAGAATGATATTATCCAGAAAAAATCCATCTTCGTGAACAAATGGATCTGATAACATTCCAAAACGAATTAGAATACCATTTCCAATAAATTTTTTGAGATTAATTTTTTTTGATTGCCATAAAAGAGATGTCCCAGTAAAACCATGCTCACCACTACCAATACTGGTTTTATTCTTAGTTGATCCTTCAATCATACGATCTGCAATTAACTTTTGCCAGGTTTTTCCCTGATCTGAGGATATCTCAACAACACCAAAGTCAAATGAAGGTTCTGTATGCCAATATGCTTCGAAGAGCAGTTCTGCATTGTTACAATTTAGATCTACTGGTTTTAACATTGTTAAATAATTCATTGTCGAGTCAGAATAATTGCCTGAAGGAGAATCTGATATTACCATACTTTTTCTTCCAGGATCATAATATGGACCCCATAAGCCTTTATCCCAAGTACCGGACAGAGAGCCATTGGTATATAGATTGATATCTTTGTAAGAGTAAACAGGAATAGAGAATACATCCTCCCTGTCGCAACCATCCTGATTAATAACAATACTAAAAGGCACATCTGTACCATTTATTAGAATCCTTCTGTCAATTTCCACAGTAAATACTATATCTTTCTTTTCACCGGGATTTAAATTAGAAATAAGTACTGTATCCTTGATAATGAAACCTATCACATTAGGATGAACAAATACTTTTACAGCTTTGGATTGTAGATTTACTCCAATATTTATTAATGTTAGTTTCAGGGATGTTCCATTTTTATCATTTATTAGTTCAATATTCAAAGGTCTGATATTATAATCTGCAGACCATATTACCTGATAATTCATAAATATATTATCATATCCATGTTTAAGAATTCTATCGGGTGTTGTCCAAAAATTATCATCTAAAGTACCGATTTCTGGAGTAAATGCAAATATTTTGCTTTTATTATTAATCTCAGTGTACATCCAATCATCGGATGATCCTCTAGTTGCATAATTCACAGTTTGAATATCTCTACCGGTAAGATAGTTTGTATTTTTTGTAAATTCAAAACCTTGACTTCTGAATAAGTTTGAATCATTTGTTTCTTGTTCAAGAGCACTGAATGGGAAGACAAGAAGATTACTATAAGTGTGGTAATTTAAAGCAATTTTAATATTTTGTCCCAAACAAAAATCTCGAATAGCTTGAGTTTCAGGTTCTGAAAAGGGCGAAGCACCACGATATGTATTATCAGTTGGTTTATCAGAAGATCCAAAATTGGGAGCATCCCAGAATTCCATAGGACCATAATTTCGATTTAGATCAATACCAAATGTAGAATCGGTTGTTTGTCGTCTATTTTTACGCCACAATCCTCCCCCTTTTGGTGCCGAAATCTCATTAAAATAATATCCATCAGGATTTATAACTGGAATGAAATATATTGTCCTATTATTCCAGAGATAAATGGTTTCAGGATCATTTACGCTTAATTTAGCAAAAAAATCGTATAAGAAATAAATAACAGTTGTTACCGAACCAGGCTCTCTTGCATGATGTAAACTTGTTAATAAAATTCTATTATCTGATTTAGGATTCCCAAATGTATAAGAATAAATTGGTTTACCTTCGATTGACCTACCAATTTCAATTTTTGTAAAAGAAAATTTTGGATAATATACTGAGAGTGAATCTAATTTTGTATATATTTCGTCTAAGGTAAAATACCCACCTAGAGAACCTAATGAAAATTTTCCGGTTGATAACATAGATGGATGCTTCAGTTTAGAAAATTGATCAAATTTTAATTCGTAATCTTTTATCATATCCGGAATTATTACATCGAATCTAGCTCCTAAGAGATGAATACGATTTAACTCTGAGTCATCTAGAACTACTTCACACCATGTGTTTTTCTTGATTTGTGAATTTTCTAAATCAATACCTAAATTTTGAAATTTTTCATAAGTAAATTCACTATTAAAATAAACTTTTACCATTGAATATTTTGCAAAAGTTATATAATCTGTAAAGAAAAGTATGATCACTATGAACAGTAATAAAATTTTAGCCTTTTTCATTGAAATTAATTATATGTTATTAATAAATAATAAAAAATACATTTTTGCTGTAACAAACTTACATTTTAATTGTTATTACTGATAGATAAAGAATATATTGTTTTTATTATTTTAAATTGAACGGTAAGTATTCAAATATTATAATTTTTATTTTTTGCAATGTGGAAATGTTTAATTTGGTTTAATACTTTTTTTTTATTAATATAGTGTGTTAAAAATATAAAATTTCAAATTTTCGATTAATAATTATATTATTTTTTTTCAATTCACCGGAGTTACTTATTATGAAACGCATCATTACTCGATTCTTTCTACCGGTATTTCTTTTAGTTCTCTTGTTTTCGACAAAAACTATGCTGTCCCAAGGACATACTGTCGAAGAAATAACAGAAGGTAAAGAATATTGGTTTGGCTTACCTTTCTGCGGAAGAGAAGCAAACGAAGCAATTCGTGGCGATCATCCTATCGCAATCTGGATTTCTTCAAAAGTTGATACCCGTGCAACCGTATCAGACGCGGAGACTGGAACTTTGATTAATGTTGTTATCAGAGCCAATCAGATAACACAAGTTCCATACGGTGATATAGTTATGAATAAAGAATCCGAAGTTGCTAACAACTACGGAATCAGAGTTACAGCAGATGATCCAATATCTGTTGCAGTTTATATGTCCTACAAATGGTCCGGTGAAGCATACAGAGTCATTCCTGTTGAATGGTTGGGACGTGAATATGTTACACTGAATATGTATCAAGATCAATTAACTCAAGCTGGTGAAATCAGACCTCCACAGATTTTAGTTATAGCCACCGAAGACAATACTAAAGTAACCTACAGACCTACTACTGAAACGGTTAAACTAGTTAAAAAGGGTGGAACGGGATCTGTAAATTTAATGAAGGGTCAAACATTTCTAATTCTGGGTAGTTCAAAACCAAATCAGAGTCAAGACATATCAACTGACTTGACCGGTACTTATATTCAGGCTTCAAAACCAATTGGTGTTATATCTGGTCATACAAAAGCCGCATTTCCAAGATTCCAGTTTACATTTCTTGGTCGTAACGGTGGTTTCATGAGAAACATGATGACTGACATGATGTGGCCTATTGAATTACTCGGTAAAGAGTATGTTTCAGCTCCTATTCGTTATACAAATAGACCCAGGGGAAAAATACAAGACGATAAAGGTGATTTAATTAGATTTGTAGCTACTGAAGACAATACTATTATTTCTCAGATGCGCAAGGATGGCAGCAGTTTTATGCAGATCAGCCCAATTATGAAGAAACAACAATTTTATGACATTATTAACCAGGAAGACCCTGCTTTCTACTCAGCTAACAAAAAGGTTTTAGTTGGTCAGTATGGTAAAACCTGGTGGTCCGGTGCAGTAACTCCTATAACTAAACCAGGTGAAGATCAACCACAGAACCCTTCAAATAATGGACAGGGAATGTTGTTAGTCCTAGCTCCCCAAGATCATTGGACAAGTTATGCATCATGGCGTTCACCATATTTAATTGATAATAATTTATATGTGACTTTTGATGCTAAACATCTCGATAAATTGTTCATTGCAACCGGCAATGATAAACCACAGAAATTTAGTGCAAGATACGGAAATAGTATTAAATATATCGTAGGAACACCTTATGCCTATATTACTGAAGAAATAGCTGCAGGTGATCATTACATACTTGGCGATTATCTGGATTCTACAAAGAAAGAAAAAGCTGTTTTTGCAGCTTATGCTTATGGAAATTGGGACAGATCTAAAGATGGTTTTGCTTATGGCTATCCAATTGGAATTAACTATAACACAAATTGTACAGATTCACTAACTGTGAAAGACACTATGATCTGTGCAAATGTTGTCGGTAAAGCTGATGTTTTCCCAAAGAATGCAGATTGTGCATTTCTATTCAACATACTACCATCAGAACTTGATAACTATGACTTTGCCTTAGATGTCAACTTTAAACCAGGACAAAGCAGAGAAGCATTGTACTATTTAAATGTTATTGATATAAGAAAACCTGCTCATGGCAGAATTAAATTCCAAGCAAAATCAGGTAAAACTATAATAAGAGAATTTGATTATTTTCCTGAATTAGTAGAAGTCACTCCAAAGTTAGTTGACTTTGGATTACTACAAGATCAACAAAATGTTTGTGGTATGACATTTAAAGTAACAAATGTTGGTGAAGTACAAGCTGAAGTTAAAAAGCTTAAACTAAAAAAAGGCGGAGTTGAGTTTACGATTAAAGAAAATTCTGCTCTTTATCCAGTTACATTCCCATTTGTTCTTCAAAAAGGTGACTCAAGAACTATTGAAGCATGTGCTTTTGCTCCTGTAATGACAGATAAAACAGTTTGGGATTCTGTTATTGCAGAATTATCTTGCTATGAAACTCCACTATGCAGACTTCAGTACAAAATGGGTTCGCCTAAAGTATATATTGAAGATGCAAAATGGGAAAATATTCCAGTGGGAAGGTTAGTTCCATTTGATGTTGAAATTAGAAATCAGAGTGCTGTTGAGGTTGTTCTTACAGGTATGAATTGGCCCACAGCAGATAAAGTCATTTTCCCCAAAGTTGTAGGTTTTACATTTGTAGATACTACCAATCATGGTGATTTTACCACACCAGTTGTTTTGAAACCTTGGACAGGTATGACTTTCACAACTTACTATCAGCCAAACGCGATAGGAAATCATCAGACAAAGGCAACATTTGTCGGCAATACAACAGTTGATAAATTATTCTCCGATTGGATTGGTAACTCAATTCAAGTTGGTGGTACTATTACAGGTTATCCATGGAATAAAAGACGCGTTGTTGACAATAAATGGGTAACAAATCCTTATGATGGTTCTGTTATTATCGAATGTACAGGTAATACAAGACTTGATGTAAACAGAGTCTATATTGATCCTGCAACTGATCCGGATGGAGTTTTTACTCTTGATCAAAAATTTGTTCCCACTCAGCTTGATCCAGGAAAACCAGTATCGATACCAGCTACCTTTAAGCCTTTAGCTGAAAAAGATTATGTTGCCAAAGTAATTATGGATTGCACATTTGATAGCAAGCCAGTAACAGTATCAGCAACTCTACAAGGTACAGGTATTCAACCTCATATCGCAATTACTGGGTATAAATTTGCAACACCGATTCAAATTGGTAATTCCAGAAATGGAAACGGTAATGTTGATACGAAAACCGGCTCCGGTGTGGTTGCAACAATGCCACTAACAGTTAACAATTTACGTATCATTGGTCCTGATGCTAAAGACTTCAAGATAGACCCAACTTTCGTTCCTAATTACCCCAGAACATTACAGATTGGTGACAATTGGGACATTCCTATTATATTTACTGCAAGTAAAGCCGGTACTCACACAGCTAAACTGGTAGCTTATACATGGGATGAATCTAAAGCTAATAATGTTAATCCACCAGACCAAGATGCACCAGATTTAGCTGTTGGCGACTTGGAAGGTTATGGATTTGCTGATGGTCTTTTGACAACAAACCATGATTATGGAACAATTTTCAAGTCATTGTCAGGTATCGGTCAGGTCTATTTAGAGAACACCGGAACAGAAGCAATCACGATCACAAGAAATATTGACCAAAGTATTCTTGGTGCAGTTAATTATTATAATATAGGTGAAATCACTTGGAGAACCGAAAAAGGTGGTTTGGTTAAACCATTAGTTCCATTTGATCTTGGACCAGGTGACAAACTACTAGTCGATGTTAAATTTTCTGCTCTTGATGGATACAGAACACCAGTCAATGCACAAATTGAGTACATCACAAAAGCACCAAATGATGCTACAACAAAGACATCTTATTCAAATCTAACTGGTATGGGTAAGATACTGAAAATGGTTGCTAAGATTCCTGATAATTATCGTGCTGATCCAGGTACAACAATCTTTGTAGATTACTTAATCGAAAAAGATCCAAAAGAAACTGAAGCATTAGAAACAGCGAACATTAAAGAATTTAAGGCGATTATTCATTTCAA
The DNA here is from genome assembly GCA_964464375.1 of uncultured Hyphomicrobiales bacterium. GTDB lineage: Bacteria > Bacteroidota > Ignavibacteria > Kapaibacteriales > UBA2268 > CAIOZA01. The sequence continues at coordinate 20,569 of CAYXFU010000001.1, forward strand.
GGCAGTTGGCAATGACAAGATTCAGGCAGTTTATCCTATCGTAAAAGATTGTATGGATTTAATTCGCTTAGGATACATGACCGAAGGCTGGACATGTGAATATGCTACTATTTTTGATACTCCGACTGATTCATATTTACAGGTAAAATTATCAAATCCAACTAATGCTTTAAAAGGCGATGGTGTGTTATTCAGAATCAATATGAGTACATTCCTCAGTGATTTGACCACCGTTCCTCTTCCTTGCGATTTTGAAGTTAGTGGAATTCCTGCCCAGTATGTTGAAGTAACAGAAATACCTGGTCAGATTGTTATCAATCCAGTATGTGTTAACACACTACGATTGATTCAGTTATCAGGGAAGACGTTCTCACTAGCACAGAATCAGCCAAATCCAGTTAAGAACAACACAACTATTGATTATTCAGTTGCATTCGAAGCTGATGTCAATATATCACTATACAATGCAAGTGGACAGAAAGTAGCAACTTTGATTAATCAATCACAGAAGCCAGCTACTTATCAGATTTCATTCGATACAGAGCAATTAGGACTAACATCAGGATCTTACTTCTATAAAATGGAATGCGGTCCATTCTCAGATGTCAAAACACTAATTATCACAAAATAATTAGAGATATGTTTATTAAATCCCCGGTCAGGCAACTGATCGGGGATTTTTTTTTATTTCTTTCGGAATAAGACTGATGAAATTTCCTTCAACAAAGAGTACTAGAAATCAATAGTAAACGAAAATATAAAAAAAACACAAAATATTGGGTCATGATTCAATTGTAAAGAAAAGGCAACCATATTCCTGCATTTTGATAACAAATCCTGTGATGAGAACGTATTTGATGATTATTGTGCAATTGCTGTAGGTTGGTAGAACCAGAATCGATTTTATTAAATATCTAACTACAAATTCTGTAGATTTGAACAAAATCGGATGTTGTAAGCTGTTCCGGTCTTTTTGAAAATAGTCCCGGCATATTTGATTCTAAAGTTTCTACTATGTTTTCTTTTCTTTCACCATAGGAGGAAAGATAATTTGATAGAGAATTCCTTAGTGTTTTACGCCTTTGATTAAAAGCGGATTTTACTATAGTTAGAACTTTGGAAAATTCATGAATTGTGTAATTAGAGTCAAAAGTCATTTCGATAATTGAAGATGTAACTTTAGGAACCGGATAGAAACAATTTGGGGAAACATCGAAAATTTGCTTGCAACTTCCTGCTAGTTCCATTGCTATTGTTAGAATTCCATAGGCTTTTGTACTTGGTTTTGCTGTTAGCCTCTGCCCCACTTCTTTCTGAATCATCAGTTGAGCTTTGGAGATTAATTGTTTTTGATGAAATAACCAGAAGAATATGTCTGATGAAATATTATAAGGTATATTACCAATTACTTTAATCTGATTTTCATTAGAAAGATTAGGTATAATCGAATCTAATTCTATTTTAAGTATATCTGAATTTATAAGATGGAAATTGGAGTATTTAAATTTTGGATATTTTTCGGTTAATAATTCTAATGCTCTGTTATCGAGTTCAACAGCATATAGAAATATTTCGTTTTTGAGAAGTAGTTCGGTTAAAGCGCCAGTACCTGGTCCTATTTCAAGAACAATATCACCGGCTAAGGGGTTAAAAGTATCAACGATCTTTCTGGTGATATTTTGATCAATAAGAAAGTTCTGTCCAAGTGATTTACGTGGCTTAAGCATTTCAGAGTTTATTAAATTCTAAAGTCAATAATTCCTGAGTCTGTGCCATTGACTGAGAAATGACCTTTACATCAGAAAGCACAGACATGAAGTTAGTGTCGCCATTCCATCGGGGAACTACGTGGAAATGGATATGTCCAGGCAAACCGGCTCCGGAACTTCTGCCAATATTAACTCCGATATTGTACCCATGTGGTTTAATAGTATTATCCATAACTTTGATTGAATCATTTATTGTTTGCATCACCTGGAGCATTTCATCTTGATTCAAGTCTTCGAATTTACTGATGTGGTTCAAAGGAGCAATTAATAAATGCCCATTATTATAAGGATACTTATTCATTAATACGATAACATGGTTTCTTCTTGCTACGACATGTCTCAATAAATCTTCTGAAGTATTGCTAATTGCCTCACAAATGAAACAATTATCTCCAGATGATGAATTCTCATCCTTGAATGTTTCAATGTACTGAGAGCGCCAGGGTGACCACATATTATCCATAATAATTTCTACTTTAATTATGATAAGGGTATCTAAATCTATTTTCAATAAGAGACAAGTATAAACAGATAAATTACCCATTCAATCAAAAAATACAACTTGATTCTTAACAATGTTCAAAAGGATAAAAAAAAACGCTTACTAAATGATTAAGTAAGCGTTTAAAAATATCGATAGATCCTTAGATAGCAAAGCGAATATCGACTGAAGCCTGAATACAACTTACTTTCCAGCTTTCAAGTGCAGCGGCATCTGTTAGACCCAAATTATAGAATATGCCCGGAATGAAATCAATCTTACCTCCGGTAATGATTTCATACTGTGCACCAAGTTTCAATCCAAATCTAGTTGAAGACGAAGCTCCGCCTTTTCCGATATCACCATCACCAGTAATACCATAACCTTTTCCATAAACCACAATAGTTCTATCATTGTCTATGTATTGCCTGGGATCCAATTTTGGATCTCTCTGGAATTGGATAAAATCAGGTTCAACTATCATGTATTTCTGGGTTAATTCTTTTTTCATAATAAAATCTACTGTAGGTCCTACGGTTAAGACCAAACCCAAAACTGCACGGAATTTATACATAATGTCAAGTGAAACCATATTATAAGCCACATCGACAGTATGCTTTGTTGATGAGTTTACAGTTGTATAGCCACCATTTCCATCATCGACTAGTGATGGATAAGTATCACCTACTTTTTCAAAGAAAGAAGGCATTGAATTGTAAAGCACCCTTGCAACAACTGAATGTTGTGAAGTTTTCTCACCGAGAATTTGTTCATAGAAAAACCCGATATGGAATCCGTTTGAACTTCCGTTAGTGAAGAACGGACAAAGAGGATCTTGTGCAAAAGATGCTAAATCTACACTATGCATAGATCTATTGTAACCGACTACAGGACCAAGTAAAATTGCACCGCCAGCATCTACTGGATCAAGTGGACTGTCCTGAGCATTCACGATGACTGGAAAAAGAATTGCGACAGTTAAAACTGCCATTAGAAGTAAACGAAGCTTCATAGTTCACACCTTGTTACTTTTTAATAATGAATATTAAATTCTTAGTTAAGCCGGATGTTTTTAAATTCATAAAATACATCCCATTTGTTAAAGGACTAGTTTCAAATATACGTGAATAAATGCCTTTTTTCAAATTTAATTTTTCAAATAAATAACTTTTTTTTCCACTATTATCAAAAATATTTATTTCAAGTTCGATATCCTCCTCAATTTCTAAGTCTAATTGGACATAACTATCTGCTGGATTTGGCTTCAGTTCTGCTTTTAAAGAATTATGACTTAACATAATTGATCTAATATTGAAAACGCAAACTTCAGAAATTTCTGTTAAAATTCTTGAAGAATTTTCAGAGTAGCAGTCATCAGAAAATATTCTTAGTCCGATTTCAGGATATTTTTCATCATTTAGGAATACAAATAACGGAATTTCTACTTCCCATTTTAAACTATCTTCAGGAATATCTATACTTTCTACAGGGATAATTTCAATTCCATCAATACTTTGCTTGATATTACAAATAACATTTTTAGAATAGTTAGTCCCAGTCAGCTTAAGAGTTAAAGTTGATGAAATAGATTTATAGTTCTTCATGCTGGTTATTAATTCAAGCTTGAGTTGAATCGGTTTTATTAATTTGTAAACAAAAGACCCACGCAAAGTGAGTATAGCAGTATCTCCAGGAGATGCTTTGAATCCCGGAATAGAACCAATTTGTATTTTCGATTTAGCAACATCTAGCGTGTGAGAAACATTATCAATTATAGTATCGTTAAGAACTGTATTCACAGTAATACTTGCTGGTCCTTCGTTCCCAGAAACAAGCGCAATCCTGTTTTTATAATTATCCATTGATTTGAGGAGCACAGGATAACTGAAGGTGTTGACCCATTTTGCATTAATGTTTTGAGTATTAAGAAGCATAGAAGTGATGTTCAGGTCTATATTTCCAGAGTTAGAGATTAAATAATCCAATGTATCTGTATTGCAAGAATTCATAAAATTAGTACCGGTCAAAGACTGATTGAATTTAATTATATCTTCAGGTAAACCCCAACCGGATAATTTGATTAATGATGCAGATCTAAGATAATTAGGATTAGCGTCATGAGTGACTTCCAGAGTAGCTTCATGGTATCCTACTTTTTGAGGATTAAAACTTATTGATGAAATTAATGCAGAATCAATAGGAATCTGAATATTTTGATATTTAGTTAAATCAATATTGAAAGAGCTTATATCTCCTGAGATTGGTATAATCTTATCAACAGAAAGTATCTCATTACCATGAGAATTTAATATTGAAGTGCTAGTATCTTTCTGGTCGTTAATATGAATTTTACCAAAATCAACATCTAAGGTTGTGATTTCCGGAATGATTCCTTCACCTGAAAGACTGAATTCCAAAGGAGAATGCAACTTCCAGTCAGTTTTGAGAGTACCAATGACATTAAATATTTGTTTCTTTGATGGATTAAAGCTTAGATTGAGCCGGATAGAATCTCCTGGATTCAAATTAAGATTAAGTGATTCAATATCTTTAGTTATGATGACATTTGAATCACCGGATTCTTCAGAGAAAAATACTTGTGCTTTGTAATTTCCATCATTAAAAATAACGATGGAAGTATCGTTAGTAGTTCCGATTCTACGTTTGCCCCAATCAATAGAAAAGGTATTAATGTTAGGTTTTCCGCCACTACCGGAAACTTTCAAGGATAGAGGAATATTCTCATTGTTAAGACAGACCGGACTTAATGAGTAATTTAAAGTATCATCAGGACTAAAGCAGACTTTGATAAACAGGGTATCTCCGGGTTTTAGTGTTCTTGGAAACACACCGACAGTATCAAAATTGAACATTTTACCATCTATTGGACTTAGTCCAACTATAATAACATCATTTAAACCAGGATTAGTAATATACACCGTTGAACACACCGTATCGCCAATTCTAACCAGTCCAAAGTCAAATCCTTCGGCATCAATTTCATATTTTTTAATAGATGCTTTGAGAACTATTCTACTATCGAGATTACATCCATACACAAATACCAGTTGATTATCGACAGGTAGTGAATCTCCTCTTGGATCGAAGCAAATCCTTCCTGAAACAGTATCCTTCGGAAGAAGTTTGTAAGGAAGAATTTTATTTAATACATATCTGATTCTTAGATCTTTTTTCAATAAATATGAATCATTGACTAGAAGGGTATCTTTACCATAATTTATAATATTAAAATCTCGGCAAACAGTATCGTGGGAATGAACACCACCAAAGTCAAAGAGTCCGGGAGCACTTAATTGTAATTTATTAAAGAAGTATCTATACCTGCCCCCATTACCATTTTTATCACGAATTTCAAGAACGATTTTACCATCTCTGGAAACATCCTGAGGTTCTGCATGAATAGTGATGAAAGTAGTTGTATCGAATTTGGGACTTATGTTCCACTTAAAATTATATGTACTATCCTCAATTACTTGAATATATTCTATTCCGAAATTTTTCCCTAAAACAGGTTCAAAGGCATAACCGTCAAGTTTGCCACATTCAAATTTGAGGCTTATATCAGGCGGTATAGAATCATTAGTAAAAGGATTGGCTAACAGTGAGCCTACAAGTTGTGCATAAGCATCAGCTTCTCCAATACCATATAGTATCGCATTAAACTTACCGTTCTGACAGAGTAGTTGATGAGTACCGGGTTTCACATAAGCCTTGATCCAATGATAATTGGTACCCGAAATAAACTGTATTTTAATATCTGGAGAGTCTATATATAAAAGCTTTCCATCAAGAGTTAGATTATTAATTGTACTATCTTCAGCTATCACAAGCACAAAATTACTATCAAACTGTAATATATAATCTATCGGATAGACCTTTTTAGCAGGCACATAAAAAACTGCACGGTTAACGAATTGCTCTACTGGCGGAATTGTGACCAATGCAGGATCATAATTATAACTATCGGCAGTACCTCCAATCTTCATCATATACTGACCAATTTGTATAGGCTTAGTTGATGTCCAGACTGCATTTTCTTTTAAATAGTCAATATTAAGAAATGAACCACTATCCTTCATAAAATAGCTGTGATAGTTTGTAGCAGTTTTATATGAAAGATAAGTATTTGCATAATAACTTGTAACTCTAATCAAATCACCATGGGTTGTTTGAGCTGGCTCGAAAGGAATAGTGATAAATTTTCTACCCCAGGAACTTACAGGTTGAAGCATTTCAATTAAGTGATTTTTGGTAGTCCATTCTGAATTTAAAAACTGAGGAATAGCTGTTCTAATGTGACCGGAAAAAAATCCTACTGGTTTACTACTCTTGACAACAGTGCCAGTAAGATCACCAGTTCCACGCTGAGTTGGTGCACTTTTGACAAGATAACATTCATTTTTATTTAGAAGGACAGAATACTCATTATAAACTTGCTTGGCATTCCAAGTCAACGCTTTTGGTTTAAATTTAATGATTGTATTATCTTCAGATGCAATGACCATAAACTCAGATGATCTAGGTTTTATCCGATATTCATTACTAAGTGAATCTGTTCTGTCATCCCAATCATACCTGTCGTTGGGATAAGAGAGAACAACATATTCTGTACCCCATGAGGAAACCGGAAGAGCCAAATAGCTATCGGATGTAGTTCTCCGGGAGCTAAATCCAGAGACAGTGATAGGGAGATCTGAAATTATTTCAATGGCTTGTGCTAATGGAACCTCTGAATACTTCATTTGAAGTGAAGGATCAACATCTAAAACCAAGACAGAATCTGGCTCTAATATAAAATATTGAGGTTGATAATAGGACATGAATATACTAACTGCGGTTAACACTTTTGAAGTAATGTAGAGCTTCTGTGTCAATGTATTATCAGGATAATCCAATAATTCATTTTGCATAAAACCAACAAGAAATCTTGTACCTTCGTAAGCAGATGCACCTGGTTCGGAGTGTGCAGTTATAAAGATTATGGTAATAGAGAGAAGAGTAAGTAAGATTTTTCTCATCATACACCTCTTTAAGTTCCTGTTAGTTTTTTAAAATCGTTTCTTTTGGATTAATTCCAATTTTTTAGGCTTTTTCTTATCCCATCTGAAAGATTGAAGATAATACTGCTTAGGATCAGCAATAACATTTTCCGGAAACATTTCGCCTTGAACAGCACCAAGCCAAACAATTCTATTGGCTTCACCAGCTTCAAAATTGATTAACAATGTGTCACATAAATTTCTCTGAACACCTTCCTGCGTACTATCTGACTTCAAAAAGTATAAACTCTTTGCATGACCATAACTGACGATAGAATTGATAGAATCGTTCACAAAAGAAATAGTTATCTTATCCCCTACTATCTGGCTGATTCGGCTAATTTCGACAGTATCTTCCATTGTGGCCGCCAATGCGTTTACATAAGCATCAAGTCTCTTCAGTTTCATGTCAGGGAGATAAATAATAATTGAATCGGCAAACAATTGTGTTTTATCATACCAAACAACCGGTTTACCTAATAACCGAAGATAACCTTCAGTTTTATAGTAAAAAGCTGAATCTGATTTTGCTGTGATATTATCTCTCACTATCTCAACATTTTTCCTAAAAACATACATTTCATTTGAATCTATTTTCACTGATTCCATAATATCCGATTTGATGGACATTGTATCATATTTCATTTCTTTTGTCATCAATAACGAAGTAGAATCAACATAATCTCTGAATGTGCTGTCAATCTGGAAAAGCTTTGGAGAACCCTTTGCAAGAGTATATTTGCTGTTTGGAAAATTATCTAAAGTATCACTTTGTAAAATGGTATTAGTATGCTTCCCTTGAATTTGAACATGACCTGCTGCATGACTTATTCGGCTTTCCTTCTGATACTCAATTTTATCAGAGAAGATTGTCATTGAATCATCTTCAATTTTAACATTACCGCTAAAATTAGCTACCTTTCTCGCAGTCGAATATATACCTGTACTCGCGGTAAGAACAACTTTTTTATCAGTAATTCTTACGCCGTCATTAGACTCTGCAAGTTTCAGATTGCCATTATAAGTACCTTTAATTGTAGTCATAATCAAGTCTTTCTGTGTAATGACAACATTACCAAAGAGATCAACTCTGTTTTCGTCCAGATACTGCAAAGTCCTGTCACATTTAACTTTAACATCACCCTGTTCCATCCTCACATTTCCAGCGACTTCACGAATTACACCACGTGTCTCCACCAAGCTATCAGCCCACTTCAATTCAATAGGTTTACCATTCTTTTCCTGAGAAACGGATGATAATTTCAATAAAAGAAAAAATACTATTACCAAAAAATACTTCAAATTCATTCAAATTGTACTTTCAAATTCAGAAAAAGCAAAAACATCTTCCAAAATAACTGGGATAATAATCTATGTATTAACAAGTTATTTGATAAAAAGTTACTAAGAATTAAATATAAAATCAAAAATACAGAATATATAATAATTATTGTTCAGGTTTTCTAGTAAAACTTGCTAATCTCATACAAATAATATCCTGTAAATTTTGGGCTAAGGATTCCGGTAAAATGTAATTGTTAATCATAATCGCAAAAGCCAAGTATTCCCCATCCTTAGAGCGAACATAACCACATAGGTTAGAAACATTGTTCATACTACCGGTTTTAGCAAAAACATTCTTTTCTGCTTTAGAGTGAGTCATTCTTCGCTTTAGAGATCCATCTTTAAAAGGTTGAGCTAAGGAATTGATAAATAATTCTCTTAAATCGCTGATATAGGTTTGATACAGTAAATCAACAATATACTTTGGTTGAAGTAAATTGTATCGAGATAAACCAGAACCGTCAAATATTTGAAGGTTTTCAGGAGGTATTCCTAGTTTAGAAACAGTTTCCTTAATTTTTTCAATTCCTTTTGAGAAACTACCTGTTCCAAAAGCCTCTTTACCTATAGTTTTCAGAAGACACTCTGCTGCAAGGTTATGACTCTTTTGATTAATTATCTCTACAATTTTCATTAAAGGAGGCGAGACAATCTGAAATATTGGCTGAAGCTCTTTATAATCAATTTCGTATTCTATCTCCTCATCATCAAGCATAGCACCACGAAATTTAATATCTCTGGCTTCTATGGCTTGCTTAATGAGGCTAAGGAAGAATTTAGTAGGATTCGATATACTTAAACTTATAGGATATTCAATAATATTTGTTGAATCTGACTGAATATCACCATACAATTCAAATATATCATATTTACTGTTCTTAACCGGAATTACTCCCGAATTAATATTTGTTCCAATAGTTTTTACAAAATTTTCCACTGAAATAAAAGAATTATCAGGTACAATTCTAATAGCAGCTTTATCACCTATTTCTTTAGAAGGCTTTAGATAAATATCAACTTTATTATCAAAAATTGATAATGCACTTATAGGCGCAGAAAATGGGTAGATCAGATCTTCGTTGGACCATCCCGGAGCATAATAATTATTATCGAAATAGCTAGCATCTCCGATAATATTGCCTTTGAGGGTTTTAATGCCAAGGTATTCCAATTTATCAACTAGTTTTTCAATGAAATCCAATGGATTCTCATAAAAATTTAGTGAGATTGATGGATCTCCTGAGCCTCTAACTATAAGATCTCCTTCGTATTCACCATTCTTCGATAAAACTCCATCCAAATAAAAATTTGTAGTGTAAGTAAAGTTTGGTCCTAGAACTTCCAAAGCTGTATATGTAGTGAAAAGTTTAAGAATTGAAGCAGGTATATTGTTCTTGGAGGCATTCTTACGAAAGATAAAGTCACCAGTTTCACAGGATCTGATTTCAACACCAACTAAGGCATTCGCAAAATCAGGATTGTCAAGTATCCCTTCTAAGTCAGCTTGCAGTTCCTTGATGGGATTCAGAACAGAAAATACCTTCTGAACTTGTTTTAATGAGTCAGCCGGAAAAGAATAACTAAGAAATCCTGGACAAAAAGCCAGAATAAGTATAGATAATATTTTTTGAAATTGCTGGTTCACATTTTAATCAGATTTTCTTTCTAAGAAGTTTAGTATTGAAAATATAGCTGATTCCAATTTTCAAAGCCGCAGGTTGAATATTAAATGAAGAATATGTTGAACTAAAATTCACCTTGTTGACAAAAACTTCACTCAAAGCATATTCACCCTGAATATAAAGATTAACTCTTCCGAAATTATCTTTGTAAACAGGAATTAATCCTCCAAAATGCACATCGATATAGGTATTCATATTGATAGAATTATAGTTTAAATAATATGGGTTTTGACTATTTCCTTCTGCTGAAAGAGGAAAACCAAAGTTAAATCCAAGAAGGAATCCAGATAAATGGAAGTTGGGTGAAATTGAGAAATAGGATAATTTATCCGTCCAATAATTTGTTGATTCTTGTCCAGTAATTCTAAATTTATATGAATAAGCCAGATAAGCAAAATCGAGAGTTGCCCCTATGTTCGTCTCTCCACCGAATGGCACATAAACCTGTAAACCTATATCAGGCATGCCATTAATTGACATTCCGTTTTTAATCCCATTTGGTGAATCCTGAGTATTTACCGCTGCTTTACCCGCCACAAACATACCAAATCCAAAGGGATAAATGTCCTTTGATGGGATGTATTCTTGAGCAAACATAGGATTGAATGTTATAATAATTCCTAAAGTAAGCAGAATTAATTTTTTCATAATAACTCCAAAAAAATATAAATAAAATTTTGATAATGCGAAATTTACAGCAATTCAAAGAAAATTGAAAATTATATTAATTAATTGACTAAAATTATTAATTTTTCGTCTAAACAACTCTACTTTTTGTCAAAAAATGATTTAATAGGGTTCAATATGAGTACAGAAGCTAATTCTAATTTGCAACAATTCGAATTCAAAGCTGAAATGAAGCAATTGTTGAATTTAATAGTTCATTCTTTATATACTCACCCTGAGGTGTTTATTAGGGAATTAATTTCTAATGCTTCTGATGCTTTGAATAAATTTAGATTTGTTCGTTTGACGGAACAAAGCATACTCAATCCGGAGAAGGAATTAAATATTTCCATCATACTTGATTCCGAGAAAAATACTTTTACGATTGAAGATTCTGGATTAGGAATGACACTGGAAGAATTAGTCAACCAATTAGGCACTGTTGCAAGTTCGGGTACTTTAGAATTTTTAGAAAACTTAAAAAAACAGAATAGTTCAATTGACGGGAATATGATCGGTCAGTTCGGTGTTGGGTTTTATTCGGTTTATATGGTAACAAATGAAATCACGGTGGAAACCCGCTCTTATAAATCAGATTCAAAAGGTTACAGATGGGTCTCAAAAGGTGAAGATAGTTATACAATTGAAGAAATTGAAAAAGAAACACGTGGGACAAAGATAACCTTCACTCTTATGGATGAACATAAATCATATGCTAATGACTTAACTGTTAAATCAATTTTAAAAAAATATTCGAATTTTGTAGAGTACGATATTTTCCTAAATGAAGAGAAAGTCAATACTATTCAAGCTCTATGGCATAAGAAAAAAGAAGATATTAATGAAGAAGATTTGGATGAATTTTATAAGTTTATCACAAATGATTTTGAAAAACCGCTTGGCTATTTACAACTTAACCTAGAAGGTAATATTAATTTCAAGGCACTCCTATTTATACCACAGACAGCTCCTCCAATGTTTTTGAGAGATGCAACAGATAAGTCTTTACATTTATACTGCAACAAAATATTTATTAGTGATTCAATAACTGATCTTCTTCCTGAGTATTTACGTTTTGTTCGTGGCGTAGTTGATACTGAAGATTTGCCTTTAAATGTATCAAGAGAAGTTATCCAATCAACCCCACAAACAACAAAAATTAGAAATGTTATAACTTCGAGAGTATTGCAATTTTTAGAAGATTGGCTAAACAATGATAAAGAGAAATATGACAAATTCTTTAATCAGTTTGGAAGTTTATTGAAGACAGGTGTAACATCAGATTATCAAAACAGAGATAAAATAATTGATTTATATAAGTTCCAGAGTTCTAAAACAACGAATGATGAGCTAACAACTTTCAAAGAATATGTCACAAGGATGAAACCAGAACAGAATGAGATTTATTATGTGGCAGGAGATGTCAGAGAGAATATCGAGAAAAATCCTAACTTTGAATATTTCAAAAAAAATAATATCGAAGTAATTTACTTAACAGATCCTGTCGATATGTTTTCGTTTCCATATATTTATGAATACGACAAAAAGCAAATAAAATCAATTGACAAAAGCGATATAAAGTTCGAGGATGAAACAGAATCAGATGATAAACTGGCTGAAAATGATTCTGCAACAATAATCGAAAAATTTAAATCTGTTCTTGGAGACAGGGTAGAAGATGTAAAGATATCTAACAGACTCGTAGATTCACCGGCTTCACTGGTAGTTGGAAGTCAGGGATTAGATCCGCAAATGGAAAAGATGATGCAGATGATGGATAAAGATTATAAAGGTGGGAAAAGAATTTTAGAAATAAATGCTTCTCATCCATTGATCAAAAATCTCGCTAAAATAAATTCTACGGATTCAAATAATCAGATTTTGAATGATTCAATTGTGCAGATATTTGAAGGAACTTCGCTTATAGAAGGTTATCTGAAATCTCCGATTGATTTTTATAACAGAATGGTTGGATTTATGGTAAAAGCAACCAAAGAGTAATTTTTTTTCTTAGACAATTATTTCATTCTTAGTAACGTTATACATAAAATATTGTAATTTAGTAAATTGCGGAATTAATAAACATAAAATGAATAAAAAGGAACATGATGAAATTATCGGAATTTAAATATAACATTCCAAAGAATGCCATTGCCCGATTTCCTGCTGAACCACGTGATTCTTCAAAATTACTTGTTATCAATAGAGAAACCGGTGACATGCATGACAAGATATTCTCTGACATAGCAACTATTATGCAAAAGGGTGATTGTCTTGTGATGAACGATACAAAAGTATTCCCTGCCAGACTATTTGGCAAAAAAGAGAAAACAAATGCTCAAATTGAGGTTATGCTTTTAAGGGAATTAAAGTCTGATGAAAGAATCTGGGATGTCCTGGTGGAACCAGCAAGAAAAGTAAGAATTGGAAATAAGATTTATTTTGATGACAACAAATTTTATTGTGAAGTGATTGACAATACAACATCACGCGGTAGAACAGTTCGTTTCAGTTATGAAGGAAATCTATTTGATGTGATTGAGAAGATTGGTGAGATGCCAATTCCCGAATATTTAAAGCGTGAACCTACTGATAGAGATAAAGAAACCTATCAGTGTGTGTTTGCAAATCCTGATAATTTAGCATCTATTGCTCCTCCTACAGCAGGGCTTCATTTTACTAAGGAAATGCTTAAGAAGCTAGAAACTAAAGGTGTAAGAATGGCTAATGTTGTCTTGAACATAGGTCAGGGAATTTTTGAAAAAATAGAAGTTGAAGATCTGACCAAACACAGAATGTATTCTGAATATTTCAATATTTCAAGAGAATCAGCTGAAACAATTAATAAATCTTTGAAGGCAAAGAAAAGAGTAATAGCTGTTGGTGCAAGTGTTGCAAGAGCTTTAGAAGCTTCAGTATTGACATCCGGAGCTGTTAAACCGAATAAAGGTTGGACAGATAAATTCATTTATCCACCTTATGAATTTAAGATCTGCACAGGATTGATTACTAATCTTCACCCACCTGCAACGCCATCATTGCTATTAGCCTCAGCATTTTCCGGCAAGGAAAACATGTTTAAGGCTTATAAAAGAGCAATGAAAAATGAATATAGATTCCTTGCTTATGGCGATGCAATGTTAATTCTATAAAATTATAACAATAAAATTGAAATAATATTAATAAAAGCGTCTGAATTTCATCAGACGCTTTTATTTAATTACATTCCTAATTGGTTCATCAGCCATTTCCATTCTAATTCCAGATTATTTACCTGTTGATCTACTGATTGACCTGAACCATGCCCACTTTCAAAATCAATAAACAATAATATCGGATTAATTTGTGCAGGGTTATCTCTTAAAAGCGATGCAAATTTTTTAGCATGAAGCGGATCAACACGTGTATCATTTTCACCGGCTTTGATAAGCATCGAAGGTAAGTTCTTGCCTATTGGAACATTTTGATATGGTGAATATTTTATTATATTATTGAAATCTTCCCTCTTGTCAGGATCACCATATTCGGGTATCCAATATCTTGCAATTAAAAATTTATGGTATCTCACCATGTCCAGAAGTGGAACAGCACAAATAGCAGCTTTAAATAGCTCTGGTCTTTGAGTTACAGCTGCGCCTATCAACAAACCACCATTTGATCCACCTTTTATAGCCAATTTTTGAGAATTGGTGTATTTTTCACTAATTAAATATTCTGCTGCTGCATAAAAATCATCAAAGACATTCTGCTTCTTTAATAACATTCCGTCATGATGCCACTTTTCACCATACTCGTTACCTCCCCTTAAACATGCAATGGCATAAACGCCACCTCTGTTGATAAATGAAGATGTTAGCCCTACATATGATGGTCCCATACTAATGTTGAAACCTCCGTAGCCATAAAGTAATGTTGGATTGTTCCTATCTAACTTAAGACCTCTTTTATAAAGTATAAACAATGGAATACGTGTCCCATCTTTTGACTGATAGAATAATTGTTTAGCCTCAATACTTTTTGTATCAATAGGTGGTTTATCCTGAAAAACAAATTGCCACTCCAAGTTTAAAGGATCCAATTTGAATACCTTAGATGCTGCAGTAAATGAATTGAAAGAGACATAAACCATATTTGACTCTTTGTGGTAACTCATTCCGCTCACATCTGCGACTTCAGGAAGTTCTAGTTCTTTTAATATTTTACCATTTAAATCATAAACTGATATGTAACTAATTACATCCTTTTTATATTGAATCAATATGTTGTTTCTAGTAACAACAAATCCCTCTAAAACTGTTTCCTTTTCTGAATAAAAGTCTTTCCAATCTTTAAATTCTGGTTTATCTATATCAGTAACCATTATCTTGAAATTTGGAGCTTCATAATTAGTGTAGATAAATATTTTGCCATTTTTAATTTGAGGTGCTACAGTAAATTTTGTACTCGAAAAGATAGTGTTAGGCTCTTCTATTGATTCAGTTTTTTTGATTTTCAGGGTAGTTGAATAAAAATCTCCGGTTGTATAGAACGTATATGGAGAATCATCATCGTCCCATACACTTGCAAAATTCTTAGCATCTTCTGGTGCTATTAGAAATTTATCGTTGTGTAAATTATCATTTAACTTATGTAGATAGGTCTTTAATGGTATTTGTTTATCAATATCTTCCCTTGATCTATATGTGACGTAAGCATAATCCTCATTCCTTGCCCAAGAGAAATTATTGACATTTTTTATTTCATTTCCTATTACTTCCCCTGTTGTTGTATTAATAATTCTGACAGTATTAATCTCGTCTCCTTTGAATTGAGTGCCAACAGCAGCTTTATTACCATCTTCAGTGAGATCGAATATTGATATAGAGGTTTTGCCACTTGGATCAACTTTTTCGGGATCGAAGACAAGTACTTCTTCCCCATTCAAACGAGTATAAATTTTTGATTGTTGATTACCTTTTTTCTTAGCATAATAGAACTCTCTGTTAGCTTTGAAAAATGGCGCTCCAATCACATCTCTGTCTAAATAAGCTCTGATTTCATCCCTTAATCCGTTTATTTCTTTAGATGTAGAATTGATGTGTTTTACAGTAAATTCATGCTGATTATGTGACCATTCCTTGACATTAGGATCGTCTTTATTTTCCAGCCAACGATAATTATCTGTCATTATCATTGTATGGAAAGTATCAATAACGGATATTTTTTTAGTTGGAGGATAATTAATTTTTATTTGAGCATAACTGAAATTAAGAATTATTATAAAGATTAAAAAATGAATAAGTATTTTCATTTATTTTCCACTCGATTATTAAATAAAATTGTTAATATTTTTTTCAAATATAAGTATTATTTAAATTTGTTTGATCAAAATAGGGTAATCATGAGCATTCAAAATTTTCAATTAGACAAAAGACAAATACTCAATAGCGATATTCATAAACTTGCTTTCGCTTCAGATGCGAGTTTTTATAGGATTGTTCCCGAATCTGTTGTCGAGCCGATTAATGAAATTGATATAATCTCTTTATTCAATTATTGCAAATCGAACAGGAAACATCTTACATTTAGAGCCTCCGGAACAAGTTTATCCGGTCAATCAGTAACGGATGGGATATTAGTAGATTTATCAAGATATCAGAAAAAGTTATTGATACATGAAAATGGAGAATATGTAAATTGCTCACCGAATATCATTGCAGGGAAAATTAACAACAAACTGAAAAAATTTGATAGGATTTTGGGTCCTGATCCGGCATCAATAAGTGCATGTACTATTGGCGGAATTGTTGCAAATAATTCGAGTGGAATGAGATCAGGAATCATTGGGAATGCATATAACACAATCAAATCTCTAAGATTTATACTCCCAAATGGACATATAGTCGATACAAGCGATAAAACTTGTTCTAATAATTTTAAAAAATTCTGTCCAGATATTTATCAATCCATAATTGATATTAGAAATGAAATCCTCAACGACAGTGAGCTTTCAGAACTAATCAGAAGGAAGCATAGAATAAAATCTACTGTTGGATATTCGTTAACAGCTTTTCTTGATTATGAAGATCCTAGTGATATTTTAGCTCATTTAATGGTTGGATCAGAAGGTACTTTGGGTTTTATCTCAGAAATATCAATTAAAACATTTCCGGATTATAAAGAAAAATCAACAGGAATCATCTTTTTCAAAACAGTTGTAGATGCCTGCAAATCTATACTAACAATCAAATCCTCCGGAGTCTCTGCTCTTGAATTTTTGGATTACAAATCGTTGAAGAGTATAGAGCAATTAGCCGGTGAAAAGTTTGCTATAAGTTCACTACCTGAAGGTTCAACAGCACTTCTTTTCGAATTCCAGGAACCTACAAAAGATGGTATTAATTCGAAATTGGAAGTTCTAAATAAAAACATTAAAAATATGGAAATGGCTCGTGAAGCTTTTTTATCCGATTCTCCTCTCGAACAGGAACAGATCTGGAAAATAAGAAAGGGTCTGTTAGCTTCTTTGGGTGCATCACGAAAGTCAGGTACTACATTTATATTGGAAGATATATGCATTCCAATTGAAAATTTCGAATATGCGATTCCAGATTTACAGTCTTTGTTTATTAAACATGGATATTTTGATACTGGTATTTATGGGCACGGAATGGATGGGAATGTACATTTCATGTTAACGGAGAATTTTGAAATAGTAGGAAATGTATTGCGATATTCAGGATTCATGGATGATCTAGCAGAATTAGTAGTAAGAAAACATGATGGTACACTAAAGGCAGAGCATGGTACAGGTAGAAATATAGCTCCATTCGTTGAATTTGAATGGGGAGAAAAAGCATATAACCTAATGAAGAGAATAAAAAAATTAATCGATCCTGATAGTATTCTAAATCAAGGAGTTCTAATCAATGATGACAAGAAAATACATTTAAAGAATTTTAAGTCATATCCTAAGATTTATGATGAGGCAGATAAGTGTATCGAATGTGGATTTTGTGAACCGGTTTGCCCAAGCAAGAATTTCACATTATCTCCAAGGAAACGAATTGTGATTCAAAGAGAATTTGAGAGAAATCAATTTTTATTTTCTAAAAATGAAATTAAGTCTGATTATAATTTTTATAGCATTGACACCTGTGCAGTTGATGGTATGTGTGCAGAGGCGTGTCCTGTCGGTATTAATACGGGAGACATGATTAAGTGTCTAAGAATAGATTCACATTCTTCATTTGAACAAAAAATAGCATTAGTAGTTTCTCGCAACTTTAAAATGTTTGAAAAGGTTACAGGTTATTTATTAAAATTATTTTCACTATTAACTCGGGTTATTTCCATAGGAAAGATTAATTCGGTGATCGAATTTGTATTTAAATTAAAAATCATTCCATTTAAATACACATTAAATGAATTCATGGGTAAGCCTAAAAAATTAAAAAGCACCAAAGTGATTAATGCAGAGTATATTTATTTTCCATGCTGTGTTTCGAGAATGATGGGACAACCAAAGAATGATAAAAGTCTAAGTGAGGTTATAATCGAACTGTCAGAAAAAGCACGAGTTAGCATTTCAATCCCAGATGGAATATCTAGTTATTGCTGCGGGACTATCTTTTCATCGAAAGGATATGATAAGGCATATCAAAATTCAGCTAACAAAATAATAAAATGGTTGTGGATTGAATCAAATCATGGAGAAAAACCTATTATATTTGACTCTACATCATGCTTTCAAACGATAATGAAGTCTCAAAATTCTTTGAGTGAAAACAATTCACAAAAGTGGGAAAAGATGTATTTTGTTGATAGTACAGAGTTTATAGCAGATACTATTATTGATAAATTAAAAATCACGAAGAAATCTGAAAAGGTTGTTTTGCATCCAACCTGCTCATCTGTCAAATTATCAATTGATAATAAATTAAAACTGATAGCTGAAAAATGCTCTGATGTAGTTGTTATTCCACAGAATATTGGCTGCTGCGGAATGGCAGGAGACAGAGGAATGATTTATCCAGAACTTAGTAAATCAGCAACTTTGGATGAAATGGAAGAACTATCAGGTTTGGAAGCTAACGGATATTATTCTTCAAATATAACTTGCGAAATAGGAATGAGTGTATCAACAGGAAAAAAATACAGGTCTATTGCATATATGGTGCTAGATTCAATAGAATAATTTTCAATCAGTATTTTTCAGAAATTCTGCAAATTTATGGATAGCTCTGCTTCTGTGGCTAATTTGGTTTTTTTCTTCAGGAGACATTTCAGCAAAGGATTTTTTAAAATTTTCTGGGATGAATATTGGATCATATCCGAAACCATTACTACCCTTTTCTTCATCAGCTATTTTACCAAGACAAAGTCCCTCAATAAAATTAATCTGATGGTTATGAATGAAACAAATAACAGTACGAAATTTTGCAGATCTCTCTGACTCAGGCACATTTTGTAATAGTTTCAGAACTTTAGTTCTATTGAGAGTATCATTTCCATCCTCCCCAGCAAACCTAGCTGAATAAACTCCTGGCTGGCCATTAAGGAAATCTATCTCTAAACCAGTATCGTCAGCAATTACAGGTAACCCTGATTTTTCAGCGAAAGCTACAGCTTTCAGTTTAGAGTTTCCTTCTAGAGTATCCGCTGTTTCGGCAACTTCAATGAATATCCCCAATGATTCCGGAGTTACTAAGTGAATATTATTAATATTTAATCCAAGAAGTATATTTTGTATTTCAATTTTTTTATGCTGATTATTTGTTGCGATTAGAATTGTCATTATTTATTCGTAAAATATATATTTAAAAGTTCATCTACAGCAGCCATTATAGAAATTTGTCCTTGAATTATTTCAGATTCAAATTTGCTTAATCTATTCTGAACTTCAGAATCATTGTAGAAATGTGACTTAATTCTATCTTCAATATTTGAAAAGAACCAGTTCAACAGCTGACCATTTCTTCTTTTATCAAAAATTCCAGAAGATTTTGTATAATCAATAAATTTATTCATCAGATCATAAGCATCCGATATACCTTTGTTTTCGATAGCTGATGTAGTAATTACCTTGGAATTCCAACCTTCAGTAGCCTGCTGAATGTAGTGAATAGCAAGTTCATATTGTGATTTAGTGAATTTTGCATTATTGAGATTTTCCCCATCATCCTTATTGATAATCAAAACATCTGCAAGCTCAACTGTACCCTTTTTTATTCCCTGTAATTCGTCACCTTCACCTGGTAGAAGAATAAGGACAAAGAAATCGACCATTGACCGAACGGTTATTTCACTCTGACCAACACCAATAGTTTCGATAATAATTGTATCAAATCCAGCGGCTTCTAAAATCAGAATAGTTTCTCTCGTTTTACGCGCCACGCCCCCCAAGGTTGAACCAGATGGTGAAGGACGGATAAATGCGTCATTTTCCCTTGAAAGAACCTCCATGCGGGTTTTATCGCCCAAAATTGAGCCTTTTGATAGAGACGAGCTTGGATCAATTGCAAGAACAGCAACTTTATGCCCATTTTTAATAAGAAAAGATCCAAAAGTATCAATGAAAGTGCTCTTTCCTGCACCAGGTGCACCAGTAATTCCAATTCGAATAGAATTACCTGTTAATGGAATTAGTTTTTGAAGAAGACTCTGTGCAAGAAGATAATGCTTATCAGAATTGCTTTCAATTAATGAAATAGCTTGTGCAATTATGGCTCTGTTCCCATCAATTATGCCGGAAAAATAATCATCAATTGTAAGACTTTTTGACTTAATCCTTTTCTGTGAAATAATATTTTTGTGAAGAGCACCCTCAATGATTGATGATGCGAATTCATCACTACTATTTTCTGGAATCCATTCTGGCTTTCTAGGCATATATTTCTTATTTATTCCATTACACTTTGAATTAAATTTTGCATTATCTTCTGGGCGGCAACAGGTATAATAGTTCCAGGTCCAAATATCTCTGAAGCTCCGTTCTGGTATAGAAATTCATAATCCTGAGCAGGGATAACACCACCGGCAACAATCATAATATCTTCCCTACCCAGCTTGGTCAATTCGTCTCTCAATTGGGGTATAAGAGTTTTGTGCCCAGCGGCAAGCGTACTTACTCCAATTATATGAACATCATTCTCAACTGCCTGCTTAGCTGTTTCTTCAGGTGTCTGAAATAATTGTCCGATATCCACATCAAAACCTAAATCAGCAAAAGCAGACGAAATCACCTTTGCTCCACGGTCATGGCCATCCTGCCCCATTTTAGCAACTAATATACGAGGACGTCTCCCCTCAATTCTTTCGAATTCATCTGTAAGATTTCTAACTTTTTCAATCTCACCTTTATCAGAATATTCTGAACTATAAACTCCGGAAATAGATCTTATCACTGCTTTGTGTCTCCCGCTAACTGATTCAATTGCATCTGATATTTCGCCAAGACTTGCCCTGAGTCTAGCTGCATTTATAGCTAAATTGAGAAGATTTCCTTCGCCTGTTTCAGCTGATTTTGTAATGTTCTCGAGAGCTTCTTTTACTTTTACTTCATCTCGGTTATCACGTAATTCTTTCAATCTCATTAACTGCTGATTTCTAACTGAAGTGTTATCAACCTCAAGAATTTCAATTGGATCTTCTTTGTCAAGTCTGTATTTATTTACACCAACGATTATCTCTTTTCCAGAATCAATTCTAGCTTGACGTTTAGCGGCAGCTTCTTCAATTCTCATTTTTGGTAATCCTGTTTCAATTGCTTTTGACATACCGCCAAGAGATTCAATTTCTTCGATATGCTGCCATGCTTTGTGCATCAATTCCTTTGTTAGAGACTCAACATAATAAGAACCACCCCATGGATCAACAGTTCTGCATATTCCAGTTTCTTCCTGAAGAAACAGCTGTGTATTTCTGGCAATTCTTGCAGAAAAATCAGTTGGTAATGCAATTGCTTCATCCAAAGAATTTGTGTGTAGGGATTGAGTATGCCCCATAACTGCCGCCATAGCTTCTACACATGTTCGGATAACATTATTGAATGGATCCTGTTCCGTTAAACTCCAGCCGGATGTCTGAGAATGTGTTCTCAATGCCATTGATTTGGGATTCTTAGGATTAAATTGCTTAATCAGTTTCGCCCATATCAATCTTGCAGCCCTCATTTTTGCAATTTCCATGAAGAAATTCTTTCCTACACCCCAAAAGAATGATATTCTTGGTGCAAATTCATCTACTGTCAGACCAGCTTTAATTCCAGTTCTTATGTATTCCAGTCCATCAGCTAAGGTATAAGCCATCTCAATATCAGCTGTACCTCCAGCTTCCTGTATGTGATAACCAGACACAGAAATACAGTTGAACTTAGGCATATTCTTCGATGTATATTCAAATATATCGGCAATAATCCTCATTGACATAGCAGGTGGATAAATATAAGTGTTTCTAACCATGTATTCTTTTAGAATATCATTTTGAATTGTGCCGGATAATAACTCAGGTTTGAAACCTTGTTCTTCTGCCGCTACAATAAAGAATGCCAGTATTGGAAGCACTGCACCATTCATAGTCATTGAGACTGACATTTTATCTAATGGAATACTTTCAAAAAGTATTTTCATGTCTAGTATTGAATCTATTGCAACACCTGCTTTGCCGACATCTCCAACGACTCTTGGATGATCTGAATCGTAGCCTCTATGAGTAGCTAAATCGAATGCAACAGATAAGCCCTTCTGACCTCCGGCTAAATTCCTCCGGTAAAATGCATTACTTTCTTCTGCAGTTGAGAATCCTGCATACTGTCTGATAGTCCAAGGACGGGTAACATACATAGTTGGATAAGGTCCTCGAAGATAAGGAGGAATTCCGGCAGTAAAATCTAGGTGTTCTAATGCTTCTAGGTTTTCTTCAGTATAGATTGGTTCAATCTCAATATTCTCTAGAGACATCTCAGATAGCAGATCTAAATTAGATCCTGTTTGTTTATTGATTTCATTTTTCCAGTCATTATAACTAACTTCATGGCTTAAGCTATTAATATCAATCTTATTTAGATTTATTTTTTGGTTCATTTTGGATTCTCTATTTATTCAGTCCTAATTTAAAGTGTATCTCTTGTAAAGTTGAAATAATATTAGATTTCAAATGTATGAAAATATCAATACCAGCAGACTCAAATAATTCAATATATTCCTTGGGATAACCAGCCAAAATTGCAATGGAATCAGGTTTAACTGATTTGATTAACTTAACTAGTTCAGGTACAATGTTTAAATAAGATTCATCATCGGAACATATAACAAATAACTGATTTGGGGATAATATGAATGATTCTGCTGCATCTGAAATTCCAGAAAAGGGTCTACTGAAATCTAAATCAATTCCACCAACTGACAAAAATTCTTTTGAAAAGTCATATCTTCCTTTGTACTGCTTTGTTGATCCAAATGTTAGTGCTATAACTTTTGGGAGGTGTCCACTTTCAAGTTTAAATTTTTCTGAGCTCAATCGTAATTTAACAATTTCACCAGAAATGTTATAGTCTGGTAAGACAGGAATGGAATCGAGTGAATTACTGTTCTTAAAAATAATAGGTAATGCTTTTAATTTGGTTGCATGATCCATTGCATTTGTGTTGTATTGAGGAATTGATGAAGATGAAATTTCCTCGGTTAAATTTGGATATTTATTAGCCCCAACTATTGTTTCTTTTCTTGTACTGAAATTCAAAATCCTTTGGTTAGTAATCCCCGCTATACAATCTTGAATAAACCCAGATTTGATACAATTGATTATTCCCTCTTTGTCATCAATTACTTTTAGCAATTCGAATGATTTTGCTAGAATTTCATTTGTAAGTGCTTCAATATAATAAGAACCTCCGGCAGGATCAATGACTTCGGTTAGGTTACATTCATACTGGAGTACTAGTTGAGTATTTCTGGCAATTCTTCTGGAAAGTTCTTGGTATTTTTTGGTTTGAATGTCAAAAGGTTGGATTGTTATTGCTTCACAACCGCCAAAAATTGCGGACATAGCTTCGGCGGTACCTCTAAGAATGTTAGATTGATTATCGAGAATACTTTTATTTTTTAATGAGTTTATTGCACGTATATGTATTTTTTGAGAATCATTATTACCACCTAATTCTTCAACTATTTTTGCCCAAAGTAGTCTTGCTGCACGAAACTTTGCAATTTCCATGAAAAAGTCATTACTAACAGATAAATTAAAATATATATTCTTGCAAATTTGATTAATATCAAATCCTTTGTCAAGAAATTTGTAAACATATTCTAAAGCAGTTGAAAAAGAATAAGCTATTTCCTGAACTGCATTAGCTCCCTTTTCAGTATAGTAATATCCATTTATTCCAAGTGTTTTTGATGCTTTTATATAAATATTAGTCTTCTTTGTAATGTCAGTCAGATAGGATATGACTTCAACCAGATCGTATTGAAAACCTGAATTAGAGACCATTTCACCAACAGGATCAAAATCAATGAATAATTTGATTTTACTAGTATCATACTTTTTACTTTCAAGGTACTCAAGAAAAATATTAATAGCATGATATGAACTCGAATCAATGCTAAATGAACAAACATATTGCGTTAAATCAATCTCATAAAATGCTGATTCAAAACCATTAATATCAGAAATAAAAGTACCATCAACATTAGCCGAATTATAATTTCCGGGATTTAATATCCTCATGTGAATAGCAGTTTGACCTCTATTGAGATCTTCGAGAATAATCTTATTAAATTCCTTAGGATCAAAAGCATATAATTCCTGACAAATATTCCACTTTGATGTTTTAAACATTCCTGGTTCAGCCCCTCGTAAGAATGGAGAAATACCGGGAAATGAGTGATGATTACTAGCATTTTCCTTAAAATATATTGGTTTAACTAAAATATCTTCATAAGTTAGTGAATTAAGAGATTCAATACTCTTACCTTTCAAAGCTCCTGCTGCTTCAATTTGCCAGTCATCGACTGTTGATCCTGAAAATTCACTCAAAAGCATTTTTTTATTTTTTTGTTTCATAAATAATTCTAAATCCTCGAAAAAAATAAGGCATATCCTAAAATGGATATGCCTTAAAAAATATTTAATCTTTATAGATCATAGTCTTTGAAAATTTGATTTAACCAACCTCCAAAATTATCATTTTTTTTTACCAACTAAAAGATATAGATTAAATTATATTCTACTTAATAATATTTAATTTTCTTGAACAAATTCCAGTATTTGAGTTTATTAACAAAAAGTAAACTCCACTTGGAAGATTTGATTTATCAATCTTACTACTATACTCATTGGAAGAGTTAGAATTAAATTCTGGGTTTGCTACAGAAATACCCTCAATGTTTGTTAGAACTATTGTATTTATATTATTGACATTCCCTATAACAAACTGAATTTCTGAAGAATTCTCAGTTAAAATTCTTAAATTTGGACCATCAGATAATGGCATATCAAAAACTGAGATAGTTGTAGTATCTACCTCAAGTTGAGCGGCATAACTAGTATCAGAATAGCATTTCCCATTTACAACACAACTATATTTTCCTTCTGAGGCTTTTTGAATTCCTTCTAAAGAATAAGTCGATTCTGTAGCATTCATAATTCTTGAACCGTTTCTCTGCCATTCATAAGTTAAATCAAGTCCATCGGCTTTAACAGTAAATTTGGTATTTTCACCTTTTCTCAATTTAACATCCAATGGTTGTTGAGTGATTTTAGTTTTTGGATTAACAATGAACTGAGTCTCGGCAGTTGTTATATCCGGTTTACATGTACCGGAACAAACCAATTTATATTTACCTGAATTAGACATTTTTACATTTTTAATTATTAAATCTTTACCGGTTTGTTCTGGAATTTGTACGTTATTCAGATACCATTTGAATGCGAGATTTGTACCATAAACTTCCGTTTTAATAGTTATATCGTCGGTCTCACAAGGAGTATTATTATCGGGAGTAAATGAAACTATCTTTGCTTTTGGAGAAGATAATAATTTGAAAAATTCTGAATTTTTCCATAAGCCGGAAGGATGCTGAATTCGCAATTGAACTGAATCTTCAGGATAAGGTAATGTAGGTATTGCCCATTTATAAGATCCATCAACAGCTGTTTGTGTAATAGCAATCCAATTGTCAGTTTGCTTTAATCTATAAACTACTTCAAATTTTTCTCCAACTGGATAACCCATTGTGTTCCATTTAATATCAACTGATGAACCAGCACAGAATTGTTCAGAAGAAAAGGGATAGGTAATTTCGAGTGTTTGCATTGTCATTTTGGTTATGAAACCATCAGTTACACCACCACCATATTTGGGCTGAAAATTAATATTTGGTTTAATTATATCAGGAGAAGCAGTGGAACCCGCAATATAAACTTCACCTGTTGGGGATGATGAAACAGCTAACCCTTCTTCATCTCCAGAACCACCGTAAAAGGTTGACCATATTAAATCTGTTCCGTAAGTAGAAATTTTAACAACATAAGCATCATATTTACCTGCAATTTTCTTAACAACATCATCACCTACAATAGGAAATGTAGAAGAATTTGTTTTTCCAACTATATAAAATCCATCATTTGCAACAAATTTAGACATTGAGCTAACATAATCATTAGTAGACCCACCAAAAAAAGTTGAAAAGATCAAATCTTGATTTTTTGTTGTATAAGTTGGTCCACCACCACCGCCGGCTGTACTTATCTTAATTTTATCAAGACGAGCAGCAAAACCATCAACTCCGCCTTTATTTACTTTACTGTAAGGTGAGGCTGAAGTTGGGAATATTGCGGTACCAGTTTCTATAGATGTTTCACCACAAAATACTAATGTTCCATCTTCTGCATAAGTTACTCCCGTTGCTCTATCGTCAGCTTTACCTCCAAAAAAAGTAGAATATTCGGTTCCACTACCAGATGAACTCATCTTCATAGCCCAAGCATCTATACCTCCACTGAGTTTTAAACTATAGGGTTTTTCCAAAACAGTACCCGCTGGTGGATTACCCCAACCACCATTACTAACTCTATATGGAACTATTGGAAAATCTGCTGAGTTTGTTTCGCCAACAACAAAAAGAAATCCTTCTGAATCAGTTTTAATAGCATTTGCTTTATCGTTTGAAGTACCACCCCAATAAGAAGAAAATACATAGGATGTTCCCTTAGTATTTATTTTTGTGATAAAAGCATCATATAAACCCTTAAGACTAGTTTGATCAGCACTGCCATAAATATTATAATTCATTGAATTAGTATATCCACAAATTGCTACACTTCGATCTGCATCTACAGTTATATCAGTGGCGACGTCCTCTTTACTTCCTCCAAAATATGAAGAATACAATATACTTTTTCCATCAATAGACAACTTAGTAATGAAACCGTCTGTAACACCTGCAAACTTTAAATTTATTGAATTTAATGTTGGATAATCAGCTGATGAGGTTGCTCCAGTAATATAAATATCACTATTATCATCAAAATCTACACCATTCGCTTTGTCAGCATCAGTACCACCGATAATAGTAGAAAAAACTAATTCTCTTGTTGAAGCAGCTACTTTATATTTTCTCACAAATACATCTTTATCACCTGATAATAATGAGTCATATACACCGGGTGTTGTCATAAAATTATTTGATCCAGTCCAGCCTGCTACAACTACATAACCATTGGGCATCATCTTGAGCGATGCGACAGCATCATCTCCTGATCCACCAACGTAATCTGAAAATACAGTTGGATCTATCGTCAAAGGGTAATTTTTGTTATATTGTGCCAAATTGAAAACAATACCTTTTTGATTCTTTACAAAGTTGCAGGAAACTTCAATTTTTTTCCCATCGATTACTTGATAAGCTCTTACCTGAGAATGTTTAATTTCACCCTGTTTTGCTGATATTACTAACTCATTACCAGACACAGTTAATTGGTTTGTTCCTTCAAAGTTCATGCAAATCTGATTTGGATTAGCACCTGGATAAATAATGAAATCATATCTTGGATTATTAGATTCCATCATTAGTCTAATATCTATTCCTTTGTAAACGTTACTTAGTAAAATCTCTTTGCTTGCTCTCACTCCAGTAATCCAATTTTCAGAATTATTTGTCTTTAAAAAATTATAAATGCCTGGCAAATAATTCAATTGTTTTATCTGAAATGGTTCACTACCTATGAAAGAAGTTTTAATGACAGTACCCGATTTAAAAATCAAATTATTGTCCTTTGATTTTGTATTATATACATCAAAATACAATCCGTCGTTTTTGATAACTAGGTTCATACCATTTTGCAATGAAACAAATCTGATTGATTTATCCCATTGACCCTTATTCTCTAAAAATTGTGAATTTGAAGAATAAAAATTTTCATTATTTAAAGTTTCTGATTGAGAAAAACCTTTGCCGGATAGAAAAATAGATATGGCGAAAATCAGCGTAAGCAATGTTTTCATATCTTCCCCCATTATTGATTAAAATTAAGTTACAATTTTGAATACTACAAATTAAATTAGACAAACATAAAAATACATAACGAAAAATGCTATTCTTATGTCGAATTTTATAGTGTGCTTTGTAGTATTAAATACTACAGTTATTCTTATTAAAATCTATTTTATATATTGATCTATATTCTAATAATTTACACAACAAATAAGATTTTGTTAGAAAAAAAGAATAATTATTTATAACCGAATTATTTTCAATAGATTATCGAAATCATCAGGAAGTTCACTTTCGAAAATAATTGGTTCTTTTGTTGAAGGATGCATGAATCCAAGTACTTTGGCATGTAGCATTTGTCTTTTGATATGGTCCAGAATGTTTATAGCTTTAGAATAAAACTGCTTATCCTGCCCTCCATATTTAATAATGTTTCCTCCATAAGAAACATCACCAACTACAGGATGATTATTGGATGAGAGATGAACACGAATTTGATGAGTTCTTCCTGTCCAGAGTTTTATTTTAAGTAAAGTCATATATTCAAATCGATCTAATACCCAGTATTCTGTTTTTGCAGGTTTACCATCTTTTTTAACTATTGCAAATAACTTTCTGTCTCTTGGAGATCTGCCTATATTACCTTCAATAACACCATGATCATCACTGAATTTTCCCCAAACAAGTGCATAGTAAAATCTTGTTACTGTTCTGTGGAAAAACTGATCCGCCAGAAATGCATGCACAACTGGATTTTTTGAAACTACCAATAAACCTGTCGTATCCTTATCTAATCTATGAACAACACCTGGTCTGATGGCATCACTATCAAAGATTAATCCTTCATCGAGCGAATCATCATCATCTGCAATAGCTTCAATTTGGATGGATTCTCTGAAACCAAGATGATATAACACAGCATTGACCAAAGTTCCATATCTGTTTCCAAATGCAGGGTGTGTAACCATTCCAGCAGGTTTATTGACAACTATTAGCAAATCATCTTCGAATAGAATGTTTAGTGGAATGTTTTCGGGTACCAATTCTATTGGAGGTGGTTTGTAGAGTTTACATTCTACGATGTTACCAGGGAATAATTTTTTATTTGACTTGGTGGGCTTCCCATTGATAGATACAAATCCTTCTTCAATGGCTTTTTGAACCTTAGTTCTTGTTGCATTTCTAATATTATTTGCAAGAAAAATGTCAATTCTTTCTGGAGTCTGTCCTGAAGAAATCTGAAACCTGAATACTTTTTCAATATATTCGGGATAATTATTTTTATCATTATCCAGAGCAACCATTTAACTTTTATCAATATTTGATTGATTATTCAGATCTAAATTTATATTATCATTTTCATGTATAATCTCTGGTCTGAAAACCTGAGAAAAAGTAGGAATTCTATTGTGAAATATCAAAAGAAATACAACGCCAATAGTAACACAAGAATCAGCAACATTAAATATTGGAAATGAAGTGTAATGAAGATTAAATATTGTTATATCAGGAATATCAACCTGGATGAAGTCAATTACTCTTCCATAGAACAAAGTAGAATAATTAAAAAACAAACCATAAAACACACGATCTATTAAGTTCCCAAAGGCACCAGTAAATATGAACATAATTCCGATTCTAACCCAATTCGAAAACTTTTGAAGTTTTAAAAGATAATACATTAATGCTACTGAAGCAAAAATTGAAAATAAACTTAAAAAAACTTTCCCGGTACCAAAACTAATTCCGAAAGCCATTCCTTCATTTTCTACATAAGTAAATTGAAGAAAATCTCCAATAATTCTGATATTACTAAAATTCGATACGCTGAAAGAGTCATGAGAATTTACGACCCCAAAATAGCTTCTGATCATTTGTTTTGACCATTGATCAAGTATTATTAATAAGATTGCAAGAATGATCAAATAACAATTCTTAAATTTTTTTTCTTTTTCCATTTATTCATTTCTTTAAATCAAAAAAGGGACATTAATAACATCCCTTTTAATTAACACTAAAATCATTTATTGTCTTACAGGTTCTATCCTATCAATATCGTCGTCAGGGCATTTTTTATGAATCTTATATGATGCAGACAATGTAGTTATTGGCACAGCATTTAGTCTCTCTTTTGCTATGAGACATCCACAAACTCTACAAACACCATAAGATTTATTTTTAATTCTATCTAAAGCTTCATCAAGTTTTTTTATGTATTCATTTATTCTTTGAATTTGAGCATAAGTCTTTTCTTTTTCCATAGCTTCGGAGCCTTGCTCTGCCATGTGCATCGAATAAATCATACTTTCTTCGGCGAAGTCATAATTCGTTAAATCGTCAAGCCTTTCTTTAAGCATCCCAAGTTCTTCGATAGCTTCTTTGCGCATATCAACGATTTTTATCTTGAAAAGTTCAAGTTCAGAATCTGAATATCTTACTAGAGCCTTTTGTTGATTTGGTACTTCTTTTATTGCCGGCTCAGCTTTTTTAGGCTCAGTCTTTTGTGTTTTATTTGCGGCCGGCAGTACTTTTTTTGATTCTGACTTGGCAACTAAATTAGATGGTTTTGATGCCTCCTTTTTAGTTTCAGATATTTTAGGCTCTATTTTTTTTTTATCGTTTTTTTTTATAATCGGTTTTTTAGCTGCTATTTTTGGTGTTGGCTTTGCTGCTGCTTTAGCTACTGGCTTAGCAGGAGCTGCTTTTTTGGCAACAGGTTTTTTAACTGCTACTTTTGGTGTTGGCTTTGCCACTACTTTAGCTACTGGCTTAGCAGGAGCTGCTTTTTTGGCAACAGGTTTTTTAGCTGCTACTTTTGGTGTTGGCTTTGCCACTACTTTAGCTACTGGCTTGGCAGGAGCTGCTTTTTTAGCAACAGGTTTTTTAGCCGCAACTTTTGCTGTTGGCTTTGCGACTACTTTGGCTACTGGCTTTGCAAGTGGTGCTTTTTTAGCTACAACCTTCTTAGCAGGAGCGGCTGTTTTTGTAACAACTTTTTTAGCAGGTGCCGCTTTTGCTACACTTGGTTTTACGGATGCTTTTTTTAAAGGCACAATTTTCTTGGGTTTTGAAACTGGCATATCCGAATCTCCTTTATAAATAAATCAGAAACATTATATTCGTTAAAACTAGTGTATGAATTTTATTTTCTAAGTTATCAATAATTTTAATTAATTAAAAAAAATATTTTTATAAATTTTCTATACTTTTTCGATTCTAATTCTAATAATTTGATTTTCTATCTCTATATCTTCGCCTTCCAGGCTATTCTCCAGCAATATTGTATCTGCTAAAGTCTCTCCAGATACATAGTCAATTAATTTTAGAATTCCATCAGCAAATTCATTTGAAGCTGAAAATTTAATATTGATCCTATCTGTAACTTCGTAGTCATGGCTCTTACGAAGATTCTGAATTTTACTAACAAACTCCCTTGCCATTCCTTCATTAAGTAAATCAGCATCGATATTTGTATCTAATGCTATAGTTACACCTTCCTCTGAAGCCACTAACCAACCTTCAATGTTATCGCTGACTATTTCAACATCTTCAATATTGATCTCAATTTCAATATCAGCTGCCATTATAACTATTTGTTTTTTTGTCTCTAATTCTTTTATTTGTGCATTTGTAAATTCTTTGATAGTATTTGCTACCAGTTGAGTAATTTTTCCAAATTTTTTCCCAATAACCTTGAAATCAGCTTTAGCCTTCTTTGAGACTATATCAGTGTCGCCTGAAACATATTCAATATTTTTTATATTCAATTCTTCTTTGATAATTTCTTCGAAGTACTGAATATTTCTTCTTTGTTGAGGATTTAGAACAGGAATTAAAATTCTATTTAGTGGTTGTCTTACTCTTATTTTAGCTTTTTCTCTGAGAGATCGGGCAAGTGATACTATATGCTGAGCCAACCACATTTTCGATTCTAAATCTTTGTCAATATACTGATTATTCACTTGTGGAAAATCCATCAGGTGAATAGACTCAGGATCATCAAATTTTCTTATCCTCAAATACAAATTTTCTGCTAAAAATGGTGCTGTTGGAGCCATCAAAGCAAAAACTGCAATTAACACATCTCTCAAAGTCTGATAAGCTGCAATTTTTTCATTGTCTTTATCGCCTTTCCAAAATCTGCGTCTGTTACGTCGGATGTACCAATTTGATAATTCATAAATTACAAAACTCTGAACAGCACGATGAGCTTTGGTAAGTTCGTAATCGTCCATTTGTTTCCGAAAATCATCTATTAGCGAGTTAGTTCTTGAGATAATCCATCTATCAATTTCCATTCTCTCATTCATTGGGATATATTCTTCAGTTCCATCGTAATTATCTATGTTTGCATATAGAGCAAAGAAAGCATAGATATTTGTAAGGGATCTGAAGAAATCAGAAATAATGGTTTTTGAAATATCTTCCTCACTAAATAAAGTAGCTTTCCAGGGTGGGTTGTTAACATATAAATACCAACGCACAGCATCTGCTCCGAATTTATCCATAACAATAAATGGATCAATAACATTACCTTTTGATTTTGACATTTTAACGCCAAATTTATCAAGAATCAATTCATTGACAACAATATTTTTGAATGCAGGTTTATCAAAAAGGGCAACCGCAATATTGTGCAATGTATAGAACCAACCTCGCGTCTGGTCAATTCCTTCTGCAATAAAATCACCAGGAAAACTTTTTTCGAAAATTTCCTGATTTTCAAATGGATAATGGAACTGTGCAAAAGGCATAGCCCCTGAATCAAACCACACATCAACCACTTCAGGAATTCTTCTGTATATTTTTCCATTTTTCTCGAAAACTATGTGATCAACAAATGGTCTGTGAAGATCAATTTCGTGTCCGCTTTCTTCAATAGAGATCAAATTACCTGATTCATCTTCATATTTTCCTTGCTTTAATTCCTCAACTGATCCAATTGCAAACATGTCGGAATCATCCTCGGCTACCCATATTGGAATTGGTGTTCCCCAGAATCTATCTCGAGATAATGACCATTCCTTAACATCTTCCAGCCAATGACCAAATCTTCCTGTTCCGATTTCCTCTGGTTGCCATTTAATTGTCTTATTCAGATCAATCATTCGCTGTTTGTATTCTGGTGATTTTATAAACCAGGATTCTCTGGCGTAATACATAACAGGATTACCTGTTCTCCAACAATGAGGATAGCTATGAAGATAATCATTGGTTACACGGTATATTTTATCTGCATACTTCAATGCAATTATTATATCTTTATCAGCTCCTTCTTCAGTGTGCTCAGCATAAGTGAAATTCTTAATTGCTCTTCCGGCAAACTCTCCCATATCGCCTGTAAAATGACCATTTGGAGTAACGGGTTGTAAAAAAGGAATAGTAAATTTTTTGGACATTGCATAGTCATCTTCACCGAAAGCCGGTGCCAGATGTACAATTCCACTGCCATCTTCTGTCGAAACGAAATCTCCAGCTAATACAGTCAAAGCTTCAGGGAATTCTGATTTATCTATGCGGCAATAATTGAATATCTGCTCATAAGAAGTTCCTATAAGATCTTTTCCCTTAAACTTCTTCAGTATTTCGTATTCCCCATCCAAAACACTCAATCTTGATTCAGCAAGAATTAATTTTTCTACCAAAGTTCCATCTTTGACTGTACGTTTATTGGTTACCAAGACATAATCGATATCAGAACCCACAGCTAACGCAACATTAGCAAGTAGTGTCCATGGAGTGGTTGTCCAAACCATTAAATAAGCATCACTTATTTCGAAATGTTTTGTGCCATTGATTTTCAATTTCAGAAAGCAGTTAGGATCTTTTACATCCTTGTAGCCCAGCGATAATTCATGTGATGACAATGGTGTTTCAATCGTAGGTGACTGAGGAATAACCTTAAATCCACGATAGATTAGCCCCTTATCAAAATATTTTTTTAAAGCCCACCAAACTGATTCAATATAATTTGTTGTGCACGTTATATAAGCAGTATCAAGATCCAGCCAGTATCCCATTCTTGTAGTCAGGTATCTCCAGCCAAGATCCATTTCTATATTTTTATAAACAAATTCTTTACATTTACGATTAAAATTCTCTATTCCGTAGGCTTCTACTTCAGATTTATCTTTTAATCCAAGTTCCTTTTCTACAGCAATTTCTACTGGTAAACCATGAGTATCCCATCCGGCTTGACGCCTGACAAAGAAACCATTCATTGTTTTGTATCGACAAATTGTGTCTTTAATTGTTCTTGCCATCATGTGATGAATACCTGGTTTTCCATTCACAGTAGGTGGTCCTTCATAGAAGCTAAACCATTCACTATCTTTACGTAGTTCGTTTGATTTCTCGAAAATTTTGTTTTCTTCCCAAAATTTTAGTATATCGTGTTCGAGTGATGAGTAAGAAAATTTATCTGATAATGCATTATACATTTTTTATCCGGTATTTATAATTTGTAATAAATAAGTTGCAAAATTATTACTTTTTATGCAGATAACAAAGATTTTACTTACTTTATTTAAATTGACAAGATTGTAAAATTTCGATTTGGAGAAGATATGTACTTAAATTGTATAGTCATTCTTGCTACATGTCCAGATATGGATTCAGCAAGAATAATATCAAAAGCTTTGGTTGAAAACCGTATTGCCGCCTGTGTCAACATCATTCCAGGTTTAGAATCAATGTATTTATGGGAAGGTCAGGTAAGAAATGATTGTGAATCATTATTGATTATTAAGACCACTAAGGATAAATATGATGCCATTGAATCTGTTATAAAATCACTTCACCCTTATGAATTGCCGGAGCTAATTTCGTTGCAAATTGATAAGGGATTGGATAAATATCTGGATTGGATTGCTAAATCGGCTCAATAATGTATCGCCAACCAAACTGTGTGTGTTTGAGCATCAGTTTTCAAAACTCTATGCTTAGTCATAGCCGGAATATTTAGGTAGTCCCCCTGTCTTAATTCTATTATTTTATCATTTAAATCTAAAGTAGCAGAACCACTCAAAAGAATCACAAATTCACTTTTCTCCTGTTCATAGTAAAAGTCTTTAGGTGTTGATTGCCCCGTTGAAACAATTCTTTCGATTGTAACAGCACCCTCAAAGATTTTTTCTACTATTTCTTCTTTTTGCGGGAATTCCGGAAGATGACTGAATATGTTTAACTTATCCATAATTTTTAACTTTCAAAATAAAGCTGACTCACTTCTGCGAGGTAAACCAAAATGAATAAATGCTCTGTCAGTTGCAGTTCTTCCTCTTGGAGTTCTGTTAATAAGCCCTTCCCGAATAAGGAAAGGTTCGTAAACTTCTTCGATAGTTCCGGGATCTTCACTCACGGCAATTGCAATCGTATTCAATCCAACTGGACCGCCATTGTATTTTTCAATAATTGTCAATATTATCCTTTTGTCCATA
The DNA here is from genome assembly GCA_964464375.1 of uncultured Hyphomicrobiales bacterium. Taxonomy (GTDB): domain Bacteria; phylum Bacteroidota; class Ignavibacteria; order Kapaibacteriales; family UBA2268; genus CAIOZA01. The sequence goes on from CAYXFU010000001.1 coordinate 56,484, forward strand.
TCATCAAGACCAAACTCATCAACCTCTAGGGCTTCCAAAGCGATTTCGGCTATCTCTTTTGTTATCTTTCCATCACCTTTGACCTGAGCAAAATCTCGAGTTCTTCTAAGTAATCTATTGGCAATTCTGGGAGTGCCTCTTGAGCGTGAAGCAAGTTCTAATGCTCCCTCTTGTAAAATCTCGATATTTAATAAATTTGATGATCGTTTGATAACTTTTACTAACTCTTCTGTTTCATAATAATCTAATCTGTTGATTATGCCAAATCTTGATCTAAGTGGTGCTGTCAGCAAACCGGCTCTGGTTGTTGCTCCAATTAGTGTGAACTTTGGAATTGTTAATTGAATACTCCTGGCTGAAGGTCCTGAATCAATCATAATATCCAAGCGAAAATCTTCCATAGCTGAGTACAAATATTCTTCTACAACAGCGGACAATCTGTGAATTTCATCAATAAAAAGTATATCTCCTTCTTCCAAACTTGTTAGCATACCGGCTAAATCTCCAGGTTTATCCAGTACAGGACCTGAAGTTACTTTTATACTTTTACCTAGTTCATTTGCTATTATAAAACTAAGAGTAGTTTTGCCCAACCCAGGAGGACCGGTAAGTAGGACATGGTCAAGAGCTTCTCCTCGTTGCTTAGCGGCTGTGATGAATACTTTTAAGTTTTCAATAATCTTTATCTGCCCTGTAAATTCATTAAACGCTTTTGGTCTCAATGATGAATCGAATTCATCGTCTATAATTACCTTATTCTCAATAACAGGATTTGTGCGCAAATTTTCTTTCATTTTATGTTTCCAGTTTTTGATTTTTTTGTATTTATAAAAATATGAAAAACTGTGAAAAGAAACTTAAAAACTATTAAGAGTGTGCAATTTTTTACACACTCTTAAAAAAATCTGACACTTTTAAAAAAGTTGTGTAGTTTATCTTACACTTTGTGCAATTTTATTTTGTTTTAAGTGTTATATTTAGAAACTTATCCTCAAATGAATTGTTATTTTAAAAAGATGGAAAGTTAAAATACGAGAATTCTTTTTCTTAAAATATTATATCGTATATATTTAGTTCTTAATTCATTTTTATAAATTTTTTTTGAGGTCTTTATGAAAAACATTTTACTAAAGTCTGTCCTAGTGATGATGATGGTTTGTTTCATGTATTCAAGCATGAACAGCCAGACATTGCAGGACATGACAGTCAGTGCATCTGACGGAACCTGGTCAGAGATGACAGGCGGCACGAATATGGGAACCGGTGATGATAATATTTACGGTTTCTATTGGCCCTTTGATTTTAAATATAATAATGTATCATATTCTGCCAATACAAGCATATTTTATTTTTCATTCAATGGATATATGACTTTTTCTTCAGCCGGGAATTACGGTGCATATTATGCTGGTCCGATGCAATATGTTTGGCCTTCAGTTCAAGCTATGAGAAATGACTTGTATACACTAGGTGGCAATTCAGCTGGTGTAACAGGATCTGCACCAAACAGAGTACTCATTCTGCAATGGCTCGGTATTGATTGGTACTATAGTTGGAGTGCATCTATGAACTTCCAGATAAAGTTCTATGAAACGACCAATAAAATTGAAATAGTTTATGGTCCAATGAATAATGGAACTGGATTCGGTTACTATGGACCATGGGTTGGCTTTACAGCAAGTTCCACATCATATATTAATGTTGTTCCAGGTTCTACGTTTACCTATAAGTTTTCAAAGGATGCAGGTTCTGATGGTAATTCTAACATTAACGCCAGTACATTTGGATTCCTGACTACTGGTAAGACAATTTCATTGACTGCTTTTCCAAGTTTAGTTGATGTTTATCCATCAGCCGGAACAATTTTAAGACGTGGAAATATCTATACCGGATCACAGCATCCAGCCATGTTATTCAGTAGAATTGCTGGACAAGCTGATGTTTATGGAAAATACAGAATCTCAGGACCACTACCTGCAGATCCTGTTAAAAACAGAGATTATAAAACTATTTATACTGGGACAAAATCATCACCAAGTGATGAGTTGATTTATTTCAATCCTCAGCCAGTTGGCAATCCGGCTTCTGCTCCCATTGTTAATGCGAAAGGTATAGCAGCAGGTACTGCCGGAGCATTAGACTTGTCAACAAATTCAGATCAGATAATCGGTGGTGAATATATGGTAGAAGCAGAAATGCAGTTGCCCACCTTCAATTATGTTCAGAGACTTGATCCACAGGTTTTTGTTATTGCATTGGATTATGACTTAGCTATTACTTCATTAGTAAGTCCAAAATCTAAATTTGACAAAAGATATCCACTTAGCACACAGATTCCAATTCAAGCAAGAGTTACAAATTTAGGTTTGACTTCATATTCAGAGTTTACTGCTAATGCTTATATGCGTGATGTTAATGGAGATACAATTTACAGAAGCACAATCAATTGGCCTCCTACTCCACAATCGTTAACAACCGGAAATACAGTAACGATGAATTTTACCAACTTCAGACCAAGAGATGTTGGAGATTTTAGATTAACAATCGAGGTTATACCTGTTACTCCTATGATGGATGATGAGTGGAAAAACAATTATTATCCAAGAGCTGCTGATGCAGAATTTGTTTTCACAACAGCTCACGAAATTGAAGCCGAAGCACTTGATATACTCGTTCCGGGAGATAGTGTTTATGTTGGCCGTCCAATTATACCCAAAGCCAGATTTAGAAATAATGGTGTAAGTGATATTTCGGACGTTCCGGCAACATTGTTCATTGTTAAGCTATCAACCAATGACACAGTCTATAGAGACAACATTATTGTTCAGGACATACCATCCGGAAAATACAATACTAATGATGTTCTCTTCAGCAGTAATTTTATAGCACCATCAGCCGGCTCATATAGAGCATGTGTCAGTGTAAATTCAATTGATGATCCAATTGTTAGTAACAACTCATTCTGTAAGAATTTCGAAGTTGTGAACGCAATGGCAGGTACATATACAATTGGAACAACAACATCAGGCTCAAGGAATTTCACAACATTTATTGAAGCATTAAATGCTTGTTATCTGAAGGGTTTAACCGGACCTGTAGTATTTGAATTAACAGATGCTAATTATACAACCGGTGATCCTATACTTACTAATCCTGCTATCGATCTTTCGGGAAGAATAATTGGAGTTGATTCCATAAATACAATTACTTTCAAGCCTTCTCAAGCCAGATCTTTGTATCAGGGTAGCATTTCTATAAATATGTCATCTGGAGCTGGAATTGGTATTTATGTTGCTCAAAATTTATCACCATCAAACAGCTGGGCAGCAATCAACACAGTAACTTCCGGTTTGAAGAATAAATACTCAACATCAGCCGGTTATATAACTTTTGATGGTGGCAATCAAAAATCAATAAAATTAATATTAAATACAGCAAGTACTTTTAATGCAGCTGTATATTTTGGTAATGGCGCATCTAACTGTGCAATCAAGCATTGTTATATTGAATCAGCAACTCCTTCATATTCAGATTTGGTTCCATTAACCAAATTTGATGCAGGCAACTCTCAGTTTGCTTTTGAGGCAAATTCAACAACAGCCGGAACAATATCAACCGGTATCTTAATGAGAAGTATTGCTCCACAAGATAAGGGACAAAATTCTAATCAATTCAGATTAGATACATTGCCTAATCATCACAATGTAATTTCAGGTAACGTCATTCATGGCTTTGCTTATGGTGTTACAACAGTTGGAATAGGTCCTTTATTCCTTGAAGGTACATCAAAATATAAACGTTTCTACAACAAAAACAATGAAATAAGTGGAAATGAGATTTACAATGTATCCACTGCAGGTATTGTTATAGGTCACGAAGAAAGCTCATCCATTAAGGGTAATCGCATTTATAGTGTTACAGGTAGCACTGGAAAAGCAACAGCCGGTATTATAGCAGGTGGTCAGGCTGCCAGAGGATTCTTTGGTTATAATAATATTGATTTATTTATAAACGGCAATGAAATCAGCGGAATTACATCTGCAGTCAGCTCAACCGGAATAAATGTTGAACAGGATAGAAATGGATACCCATTTGCAAGTCCTCCATTTGTTTATTTTCCAGATGTAGCTGAGAACATTAAAGTAATCAACAATACTATTTGGAATTTAAATTCCACAACATCAGCTGCTTCGAAATTTGGTATTCATCTTTCTACCGAAAGATTAACCAATGCAAACGCATGGACTCAATTAATTACACCTAAGGTTACTGGATATTATTCTCGTAATGATGAAATTATTAACAATACCATTTTAGTTACTCCGGACAATAACGGCTTATCAGCCGCAGGACCAGTAGCAGGTATTGCCGTGCAACATGTACAATCAACAAAGATTTATAATAATGCAGTTTCCGTTATCGATCCGGATATTGATCCAGCAAATCCAGTTAATTCAGGTTTTATGCTTCAAGGAACAATGCCAAATGCAGGATCATTAACTTCAGATAGAAATGCATTCTTCTCAGGACAGAATGTAAATGCTTCTTATTATCATTTTATCGAACTTGATAAAAATGGAGTAATTGTAGATAATGGTACAAAGGATCAATATAGTGCATTATCTCAATGGCAGAATTGGACTTTACAGGATAAAAATTCTACTACGTCCAATTTCACACAGGATCTAACATTCCTTGGTACTGAACCAAAGCAAAGTTTAAGAGTTAAGTCTAATCCTTCACCTAAGGGTTCAGTTTTGAATAATAGAGGCGAAAGAATAACTTCTGTAAAAACTGATATCGATGGTAATCCAAGAGGTGCCGCAGGTCAGAGATATGACTTAGGTGCAAGTGAATTCAATGGTGATCAATATCTATCAGATATGGAAGCACTTTCCATTACAGCACCTGCATCATACAAATCAGGCTCAGGTTTATTTGCTGATGCAGAATACATTATGACAACTGCACCAGTAGAAGTCAAGGCATTAATAAGAAACAACGGTAACTTAAATCAATCAGGAGTTCAGATATTCTTAAAAATATATCGTGAATTATCAAATGGGCTAATGTCAACCACACCTGAGATTTCAGTAACAAAGACTTTTAATTGTCAGACAACTGAATCAATCGAAGTTCCATTTACCCTTGCCGATGGTCTCGCTCCAGATTTCACACCAAAAGCTTACGGTGACTTAAGAGGTTTGGGATATGTTATTCCTGATCAATTCTTAACTATGGAAGCAAATGTTTCCCCGAAATATAAGATTGAAATTGGATTAGCTTCGGATCAGTTTATACCAAACAATACAATGTCAAAGGTAGTTAGATTCTATGTTCTTAAATCAAATTTGAGAATGATAGTATCTGCAGATAACAGTTATAAAACACTTAGTGTAACTTCAACACCAGATGAAATTGCAGGTAAATTGAATTATTCAAACCTGACAACTGCTTTGGGCACATTAGGTTGGAAGGTCAATATCACTAATAATCAGTATGATTATGATATTTTCGAAAGATCCGGTTGGGAACAAAAAGCTGTAAATTATAATAATTATAGAACTATGTTCTGGTCAGATGCAAACGACAAATCACTTTCAAGATACCAGAGAACAGACATATCTAATCTGTTAAGTGGTGGAAACCAAACAGAAAAGAAGAATTTGATTATAAGTTCACAGGATATGGTTCGCCAACATTATACAAGTGGTCCAACTCCAGATGCAAGCTTTATAACTAACATACTCCGTTCTGCTTATAAAACTCCAGGCAATCCTAAGGGTTCCTCAGTAACTAATGATGGTAACCAAGCAGTAGGTATTTCCATAGGCAGAAACATTGCACAGGATATCAAAGCAACTACAGTAACAAATGATCCAGCACCATATTGTGGATTAGTTTCAATAGATCCTAATGGTGAAGGTTTGGCTACTGCAGCATTCTATTACAAACAACATGCCGGTGCACCTAGCGACAGCATTGTCGGTGTTACTACATCAACATTAACTAGAAATGTATGCTACTTTGCTGTAGATTGGAGACATTGGAATAATCTCACTAATATTATCCGCGGAAGTATTGATTTTATCGAAAAGAACGGTGGAACAATCATACCAGTCGAACTAGTAAGTTTTGATGCAATTTCAAAAGGCAAAAGTGTTGATTTAAGCTGGACAACTGCTAGTGAATATAACACAAACCGATTTGAAATTGAAAGAGCTTACAAGAGCGAAGCAGGAGTTTCATCATTTATTAAAATTGCTGAAGAAAAAGCAACAGGTTACAGTTCTTCTGAAAAGATTTATGGACCAATATCTGACAAAACCGTCGAATTTGGCAACACTTACGTTTACCGATTGAAGATGATTGATAATTCTGGTGAGCCTTCTTACAGCGACAACAAAGAAGTTAAAATTGGTAACAGTTCAGAAAACTGGATTGGATTACCAGTTCCTAACCCAGCAATCAACGATACAAAGATTGAGTATAACTTAGCTGAAGCAAGCTCAATCACAATAAATATCATTGATATGAATGGCAGATTAGTCTCGAATGTTTATAATGGTTATTCTAATGCTGGTTTGCAGGATTTGAAGATAAATACTTCAGAGCTAGTAAACGGTACTTATACTATCATTCTTAAAGTTGGTGACAATCAGTATATTAATCAGATTCAGGTTGTAAAATAAAGCGACTAGAAATCAGACAAAAGCCCTGCAGATTAGTCTGCAGGGCTTTTTTGTTAAGGTTAAAAAGAATAAAATCTTATTGGAAATAATGAAATTAATTTGTAATTATCCCAATTTGTCGTTTATTTTCATCTTCGTCTGAAATACTTAAAGTAACTTTGTATTCCCATTTGTAAATAATATCTCCGGCTTTCTCAGCCCACTCAATCAGCTTAATTATTTCATCAGAATTCAAACACTCACCAAATCCAATTTCAGACAGTTCGGCAGGGGATTTTATCCGGTATAAATCAAGATGGTAAATATGAATTTCTTTTTTATTCTTTTCTCCATGATACTGATTGATAATGGTAAACGTAGGACTATTAACAATGTCTTCAACATTGAAATAATTGCATATACCCTTGATGAATTCAGTCTTACCGGAGCCTAAATCTCCATTTAATGCAACTGAATCTCCGATGTTCAATCGTTCAGCAAACTTTGAACCTAAAGCTATAGTTTCTTCTTCGCTAAAAGATATAAATTCTTCGGTTTTCATTCTCATTATCTCAATAGTTTTTAAATAACGAAGCTAAGTCGGATGTACTACTTTTATATTTTAAATTGACTCATTACTCAACACATATATATCTTTTAGAAATCTTCCTTTCTCGGCATAATCCAAACCATATCCAACAACAAATTCTGATGAAATTTCTTTACCTACATATTTTATTTTAATATCAGTAACTTTTTCTTCAGGTTTGGAAAGAAATGTAGCTATTTCAATGCTATTAGGGTTAAGCTTCTCTAGGTCTTTAGTCAATGCAAATAAAGTACGACCAGAATCAACTATATCTTCTATGATTAGAACATCCCTATGTTCAATATTAATTGCTCCAATTTGTATATCAACCTTGCCTAAACTTGTTAATCCGGATTTATAGCTTGAAGCATTAATAAAAAAAACTTCGGATTCAATACCAATTTCACGAATTAAGTCTGATGCAAAAATAAAAGCACCCTTCAAAACTACTAAATAAACAACATCCTTTGATTGGTAATCATGTTGAATTTTTGCAGACATTTCTATCATCGAAGATCTGATCTCAGATTCTGATATAAATTTTTCAAATTTTTTCTTATTTATTAGAATAAAATCAACCATTCGCTATCTTTCAATCTTTTATCAACTCTAATTTTAAATACCTAGTAGTCATTTGGTTAACTTTGTATTTATCATTTATTCTTAAACCACAGACCCAAATAATTTCAGTTTTAGTACTAAGAAGAATAATATTCTTTTTGTCAAGAAGAGATATTTTATTGTTAACAAGAAAATCACTTATTTTAACACTCCCATCCATTCCCAGTGGGATAAAATTATCACCTGGATTCCAATTCCTGAGAACTAATTTAACAGGTAGTAAGTCAATATCAATAAACTCAATATTTTTATCATTCGAAAATTTAATGTCTCTTTTATTCACTTCAGTCATTTTTAATGTGAAATTATGGATCTTATGTTCACCAGTTTTTTCTATCTCCAAATATGTCTCTGTTTCTTCTTTTCGGGAATAAAAAACAAGATTTAGTCTATCTCTAAGAACACTAATTTTCTTATTAATCTCTACAATAGAACCAATAGATTGATCAGTCAGGTTAATAATTCGTTCAATCACTTTTAGGGATAAATTTCTTGAGTGGAAATGCTCTTCCAATGATTTTTGGATTATCTCACCTTGAATATATTCATCACATGTCTTTAGTAAACTAATCCTAATTGTTAATAATTCGCTCTTTTTATCCCACTTCACAAATTTCATATAAATATCGAGATGATCTTTTATGAAAGCATCTGCAGATCTAATAAGAGAAGATGTACGATTTATTGTTTCAATAATTGATTCATTAAATTCATTTTGTAGCTTTGGAATGAGATCTAATCTAATTTTATTCCTTGTATAAAGTAGTAAACTATTAGTCTCATCTTCATGCCACTTTAAATTTCGTTGTTTAGCATAATTTAATAAATCAACCTTTTTAAATTTTAGTAAAGGTCTGATAATCTGCGATTTTTTGCTGACGGTTCTTTGTTCAGGGATACCTGATAATCCAGTTAAACCGGTTCCCCTCATTAGATTAATAATGAATGTTTCAGCAGAATCATCTGCATTGTGAGCTAATGCTATATATGGTATATCCATTGATTTTGCTAATCTTTCAAAAAATGTATATCGGAGCGTTCTGGCAGCTTGTTCAATACTTTGTGAATTTTTCTCTGCAAAATCCTTAACATTACTAGAATCTGTATAAAATTTTATACCATAGTTTTTAGCTAAATCCTTAACGAACTTTTCGTCAATATCCGCACTGAAAGCTCTCAGTTTATGGTTAAAATGACAAATTAATAAAAAGAATTTCTTTTCTTTATTCAGGTTTGCCAATAAATCTAAAAGCACTACAGAATCAACTCCCCCACTAACTGCTACCAAGATCTTGGATCCTAATGAAAGATCAAAATTCCTTTCAAGGTTATTCTTAAACCTCATTAATAAATCAGAAACTTGTTTATTTTTTAAATCATCTTTAGAAAAGAGACATTTCTCATTTATTAGCTGTATCGGAATTGATTTTGGAATGTGTTTCTTTTTTTCCTTTTGAGGAATGTCGTTCTGCTTTTTTTCTGATTTCTTACTTGTTTGAGCAATCTTTTTAGTTGATTCTTCACTAATTACTTTTTCGACTTTTGGAATTACATTCTTAATTTCTGATTTGATTGGTAAATCGGCTTTTGATACTTGCAGATCAGCAACTACTTGTTTATTTGCTTTTTTAGAAGGAGGATTAGCTTTTTTGGTCTTTATTTCATCTATTACTTCAATTTTAGTTTCTTCTATCTCTTTTGGGTTTGGTATTTCACTATGTCTTTTTAATACAATAATCTTTCTGGGAGTTTCAGGTTGTTGGCCTGTTATTGGTTTATTCTCTGACTTTTTAACCTTGCTTAATTTTGCGTCTGATTCTAATACCCTTTTTGTTTTCGTTACTACCTTTATTTGAACGTCAGTTTTAATATTAGACTTTTTTACTTTATTAATTTTAACTTCAGGTAGTTTGCGATTAAAATTTTCCTCAACTAAAGGCTGTTCAATGCTAATCACTTTCTTTGGTATTTGAGTATTTTTCTTTTTTGAGGTAGTAGTTGTTAATGATTTTTCCATTTGGTTCAGACTAACATTATCCTTTTCAATCACAACATCCAGAGTTGGATCTACTACTTTCAATTTATTATTATCTTTCACTTTATTCTTAGTTGGGATAATTTCATTTTTTATTCTAGGCATAATCTCTTTAATTGATTTAAGAATGATTACAAAAATAATCAATAATAAAGAAAATCAATCTTAATTATAACATATTCAGAAATAAATGTGTTTATGACTTTGAAATAAATTAAATTTGTAACTTGTTAAATCTTAGATTTTTCATAAATGTTTATTAGTTTCGAAGGTATTGATGGCTGTGGTAAGTCTACTCAGATAAAATTATTATCTGAGTATCTCATTTCTTTAGGTAATAAAGTATTGACGATAAGAGAGCCAGGAGGAAATAGTTTATCTGAAGCTATACGCAAAATTCTTCTTTCTTCAAAAAATGAAATTGATCCGATAACAGAATTACTCCTTTTTGAGTCTGCCAGAGCCAATCTGATTCGACAAACGATTAAACCTTCTCTTGATGATGGTTTTATTATTCTTTCAGATAGGTTCTATGATTCGACAATTGCTTATCAGGGTTATGGAAGGGGTATTAATCTTGATTACATCACACAAATAAATACTATCGCAACTAACGGATTAAAGCCAGATCTTACATTCCTTCTTGATGTTGATATCCAAACCTCAAAAAATAGATCGAATTTCAGAGTTTCTGATAGAATTGAATTATCAGATGATTCATTTTTTGAGAAGGTGATTGATGGATTTCGTATAATTGCAGCCAATGAGCCTGATAGGCTGATTGTGATTGATGCAAAAAATAATATTCAATCAACTCATAATAAAATTCTTTCAGTATTAATTAATAAATTTCCAAATATTTTCAGATTACCATGATAAAATCTAAATTATATATTTTCATGATTTTAAATATTTTTTCATTAAAAATTTTAAGTGCCGATATAATTCAAACTGACGCTGATTTATTATTCAAAATAGTTAAGAATATCGATCAGACATCTTCAACTATTAAGATTGATGTGAATAAATTTAAAGCCGATCAGCTATTCAATTCGAGATCTGATATATTAATAATTAATAATTTTAAAATGGATAATTATACTGCATATAATTTGGAACTGAAGAAGGACATTGAACCTTTCGATGAGACTACTCAATTTGAATTTATTTCAGACAAGGGAATTGAATCCTATCCACCACCAGAGATTAAATTCTTTTCTGGCAAAATTGATAACGATCCTGATTCTAAGGTTTATATCAGTTACTATGATGGGATGATGACTTGCATAATTAAAACAGGAAGCAATGACGCATATTCAATTCGTCCCGTTTTCAATCCATCAGACAGATCGATTTCTCATTATTTAAGTTCATCTAACAAAGTTACAGATTCTTTGAATAAATACAATTGTTTAACTCTAGAAGTTGAGTTAGAATCTACCGAATTTCAGGATATTGTTAAGCAATCTAATAATATTCAGTTAGCACCCAGTAAATTGATGGAAGTCAAGTTAGCTTGTGAGGCTACTTCTGAATTTTATAAATTATTCAATGATAAAGATAAGGCAACTGCTTATATTTCATCAGTTATCAAACATACTTCAAAATTGTATGAAGAATTTTTAAACACTCGTTTGATTATTTCTTACTTTTTGATATGGGCTAACTCTACGCTGGATCCATATATCAATGAGAATCTCATAAGTGATAAATTGTTTATTATGCCCGATCTTTGGAAAAATAAGAATGTTGATCGTTCAATTGCCGTTTTATTTGCTTCTCTTGCGGCTCAGCAAGGGAATGTAAGTGTTGCCGGTATTGCATTTGGTGGGCAGCCAGGTCGTGGTAATCTGTGCAGTAAGGATAATGGTTACTGTGTATTAGGGATTAGAGGTGGAGAGAATTATCCAACAAATGACTATACATGGGATGTTAATGTTGCCGCACATGAAATTGGTCATTTATTCGGTGCTCCACATACACATAGTTGTTATTATCAACCTAACATGATAGATACTTGCGTGACGGAATCTTCAACAGGTGTTTCTGATGCTTGTATAAAAAATGGGAATGTTGTTCCTCGAAATGGCACAATAATGAGTTATTGTCATTTAACCAATAAATCCCATTCTGTAGATTTAATATTTCATCCACGTGAATATCCAAGTATGAGAAAAGCTGTAGAGAGAGCTACATGCGCAAAGGAAGTTGTTACGGCTTATGTTTCACTTCTCTCCCCTCTTGGAGGTTTAACCTATCGGAGTAGTGATAATTTACCCATTCGCTGGACATCCAGCATGGTTTCAAAGGTGAGTTTGAAATACTCTACAAATGCTGGTAAAGATTGGATTCCCATTGCTGATAACCTTAATACAAATGATTCAGTTTTTATATGGAAACCTAATAATGTTCAAAGTACTGAAGTTGTTATTCTCGTTCATTCAAGTTCTGATCTTACAATTAATGATAGGAGTTTTGTTAATTTCTCGGTATTAGCACCATTGATAACTATCATCAACCCCAAAGATGGAGACAGATTCCCTCAGAATTCTTCATTAAAACTGTATTGGAATAAGGTTTTTGTTGATTCTGTTAAAATTGAATTCAGCAGTGATAATGGCAATAGTTGGTCAAATATTGGATTTGCTGGTAAAAATACCGATTATTCATGGATATTACCAATTATAGAGAGCAATGAAAATCTGTTTAAAATATCCTCTGTTGATGGAACTAATATTCAGACATTAAGTGGAAAGTTTTCTATTGGACAGCCTAAAGCATCATTAACAAGCCCCATTGATTTCGAAAAACTTTGCATCGGTGACATATTTAGAATTAAATGGAGTAGTGATTTTATTAATATTTGTTATCTTGAATACTCTATCGATGCCGGGCAAAATTGGAAGAAAATCACTCCTATACCTCTTGATCCTACAAAAGGTTATTATGACTGGAAAGTGCCCGACAGAGCTACAATTGAAGGTAGAGTCAGAATATCTACAAAAACTAATGATTTAATTTATTTAGACCAATCCAAAAACAATTTCTGGATTTACGACTGCAAAACATCTGTAGATGAATTATCTAAAAGTCATAAACTAACAATAGATATAATAAACAATTCCCAATCTGATGATTTAGTTAATTTAAAAATTCTGAACCATTATGGAGTAACAGGAGTCTCTGATATTTTCTTGACTGATATTTTGGGGAATCGGTCTAAAATTGGGTCAATCAATCTGGAATCAGAAATATATAATTTTACATTTAATATGTCCGATAAACCACATGGTACTTATTTTCTGGAAATGAATAATAATTCAGGTTGCTTATCTAATATCTTAAAAATAATAAGATAGAATTTGTTAAATGATAATCTGTTCGTAATTTTGAAATTAAATAGAAATAGATTTAATTTTTGGTCTTTAAAAACTTAATACTTGGAATTTTAAATGCTTAATCAGTTAATTATTAAGACTATGCCGCTTATTCCGAAAGCAATTATTCATGCAGTAGCTAAACGTTATATTGCCGGAGATAATTTAAGCGATGCAGTTGCAGTTACTAAAAATTTCGCCTCATCAGGTGGAATGACAACAATCGATGTTCTTGGTGAATTTGTGACATCAAAAGAACGGGCTCTTCATGAAATGGAACAAAGCAAACTTGTTCTTGAAGCTATTAAAACTCATGCTCTTCCTACTTATTTATCAGTAAAACCAACTTCACTCGGATTGGGTATTGATGCTCAATTCGGTTACGAAAACATCAAGGAAATTTTAACTATTGCAAAAGCACAAGGAACTTTCCTTCGTTTGGATATGGAGAATTCTCCTTATACTGACATGACTCTTGAGCTTTTCAAAAAGTTTAGAGCTGAAGGATTTGAAAATGTTGGAGTTGTGATTCAAGCATATATGAGACGGAGTTATAAGGATATTGAATCACTGAAAGAGTTTAGTCCATCTATAAGACTCTGTAAAGGGATCTATAGAGAATCATCAGAAATTGCATACCAGGAAAAAGATGAAGTAAGAGATAATTACAAGAAGTTATTGAGACTGATTCTTGATAGTGGGTTATATGTCGGAGTGGCAACTCATGACGACATCCTGATCCACGATGCTATGAATGAAATTACTAGCAGAGGTTTAAAAAAAGAAGAGTATGAATTCCAAATGTTGCTTGGAGTAAGAGAAGAAAAGAGAAATGAAATCATGCGAGCTGGTCATAGAATGAGAATTTATGTACCATTCGGTAAAGATTGGTATGGATATTCTTCAAGAAGGCTTAAAGAAAATCCGGATATGGCATCGCACATTTTTAAAGCTATTTTCTTTAAAGGATAGATTTAATATTATTAATATATCCGCAACAATTCAGTATTGTTGCGGATTTTTTTAGAAATGATATGGAATACACAACAATAAACCCAGCTACTGAAGAGGAGTTATATACTTACCATCAGACGACTGATAATGAGATTGAGCAAATACTCGATGAGTCGCAAACTTCATTCAGATCATGGAGAAATCATTCTTTTAATTTCAGAGCCGAAAAATTATTTAAAATTGCTTCATTACTTCGAAAAAATAAGTATGCTTTATGCAATGCTATGGCTATTGAAATGGGAAAGCCTATTGCTCAGGGTCTTACAGAGATTGAGAAATGTGCGGTAGTATGTGATTATTACGCAGAAAATTCTGAGAAATTTTTATCGGATAAACATATTAGAACAGAAAGAACTTCGAGTTATGTTTCATTTCAACCAATTGGTCCAATACTTGCGATCATGCCATGGAATTTTCCATTTTGGCAGGTCTTTCGTTTCGCTGCTCCAAATGTGATGCTTGGAAATTCTGTTATACTTAAACATGCTCCCAATGTCAGTAAATGTTCAATACTTATAGAGAATCTATTCAAAGAAGCTGACTTTCCTTCGAATTTATTTAGTAATCTGTTAATTTCGTCTGAAAATGTTCCTGCCATAGTCTCTAAAATCATTCCTGACAAAAGAATTTCAGGAGTAACTCTGACTGGATCTGCTATTGCAGGATCGTTTGTAGCTTCTTTAGCCGGAAAATATTTAAAAAAATCTGTTCTGGAGCTCGGCGGTAGTGATGCTTATGTAATTCTTAAGGATGCTGATTTAAATTTAGCTGTACCTCAATGTGTTACTTCAAGAATGAACAATACTGGTCAAACCTGCATAGCAGCTAAAAGATTCATTGTTGATGAAACTATAGCCGATGAATTCATTGAATTGTATATTGATGAATCTAAAAAGTACATTCCGGGTGATCCATTAAATGAATATGTTAATATGGGTCCTATGGCAAGAAGAGATTTGCAGTTGAATGTACATAATCAAGTGCTTCTTTCGATTAAAGAAGGAGCAAAACTGGAATTAGGTGGACAAATACCTGAAAGAAAAGGATTTTTCTACCCCCCTACAGTTTTAACAAATATCAAATCAGATTCATTAGTATTCAATGAAGAGATTTTTGGTCCTGTTGCCTCAATAATCACCTTCAATAATGAGAATGAAGCAATTCAACTAGCTAACTCAACTGATTTTGGATTGGGAGCAGCAATTTTCACTCAAGATATTGAAAAAGGAAATCTTATTGCAAAAGAAAAACTGGAAGCCGGTTCATGTTTTGTAAATGAATTTGTAAAATCTGATCCGAGATTGCCATTTGGGGGAATCAAAAGTTCTGGATTCGGAAGAGAACTTTCTGAGCTTGGCATCAGAGAATTTGCTAATATTAAAACAGTAGTTGTTAAGTAATCAGCTATTTATTCATACCTAAGTGCATCAATCGGATCGAGATTGGCAGCTTTCCATGCAGGATAGGCTCCAAATACCAATCCGATCACAGTGCATATAAAAATGCTAAATAATACCCAATATAGCGGAAATACAGCAGTAATATTAATTAGCTTACTTAGTAATGTTGCTCCACCAATACCCATACCAATTCCAATCAAGCATCCAATTTGACATAAAGTGATTGTTTCAATAATGAACTGCATCAAAATCCATGACTTTTTTGCA
This sequence comes from uncultured Hyphomicrobiales bacterium, assembly GCA_964464375.1. Lineage (GTDB taxonomy): Bacteria > Bacteroidota > Ignavibacteria > Kapaibacteriales > UBA2268 > CAIOZA01. The sequence continues at coordinate 72,458 of CAYXFU010000001.1, forward strand.
CCGACAGCTTTTCTAATACCTATTTCACGGGTTCTCTCTTTGACGGAGACCAACATAATGTTCATGATGCCGACACCGGCAGCAATAAGAGCAAAACCTCCTGAGATCCAACCTACGGCTGAAAGAAATGACACAAATCCACCGAATTGCTGAGATATAGATTCATTTGTTTCAAGCTCAAATGAATTTTCTTCCCATGGTTCAACTTTTCTTATACTTCTCATTGCACCGATAGCTTCATCGATTGTTGAAGAAATTTGTTGTTTGCTTTTAGCTTTAAAGGCAACAGTAAGAGATTCCTCCCACTCATCAGCATAATATTGAAGAAAATTTGTGATAGGAACTATTACCTGATTATCTTTACTCTGACCAAGTATAGCTCCTTTCGTCTCTAGAACTCCAATAATATAATAATTCTGTGTTTTAATATTAATACTCTTGCCTATTGGATCTTCATTTTCAAAAAGCTTTTTAACAACATCATTGCCAATAACACATACTTTTCTGTTAAGATTTATATCTTCAAAGTTTAATGGTCTTCCATATTCTGTGTTAACAGCGAATATGGGAAAATACTTGTCATCGGTTCCTAAAAGAGTTACATCTGGATTAGTTGATTGATTCGCATATTTTAAAGTGATTCCAGATGTGAAGCCATAGGCAGTAATTAAGTCAGTTAATGTCATTTGTTTTTTGACTTCATTGAATTGAGAGTAAGTTATGGGTTTTCTTTTTCTATATTTTTGAAATGAATTCCCGGTATGAATTTTGGGCATTCTTTCAATCCAGAAAGTGGTTTCACCGATCTTATCCAATTCTCCTGAAACAGCACTTTCGAGAGATGATGTTAAGGTTCCAGCACCAATAATAGCAAACACACCAATAGATATACTCAACAATGTAAGAAATGCTCTGAGTTTATTAACTCTTACGGAATCGAATGCTAATTTTATACTTTCAAAAAAGTTCATTTCAAACCTAAAAGATTATTCATATCTCAGAGAATCGACCGGATCTAATTTTGCCGCTCTCATCGCAGGAATCAACCCTGCTAAAATTCCAACGATAATCGAAACAACTGAACCAAGAATCAAAAATTGAAAAGGCATTACTGGTTTCAAGAAAGCTGTTGCCTCCCAAACTTTTGGCAAGAAAGTAGCAGCCAGATAAATGACAGTAGAACATAATACAAAAGATATTACTGCTCCGAAAAAACACAGTGCGGCTGATTCAACAATAAACTGCATAAGGATTGATGCTTTTTTTGCTCCGATTGCTTTTCGAATACCAATTTCTCTTGTTCTTTCGGCAACTGAAACGAACATAATATTCATAATTCCAATTATACCAACAATAAATGATAGCATCGTCAGACCAATTCCTATTCCCCATACATAAGCCCTTAACGAAGCGACTGTTTCCTCAAAAGCTTTTGTTTCGTTTAATGAGAAATCATCATCCTGATAATATTGTAAGTTTCTGATCTCCCTCATTATTCCTCTTGCTTCTTCCCTTATCTCATCGATATTGTCCATATTGCCAACCTTGATTCCAACTTCAGCAGATCTTAACATTTGCCCGCCAAATACATCCATAAAAGCTCCTACGGGCAAAAAGACCTGATTGTCTACGAAATCCATCAACATAGTGCCTTGCTTCTTAACTATACCGATAACTTCAAATTTCTGCCCACGGATTATCACAGTTTTATCTAAAGCATTACCCTCTGGAAATAATGTTTCAGCAACTTTAGATCCCAACACAATAACGTTGGTATTAATCTGATCTTCAAATATTGAGAAAAATCTACCTTCTTGTATTGAGGCAGCAGATGTTTGTGAATATGTGTATCTGGTGCCTAACGCACTTATACCATCATAACTATCATTTCCAGCTTTTATAGTAATAGCCCATTTTCTGACCAAAGGAACAGCTAATTCAGCTCCCTTCATTCTTGAACAAAACTCTTCTGCTTGTTTTAGAGTAATGTCCTTACGTGCTTCATATAGTTTCCAATTTTTTCCTCCAGTCCAATCCCATTTATCTATATAGATCATATCCTGACCAATTAAATTTATAGTTTCTTCAAGGGCATTATCTAACCCGGAGATTATCCATCCGGTTAAAATCACAAATGATATTCCAATTACTACTCCCAAGGCTGCTAAGAATGAGCGCATTTTATTGCCTCTCATTGATTCTCCAGCCAACTTTATGGTTTCTATGAATTCAGTAAATTTCATATTTTACCATTCTATGGGTGAAGTATTGATTTCATCTCGCTCAACTAAACCATCTCTTAAACGAATAATCCTATGGGCATGCTTTGCTATATCCTCTTCGTGTGTGACAATGATGATAGTATTGCCTTGTTTCCAAAGTTCATTGAACAATTTCATTATCTCTTCACCTGTTTTTGTATCCAGATTTCCTGTTGGTTCATCAGCAAGAATGATCGAAGGATTGGTAACCAATGCCCTGGCTATAGCAACTCTCTGTCTTTGACCGCCAGATAGCTCATTTGGTTTATGATACATCCTGTCAGCAAGACCAACATGCTCAAGAGTTTTAATAGCAATCTCTTCTCTTGCAGAAGAAGAATATCCACCATAAACTAGAGGTAATTCAACATTCTTTAGTGCTGTAGCTCTGGGCAATAGGTTAAATGTCTGAAACACAAAGCCTATTTCTTTATTTCTAATCTGAGCAAGTTCATCGTCAGACATTTCTTCAACAGCCATATTATTGAAATGATATTTTCCAAAAGTTGGAGTATCAAGACATCCAATAATATTCATCAAAGTTGACTTTCCTGATCCCGATGGTCCCATAATGGCTATGTATTCATTTTTTCTTAATATGAGAGATATATCTCTTATCGCAAAGACCTGCTCTACACCCATTTCGTAAATTTTGGCGATGTGCTCAATTTCTATAATTATTTCACTATCCATTAACTAATGCCTTATTTCTTTTCTGATTTTTTCTTTGAAACAACATCAAACTTTATTTTTGAACCATCCCTCAATAACTTGCTCACAGCCATGAAATTACCACTAATAATTTCATCGCCCTCTTTTAAGCCTTCAAGAATTTCTATAAATCCTTTATCGCTGATACCTGTTTTTACCTCAATCATCTTGGCTTTTAATCCATTCTTCATGAATACAACCGAAGGTGGTCTTTTTACTTTGATCTTATCTTTATCGTCTTCTTTCTTCTGAATTCTTTCATCTTTAGCAACTGTTTCAGGTTTATTTTCTCTTACGGTAACTGATGTCAGAGGAATCGATAGCACATTTTCTCTACGGCTAGTTTCAATATCAACATTACAGCTCATACCGGGGCGCAGTCTGCCGTCTTGATCGATGAAACGAATTTTTACTTTAAAATTTGTTATTTGGTCCTGAGTACCCAGTTGATTAACTTGGGCAGAATGACCAATTTCAAGAACAATAGCCTTAAAAACAACATCTCTTATTGCATCAACCTGGATTCTTGTAGTATCCCCAATTTTGACCAATACAATATCATTTTCATCGACATCGACTAGTGCATTCATAATGTTCAAATCTGAAACACGCATCATTTCAGTACCCTGGAATTGAGAAGTACCGACAACTTTTTCACCTTTTTCGATGTCAAGTTTTGTAACAACACCATTAATAGGTGAATAAACTGTTGTCCGGTCAGCGCTCTTTTGAATTTGTTTTAGTGCCGATAAGGATTGCTGATAGCGGGAAAGGGATGCTTGATAATTAGAAACAGATTTGTCGAAATTGGCTTTTGCCATTTCGAGTTCCTGTTTTGATGAGAATTCTTTCTGGTATAGTTCACTAATACGTTTCAACTCCTGAGCAGCTCTATCCTTTTCAGTTTTCATAACATCAATTTCTAGATTTGTAGCTTCAGCCGCTGATTTATACTGCTCTAGTTGTGTTTCGATAATGTCAGGTTTTATCCTGACCAAAACAGCACCACTTCTAACAGTATCTCCCTCTTTAACTCCAAGAAAAACAATTTCACCACTTGCCTCTGAAGAGATTTTTACTTCTGTTTCTGGTTCAATCTTGCCAACAGCAGAAACACTTTGAATAATTGTGCGTTTTTGTACTTTTGAGGTAACAACCGAAATTTCACCATCATCTTTATTTAATAAACCAAGTAGGATTCCACCTACCAATAATATTAATATTATAGAAATGGTAATATACAACTTTTTTTTCGACTTTTTCTTAGCCATGTCTAACCCATATAATCAAATAATAATTTCTAATTCTTATTCAGATATAATTTCATCTTTATTATAAACAGCTGTTCCTGCAATCATATCATGAATAGTCTGACGTTTCTGACCTAAAACAAATAAGTAACTTCCAAATGAAAGAATACCAATTAATCCAACTATAGCAAAACCAATAGGTGATTTTGAAAAAATTATAATGATTGCAACAAGATAAGTTATATTCTTTATAAGATATCTTGTAATCAATGAAGATGTGATAGGCTTTGCCATATCATCACCACCAATTTTCAATTTAAGAAGTATCTTTCCAACTGCGGCACCATTGAATATTTCCATAGACAAATACAGCATAGGAACAATGGTGGATAATAATAGATTATTACGTTGTGCAGAGAAAAATTCTGTTACTACCTGCATTATTAAAGCTGTATCCTGACCAGCATCTTTCAAAGCCAGCTGCATTTCATTGGCGGCTTCGTTATATCCTGTTAACATCTGAATTATTAATGAAAGACCGAATACAATCACTACATCAATTAATCCTGCTGCAAATCTCTTTAAAAATCCAATACGCTTGTCCATAGGATTTACTGATGTATAACTCAAGAACAAAGAAGAAAGTGATTGCTGCTCTTCCGGTGTCATTTTATTGAAACAATCCCTGCAAACTGTTTGTGTCTGAAAGTAATAAGGTGTTGGATATTCATTGCCACATTTTTCGCATTTCATAGTACCTCCAAAGAAAATTAATCAAGCTGTCCAAGCGCATATAGGACTTCTTTTTTTGATATGAAATAAGAATAAACTGCCGTTATTCTGTTGATTTGTGTAGTAAGTAGTAAGTTATTTGCAATGAAATAATCAGAAACACTTGACGCTCCGGCTCTGAATCTTTCATTTGAATAATCGTAATTTTTCACTGCTGATTTTAATGAACGGTCAGTAATTTCTAACTGCTTTTCTGAAGCATTCAGATTCAATAATGAAGTTTTCAACGCCTGTTTGATTGACTGTTCAATGTTAAATAAATCAATCTGCCTCGATTCCAGCTGAAGTTTAGCATTTTCGACATTTAGATTTGTTCTGAAATTCTCAAATATTGGAATTGATAAATTCAATCCGATATAAGAATAGCCCAATTTTGAAAAATCCTGTACGAAATAATTTGACCATGACCAACCGCCTTGAGCAGTCAATGATGGCCAATAAGTGCTTCCTGAAGCATTCAATTGATATTCAGCTGATTTGATTGAGCTTTGAGTTGCTTTATAATCAAATCGTTTTGCTAAAGCAGTTTTTAATGCAGATTCATAATTATTAATATCTTTTCTGAACTCTTCTATTTCTCCGGTCTTTATTTCAGATGGAAGACTTTCGACTGAAATATCTACATCAGATTCAGGAGTTAATCCCATATAAATGAGTAGATTAGCCTGTGCTATTCTCATGTCATTCTGCGCCTTTACAACATCAAGTTCTCTTGTACCCAGATCTGCTTCCTGAGAATATACAAAATTCACAGGAGTTACTCCTGCTTCATATCTGGCTTTAACTTTCTCAAGTTCTTTAAGCCCTAAATTAAAATTCTCCTGTCTTATCTTTAAAATCTGTTTATTCAATACAGCCTGAACAAAAGCACGATATATATCTAGAATAACTTTCTTTCTTGTGTATTGAATTGATTGAGTTAAACTGTTGAAATTCTCTTTTGCGCGGTTATAATTATTTTCTCTTCCAAATCCATTGAAAAGAGTGTACTGAAATCCGGCGTCAAGGTTATAATAATTTGGAGCAAGACTTGTATACTGATTAGGTTTAGATGAACTATCTGTGTAGCTACCAAGTTGGTCGTTCCTAAATGTTCTCCTATAACCCATATTTACGGCTAATGAAGGGAGAAACTCTCCAAATGAATTAGTTACATCGGCACTGGTTGAGCCCATTCTGGCCATTATTTGTCTGATTTCAGGATTATTTTGATTTGCTATTTTAAGACATTCATCGAGGGTGTAAACTTTTATGTTTTCACCTTTTTCCTGGGAATATGTAATTACGGCAAAAGCAAGTACAAATAATACTATCAAAGATTTCTTCATAAATAAACCACTTAACCTTAAAATACTTTTTGATTATACGAAATTACTAAAAAAATGTTACACTAGTTGTTTAGATAATATCAATTTTTATCGATAACTTTTCCACTTGAAACTTCAAAAATCTTATAATTAATGCCTTCCGGAAGTAAGCCTATAATATGACTAATATCTGTCAATGTGATAAAAGTCTGAGCATAATTCATGTTGACAAGTTTGATGACTTTCTCAGATCGTTCTTTGTCAAGTTCTGAAAAGATATCATCGAGTAAAGCAATAGGAGTCTCATTTTTTTTGTTTCTAAGATAATTGAACTCAGCAAATTTAATAGCTATCAGCAATGATTTGTGCTGACCTTGCGAAGCTGTTTCTTTAGCCAAACCACCATTGACAGTTATTTTAATGTCATCTTTCTGAGGACCGAAAAGTGTAATTCCGCGTCTAAACTCATCTTTTGCGTTTTTTTTGCAAATCTCCGAAAGTATCTCTGCTATTTTCTCTTTATCAAGATTTTTTAATTCCTGATTTTCTGGGAAGCCATAAGGCATGTAGTTTATTGTAACTTTTTCACTTCCATTTGATACGAAATTATATACTTCATCAAAATAAGGAGTAAACTCACTAGCGAATTTCAATCTTCTAAGGATGATCTCAGCACCTTTAGTAATAAGAATGTTTGACCAATGTTCAACTGAACTCTTGTCAAAATTATAATCACTCTTTGCCTGATATAATAGACTATTCCTTTGTTTCAGAATCCTCCTGTAATGCATCAAATCTTCCAGATAAACCTTACTGCTTTGTGATAACAATCTATCAAGAAAGTCTCTTCTATCCTGAGGGGCACCAAAAGTAATAGATTTATAATCAGGAGACAATACAATTGTTGGCATTTCACCGATAACATCTTTTGGAGATAGATTGGAACCTATGTTTGAATTAATTTCTTTTTTGGATTTTCCAGTATAGTTAACTGAAATTTTATATGGGATTTCGTAATCATTTTTTGCTTCTAATGAAATCTTGTATGATTCTTCATTGAATTTAATGAGTGAAGAATCCTGAACCGGAAGAAAGCTTTTAGTAAAGGATGTGATTGCAATTGCTTCAATAATAGTAGTTTTTCCAGAACCATTCAAACCATAGAAAATATTCAACCCATCGCCAAACTCGAGATTTGTAGTGGTGTGATTCCTTAAATTCTCAATATATAGTTTTTTTATCTTCATTTTTTAAAGCTTTTGCAAATTACTATTTATGCTAATCAAATCTTAAAAATTAAAAAGGTTGCCTCAAAATATTTTTTCCGGCAACCTTCTTTATTCTATGGACTGACCTTATGAAATACGAACCGGCATGAGAAGCATTAATAGTTCATCATTTTCAGGATATGGTTTAATCAAAGCTGGTCTGTTGGGCTCTGACAGTGTCATTTGAAACATTGTCGGATCTTGTGTATCTTCAATGTTAGAAATTTCTTCGGATAAGTATCTGTGGTTGAAGCCAATTACCATTGGATCGGCACTGTACTCACATGACAATGTTTCACTACCCATTGATCCCGTATCTTCATCTTCACCTATTATAGTTAACTGATTTGCTTCAAAGCTAAGTTTAACCTGATTTGATGTAGCATTTGCAAAAATAGCGGCTCTTTTAATAGCAGTCAGAGTTTCAGCCTTTGGCAGATTAGCTATTATTGTATTGTTTTTGGGTAAAACTGATTCATAAGGTGGAAACTTTTCTTCAATTATTCTTGATATTAAAACTGTTTCACCGATGTCTAATCTAACATGAGTGATTTTCATCTGAGTCTTGATGAAAGACATTGCTACGTCATTATCAGCCTTTTTCAACTGTTCAATTGTTCTGGCTGGAATTATGACATTTAAATCGGTAGGAAACACTCCATTTTCGGGTTTATATGTAGTTTTAACAAGTCGGTAGCTATCTGTTGAAACAGAGTTAACATAAGTTCCACAGAACTGGAAATATACACCGGTCATTGCTGGCCTATATTCATCTTTCGAAACGGCAGAGGCTGTTCTTTCAGCAATTCTGTTAATTTGTTCTTTTTTGAACAAAGCAATAGGAGTAGTTGACTGATCTACAACTGACATGTTCTGTATCGAATCGATATCAGGTTTAACGGACTCGAATAATTCAGGTAGCACGAGATATTCATTTGGATCAATACCCTTCATACTGAATTTACCATTTGCAGTCTTTATCTTAATTTCAAAATTCTCTGACACTGTGAATTCAGCTGTATTATCGGGATTTAAAGCCCTAACTATGTCATTTAAACGTTTTCCAGGTAAAAGCACATGTCCATCTTCACTGCCATCAACCAGCAAGAATGACATTATTGTTAAGTCCTGATCAGTTGCAATTATTTTTAGCTCGTTTCCCTTAAGCTGAAAATTAAAATGTTCAAGAATGGGCAATGTAGATTTCTTGGGCATTGCGGGCGATGTTTTGTCCAATGCTTTATGCAAATCTGTCAGAGTTACAGAGAATTTCATTTTTGTTCCTGTATTATAATTTAAAAATTCTTAATTTTATGTAGTCTAATAAGACAATTTACAAAAATGATATTTCTTTTAATAATTAAGTTTTCTACAAAATGTTCACAAAATACGGAACCGATAATATAATTGTCATGCTAGCCATTAGCGCAATTTTAATAATTTCATCTTTCTTCGTTTCAAAAAGCTGGGTATCGTATCCATTAGCTGGCATTGGTATTTTATTAGCAGCCTTTACATTCTGGTTCTTTCGCGATCCACCAAGAAATATTCCCGAGAAAGCCTTAAAGGATAATTCATTCATCATTGCACCGGCTGACGGCAAGGTTGTCATGATTGTTCCAATTGATGAGAACAAGTATATTCATGGAAAGGCCACTCAATTAAGCATATTTCTTTCTCCACTAGATGTACATGTGAACAGATCACCGGTTTCCGGGAGAGTTGAATACTTCAAGTATAATCCCGGTGATTATCTTGTTGCTTATCATCCAAAGTCATCAGAACTTAATGAGCACTCTCTAATCGGAGTCATGACTTCGCATGGCAAAGTTATGTTTAAACAAATTGTCGGAATAATAGCAAGAAGAATCGTTTGTGTGGTTAATCAGGGTGATTCATTAACAGTTGGACAGCAGATAGGTATGATGAAATTCGGATCCCGAATGGATGTTATGTTCGATCCTAACACTGAGATATTTGTAAAAGTTGGTGATAAAGTTATTGGTGGCGAAACTATAATAGCAAAGTTGAAATAGAATTTTTCTTATCATTTATTAAAACTTCCCGAGCATAATTGACCGGGAAGTTTTTTATTGACGACTAATTCCATTTTAGAGAAATGCCTGCATAAATATTCATAGGTAATCCTGGTTCGATAAAATATGGCATCTTACTTACTTTATCAACTTCAGGATTAATAAATGAAGAAGCGATATATTTAGTATTTAACAAATTATTAGCTCCAACAAATAAATTAAATCCAAAGTTATTAAAACTCAGATTTTGCTCGTAGCTAAGTTTTACATTCAAGGTTGAGGAGGATGGAACTTCAATTTTATTAGCATCATCCGTGTAATATGATCCAATACCATCCATAAACACTTCAATACTCAATCCATCAATAAATTTCGGCTGATAACCTAATGTTATTCTATAGAACATTCCAGGTATCCCGGCAGCTTTATTATTTGAATAATCTGCATATTTACCAATCTTGTTTGGATCAATATGTACTGAATCAATCTTATAATCATTGTATTTACTATTCAACATTGTAAAATTGGTTTTGAGATATAATCCTGATTCAGTCATTATCTTGACTCCTGCTTCAATACCAAATCTAGATGTTTTTCCTGCAGTCATATAATATCTTCCACCAGAATAAGGTATAATATCATTTTTAATGTCAATGTAGTAAGTTGATAACTCGAAGTCTGCCAGATTTACAAATGAATTCATTTGCATTGAACTCTTATACCCTATTTCATAAGTTTTGGATACAACCGGATCAAGTAATGGATTGATAAGATAGACAGTATCAGCGCCCAAATATGGACTCGGGTCGGTTTCATTACCGGCTGGTACTTCTACCCCACCACCATAGCTCGCATAAAGCATACTTTCTTCATTTAGTTTAAATGATAACGCTAATTTGGGAGTATAATGTTCAAATACTCTCTGTTGATTACTTCCTAATATTGTAAAATCCCTGGAATTATAATTAATATTGTCATATCTAATTCCAAATATGATACTAATTGAGTTTTCGAAAACAACTTCATTCTGAAGAAAGACCCCAAAAGAATTTGCACCTTCAGCCTTATTCTGTTGCAAAATATTGCTTCTGTTAGCATCTTCAGTTAAAGAATAAAAAATAATTGCTCCATCCTGAATTTGATCATCCATACCAAGCAGAAATGTATTTTTAGTTTTATCAGACAAATTCATTTCATTTTTAAAATGAACAGAGCCACCAAGATGATATCTTGTGAAATCACGATAAGTGTTACGTTCGGATCTTTGAAGGTACTTTGGAGTAGCAAACAGCATAGCTGATACTGAATTTGATAAATCGAAATTATGATCTAAAGTAGCACCGATTCTGAAAATGCGATTCTCTCGTCTTTCTATTCTGCTAAGGTAAGTTTGGTTTGCTTGTTGAGCAGAACTATCGTACATTTGCTGCGTCAAGGGACCAGGTATATTTAATTTATTAATAACTCCTGTAATATGAAGTCCTAATTGAGTGGAACTAACACCTCTGATACTAAAACTTCTAAGACTGACATTAGCCAAAGATCTTTCAGCATTTGAGTTTTGGCGCCATCCATCTGTTTCTGAATGGACATAGGATCCTTTGATCATTCCATCGCCAAGTTTACCAGCAGCATTTACATTATATTTCATGTATCCATAAGCTCCAACTGAGTAACCAGCATCGATGAAACTTTGATTTTTTTCAGGTAGAGAGAAATAATTGATAACGCCTCCAGCAGCATTTCCCCACAATGAAGAAGAGTTTGATCTAAGAATTTCGGCTCTTTCGATAATTGACATATCGAATAAATCTAGAGATGTTCTTCCATCAGGCTCTGTTTCTGGTATTCCGTTAAAAAGAAACTTTATTCCTCTGCTGGTACCGGCATTTGACCGATCTCCTGCACCCCTGGCACCAAATCCACGAATGGTAATTTTTACATCACTTGAACCAGATCTTGATAGTGCTAGTACACCAGGAATGTTGTTCAATGCTTCATCGATACCAGCAGATTTATTAAATTGAAAATCTGCTTTATTGAAGGAACTAACAGCAAATGGAATCTCCAAAATTGTTTCTGGATACTTCATTCCAGTAATGATTACTTCTTTTGTTTTTGCTTCTAAAGTATCTTTCTTACTTCCATTTGCATTTAGTAAGGTAAAAGCAAAAACAATCAATATGAATAAAATGATTAATTTTTTCATCTATTATCATAAAATTAAATTGAAAAATTCTCTAGGGCTAATTTTACTCCAGAGTATTAAATACTAATTAAATCAATCTAAAGAATTTGTTTAGGTGGTGGATAAGGATTGTCAAGAAAAGCAATAAGGAGATTATCCCGGGGAGAACTAATTTCACAACTAATTAAAAATAGCAAGTGATCAAATGTAATATTTTCAGTTAAGTAATTAACTGAAAGCAAATTCAATATTTTTTCTAGACTCACAAGATAATTAGTTTTTTGATTGTGTTGATTGGCATTTAAAGATAAATTTAATTCATCTTCCCTTTTATCAAGAAAACACAAATAAATAACTGAATCTTTTGTTTCATGGTAGCTTTTTATATCATACATATTTTCATTAAATGAGAATTCATTTTTATGTTTAAAATTTAACCTTATAAGACCAGAACTGATGTCATTCTTTGAAAATTTAAGTTGAACAAGATTTTTCTCGTCTTTTAAAAGCGTCTTTCTGATATGAATGGAATTTGAATTTAACATGAAAAGGTATAATAAAAATGTACCTGATGTTTGGAAAAGGATTAAAAGTAGAAACAATATAACTAAACTATTTTTCAAATATTAAATGTGACTCTGATCATTATTGAATATCTACTTAGATTTATAAATAGATGACTAATTGGTGTAACCCGAATCTAAATTTTATTTTTTCTGTGAATCCTGAAATTCTTCTTTAGGCAATTCTCCAATAACTACACCTCTGACTGGAATAGAAACTCTTGGTATATCGGGATGTGTAGTCTTAAATTTAAGTTCCCCATTAATTACACCTAAAGTTTTAGGATTGAATTTAACTTCTACTATTATTTCCCCATGAGCTTTTAAGATATCATTATCCTTTAAGTTAACTTCTGTATTTACAACATCTATTTCAACTTCTTTAATCATAATGTCTTCATCAGTAGTGTTTGTAATTACGACTTTAGCAATATCTTCCCTACCAATAATAAGATTTGGTGCACCCAGCACTTTTGTTGGAAAGAATTTCAATGGAAAAATAACATCTGCAACTAGATAAACAATTTTTGTGTTTTCTCTCGGATCATTAGTACTAATATTTATCGCTTTAATTGTATTTCCCGGCGAAGCTGGAATATTCAAAGTAATCTGAATTGTTGCTGTATCTCCCTTTTCTAAATCCTTCTTGTCGATAGGTGCTGTTGTACACCCACAACTGGGCTTCACAGAAGCTATATGCAGTCTATCATTACCAATATTTGTAATTTTCAGGGAGTGTGTAAGTGGAGATTGTTCTATTTTAACTTTGCCCCAATTTACTGTATCTCCGCCAACTATCTGCATCAGAGGTTGAGAAAAAATATTAAAACTTGAAATTGCAATAGCAAAAATTATTATCATTAATTTGGTCATATTATATCCTTTCAATTACTACTTAGTATTTCATTAAATTACTACCATTAAGAATCAAGATTAATATAGAGAAAAAGAAATAACAACATTTCTAAATGGTCTCGACGTTTCTAAATCAAATAAAGTGGGAAGAATAGACTAAAAAAGCAGAAGAAAATCTTATTTTATTAGGTAATTAACGTTTAAATTATTTGATTTATTATTTTTTTCTCGATGCTGTTGAAAAGTTTTATATTTTTTAAAAAGAAGTATTGATCTTTTATATTAAAACGAAATGCCTTTGATTTTTTAAGACTTAATGGAATACATTTTGAATACTTATATTGGAACTTATCTTAATTTTGATTATTATTTTCTTTTAATCTTTTGTTCAGTTCAGATTTATTTTATAATTTGCAACGATTTTTTGAACAAAATAGAACAAATTCAAAAAATTACAGGTTCATAATTGAATTCAAACAGGAATATATTATGTTATCAGATTTTGGTGTTATTCTTCTTTTCTTCATCATCGGCTTTATTTTTGTCGGTGTTGGTCTTGTAGCCGCTGCCTTCATTAGGCCCAATCATCCAAATCCAATCAAGAACTCTACGTATGAATGCGGTGAAATTCCGATAGGAGAACCATGGATTAGATTCAATATTCGTTTCTATGTTATCGCTTTGGTATTTCTGTTATTCGATGTAGAAGTTGTATTTTTACTTCCTTGGGCACTTGTTTTTAAACAGTTAGGCTGGTTTGCTTTTATTGAAATGATTGTATTTGTTGTTATTTTAGTAATGGGACTTGCTTATGTATGGGGTAAAGGTGATATTGATTGGGAAAAACCGAAACCATACATTCCCAGCATAGATGATTTAGTAGTTGGTAAAAAGAAATAATTAATCGGAGCAATAAATGGGTTTACTTAATAGATTAGACGATCCATTCGAGGGTGGTGGAATTATTCTCGGAAAAGTTGAAGATCTTTTAAATTGGGGTCGAAGTAAATCAGATTGGTATTTACACTTTGGACTTGCATGTTGTGCTATAGAATTTATGGCATTGAATGCATCTCATTTTGATTTTATGCGATTCGGAACTATACCAAGAACAAGTCCACGTCAGGCTGATTTTATTATGATTACCGGTACTGTTACTCTCAAAATGGCAGACAGAATCAAAATTTTGTACGAACAGATGTCTGAACCTAAGTATGTTATTTCAATCGGTTCTTGTTCTAATTGTGGTGGTCCCTATTGGGAGCATGGTTATCATGTTCTTAAAGGTATAGATAGAATTATCCCTGTTGACGTATACGTTCCCGGATGTCCTCCAAGACCTGAGGCTATGGAAGAAGGTATGATTAAACTACAGAAATTAATTAGAGAGCAAGCTTTATTCAATGGTAAAGATCGAATTGAAGAGCTTGAAGCAAAAAAAGCCCTAAAAATATAATCAATTTTAGAATAAATAAAATCGGATTAAATTATTATGTTAGCAAATGAAATTTACGAAATATTGAAGAAGGAATTCGGTGATGGCATTCTTGAATTTAAAGAAGAAGCTCCGTCAGATCCTTATATTTCTGTAGAATCTTCTAAGATATTTGATATTTGCCATACCCTTCGCGATTCTTCAGAACTCATGTTTGACTATCTCATGTGCTTGAGTGGTCTTGACTTAGGTGACTCATTAGGCATAGTATATCATCTATATTCATTTAAACATACCCATAAAATAGTAATTAAAACAACTGTTCCTAAGGAAACACCAACTCTTCCATCGGTAATGCATTTATGGAGAACAGCTGACTGGCATGAAAGAGAAGCATTTGATCTATATGGGATGATATTCAACGGTCATGACAATCTAATTAGAATACTTCTTCCCTATGATTGGGAAGGTTATCCAATGAGAAAGGATTATAAAGAACCTGAAGAATATCACGGGATGCGAGTTCCTTATTAATTATTAAGATATTAATTTATCACTAAATAGAAATGAACGAGACAAAAAAAATACAATTAGAGTATAGTCAGATGGAATCTGACAGAATGAGACTGAATGTTGGTCCTCAACATCCATCTACTCATGGTGTATTAAGATTAGAAGTTGAAATCGACGGTGAAATAGTAACCGAAGTTATTCCGCATATTGGATACCTTCACCGCTGTTTCGAGAAACATTGCGAAAAGATGACTTATCCTCAAGTCATTCCTTATGTTGACAGACTGGATTACATTTCAGCAATGAATAATGAATGGCCATACGTAATGGCAGTTGAAAAACTTCTCGAAATCAAAGTACCTGAAAAAGTTGAGTATATTCGGGTTATTATGGCTGAACTGAATAGAATAGCCAACCACCAGATTGCCGTTGCTACATTCGGTCTGGATGCTGGTGCATTTACTCCATTCCTTTACTTCTTCCGTGATCGTGAATACATTTTATGGATCATGGAAAAATGTTCGGGTGCCAGACTTTTATTCAACTATTTCTGGATTGGTGGTTTAGCCCATGATGTTTATCCTGGTTTTAAACAGGAAGTTCTTGACGCAATCAAACAAGTGAGAAAGACAAATGCTGAGGTTATGAACCTCTTGATATATAATAAAATTTTCATTGACAGAACAGCTAATATTGGTATCTTACCAGCTGATGTTGCCATTAATTATGCATGTAGCGGTCCTACATTAAGAGGCTCAGGCGTAAAATGGGACTTACGAAAAGACGACACATACTCAATATATGATAGATTTGACTTTAACATTCCTGTAGGAAAAGGTGAAGTTGGTCAGCTTGGTGATTGTTGGGATAGAAATATAGTCAGAATGTATGAAATGGAAGAGAGTTGTAAGATTATCGAACAGGCTGTTGCTCAAATGCCTGATACCGGTGATGTTAAAGAAGCAATTCCAGCAAAACTGCGTCCCCCGAAAGGTGCTGAAATTTATCAGAGAGCTGAAAATCCTAAAGGTGAATTAGGTTTCTATGTAGTCAGTAATGGAACAGAAAAACCTGATAGAATTAAAGCCAGAGGTACTAGTTTTGTAAATCTTTCAGTGCTACCTGTAATCTCAAAGGGTTACATGTTCGCCGACTTAATTTTGATTCTAGGTAGTATAGATATTGTGCTGGGCGAAGTGGACAGATAATTTTTGTATAGTGAATAAAATTAAAAAATAAATTACGGTTTCGATAATGGGTGAAACAAACTTTCTTATAAAATTATTAGGGGACAATCTAATAACCATTCTGTTAATTAGTGCTTTGCCTCTTGGATTTTTGGTTGTTTATGCTCTTCTTGCTATTCTTGGTGAGTTGAAAATTTCCGCCTGGATGCAGGAACGTGTTGGTCCTATGAGAACTGGATGGAAGGGCGTACTACAGCCTTTAGCCGAAGTAATTAAGCTTATCCAGAAAGAGGATATCACTCCTGACGCAGCAAACAAACCTTTATACAATTTAGCTCCTTATATAGTATTCACGGGTGCTTATGCAGCTTTTGCTGTCATTCCTTTCAGTGAATTTTTCGTACCATCAGGAATCAATTTAGGATTGTTCTATATTTTTGCTGTTGGTTCAATTGGAGCAATTGGAATTGTAATGGGTGGATGGGCGTCAAACAATAAGTATACATTGCTTGGAGCTATGCGTTCTGTTGCTCAGCTTATTTCTTACGAAATTCCTGGAGCTATGGCAATACTTTCAATTGCTGTTCTTTCTTCAAGTTTGAATATGCAGGAAATAAATAAAGCTCAAACAGGCTGGTTCTGGAACTGGTTCATGTTTGGAGGTCCTGGTTCTTATGAAAAATTATGGGTAATTCCTTTTACACTTGGATTAACTTTAATTTATATGATAGCAGCTTTAGCAGAAACAAACAGAACACCATTTGATATTCCGGAAGGTGAATCGGAGCTTGTTGCTGGATACCATACTGAATATTCAGGTATGAAGTTTGCAATGTTCTTTTTTGCTGAGTATGCAAATATGTTTGTTGTAGCGGCTGTATTGGTAACAGCATTTATGGGCGGATGGAATTCACCCTTTGGATCATTTTTAAGTGGTCCGCTTTGGGGAGCTTTCTGGTTTATTGGCAAATCATTTTTTGTTATTTTTGTTCAGATATGGTTAAGATGGACATTGCCAAGGCTTAGAGTTGATCAGCTGATGTATTTAGGTTGGAAAATTCTTTTGCCGGTTTCTTTTATTTGCTTTTTGTTTGTTAGCCTTTTTAGAATGTTGAACTAAACATCATCTTTGTTTTGTAATGATGTTAGTAATTGAATGATTTTGGAGTAATAGTATGATAAATTATATTAAAAGCATTTGGGAAGGTTTATGGACTGTTCTTGTTGGTATGAGAATTACCTGGTTACATTTATTTGTAAGAAACGTAACAATTCAATACCCGAATGAAAGATTCCCAATACCAGATGGTACAAACGGAACTGCGATGGCAAGAAATCGCCTTGAGCTTGATATGGATTTGTGTGATGGTTGCAAGAGATGTTCAAGAGCTTGCCCTGTAAATTGTATTGAGCTTGATATTTTACAAGTGGCAAAGGGCGTTGAACAACCAATATTAAAGAATGGTGATAAACGCAATGCGTGGGTTCCATCTTATGAAATTGATTTTGCTAAATGTTGTTTCTGTGGATTGTGTACTTCTGTGTGTCCTACCGATGCAATTAAGCATACAACTGAATTCGAGTACTCATCATACAAACGCAGTGGAACAGTTGCATATTATTTCGATGATAAAAAGGATTACGATAAAGGTTTGAAGTTTAGTTTTATTAATATGACTGAAGCAGAAATTGAAGAAAAGAAAAGAGTATTAGCCGAGTTTAAAGCTCAACAGGCAGCAGCAAAAGCAGCTGCTACTGTTGCAAAACCCCAAGCCGAAGCTCCGACTGAAGCAAAAGCTGAATAATATTTTAATTGACATTAAAAAACTAATAGATAATAGTTATGGATTTAGTTGGATTAGCATTTTATTTTCTCGCGGCACTGATTGTTATATCAGCAGCTATTGTGGTGTTCTCTAAGAATATCATGTATTCGGCTTTTTCGCTAATGTTTACATTCTTTGGCGTAGCCGGACTTTATGTACTACTCAATGCTGACTTTTTAGCTGTAACTCAGATTATGGTTTACATTGGCGGTATATTGGTTCTCATAATTTTCGGAGTAATGCTTACTACAAGGATTACGGGAGTAGATGTGAAGTCGAATTCTCTAGGAAAGATTCAAGTAGGAATTGCCGGACTGTTAACAACAATAATTGCTATATCATTAATTGTTGTATTTAGTAGCACTAAATGGTTTTTATCGGAACCAAAAGTGTCTGGCGACAGTACCAAATTGATCGGTAACGAATTGTTAACTAACTATCTTCTGGCATTTGAAGCGGCTTCTGTATTGCTCCTTATAGCAATTATCGGTGCAGCATTTATAGCTAGAAGAAAGTAAAAAAAGGAAAAATTATGGGTATTGGTTTAACACATTATTTGGTCATCAGTGCAATTCTGTTTTCATTAGGCTTATTCGCTATCATAGTAAGAAAGCATGCAGTACTTGTTTTGATGGGATTAGAATTAGTTCTAAATTCAGCCAATATAAACTTTGTTGCTTTTGCTAAATATGGTGGCATGAACATCGAAGGACAAGTTGCCGCAGTATTTGTAATTATACTTGCAGCAGCAGAAGCTGCAGTTGCTCTAGCTATTGTGCTCAATATTTATCAGAATTTTAAGACTGTTAATGTTGATGAGATTGACAATTTAAAGGATTAAAGTTCTTTAAATTAATTGTAAATATTTTAAAAATTGTAATCAGTTAATAATTAAATAGAAATTAGAACTATGGCACAGGAAAATGTACTCCAATTATTGATAATAATTCTATTGCTACCGCTTCTAAGCTTTGTTATTAATATCTTCTGGGGTAAAAAACTTGGGAAAATCAGTTCTGTCATTGGAACAAGTATTCTCGGAATTGACCTGATTCTCGCGGGTGTAGTTTTTTATGCAAAATTCTTTACTCATTCAACTTCAAATATAATACAGACTAGATTTGACTGGATTAATCTTTTAACTTCAAAGGTAACAGTTGGGTTTGGAGTTGATAATATTGCATCCATCATGCTTCTTGTCGTTACATTGATTAGCTTCCTGGTTCATCTCTTTTCTACTGAATATATGGATGGCGATAAACGATTCCCTAGATTTTATGCTTATTTGGGATTGTTTACTTTTTCAATGTTGGGTATAGTTATAGCTAATAATTTCCTTTTTATGTACATATTCTGGGAATTAGTTGGAATAAGTTCCTATCTTCTTATTGGTTTTTGGTACGAAAAGCAAAGTGCTGCAGATGCTGGTAAAAAAGCTTTTATAACAAACCGTATTGGTGACTTAGGATTTTTTATAGGCATAATGATACTTTATTTTGCTTATGGTACTTTCATGTTTGATGATATTTTTGCTAGTATTGGAAAAGGTATCATTCCATTTGACAGTGGTACAATATTAACATTAGCAGGTATTGGTATCTTCTTCGGTGCGATAGGTAAATCAGCTCAATGGCCACTTCATGTATGGTTACCCGATGCAATGGAAGGTCCAACGCCAGTAAGTGCGTTGATCCATGCAGCAACAATGGTTGCAGCAGGTGTATATCTTGTTGCCAGAGTATTTCCTATGCTAACAGCTGACGCTCTTTCATTTATATCAATAATAGGAACAATAACAGCCTTTGTTGCAGCAACTATTGCAATAACTCAGGTCGATTTCAAGAAAGTTCTTGCTTATTCAACAGTTAGTCAGCTGGGCTTTATGATTATGTCTTTAGGTGTTGGTGGCTATACTAACGGCTTTATGCACCTCGTTACACATGCCTGGTTCAAAGCAGCATTGTTTCTTGCATCGGGATCAGTGATCCACGCAATGCACCATGCAATGCACCATTTGAAAGATCATCATTCCGATCCTCAGGATATAAATAATATGGGTGGGCTAAGGAAGACCATGCCATGGACTTACAGAACATTTTTATTTGCAACACTTGCCATTGCGGGAGTCCCACTAACTTCAGGTTTCCTTAGTAAAGATGGTATAATTGCTAACACACTTGCTTATGCTAGCCTTACTGGCGGATGGCATTGGGCAATTCCAATTGTTGCTATATCGGCAGCAGGTATGACAGCATTTTACATGTTCAGACTTACTATTGTTGCATTCCATGGAAAACCAAAAACTGAGATTGCAAAAAACACTCATGAAAATAAATTTGTAATAATTTTCCCGCTGATTTTATTAGCTACACTTTCTTTCTGGTTCTTTTATTCACCTAACCCAATTGATGCAACTAAGGGTTGGTTCCATCAGAACATCCAACAGCCTGCATCAGTAGTTCCTGCTGATTTGCAATGGGATTTTCTTTTACCGGAAGCTAATGAAGAAGTAGGTCAAGTTGCTGTGATTTCTACTCACGCTCAAACCTCTTCACATACTGAAACAGCTCCTCAATCATCAGCAGGAGAACATTCAGCCGTATCTAGTCATTACAAAAATAAATTCCAGGAAGTTTCGCATCACTTCCATTATTTGGCTATGTTTTTATCATTAACTATTGCTGGTTTAGGAATACTATTAGCATTTATTATTTATCAGTTCAAACTTATAAGTGCTAACAATCTCGAAAAACAATTTAAAAAATTACATACTTTCTCTTTAAGAAAATGGTATTTTGATGAAATCTACTATGCCACAGTAGTCGCTGGATTTATAGGAATTTCTAAACTGTTTGGATGGTTTGATAATAAATTCGTAGATGGTATAGTAAATTTAACTGCAACAGTTACAAGATTAACATCATATTTCATTGGATTCTTTGATTTATATGTTGTCGATGGTTTTGTTAACCTAACAGCAAATGTAACAGGATTATTAGGTGGTACACTGAGGAAAATTCAAACAGGTCGGGTTCAATCTTATGTTGTGCTTGTACTTTTAGGAATTATATTCTTGATCTACTTTTTAATATAATATTTAGTAAATAATTTATAATATAAGATATTACATCCGGAGGATTAATGCAAGGGTCCATAGGCTTTCCAATTTTAACCTGGATAACTTTTTTACCAATACTGGGTATGTTGATTGTCTGGCTTATCCCATCTGGCAAAGATGAGGAGACTAAGAAACGTTCAAATATGCTCATTAGATGGACTTCAGTTGGAATTACATTTATTCAATTGATTTTAGCCGTTATTATTTTCTTGAATTATAATAATGGTATGACTGGCGTAAACCAGCAAAGTGGCTTTCAGTTCATTGAGAAATTTACATGGATTAAAGCTTCGTTGCCACTTATTGGCAATATCAATATTGAGTATTTTATGGGAATTGACGGCATAAGTGCCCCAATGGTTCTTCTAACAGCTATTATTTGTTTTGTTGCTGTATTCCCATCATTCGGCATTGAAAAGGCAGTCAAAGGTTATTTTGCAATGTATTTATTGCTAGATACGGGAATGATGGGAGTATTCAACTCTCTTGATTTCTTCCTGTTCTATGTTTTCTGGGAGTTAATGTTACTTCCGATGTACTTCCTTATTGGAATTTGGGGTGGTCCGAGAAAAGAATATGCAGCGATCAAGTTCTTCATCTATACCTTGGTCGGATCTGTATTTATGCTTTTGGTTATGATCGGACTTTATTTAAGTGTAGGTTCATTCAATATGCTTGACATGATGAATCCTGCTAACTTTGCTTCAGACTCCATATTTGGAGGGTTCAACACATCAATTCGATATGTTGCATTCATAGCTCTATTCATTGGATTTGCAATTAAGGTTCCATCTGTCCCATTCCATACATGGTTGCCCGATGCACACGTAGAAGCACCTACTCCGATATCTGTTATTCTTGCTGGTGTTCTTTTGAAAATGGGTACTTATGGAATGCTCCGAATAGCGTTCCCAATATTCCCTGATGCTGTGGGTTACTTCCAGGGATTAATAGCCTGGATAGGTATGATAAGTATTGTCTATGGGGCTTTCTGTGCCTTAGGACAATTCAAAATCGGTAAGCGCGATTTGAAGAAGTTGATTGCATATTCTTCAGTTTCTCACATGGGTTATGTCATGCTAGGAATGGCTTCAATGAGACCTGAAGGTATTGTTGGTGCAATATTTCAGATGTTCAATCATGGTATAATCACAGCAATGCTCTTCATGATAGTTGGTGTTCTATATGATAGAGCTCATACTCGCGGTCTTGATGAATTCGGTGGAATCGCAAATAAGATGCCTGTTTATACAGGTATCATGACAATTGCATTCTTTGCAGCAATAGGTTTACCTGGTATGAGTGGATTCATTAGTGAGGCAATGGTCTTCTTGGGGGCTTTTAATACTTATCCAATGTTGACCATGGTTTCCGGATTAGGTATTATTCTGGGTGCTGCATATATGTTGTGGGCTTTGCAGAAAGTATTCTTCGGGCAGATTCCTGAAAGATGGCAAGGACCTTGGGATCCAACTGGCAAAAAATACAAACATGATGACATTAATGGACGAGAGCTTACAGCGTTGATACCTCTAGCTGTCATTGTTATTTTTCTAGGTATTATGCCAAACCCTATTATCGATATGATGTCAGCATCTGTTAATCATTTTGTTGAATTTATGAGACCATTTGTCAAAATTGGTGGTCATTTATCGGGTATGTAATTGTTAATATTTGAATTTATCATTAAAAAGAAATAATTATGTTAGGATTAGATCAATTCATAGCTGAGCTAAACAAAAGCATCTCAATGTTTCTTCCAGAAACAACACTCGTTATTGCTTTTCTGGTTGCTTTGTTACTGGATCTTATGTTTAAAAAATCCAAGAACCTCACCGGCTTCGCAGCACTTATTGGTTTTCTGGTGACAGGGTACTTCCTTTTTAAACAAATGAATATGCAGTCCACAGCTTTTTCAAATATGTTTGTTATTGATCAGTTTGGCATTTTCATGAAATGGATTATACTGCTATCAAGCATTGGCGTAGTATTATTTTCATTTTTTACTAATGAATTATATGAAAAAGCAAAGGGAGTCGGCGAATATTTTACTTTAATTATTGGAATGACTTTTGGGATGTTCCTTTTAGTAGGCTCATCTAATCTGATAATAATTTATCTTGCTATTGAAACGATGTCTCTATCTTCATACGTTTTAGCAGGATATACAAAAGAAGTAAAAAGAGCCAGTGAAGCATCTTTAAAATATGTAATTTTCGGAGCTGTGTCTTCAGGAATCATGATTTATGGTATTTCCATATTGTTCGGATTGACCGGAAGTTTGAATCTCTTCGAGATAAATAGATTTTTAGCCGCGAACCCAGTTAATAATTTTGCTCTCTTTTTATCTGTAATTATGATTTTATCTGGATTCGGATATAAGATTTCAGCTGTTCCATTTCATTTCTGGACTCCTGACGTTTATGAGGGTGCTCCGGTTCCGATCACAGCATATCTTTCAGTAGCATCTAAAGCTGCTGGTTTTGCAATATTATTAAGGTTTTTCAAGGTTACATTTTCAGATTCTGTTCCTGGCAATGATTCTGTTTGGACAATGCTCGGCTCTATTGACTGGCACTTTGTTATTGCGATACTTGCTGTTTTGTCTATGACATTAGGAAATCTTGTTGCTCTTTGGCAAACAAATGTCAAGAGAATACTAGCCTATTCATCTATTGCACATGCTGGTTATATGCTTATGGCAGTTTCAACCATGGATGATGCTGGTGTTGCTTCTGTTATGATTTACTTCTTTATGTATATGGTAATGAACCTTGGAGCATTCTATGTTGTTGCTTTAATCGCGAACAATATTGGGTCTGAAGAAATTGATGATTACAATGGTTTGGGTTACAGAGCTCCAATACTTGGTATTTGCATGACACTTTTCCTAATCTCTTTAACAGGTCTTCCACCAACAGCCGGATTTATTGGTAAACTTTATGTTTTCTCTGCTGTTGTTAAAGCCGGATACATTTGGTTAGCTGTTGTAGGTGTTATTAACAGTGTGATTTCACTCTTTTATTATGTAAAAATATTCAGAAACATGTACTTGAATGATGTTGACAGTATTAAATCAAAACTAACTTATTCCCCTGCTTCTATTGTATTATTATTTGTTTTTGCAATACCTACATTATACTTGGGAATATTCTTTAATGAAATTGTTAAATGGGCTAGCTACTCAGCTAATATTTTTATGGGGAAGTAACTATTTAGTATTTTACAATTTTTTAAAAACCGGTTAACAGCCGGTTTTTTTTTGGAATTAAACCGAAGAATACATTAGAAAAAAGATTATAAAGTAATATATTTGTAATGCTATCGGGGTTATAATTTAAGTACCACATCAAGAATATTAGTCTTAATAGACATTTTTACACCAAACCGATTTCAAGAGGTTATTATTTCCTCAACCTCTTGAAATCAAAATATTCTGGTCAACCGTGCCTAAAAATACTCACCCGTCAGCTCAAGTCTTGATTATTATTTTTTATCTGTTCTTTTCAAATTTCACCTTCCTCAAGCATCTCATAAGTGTTGGCATGGCTCGATATTTCGCCTTTAAGCAGGTTCTGCCTAGTCTGAAAGTCCTGAGTCCATAGTTGTTTGCCCCGTTTGTCGGTAGGCGGATTGATGACTTCTGCCTGCTCTATGTCGCTAATCTGTTTCAGCATCTCATGAGGAATGTCAACTTTACATTTTTTTAATAAATCAATATTAAGATCAATGAAGAACTGGTCAATCTGAATGCGTCTTTTCGTGGAATGTGAGAATTTTCCTATAACTCTGCATACATTGTCTCTGTCTTCGGGACTGAGTTGTTCAGCAAATTCATATTCTTCGATCTTTTTCAGTGATAGTATGATTGGCTCAAGTGAATCTTTTGTAATAATGAAAACATTATAATCAGCCATGTTGTAAGAGAACTTTGCTATCGACTCAACAGTATTTGAGGGGATTACAAGAAATATATCTTTCCTTACATTCTGCTGGTTCGCATACTTTTTGACGTTCTTGGTTTGTTCAATAATATAATTTGGGAAATTATTCAAATCATTGTTGGATGGGCTCTTAGCATCAAATATAATGAACTCATCACAAATTTTGATAGTATTGTCAGGGCTTCCTCTGAAAGGAACTTTCTCGACATATTCAATGATATGATTTCGGCAGATCATCTTGATGCTTTGTTGAATATCAGTTTCATGGCTCACCCAAGTCTTTTTCATAACCTCAAATTCTTCTTCCTTCTCCTGGAGTCTGTCATTATGTAATTTTTGCCGCTCAAGTTCCATACTGTTCTTCACCTGATTCAACTGAGCAATATTCTGCTGATAAGTCTTGTTCCTGTCTTCTTCCTGAGCCTCATATTTGGTAATCTTATCACTCTTTTCTTTTAGTTCAAAGTTAAGATTATCTAACCTTGATTCTATAAGTTCAATCCGATGTTCCTGATCAGATTTTTCTTTTTCGTATTCCTGAATCCTAGCAGTGTATCCATCATTCTGAGATTTTAAGACTAATATTTGGTTTTTTATAGAATCTGAATTTTCCTTATCGGCAGTGAACCGTTTCTCCAAATCCTTAAACTCCTGGTAAGCTTCATAGCTCAATGCCTTGATGCTCGACCATGAGAAGACTCTCTGCCAAAAGCTGAGTTCTTTTATCTTGCTAAAGAAAAGATTTAAAGTTTCCATTGTTTCTACCTCAGAATGATGAGTTCATTTCGAATAGTTTCCTAAGACTATTCCTCAGCATGCAATTTAAAACAACAAATTACGTTTCACAAAGAAAAAAAATGGATTGGGTTTACTCAATTCGGTAATCAAGTTCGCTTAGGCGAACTTTTTTGCTATTAATTTGAAAAAGATAATCCAAAAATTCAAACATGTTTATAAACAATTCATTCAATATTTTTTAGAGTCTAGAAGATTTTTTAATTTTTTTATTAAATTATGCCATCATTTTTTATTGGTAAGTCATAATTTAATATTATTTTAATCAATTATAAAAATTGATTATGTGGAATTTATTTCGAGATAGAACATTATGAAAAATATTCGCAAAATATCTTTATTATTATTCGTTTTAATTATTGCTCTTACAACTCATATTATTTCTAAAGAAAAAGGTCTTAACAATCAACTGGAGTTCACATCCAAACCATATTCTCGTTATTGGTGGTTTGCTTCAACCGTTAAAGAAGAAGATGTGCGATACAATCTTGACTGGTTGAAAGCAAATGGTTTTGGTGGTGTAGAAGTTGCTTGGGTTTATCCTCTAAACCGATTCAACAAAAATGATACTACTTATACACTACGTCAGGAATGGCTTAGCCCTGAATGGCAGAAAATTGTTGAATATACTGTCAAATATGCTGATAGCATAGGTATGGGATGCGATTTAACTTTTGGAACACTCTGGCCATTTGGTGATACTTATGTCACGTTTGAGCAGGCTACTCAGAAATTTGGTGATCCAAATTGGAGACAAGAAATTACCAGATCCTGGCAACACCCTAAAGTTGGTTATGTTGTAGATCATTTGACACCAAAGAATTATCTTCCATATTTTACTAGATTATTAAAGGCTTTCCCAAAACCAAAATCAAATATTCAGCAATCTTACTTCATTGATAGCTGGGAAGTAGAAACTGAGAAACTTTGGTGTGATGGTTTCGATGTTGACTTCAAAAAAGGATTTGGTTATGATATAACTAATTATATGGACTCAATTTATAAACCATATAATAAGCACTATCTTTATGATTATATGAGTCTGATTTCTGATAAAGTGTTGGAATTCTATAGAAATTTTGATAAAAGTCTTAATAAAAAAAACATTTTGTCTCGTGGTCAGGTTTCTGGTGCTCCATGTGACCTGATTTCAGGTTATTCAATCCTCGATATCCCTGAGGGTGAATCAATGCTGTTTGAACCAGAATATTGCTCTATTCCTGCTTCTGCAGCATTACTTGCAAAGAAAAAAGCAGTAACTTCAGAAGCCTTCACATGTTTATATGGCTGGCCTAAGGATTATATTCGCAAAGAACAAACTGCTGATTTGAAATTAGTTGCCGATGCTCTTTTTGCGAATGGAATAAATCATATTATTTGGCATGGAAAGCCACATAATCCAATTAAAAGTGATACTGTAAATTTCTACGCCAGCACTCATATTGGCTCTTCCGGTGCATTAGCTGAAGAATTACCCAACTTCAACAAGTATTTGGAAAAAGTATCATCGTATATGAAAAAGGGTCACTCATATTCAGACATAGCTGTGTATTTACCAACAGAGGACTCATGGATAAAAGGGGTGATGCCAAAAAACGAACAATTTATCTGGGCATGGGGATACTATGAAATGAGATATGTTTATTTTCCAGAAGAATTGAGTGGTTATAATCCAATTTGGATTAACTATGAGTTTCTGAAAAAAGCAAAGGTTATTAATAAAAAATTAGTTATCGGTGGAGTAGAAGTTCCATTTTTATATGTTGATGCAAAGTATCTTGATACGAAAGTGGTTGAGAGATTATACGAATTGGCAAAGGAAGGTTTAAAAATTATTTTAAAACAAAAACCTGAAAATCCTTCAGCAAAGCAATCAGGTAAACATTATCATGTAAAATTGGAATTATTGGAATCACATAAGAATGTTATATCAGAATTACCAACTAATATTGTACCTTTTATAAAAGGTAATAATATTCCCATTCATTGGGGAAGAAAAGATGTTAACACACTTTATATTTTCTTTCCAAATCCCAAAAGCAAGCGACTGAAATTTCCATTGGAATATGGTCAGGCACTAAATACTAAAACTGAGATATTCGATATTATTATAAATTACGAAGGTATGATTTATAACCAAAAGCTGGTATTTGAGCCTTATCAGTCATTGCTTTACAAATTAGAAAATGGGAAACTGGAGCCAATTGACATCACATTTATACCAAAAACTCCAACAGTTATCAAGCGTCCTGAAGGGTACGAAGCACCTTGGCTTTTGAAATAACAATCTATTTTTTAGATTCCTCTTCCTCCGTAAACCTTAACACATGAGGGTCTGTCTTGATAACGTTTCTGCTGATTCTGGATTTGAGTACCAAACCTTCAAGGCTGGTGCAACGGCTCAGAGCTACATAGACTTGCCCTGGAGAAAAAGAGCCGCTCAAGTCAGCGATGACATTGTCAAATGTCAACCCCTGGCACTTATGAACTGTTATAGCCCATGCCAATTTGATTGGGAACTGTGTGAAATCCCCAACTTTTTCTTCTTCTATTTTTTTCTCTTTAGCATTCCATTTGTACTTGATGTTGCTCCAAGTGAACTTTTTTACTTCAATCTCTTTGCCGTCAGGCAGCTCCACGATAATCTTTTCATCCTCAAGCTTCTTGATTCTAGCGATCTTGCCGTTGAAGTATTTTTTCTCAGCATCATTCTTGATGAACATAATCTGAGAGCCTTCTTTCAGCTTCAGCACTTTCTCTGTAGGCAACATCGTATCGGGAAAGTCATCAGTAGTTTCAGCATTATAAGTCTTCAATGGTGTGGTCAGTTCAGCTAGTTTTCTCTTGTTAGTCTCATCGACAATACTATTGTGAGTGGCTATAGTTATGTAATTCAGGTTCTCATTTTTAAATAATGCAGGAATAAACCTGGTGTTAAGATTGAACAAATCATCCTCGTTCACTTCATTTGTTCTCACTTTGTTCAGCAGGTCAATGAACTTTGCTTCCTTTTGTCTGTATAGTTTTTTCAGTTCGATATACTTTGGTTTATTTTCCTTCAGAGCTAAAGAACTAAAGAAGAAGGGTGTTTCATAGAACTGGTGGAGTATGTTCCATTGTTCATTCTGAGTTATCGGCGGTAACTGAAAAGCATCACCAATCAACACAACCTGTACACCACCAAATGGCTCTGATTCTCTCTCGCGAAAAACTCTCAGCAATCTGTCAATAACATCAAGCAAATCACATCTGACCATCGAGATTTCATCAATGATAAGCAGTTCCATCCCAAGAATCAAATTCTTTTGACTCTTTCGATAATGGAAATTGTCAAAAATTGTTTGTTTGTCTTCACTCTCAGCATCAGGCCTGGTTCTTAGTCTTACATCATTAGGCAAATAAATACTTGGCGGAATCCTGAAGAACGAATGGATCGTCTGCCCGCCTGCATTCAAAGCAGCAACACCAGTAGGAGCAAGCACAATAGTTTTCTTTGTGGATGTCTGCTTAATATACTTCAAGAAAGTAGTTTTACCGCAACCTGCCTTACCAGTAAGGTATATTAATTGGTTGGAATTCTCAACCAAGTCAGCGGCATAGTTGAATTCTTTATTATCTTTATCTAGATTTATATTATCTACTATCATGGATACGAAATATTATACTTTGAAGAAATTATTTTTTTAAATTAGCGAAAAAATAGCAGGTCTGAAAATTGAACTTTCAACAATTACTGGTCAATAGAGGGTTTTTTCCTTAGCATCTTGATTGAAGCCTTACGATGCTTGTCCTCAAGTATCTTTCTTTTAATTACTATAGGTTTTTCTCTGTTCCTTCGATATTCTTTTTCCATTTCATTCTTGGCTTGTTGTCTCAATCCAAGGAAGTAACTCTGAATCTTATCCTTGATAATTTCTCTTGCTTTTGATCTGTTAGCTGATTGTGATCTCTCTCCTGAATATTTAACAGAAATGCCTGTTGGTAAATGCTTCAGATATACGCAGGTAGCTACCTTGTTTACATTCTGCCCACCTTTGCCAGTAGCATGAATGAATTTTTCAATCAGTTCTGAGTCGTCGAATCTAAAACTATTATCAGTTCTTTTCATTTTATTTTTTTTACACACGACACTGGGTGTCTAAGGTTCTCATATTTTGTTATTTGAAAAACAGAATAAAACATTATTCCAAGAGAAATAGAATGGGAACACCTGAGTTTATTTTAAAAGATAAAGTAGAAATATTTGGGAAGATTTACAATCACATATGTTATCTAATGGCAACTGAAGAGTGGACGACTTTGGAAGGCGTATCAATAGACTTGATGGAAATACTTGGATATGAAATAACCGAAGAAGAAAGAAAGTACCTGATGGAGTATCCCAATAAATATTTGGAATCATTTGGTAAGGAAGATCAAAATGAAAAATCTTAAACCAACAAACAGCTTAATTTTAAATATTAGGTAGTCAGTTCGTTCTTCATCTCTGAGTGAGAACTATGTCAGATCAGGTGGATATTATGACGATGAATATGTAGAAACAACAGGATATAGATCTGTTATTATTTATAGTCAACTTTGACTAGCAGATCATTATGACTTAATTCTTGAAGTCGTAAGATAGTTACTTGCTGTTCAGAAAGTATATAAAAAGAAGTAGCCTTTCTGCCAGGTGGTGCCGGAGAGCTTTTTTACTTCTTGTATGAGAGGGATTTGATGGTCTCGACGGTTTTGCAGATGAGTCGCTTTGTGTCGACCTGCAAAAGGATGTGGAAGTGATTTGTGGAGAAGCCGATTTGTTCGAGAACAGAGGAAGCGGAAGCAACTGCTTCCGCCATGAAAACGCTGTTGAGATTAAAGTCCCACGATATTTATTGTTATATAAATATCCAATACTCTAGATATTAGAACACGTTGTTTCCAAAAATCGAATAGAACCATAAAATTAACCCTATGGTTTAGGCTACTTTCGTCATTAGGAAATTACTTTCACAACATGTTTTAGTGCATTTTTTTTTAATTCCCCAAAACCCATACCCTTTGACAATTATATTATTTGAATCATTCTAAGTCGTAAACTTGTCTAATTTTTCGACTTACATGGAAGTAACTAGTTGTTGGAATATTCTCAATAAGTGATTCTATTTAATTATTACTCTTCTAGTGTCGATAAATTACCAGGATCGATCCCAAGAACCTTAGCTTTGAGAACTCTTCTCATTATTTTTCCACTTCTCGTTTTGGGGAGGGAATCGACAAATTCTACTGATTCAGGCTTTGCTATTGGTCCTACTTCATGGCTAACATAATTTCTTAATTCTTCGATTAATCCTGCGTTACCTTCAATACCTTGCTTCAGAATCACAAAGCAATAAATTGCATTACCTTTTATTTCATGTGGTACACCAATTGCTGCAGCTTCTGCTACTGATTGATGACTGACTAAAGCACTTTCGATTTCAGCTGTACCGAGTCTGTTCCCAGATACTTTAATAACATCGTCTACCCTTCCAATAACCCATATATAGCCATCTTCGTCACGCTTGGCACTATCACCAGTCATATAAAAACCTGGGAATTTTGACCAGTATTGTTCGATGTATTTGTCTTTATCGTTATAAATTTCGCGGATCATAGCCGGCCATGGTGTTTTTATTACAAGAAATCCTTCTTCATTATTTCCTACTGGATTACCAGCTTCATCTAGAATATCCATAACTATTCCAGGAAAAGGTCTAGTACCTGATCCAGGTTTCAATGGAACGCATGGCATAGGAGCAATCATAAACATACCGGTTTCAGTTTGCCACCAAGTATCCATAATTGGACATTGATCTTTTCCAATGACTCGATAGAACCATTTCCAGGCTTCCGGGTTGATTGGTTCACCTACGGAACCTAATAATCTTAGTGAAGATAAATCATGTCTCTTTGCCCATGATTCTCCAAATCTCATCAGTCCACGAATGGCTGTTGGTGCTGTATAGAAAATAGTAATTCCATACTTTTCTATCAACTGCCACCATCGATTTGGATAAGGAAAAGTTGGAGATCCTTCATATATAAACAAAGTTGCTCCATTCAACAGAGGACCATATACAATATAACTATGACCGGTTATCCAGCCTGGATCAGCTGTACACCAGAATCTATCTTCATCGTTTATATCGAAAACATACTTCATTGTTGTATAAGTACCAACCATATATCCTCCATGAGTATGAAGAATGGCTTTTGATTTGCCGGTTGTACCGGAAGTATATAGAATAAATAATGGATCTTCTGAGTCCATCTCAATTGCAGGACAATTATTTGTAACAATTGGCAGATTCATTAATTCATGATACCACATATCCCTTCCCTGTTCCATGTTGACTTCCTGTCCTGTTCTTTTAATTACTAGAACATGCTCTACTGTTCCTGCTCTTTGCAGAGCCTCATCAGCAATATCTTTTAAGGGAATAATTTTTCCCTTCTGATATGATCCGTCGGATACAATCAGTACTCTCGACTGACTATCTTCAATTCTCTCATGAAGTGATTCTACTGAAAAACCTCCGTAAACTACTGAATGTATTGCTCCTATCCTGGCACAAGCAAGCATAGCAATTACTACTTCAGGTGTTCGCCCCATATATATTGTAACTCGATCTCCTTTTTTGACACCAAGGCTTTTTAAAATGGAGGCAAATTTACAGGTTTCTTTGTGCAATCTGAAATAGCTCATTGTTGTGTGTGAACCATCTTCACCTTCCCACATGAGGGCTATTTTATTTTTTCTTGGGGTATCTACATGCCTATCAAGGCAATTATATGATATGTTTGTTTTACCATCGACAAACCATTTAAAGAAAGGTTTATTGGAGTCATCGAGAACTTTAGTATATTTCTTGAACCAATGTAGTTCTTTTGCTCTTTCAGCCCAAAATCCAAGATAATCGTCAGATACCTTTGCGTTTAACTTATCCCAATCTTTGATATGAGCTTGTCTCAAAACATCCTTAGAAGGATAATATACTTCACCGCTTAGACTGTTATCAGGCATAGTAAAATCTCCGAAATATTATGAAAGATAAATTTAGGTATTATGAGAATTTCAACGAATATTAGTAATAATTAGTGCAAATTATATTTATTTACATGGTTGATTTCTGTGTTTAGAATCGCATTGAAATAGTTTCATTCTTCTATCAAACTTTTGTACATAGTTTAGAACAGCTCTGAATAACGAGATGGATTGAGATATTTGAATTTTTGCTTCTCTACAGGTCATATCACGATTTTTCTTCTCAAGCTTGTATCCAAGCTTTTGAGAACTTTTTGCTATATTAGTAATATGTCTAATTAAATCTGCTTCATTATAAATGTACATATTTTTATATGTTATTTTCGAAGTCCATTTCTTGCAATTTTTGAGAATGTCGTCATTATATTTGTGGTGTAACTTATTAAAATCATCATAGACAATGTTGTGAAGAGGATTTGATAAGTCTCCTATAAGATGTCCGGCAAATACGAGATTAATCTTATTTTTTGTTCTAATATAATCTCTAACATAATGAATAATAGCAGAATATAACTCACCTCCATTGTGATAGTTTTCTGAATCACTATTAAATAGTTTCAATCCATGTTTAATAAATAATGTGGTTATTGTTGAATCTTTGGCAAGATTTGAATAATGATCATTTCTAGTGGTTTCATCGTTTTTCTTATTATCATCAGGAAACCCTAAACTGTCTGATAAGATGAAACAAGCGAACTTGCCAATCATAATATGAGTTAGTTTATCCCAGGAATATGAAAAACTAGTAAACATAAGGAGAAAAAGCAATAAAATCATTAAATTCTTCATAATACTTCAACGAATTATTGAAAGATGAATGTCAGAAAAATGGAATATAATCAATTCTATTAACAGTGGTTAATTTTTTTTCAAATCCTGAATCATATTCAGTGCAAGGATAAAACAAATCATTGATATGAAAAATGTTGAATTGAAAATTGAATATTTGTCTGTGAGTAATTAAATTTTATTGGAATTATTCTAATAGAATCAAAAATCAAAATAATATATTGCTGATATTTATTAAGTAATAATATTTGTTGGTTAATTATTTTTTATAACCTAAATATTTAATTTCTGACAATTTAATCTGCTATTAACTATAACAATATGAATAACTTAATATTTATCTGTAACATTATTTGTTTTATTGCATTACTTTCTAATGAAGAATTTGAAAATTTCAATTTGTTATATATTGTGTTTTAGCTAACTAATTTGAAAATCATTTTTGTAAATTGCAATTGATATGTTATTTTTGTAGTGTCAATTAAGACTTTTTTGGCTTTATTGAATTTTTACCTGAGAAGACAATTTTCTATGAAAATTATATATATGTCCTTACTGTTTTTCCTTTTATCTTTCGAATTGTACTCCCATGACAGATCGATTGATACAACACGGTTTACTGTTCAGTTTGTAAAAACTTTGAATGGCACTGAGGACTTTACGGAAAATGAGGGATTTTTCAGCAAAGTCGCCGGATTCTTTCTTGGTCACGACATAATGAAATTTGTTAAACCTATCAATTTAATAGCATTTGACACAAACAAACTGATTGTTTTGGATCCGGGACTTTACACTCCAATTTTATACGATTACAATGAGCGTGATTTTATTCTTCTTAACGAAGACATTAAAACTTCCATGCAATCCCTAGTTGGAATTACACAGATAAACGATAAAGAGGTTATTTTTTCTGACTCTGAATTGAATAAGATATTTATTTATAACCTTAAAACTTCAAATATCACATCACTGAATGACTCGCTAAAATTAGATAAACCAACAGGAATTGCTTACCTCAAATCCAAAAAGCAAATTTGGATTGCTGAAACTGGTAATCATAGATTAATAGTTACAGATTTAAAGGGGAATATACTCCATACATTTGGTGAACGCGGGGATTCAACAGGTATGTTTAATTTCCCAACATTTATCTGGATCAATAACGATAAAGATTTGGTTTATGTTACTGATGCTTTAAATTACCGTGTTCAGATTTTTACACCGGATTTTGAATTAAAATCGGCTTTCGGTCACTCGGGTGATGCTGCAGGATATTTTGCTTCAATGAAAGGTATTGCTGTTGATACGTATGGGCACATTTTCGTTGTGGATGCTATACTCAACGCAGTTCAGGTATTTGACATTTATGGGAATTATTTATATAATTTCGGAAGACAGGGCAGAGACTTAGGTGAGTTCTGGATGCCTTCCGGAATATTTATTGATCAAAATAATTATATTTACGTTACTGATAGTTATAATTGTCGTGTTCAGATTTTTCACCTAATAAAAGCCCAATAATGATGTTATATTTTTGGCATTCTTTTTGCAACTGACAATTATACCTATGCTAATTATAATTATTACAACTAAGTTTTAATTATTTAACTTTAAGAGCAACATAATGAAAATAAATATACTTTTAGCTTTGATAGGACTTGCTTTGTTTTCTTTTTTCACTGTCCTCCAATCACAGGGAATTTCAAATACGAAACATAATCTTTCTTCAGCTGGGTCAGGTTCTGTTAAGGCTTCAACTGAAGGAGAAATTTGTGTTTTTTGCCATATTCCTCATGCTGCAGCAGTAACTCCTCTTTGGAATAGAAATAATCCTGCAAGTTATTCTTCTGGCAATTTATATACAAGTTCTACAACAAATGCAACTATAGGTCAGCCTGACGGGACTTCTGTCAAGTGCTTGTCCTGCCATGATGGGACGATTGCTCTGGGACACGTAACGAGCCGCACAACTGACATTACTTTTAGTTCTGCACTAGGATCTAGAAGAAGTAATCTTGGAACTGATCTTAGAGACGATCATCCTATTTCATTTGTATATAATGCGGCACTTGCAACTGCCGATGGTAAACTTAACAATCCATCATCTTTAAGTAGTGGAGTAGCTCTTGACGCTAATGGTAAGATGCAGTGTACATCATGTCATGATCCACATTATTCTTCAAATACAAAATTTTTGGTCGCTACAAATGAATATTCAACTCTGTGTATAGTTTGCCATAACGATGCGAACTGGACTAATAGTACACACAAGTCATCAACTTCTACTTGGAATGGATCAAGTACGGATCCTTGGCCCAATAATACTTATACGACAGTAGCTCAGAATGCATGTGAAAATTGTCATGTTTCACATCAGGCAGGTGGTGCCAAAAGAATATTGAATTCCGCAACAGAAGAGAATAATTGTTTGCCTTGCCATAGTGGTACTGTCGCTGCTTCTGGAAAAAGAATTGACAATCAGTTATCTAAAACATACAAACATAATGTTGCAAGAAATTCCGGAACTCACGATCCTACTGAAGCAAATATTGTTCCTTCAAGTTCTGTACATGTTGAATGTATCGACTGTCATAATCCGCATGCTTCTAATGCAACGACGGCATCAGCACCTAATGTAAATGGGTTTCTTAAGGGTGTTAAAGGTGTTGATACTGATGGTAATTCTGTTAATCCTTCATCTTATGAGTATCAGATTTGTTATCGTTGTCATACCACTAACTCAACATCTTTTTATACAGCAACACCGGTTGCAAGACAATTGACTCAAAGCAATGTTCGAATAGAATACGAGCCAACTAACCCATCTTTTCATCCAATTGAATCAGCCGGTAGAAATACAAGTATGCGTAGTTTAATAAACGGATGGTCTTCAAACAGCATAATGTATTGCTCAGCCTGCCATGCTTCTGACGGCACGAGTTCACCTAAAGGTCCACATGGATCAACTTATGGTCACATTTTGAAAAAACAGTATATTGTAACAGGAGGTACTGAGGGTTACTATTCCTTGGGAACTAATGATGCTCAAGCTCAAGCCAATATGGAAACAGCGTATGCTCTTTGCTTCGACTGCCACAGCTCAACAAGAATCTGGGACAATAATTCTACCACAGCTTCATGGCGTTATCACCGTTTGCACATTTACAATGAACAAGCTCCATGCAATACCTGTCACGACCCACACGGTGTAACAAGTGAAACTGTCGGAGGATATCAAAATCATGCACATCTTATTAATTTCAGGACAGGTACTGGTTATGCATCGGCAAGCGGTACTAACTTTCGTTTCGAGGATAGAGGAGTGAGAACAGGTGCCTGCTATTTAACTTGTCATGGAGAGAATCACAATGGATATACCTATTAATCCTGAATTTTAATCATTGATTACATATTTTGTTCTTTGAAAATTGAGTCGGGAAAATTAACAAAAACATAAAACATTTACATCTGACATTTGTCATAATACATGCAACAACACTTGGTTACAATTAATTGATTTAAATTTTAGAACAATTAGCTAGCTAATATTTTTTGTTTAGAAATATTTTAAATCTCATATTTATAATCACTTAGATAGGTTTTCGGTATTTATACGTACATTTGGTAATGAAATATTATTTATTTTTGTCTTTAATTCTTTGCTAATTAAAATAAAAGAATTATTTTGCAAGTGTTAATTTGTACTGTAATATAATTTATGAATTGAATATCATTTTATTATATGAATCAGTTTGACAAAATATGTAATTAAGTATATTAAAGAAATTTATTTTATTGACGAAAATTGTTTTACGTCAAATATTTTGGTAAAATTTATTTATAGGAGTTTTTATGAAATTTACAAAATTAGCCTCGATACTTCTCGTTCTATTTATTGCAGGAAGTATATCCTCATACGCAGTGATCACAGGATCAGCTCATGACTTTGCCGGCGATTCCTGGAATACAACATCAGAAATTTGCATCGTATGCCACACACCACACAACGCAAACACAACTGTTACAAATGCACCACTTTGGAATCACGCACTTTCAGCAGTTGCTTCATATACAGTGTATTCTAATGCTGCATCATTGAATGCGACAGTAGGTCAGCCATCAGCTTCAACAAAATTGTGCTTAAGTTGCCATGACGGAACTGTTGCTCTTGAAAATTTCAGTGGTAAGACAAATGGAACTAATATGATAAGCGGTGCTGACAATTTAGGTTCCAACCTGTCAAATGATCATCCGGTTTCATTTACTTATGATGCCGCCTTGGTTACTGCTGACGGAGACCTTAAAGCAATAACTTCGGCATCTGGAATTGGTAGTGGAACAATTAGCTCTGATTTGTTATTTGCCGGTAAAATGGAATGTGCATCCTGCCATGACGTTCATAATAAAGCAAATATCTCACATTTGCTAGTTAAAGCAAATACCGGAAGTGCACTTTGCTTAACATGCCATAACAAATAAAAACAACATAATAGCTTTTCACTAAATTCGACTATAGGGGTGTTTAACCATAACTCCCCTATTCTTTTGTTTATTACAGGGAAATATATGAAACAAAAAATAGAATTAAGTCTTTTTGTCATAACATCAATTATATTACTTATATCGTGTTCGAGCACGAAAACTGATATATCCAATCTTGTAATTTTCCCGGCTCCCCCTGATACAACCCGGATTCAATTTCTGAAATCTTATGGTACCTCTGGTGATGTAACAGGTTACCGTAGTGGTTTCGAGCGTTTCTTTATGGGTGCAGAAACCGTTACACCGATCGGTAAACCTTACGGTATTTCAATTGCTAAGGATAAATTCTACCTGTGCGACTCACAGATTAGTGGTATTGATGTTTTTGATTTCATCAACAAAGAATTTTATGTATTCAAACCTACAGGTTTTGGTGAATTGAGACAACCTTTAAACTGTTTTGTTGATGAAACAGGATCCCTTTTTGTAGCTGATGCAGAAAGAAAAGATATAATTGTTTTTGATAAGGATTTAAATTTTATTAAAAGCATAGGAGCAGGTCTTTTGCAGAAACCAACTGATGTTTGCGTGTATAAAGATAAGATTTATGTCGCTGATTTGAAAGCAGGTAAAATTATTACTTTTTCAAAGTCAGATTATCATTTTATAGATAGTCTTCCCAATATCTCAGACGCTGCTGATACAGCCTTTTTGCATCAACCAACCAATTTAACTATTAATAATGACATTATATATGTAACAGATTTCGGGGAATTTAATATAAAGAAATATGATTTACAAGGAAATTTCTTAGGAAATATTGGATCTTATGGTAAAGCTACTGGTCAATTTGTCAGACCAAAGGGTATAGCAGTTGATAATAGTCAAAATTTGTATGTTGTTGATGCAGGATTCGAAAATGTTCAAATTTTTGCCCCTGATGGAAAATTACTTCTATTTTTTGGAGGTACTTATAAGGGTCCAGGTGATATGTATTTGCCTGCTAAGGTTACAATTGATTATAAAAACAATGACTATTTCAGTCAGTTTGTCGATAAAAGCTTTAATCTAAAATATGTGATATTTGTTACAAATCAATACGGTCCAGATAAGGTTTCGGTTTATGGCTTTGTTGAGCCAAAGTAAGTAATAAAGTTTAAAAGTGGATGGATTTATTCTAAAAAGTGAAGAAATACATACATTCGGCAAATTCCGAGATAAGCTTAATTTAAATTTGTTAATTCTTAATGAGCTATAGATACTATAAAAATCTGATTATTTTAGTTTTGTGTTTTATTTTGTTTCTTGGCATTTCATCATGCTCTAAAGAGACAAAGTATAATACATTGACTATATTTTTTGATGGTGTACCCAATCCTGATGGTGACCAATTGCAAAAAGCTGATACTACAATCAACACCAAGAAAGTTATCATTCAAAAACAAACCCCTATTGATTTAACTGTTTTCCATCCTCCCTATCTCGATAAAAGCTGTTCGTCTTGTCATGATCAAAGCAAAGGTAGTAAATTAATTGAGCCAGAACCAAATCTTTGTTATACATGCCACGAGTCATTTGCTAAGAAATATGCAGTTTTGCATGGTCCTTTAGAATCAGGGTACTGCACAGAGTGCCATAGTCCGCATTCTTCAGAGTTCAAGCATTTATTATTAAGTGACAAACAAAAGCTTTGCTTTAAATGCCATAAAAAAGAGGATGTCATGAAGAATGATGTTCATAGTTCTATTGATGAAACTTCATGCTGGGATTGCCACAACCCTCATGGAGGATCCGACAGGACATTCATGAAATGATGACACAAAAATTTCAATATTGTACAAAAGTTAGTATTATCAGTAAACTACTGCTTATTTTGCTAATAATCATACTGAATATTGAAAGTGTGAAATCTGAAGATGATTATATTTTTAAATTAGGTTTTTGGAAATTCACTCAATTTAATGGGACACTTATCGGTGAAGATTTCTATAGAAAACAAACTACAGTATTGAAAGATGGTTTTAAGTTAGAAGAAGAAACAAATACAATTCTAGGAAAATTAAGACTCAGCCTCAAATCTTACATTTGGCATCCAAATTTTATGCAATTAGACATTGAAGGAGAGTATTCACCCGACGCCAGATCAGAAAAGTACATTATCATACCCGACAGATCAGAGTCAAATACTTCTAAACGTATAAATCTTTATGCAAGTTTCTTAAATAATACTCCGGTAGCTTTGAGCACAAATTATTCATATTCTCAAACATTGACCAACAGAGATTTGACAAATGACATTGTAAATATCAATAATTCCTATGGAATAAATCTTGGGTTAAGATATTCCTTTTTACCCATAAATTTGGGATATAATGTTAATCATTGGTCTCAAACTGAGATTACAGCTCAAAGAGTTTACAGTGACAATAGAAAAACGTTGTCAATGAGTTTGAGTAAAGAAATAGGATATAGCAATAATTCTATCCATGCAAATTATGAAATAGCTAAGACTCACTATTCAGGATCGGATACATTAAATAGTAAAATTTTCAATGCAAATATAAGTAATTCTATATTCTTTGACAAAGACAGGGATAATACTTTCAATTCATTAATAATGTATAATGAAAATATTGGATTACAAAGAATTAAGCAAATCAATGCTAATGAACAATTGAAAATCCAATTACCAGAGAGATTTACTCTAAAAGCTAACTATCAATACTCGAATCAGACAATTGATACAACGATCATGACAATGCACTCACCATCCATAATGCTAGAAAATCAGTTATATCTATCGCTTAGATCTTATGGATTTTATCAAATGAATTTGATGGACAAATCAACACAAAATGAAACTCAGCAAATATTTGGTGTTGGTTTTAATTATAAAAAATTGATTCCAACCGGAATACTTTGGTTGAATTATGAGTTCAGTGGTCTAAATGAAAACATGAATAATCAGCAGGTAGCATACAGAGCTCAAAATGAGTTATACACAATTGATGATTCCAAACCAATGATTATTAATAATCCATTCATTCGACCAAATACAATATTGATAAGGGATGTGAATCTGACCACAAACTTTCAAGAGAACATTGATTATTTGCTAATACCAAGAGGTAATTACACCGAAGTAAAAAGAATACCTGGTGGTAGGATTGCAAATGGGAGCAAGATATATATCGATTACTTTTCTGATTATCAGTCATCATATAAATACCTTTCAATTACAAATGCCATGGATGGAAGGGTTTCATTTCTTAATAATTATTTGGAATTATATTTTCGTTTTTTATTTTCAGATTACAAAAATGTTGAAATTCAAGACTTGAAAGCATTAAGAAATATTAACCAGAAATTTGTCGGTGCTCAATTTAATTATCATACATTGAGTTTTGGTGCAGAATATGATTACTATCAAACAAATGTGTTTCCCTATGAATCTTTTAATATTTTTTCCAGATTTGCCGACAATTTAACAGAAAGACTTAATTTATCATTTAGTGCACGATACCAATACACAAATTACGTAAATGATAATTCTTTACAAAAAACATCGGATTTCATGATTATGGCAAAATACTCATTAAATAATTGGTCATCGGCTTTGATAAATTATCGTTATCTTTACCAAAATGGGAGCGGTATTGATCTAATTTCGAACAATTTCAGAATTGAATTATCTGCCAGAGTACTGCAAATCTTAATAACTTCTGGATATGAATTACTTGCCAGAAATTTTATGGGAGAACAAAGAAACTTTCACAGCTTTTTCATCAGATTGGAACGGTCATTTTGATAAAGAACCGATTATACAAAATTGTCATTATTGCTTTCTTTATTGCTATTGCAGTAGTATTTAACCTTTTTCTAGCAATTACACAGGAAAAGGAAAAAAAGCCGGATTGCACATCATCGGGCTGTCATGAGGATATGATAAAGAAGAAAGCAGTGCATCCACCTGCTAAAGATGACTGTACAACATGCCATACATTGAAGCTGAAAAATCACCCTGGAGATCCAGGAAAAGAATTTGACCTGACTGACAAAGTACCTGCTCTTTGCAATACCTGCCACGATATTTCCGGACCAACTAAATCGATTCATAGTCCGGTTAAAGATGGCGACTGCATGGCTTGTC
This sequence comes from uncultured Hyphomicrobiales bacterium, assembly GCA_964464375.1. Classification (GTDB taxonomy): domain Bacteria; phylum Bacteroidota; class Ignavibacteria; order Kapaibacteriales; family UBA2268; genus CAIOZA01. The sequence continues at coordinate 114,994 of CAYXFU010000001.1, forward strand.
ACAATCCACATGGCTCAGACAAAAAGGGACTACTAAATACTAACGAAAAGAAAATTATCTGCACAATGTGCCATGATGTAGAATCTGGTAATAAGTTCATCCATAGTCCTATAGTCAAAGAAGATTGTATGTCTTGTCATAATCCCCATAATTCCAAATTCGTAAAACTACTCAAAAACGAAGAAAAGGATTTATGCCTTACTTGCCATTCTAAATCAATAAAAACAAAAGAAGGTTCAATTCCTAACATCAAGGAAAAGACAAAAGCAAAATTTACTCATGCTCCTGTTAATGATGGTTGCACAGGATGCCACACTCCACATTCATCTAAAATAGCCGGATTGTTTACCGAACCATTTAATAAAGAAACCTATGTGAAGGGTGTGAAATCATCTTTTGCTTTATGCTTTACTTGTCACAATTCAGATCTGTTAACTGTCCAGTCAACAGACGAATCAACTAATTTCAGAGATGGCAAAAAGAATCTTCATTTCCTGCATATCAATAGTCCCAAAGCTCGTAACTGTATAATTTGCCATGACGTTCATGGATCTACAAATCCGGCTCTCATCAAGGACAAAGTGAAATTCGGCGATTGGATGATGAATATCAAATTCACAAAACAAGAAAAAGGTGGTTCTTGTGCTCCAGGATGCCACAAACAGCTTTCTTATAACTGGGTTGAGCCAATTAACGGTCTAATCGTAGCCAAGGCAGGCGAGGTTGAAAAACCAGCAGAAAAAATTCCAGAAAAGATTGTTGAAAAAATTGTAGAGAAAGTCCAAGAAAAGAAGCCAGTAGCAACTGTTGACACTTCATCAACTATTGCCGGTAAAATTGTTTTGCCTCCTAGAGTCGATAAAAGTGTAGCAGAGGACATCAATGTAAGAGTAACAAACAATGATAAGAGTATAGACACCCTAATTGATATTAGCAAAGACTTAGCATATTCTATAAAAGATCTACCGCAGGGCAGCTATACCATATCCATCGATGAAGCTTCTTTGAAGGATCTGGATAAAAGATTAGTGTCGTCTGTTATCAATGTTGAAGTTAAGAAAGATGATAAAAAGCCTGAAGTTAAGAATCTTGAAGTGGTTGCTCCTGCCAAGGTTGTAATTAAACCTAAACCTAAAATTGTTCCGAATATAGCAAAAGCATTACCACACATAAAGGACGCAAAGGACGTTACTGAAGCACCTGCTGTGAAGTCATATTTAGGTTCCACAATTAAGTATTTGAAGAAAAACTTAAAATCAAGAGTGCAAATTGTAGTTTATACTGATAACTTTGGCAAACAAGAAGAATTAATGATTCAATCTACCAAAACTGCAAGAAAAATTGAAGATTACCTTGTGAACAATGGTATATCAAGAAGCAGGATATTATCGACCGGTAAAGGTCCTCTTTCTCCTATTGCAAGCAATACGTCAACTGCTGGTAGAGCAAAGAACAACCGCATAGAGATTGTGGTTATCAAGTAATTTAATGAGAGAAGAATTTTATTAGAGAGAATAATTACTTTTTCTTCTTTTTTGATGCCTTCGCATTTGGATTATAGTCGAGACATAATTGTAACCAATTCGAAAGATCGAGGTCACTCTCTATACCTTCTTCTTCTACGAACACATATCCTTTCATGGATTTGCCTGTGAAATCCATTTCGGCACAACCTTTTTTGCTTAAAGCATCTTCGTAAATATCTGGGTCAATCCGAGCCATTAGTTTATCTTTGACGATACCAGCGAGCATTTTACCATCAACAAGATAGCAAATACCACCCATCATTTTCTTTGCTTCGAATCTAATATTCTTCATTTCGAGAATTTTTTTGATACGAAAATCGAGTTCCTCACTGTAAGCCATATCAAACCCTAATTAAGACAATTACTAATATTTTGTCTTTTTAAAAGTCCATGTATCATCGGATATTTTAACAAATTTCATTTTCTCCCAGAATCCAATTGCCGTGAACCTGACACGATCTGCTATAAGTTGTTTATACTTGTTCTTACATTCATCAACGAAATACGTTCCATAACCTTTTCCTTGAAATTCGGGAAAAATATTGATAGAATAAATTGTGATCGATTCACCATTGATCTTGCATCGTGCCTTCCCTACCCTATCCTCGTCAATTGAGATGTTCATCCAATCATAAGCTTCGTTTGATAATTGACTTTTGTCTAAACTAATTGATAAATTTTTTTTCATTATGATCTTAATAATCTATTCAAAACCCTGGCAAAATGCCAGAACATTTTTCCCAAGATCAGGAAGATAGTAACCTCCTTCGAGTACCGCAAAGCGTCTGCCATGTCCCATTCTTATAGATAAATTCTTCATTATTCTGCCAATATTATAGAAATCGAAAGTCTGTAGTTTACCTCCAACATCAAGATGGTAGGAATCGAAACCTGCTGAAACTGCAATGATATCTACATAATCAATATCTTTTATAAAATATTCGATTTCATCTATATATTTGTCAGGTTCAGACATTGGATTAAGGATTTTGACTTCACTCCAATCTTTCAGGCAGTCCTTGGTTCCATCGCCAGTATGGGCATCAAAATCAAGAATAAAAGCAGAGTTAATTTTCTTCTGCTTTCTAAGCTTGGTAAGCGCTATTGCCATGTTACAAAAATGGCAATAACCCCATGCCTCTTTTCTGTAGGCATGATGCCCGGGTGGTCTGACACATGCGAAAGCTGGTTCAGTTTCGAATCCGATATCAGCAGCTAAAATTGCACCTCCGGCTGCAAGGAGTGCCATCTGGTATAGTTTATGATGACAGTAAACAGTGTCCACATAATCTTTATCATGAACTTCAAGAATATCGAAAAGATCTGCATTATCGGGTGAAATTATTTCATAATTCTGTTCATTTTTCAAAACATCCATGATCGATTCCATGCGACCATTTACAGATGCACAATCATTTGTATATGTTGAATCAAAAAACTTATTATGAAATACAATTTTCATTTAAATTTATTTAAAATGAATTCAAATTTGTTATAACTTAAATGAAATACTAAACAAAAGCAAATTTCTATGGCTTATTTATATGATAAAATTTGGATATCTTATTTCACTTTTGAATTTTTTAAGTGCAAAGCTACTCCAATAAAATTCCAAAAAGAGGAGGAGGAAATTGGAGTATTATATAAGTCCTCGTATTGCCAGTTTTTACTTTTGCTGATAGCTGTTTTCTTTGAAAATAGATATAATAGAAAAGCCTTCTTAGTTTTTCCCATTGAACCGGCTGAGTTGCAAATATCAAAGTAATCATCAATTACTTTGAAGGTTTGCTTAGTAAATGGATATTCCCAGTCTTTGTCTTTTTGAAGAAATCTATAAAAATATCTGAATATCTTCAATGGCAAGTAGGTATTCAATGGATCGAATGTTATGATTGATCCACCAGGTTTCGTGAGATACTGCAATCTCTCAAGACATACATCTATATATTTAAAATGATGCAGGATGGCTTTAGCATAGATAATATCAAAATCTCTTTCAACAAAATCATCAGATAATATATCTTCAGAGATATAATGACCGTTCGTTATGCCGGATTTTTCCATCGTTGATTTGAGTTGCAGTAACGCAGAACTGCTGAGATCAACAGCAATATATTCTTTGGAATTCTTGGCTAGGTATTCCGAAAGTACATTCCCGGTATGGCAACCAAGATCAAGAACTTTTTTATTGGTCAGATCGCCCATCCATTGTTTATGCAATTCATAAATTTGGTTGGTAAGTCCAATTTCTTCCAGCATTTTATATTGGTATCCTCTGAGTTTATTCCACCATTTTGTAGCAAAATTGCCACCATGCAGAAACTCCTTCTCAGGTGCAAATTCATAATATTCTTTTTGCCTGATGTTCGTATCAAGCATTTGTGATTTGTATTCCGTTTTATCTTCCATAGTTTACAAGTGCAATAATTTCAGTTAAAGTATATTAAACTAAGAATCATTTAAATAGCAAATTACAAAAAATGATTGAGAATATATTTTGATATGAAATTTAATAATAATATATTTGAAGAAATATAATTTTCAGACATTATCATAATTCTACTATTTATCTACATTTGAGAGGTTTGTTATGCGGTCGAAATTATTCTTATATTCTTCAATTATTTCCACAGTCGCAGTTGGGCTTAGCTTAATTTATTATGCTTACTCACAGGACACAATCACAGAGCCAAAGTTAAGAAGCATCCCAGGCATCACAGCTGTAGATTCATTCCCCCATAGTTGCGTGAGTTGTCATAAGAATTATCCAGAAGCTAAAATGGATGTACGTTTGAGTACAATTCTAAATGAGTGGAAAGAGAAAATTCCAGCTGAAACTTTAGCAAAATATCAGGCTTCTGCTCCTGATGGGATTACATTGAAAGGCAAGCATCCTTCTAATACTGATTCACAGTCAAACATTCCGGAGGTTTGCAATAAATGTCATGGCAAGTCCATGAAAACAGCCCTGCCTTTCTCACGTTTGATGCATGTAATCCATTTGAGTGGCGGTAAAGATAATCTTTACTTGTCAATGTTTGGAGGAGAATGTACTCATTGCCATAAACTCGATCTAAAAACAGGTGCTTGGATGATTGTGAATGGTAAGGAAGCCGATGAGGTAAAATAGATTTTCCAAGAGTATTGAACTGGATTCTTACGGTCACTTCGTTCTTAAGGACAATGCCAAGTACATGGACACAGCACGCTGTGTCCCTACGAATACAAAATACAAAGATTCCTGCATTAGCTTCGCTGTTACTTCGTGATCGCAGGAATGACAGACTGGGTCTTGCATTGCAGCATTTACAGATAGTTTCTAATGATTAATTTGGTTAAACATAAAAAACCGGCACTAAGCCGGTTTTTTATTTTATAAACAACTGATAATTATGCAGTTAGATGTTTGGCTGATCTGCCACCAAGATTCTTGGATGTCATGCCTCCACCATTGTCAAGTGTAAACTGTCCAACCATCTGTTGTAGTTGTTCTGTCAGTTTGGCTAAGCCGTCTGCTGATGATGCGACTTCCTGGATTTGCTTCGTTGAGTCATTTGTTACCATAGAGATTGCTGATACATTCTTGGCTATCTCTTCCGATGTTGATGACTGTTCTTCGCTTGCGGCGGCTATCTGGCTGATCATATCCTGAACGTCGCGTGAACTTGTTACAATCTCCTGCAATGACTTGCCTGCTCTGTCGGCTAATGAGATACCACTCTTGACTTCTTCATTACCCTTCTTCATGGCTTCGACTGCTTCCTGAGTTTCTCCCTGGATGCCCTTGATCATCTTGGCAATCTGTTTTGTTGCTTCTGTTGTACGTTCAGCTAACTTTCTTACTTCGTCGGCTACTACTGCGAATCCTCTTCCCTGTTCGCCTGCTCTAGCTGCTTCGATGGCGGCATTTAGTGCTAACAGGTTTGTCTGATCGGCAATGTCATCGATTACAGAGATTATCTCACCGATTTCTTTGCTTGATTCGCCTAGTTTTTCTATATTATCTGCTGATTTCTTCACAACATCTGCAATGTCTTTCATCTTTGTTACTGTTTGTTCTACAACATCGCCACCTTCTTTGGCAATTGCACCATTCCGTTCAGCTACTTCGGCTGTTCTGCTGGCTGACATGGCGTTTTCTGTTATCGTTCTCGACATTTCTTCTACTGCACTTGCTACTTCATCTGCCTGGGAGCTTTGCTCTTCACTTGCGGCGGCTAGTCCATCGGCAGTTGCTGAAATTTGTACAGCGGCGGCTGATGTTGTCGATACAGATGATAATACTTCTGACAATACATTATTCAGTGATTCTCCCAGCTGATTGATGCTTGATTTAAATTCTTCCATATCCCCATTATATTGACCTACCATACGTTTAGTTAAGTCTCCGTGAGCCATATCCGATAGTACTCCTGCACTCTCATTGATTGGTGAGATTACTGCATCAAGTGTTGAATTAAAACCTTGTATAATAGCTCTGAAATCTCCTTGATGTTTGCTTGCGTCTGTACGTGTCTTTAGTTTGCCTTCAATTGCTGCAATGGATTGATCTTTAGCATCTTTAACCAATAAACTTACGGCATCGATACAAACATTAACATTGTTCTTGATTTCATTGAAATCACCTTTGTATTCATCTGTGATTTTTGGTGGAATATCTCCCTTGGAGATTCTATCGATATACTCTGCTGCCATATTTAATGGACCGATGACGTTATCGAGTGTTTTGTTTACACCTTCTACGATTCCTCTGAAATCTCCCTGATGTTTGCTTGAATCTGCTCTTGTATCCAGTTTGCCTTCTACTGCCGCTGTTACTAAGCTCTTGGCATCTTTAACCAGTAAGTTTACTGCATCGATACATGTATTTAGGTTATTCTTGATCTCGTTGAAATCTCCATTATAGGCATCTGTGATTCTTGGTGGGATATCGCCCTTGGATATTCTATCAACGTATTCTGCGGCTACATTCAATGGGCCGATAACATTATCTAGTGTTGAATTTACTCCCTGAACGATGCCTCTGAAGTCGCCCTGATGTTTGCTTGCATCTGCTCTAGTATCAAGTTTACCTTCTACTGCTGCTGTTGCCAGCATCTTTGCATCTTTGACAAGTAAGTTCACTGCATCGATACATGTATTCAGGTTATTCTTGATTTCGTTGAAATCGCCTTTGTATTCATCTGTAATTCTTGGTGGGATATCTCCCTTGGATATTCTGTCCACATATTCTGCAGCTACATTCAATGGACCGATAACGTTGTCTAATGTTTTGTTTACGCCTTCTACGATTCCTCTGAAATCTCCCTGATGTTTGCTTGCATCTGCTCTGGTGTCAAGTTTACCTTCTACTGCTGCAGTTACTAAGCTCTTGGCATCTTTGACCAAAAGATTTACAGCATCGATACATGTATTTAAATTATTTTTTAATTCGTTGAAATCGCCTTTATATTCATCTGTGATTCTTGGTGGAATATCGCCTTTGGATATTCTGTCCACGTATTCTGCGGCTACATTCAATGGACCGATGACTGCGTCGAGTGTTCCATTAATGCCTACTACCAGATTCTTGTACTCGCCTTCGTATTTGCTTGTATCGGCTCTTGTGTCGAGCTTGCCTGCGATTGCGGCGGCTGATAATTTGCCGGTATCACTAACTAGATTTTTGATCGTATTTACCATATTGTCCATAGCAACAATTAAACTGGTTGGCTTCTTTCCTTCTGCTTTGATGTTTACTGATAAATTACCGGCAGCAACATTGCGAGTGATCTCTACTACTTCCAGTGGATCGCCACCAAGTTGTCCCTGTACATTTATTGTAATGACAAAACCTAATGTTAGTGCTATTAACACTCCCAATATTAGAACTATTATACTTATCATAGTGGCTTTATTGGCATCTACAGTATTTTGATCTGATCTATTTTGAGAAAATTTCTGGTTGTCTTCTACCATTTTTACAGATACATCGACTATTGCTCTTGCTGCTTTCTTTGCTGAGCCATCCATTAATGCAATCGCTTCATCTTTCTTTCCTACATCCAAAAGGTCAAGCATTTTATTGAGGTCAACTTCATAATTAGTAATATCATCAAGAATAGATTCAAAATCCTTCTTGGTTATGGGATTCATTTCACATTTCTTTAGTTCTTCAACAGCAACATCCATAGTTTTTAGATATCCCTTTACCTTTTCATGATTATCGTTCTGTCTTTTGCTATCATTTGTGAATACCATATTTTCTCTTACGTTCACTCGTGTTCTTTGGAAAGCAACTGTAAACTCAGCAAGCAAACCCAATGGCTTTGTATTTCGTTCAAAAAGCATTGTGTCGGAATCATCGGCATTCTTCAAATTGATAATTCCATAGACACCTATAAAAGTGGCAATTAATGCTACAATAATGAATCCACCAAGTAGCTTAGTTCTTAATTTCATGTTTTTTAACATAATGTGCTCCAATTTTTGTTTAAAAAATATTATTTGTATTGTATTTAACTGTGCATTAAAATCAACCGCAGGGTTAACCCTGCGGTTGATAAATAAAACTATGAATTATTCTCACTTATTGATGCAAGCTCGTGTGTTTCTTCTTCAGTCAGAATTTTCTCGAGGTCAAGCATTATTAATAATCTATCTTCGAGTTTTCCGACAGCTGTGATATATTCAGAGTTAACTCCTTTAACGGTCGCCGGTGGTGGTTCGCATATACTTCGGCTTATTCTCAAAACCTCGCTGACGCTATCGACAATAAATCCAATAACTTTTTGAGCGATTTCGACAACGATGAAACGAGTGTCTTTGTCGTGTTCTTTGGGAGGCATTCCTAGTCTGGATCTAAGCTCGATCAACGGAATAATTATTCCGCGGAGGTTGATGATTCCTTTGATATAATCTGGAGTGTTGGGAACCTTGGTTATCTCAACCATTCTGTTTATACCCTGAATATTCAGAATATCTACAGCGAATTCTTCATCGCCGATATGAAAGCTAACTAACTGGAGTTCATCTCCATAGAGCTGGCTGTCTTTTTTCTGATTTTCTGCAATTGCCATATTACATCCTCAAATAAATAATATATTAAATAACATTTGGACTGTTAAGTGTTTTTACTTGGTTACTTTGTTGCTAGATAAAAAAATAAAATGATTGATGCTGAATTTCAAATGATTTTTCGACAAGAAATAATTTTACTTTAATTAATTTTCAAAATAAAAATATTTATTAAATAGGATATATTTATCTGATTTAATGACTTTTTAAGAATTAATTAGTTTCAGTTGGAGTTTGAGTGTCCAACTTTCAAAAAGATTGCGTCTTTTTAGAAAGTGGGAATGCATTATTTGCATCTTTTTTGGCACTATTGGCACTATTTTAATGAACGAAGAGGCATATATAATCCATGTAACCTACTTATATTTCTAACATCTTACTTTTGGGTTGGCACTTTTGCATCAATTGCATCGTGTTTTTTGTTTTATATTTCTGCATCGAAGATGCTGAATTTGAATAACCGCGGGTGTTAACCCGTGGAATGGATCAGAATTTTATTTTATCACAGCCCCGTAGGGGTTGAACTTCTCGGTTTAAATTCAACCCTTTCAGGGCTGATTATATTCTTGAATTTACTGTCCGTGGGTTTCACCCACGGTTATTGAAATTATACCACTTCGTGGCATAAAAGTTCGCTACTACGTAGCTGTTTTTTCAATGATTAATGATCAAATACCAATGACAAATAAATGCAGAATTGTCCTCACCCTGCCCTCTCCGACATTAATGCAACTACCACCCCGTCTCGACAGGGTCGAGCCACCCCTCCTTGGAAAGGATGGGAAAGAATACAATGCAATTTGCGAAATCGGAGCGATTATTTCAAAGAAACGGTTTTAAAAGGAAATATATTCTTTTTTTATTTCTTCTCTTCTTTTATTATTAACGCCCTGAAGGAATAAAGCTGGGCTTCGGGTTGGAAGTAAGCATCTTTAGGGAGTCCCGCCTTGTAGCAAAGGTTTTCGAGATACGATGTGATGTCCCAGTTCTTTTCTGATGCTACCTGTGGCAGGAAAACACCTTGATTGTTGCCCATTCGGATAAGGAGTCCGTCTTTACCTACGACAATTTTGTTTATGTCGAGAACCCGTTTCATTCTGGAAAGAACTGTAACTTCATATTGAAGACTATCCAATTCCTGCAAACGCAGGGGACCGAAACGATAATCGCTTGTTGCAGCTAATTTCGCGGCATATTTGATTTCATTGATGAGGCTTTCAGTCGGGAAAGTATGCCCCATACATGCTCTAAGTGAGCCATGCTTGTGAATGGTAACAAATGCGGCTTTGGGAAATGAAAGATTGTAAGGAATCAATTGGATTTCATATTCCTTTTCATTGTTTTTAGTAACAGTGTTTATTACTGTCTTCTTGGCAATATCCATTACTTTTTCAATTTCTGATTGATCAAAGAATGGCGTTTCATCAACTTCTTCATCCCTAGCTTTAATAATCAGACCGGAGAAATAACCAACAACTTTGGATTGATTCTTCCCTGCTTCGGTTTTACCGGAATGTGAGTAATTAACCGGAACAAATGAAGTTGCACCTAATTGTTCAGCGGCGGTCATGACAACTACTATCGGACCACCACCGCAG
>CAYXFU010000001.1:125183-240407 GCA_964464375.1 uncultured Hyphomicrobiales bacterium
GCAGGCTTCAAATTTTCCTGCAATAAATTGAGTCTGATAGGAAAAATAGTCATACCGGTAAAGAGTATTCAAGCTGACACCATCGATGCTAACAGCACTATCTGCATCATGATAATGGGACAAATCGGTACTCGCAAGCAGAAGAACTTTTTTTCCGGAATTCTTCACAGCATAAACAATTGAACGCATGAGTGCGTCCTGAGTGAGTGCATCCTGAGTACCCATAACTATTGGTACAACAGGAGTGCCTGGGATAGTCACCTGAAGAAATGGAAGTTGAACTTCGATGGAATGTTCGGGAGTATCCCCCTTCCACTTGTGACCATCCATAGATAGCTTGACAATGGTATTGACGGAAGCAATATCCGAAGCAAGCTTTTTGTCAACATTAACAACACCAAGAGGAGTAACATAAGCATCACCACTAAAAACGGAAGCACCTTTGAAAGCCAGCTGATGGCTGGGAGCAATAATGATTACGGCATCATATTTTCTGCCGATCAATGCTTTATAAGCCTTACCAGCAACTTTACCGCTGTAAAGGTAGCCGGCGTGCGGTGCGATTAAACCGAATATTTCGCGAGTGGAGACATCCTGTCCTTTTCGATCGAGCAAGAGAGTATCAATCATTTTTCTCAGAGAATCGGGATCAGCTGGATAAAATGAACCAGCAACAGTCGGAGGTCTGTAAGTAATCTTGTCTTCGGGTAATGCGTCCTGTGAAAAAAGTCTCATAGAAGCAACCAATAAAAGAAAATAAAATAATTTCATATCAAAATTAAAACTAAATCTGTGAAAATCAAACTTATTATATGGATTCGTGATGTTTATGATAGTGTTTATTTTAACATTTTTAAAAAGAATTCTATAGAAAAATTCAAACTAAACCATTCAAATAAATGTAAATATTTTGTTTTAAGATTTGATATACAGAATCAATATTTGCAACACTATCCTTGAGATAAGACCATTCAATTTTAAAAGAATAACCATGTATTATAAAATGCCTGAATTTCCTAATTTTCCTAAATTCATCAACAATTTCTGGAATAAAAATTATTGGGAGAGTAGCCATATCTGAATAAAGGAATAGATTAAAAAGTTTAAAATGTGAATCATCGCCAAATGGAACAGTAACTTTATTATATTTACAAATTCGTTTTAAAATATTTTCAATACCATTATAAAACTCTGAGATAAATTGATTCATAGCTGCTTTTTGAATAATGTCCGGTTCTAGGTCAGCGATTAAATCATTCAATGTAGTAATTGAAGTGATTGTTAAGTCTAAATAACCAATTTCAGTATTAATTTCATCAATTAATTCTTGTAGTATCATATATATATTTTCCGTATTTTTTAATGTGATCCACGAAAGGTGAATTTAATTCAAGGGGAACTATGTCCACAGTTTTGAGAATAATATCTTCTAAAGTAGCACCAAATAGAAAAAATTTGGATGGTTCTATCCCTTCAACCCCTAAGTCCAAATCATTTGCGTTTTCGGGGTCGTATAGAGCGCTTCCAAATAAAAGAATGCGTGTTGCCCCGTATTCTTTTGCCAGCTTGATTGCTATTTCAATATGTTCTTGTGTTACAGCCATTTTACACTAAAATTTTTATAAAGATAAACGTAATAATAGTATTATATTTTAAAAGAAAAAGAAACTATGATTGGTATACAAAACCCTTCACTTTTTCAAAAAATGAAGGGATGCAATTTTGGGTAAGAAATTCTACATATTTTCTATGTATTGTGGGATGTCCTTAACCATACGATAGCCGATAAAACCTTTATCTCTGCGTTCGATTGCCTTCAATGCTGACGCATAAATTGTGGGCCAGGTCAATCCGAATTTTTCTAACAGCTCATCTGGTTCACCACTAGTTCCAAATGTATCGGGTATGCCTACAAATTCCATAGGAACAGGGTAATTCTTTGCCAGAACCTCAGCGACAGCGGATCCAAGCCCACCATGCACCTGATGTTCCTCGGCAGTAACAACACAACCGCACTCCATAGCGGCATCAGTAATTGTTTTAACGTCCATAGGTTTAATCGAAGGAGAATTAATAACTCTAGCGTTGATACCATGCTTTTTCTTCAACTCTTCAGCGGCAATCATTGCTTCCCAAACAACAATTCCACAAGCGATAATTGCAACGTCAGAACCATCTCTAAAAACCTGAGCTTTTCCTATTTCAAATGGAGTTTCTTTTGTCGTAAACATAGGAACTGCAGATCTGCCGAAGCGGATATAAGCAGGACCTGGCTTGATACCAACAGCCAATGTGGCTTTTCTCGTTTCTTCGTAGTCGCAAGGTACTATTAATGTGAGATTTGGTAAAGCTCTAAGAAAGGATACTTCTTCGAGAGACTGATGGGTAGCTCCGTCGGGCCCGACAGTAACACCAGAATGACCACCACCAACTTTAACGTTTACATCGTTGTAACATACAGAAAGTCTTAGCTGATCTGCATTGCGAAATGCAGCAAAGGCACTGTAGCTGGAGAAAAAAGCGATTTTACCAGACAAAGCCAATCCTGCGGCAATGGTTGTGGCATTCTGCTCGGCAATTCCAATTGAGAAGAATCTTTCGGGAAATTTATCTTTGAAGAATGAAGTTAATACTGAACCAGTGATATCTGCTCCAAGCACAACTACATTTTCATATTTCTCTCCTAACTCAACTAAAGCATGCCCAAAGCCGAATCTGGTAGGTTTATCTCCGTATTTTTGTAATTCTGACATTTTATCTTTTTAAAATTTAATTCTTTGTTGTATTAATTTCCTAATGCTTTCTTGAGCATGGCTTTTTGATTAATCATATTGAAGAAAAAGATTATATCTCCTGCATTTGCCGGTAGGGTGTAAGCTTCGAGCTTAATAATAAATCTGTTAGCAAGGAGAAAGAACATTCTTCCGCTTCTTTCTTTCTGGTCCCACAAGATGAATCCTTTGCCTTCTGTGGTTACAACAGTTTCAGTTTCATAACCAGATTCAACCGGCATCTTAGAGAAATATTTTTTATCATCAGCAGGTAGATTGCCATACTTGCCATAATCCTGTATGTTTATTACTAAACCGCCTTTAATAAAAGAATAGTTACAAGAAGCTGATGTGCAAAGTTTATCGTTATCCCCCATCATAGAACCGGTATTAATAGGTGAGCGATCTGCTCCAAGTATCTTATCCGGTATAAAACTCTTCAGTTTATTCTGATCAATCGGTGATCCTGGAATATTCAAAGCAATAACTGCTGAATTATAATCGGTATTAATCCTATCTTTTATCTCAGAAACCACACTTTGATTATTAGTATTCGAAGGATAGTTAGTGCTGTTATTCTGAGATTTCATAGCAGAATCAACTAAAACCGTTTTTTGATCTGAGCTTTTATTACAGGAGACTGCGAATAAGATGCAGAAGAGGCATATTGTTAAATCTATATATTTCATGTTACTTCTAATTTATGAATCCAATTCTTTCAAAGCGTCTATTGTTTGTTGTTCGTTGGGTGGATTGCCATGCCAAACATAGTTATCTTCCATGAATGAAACACCTTTGCCCATCAAAGTTTTAGCGATAATAACCGTAGGTTTGCCAGTTTTCATCTTAAAATTATCACGAAATGTGTCGAAAGCAGACATAATTTGTTGATAATCATGACCATCAATAGTTATAACATTGAATTTGAAAGCTTCAAACTTTTTATCTAAAGGATAGATACTCATAACATCAGAAACTCTGCCATCAATCTGACAATCATTATTATCAACAATCCAGCATAAATTGTCTAAACCATAATTCCCAGCTGACATTGCAGCTTCCCAGCATGAGCCTTCCTGAAGCTCTCCATCTCCACTGACAGTAAACACAAGCTTATCATCCTTATCAAGATATTTATGGCTAAGAGCCATACCCACAGCAATTGAAACTCCTTGTCCAAGTGAACCTGCGGCAGTTTCAATTCCGGGGAGTTTAGTGTCCAATCCAGGATGTCCCTGCAATCTACTGCCCCATTTCCTAAGTGTTGCTAATTCTGAAGATGGGAAGAACCCGGCGCGTGATAGCACCGAATATAAAACAGGACAGATGTGCCCGGCACTCAGCACAAATCTATCTCTACCAGACCAATTTCCATCTGTTGAATCGTATCTGAGGTAACCACCAAAATATAGAACAGACAAAACATCAGCCATTCCAAGTGATCCACCACTGTGTCCGGATTTTGCAAGAAAGAGACTTTTAATTACATCTTTGCGGACTTCGAGTGCGATCTCTGAGAATTCGTCGGGTGACCTTTTTCTGTTTTCAAATATTTTATCTTTAAATTGTATTTCTAAAGTCATTTAACAAGGTTTTTCTTATTTTTAAATAAAGAATGTTGTCAAAATTACGAAAATTATTTCGATTTTTTTGAACACGCTAAACATGATTTGAAAATTTTTTGAATTTCTTCATTAAATTTGAATTTTTGCAATTTAGATAAATCAAATATGAATTATTTTTTCAGAAGATATTACTTCTTAATTGTTTGTTTGCTGGTTGCACTAGTTTCATGCTCCAGAGAGCCTGATTTTATAAACTCAGCAAACCTCAATGCTATCGGTGCATCATACGTTAAGCTGTGCTTTGCATTAGGAAGATATGATAAGGATTTCGTTGACGGATATTTTGGTCCTGACAGTTTAAAAAAAATTTCTCTTAAAGACACTTTAAGTTTGGAGAAAATCAAGGAATACTCTCAAATATTAAGCAAATCCATTGATTCAAAATTTAGTGAGGACAAGATAAGAGCCAATCATTTGAAATCTCTTCTTTTATCTTTGACTGCCAGAACTGATTATGTTAGTGGAAAAAAAATGAATTTCGATAAAGAATCTCTTTTAATTTATAATTGCGTCAGTCCTATTTATTCACCAGAGTATTATAAGAACATAATGCTTGATCTTGAAGCTCTTATTCCAGGAAATGGGAACCTGACAAAAAGATGGCTAAGTTTTAGGCAACAATTTGTGATACCTGAAAAAAAGTTAGATACGTTATTCAAGCTTGCAATCAATGAATGTAAAAGAAGAACATCCAAACACTTTAAACTGCCCGAGAATGATGCCTTTAAGATTGAATTTGTCAAAGGACAGCCATGGGGTGCCTACAATTGGTATAAAGGCAATGCTGTAAGTCTGATTCAGATAAACACTGATGTACCGATAACAATCGAAAAGATTCTAGGCTATGCTTGTCACGAAGGCTATCCGGGACATCACCTTTATCATTCAATCAGTGACCGAGAATTTTATCGAAAGAAGGGCTGGGTTGAGTTTTCAATAATTCCTTTATTCAGTCCTAAAGCAGTTATTTCTGAAGGACTGGCTAATTATGGTATTGAAGTTTGCTTTTCACAAACAGAGAAATTGCAATTCGAAAAGAATGTAATTTGTAAAATTGCAGGAATTGATCCTTCAAATCTGGATAAATATAATCAGATTCTGGAGCTAAGAAGAAAACTAAGATTTATAGGATCGACAATAGCTAAACGTTATTTAGATGGTAATTTAAAAAAGAATTTTGCATTAGACTGGATCAAATATTATGAATTCAGATCAGACAAAGAGGCTGAAAATTCAATCAGCTTTATTGAGAAATACAGGAGTTATATAATTACCTATTCTGTTGGATACGAGTTGGCTAAAGAATATTTCGCCGCTAATCACGCAAATGATGCAGAATCAAAATGGAAACTCTATCATCAGTTGTTGTATAACCCAACTCTTCCATACGATATTGAGGTGAAAAAATGAAGACAGAATTAATTATTAAACCATTAAACTGGATTGCTAAATCAATTTCTGTAATAATGCTTATTTTATTGTTGATGTTCTTATTTGGCGAAGGCATTCCTCAAATTGGAGAAAAATCACCACGTGAATTGATCCTTTTGATTTGCATGTTTATTCTGGTTATAGGTATGTTTATGATATGGTGGAAAGAAAAAGCTGCAGCTTATACAATCTTGGGATCTTCTGCAGCTTTTTGGCTAATCAACGCGATATATTCTGCGGGTTTTTGGTTTCATTGGTTGTTTTTTATTTTTCCATTTATTGGAGGATTGCTATTATTCACTATTTACAAATCCGGTGGAAAAGCAAAACCCAGAAGAAAATAATTCAATTTTTATTATTGAGAAATGGGTATAACAACAAAAATTACTGCATCCCAAACAGCATGTGATATAATTCCAGGAATAACCGATTTATATTTCATGTACATCCAACCCCAGAAAATACCGCAGATCAATGCTGCCATGAAGAGCATGAAATTAAATGCCCAAATATGAACAAAAGCATAGACGATTGTAGTTATAATAAAACCATTAATATCGCCATATTTTTTCATCAATCTATCCTGAGCAAATCCTCGCCAAAAGATTTCTTCTGATGGTCCTATCCAAAGGAGTAGTGCCAGCCCTATTAGAATCTTATCAGCCTGTTCCTTTGTAGCATATATGTTTGTGATTTGCTGTTTTGAAAAATCAAAGAGTAAATGTGAGAAATAATTCCCTGCAAAAAACACGAGATATAGTACTGCGGCTGAAATTAAACCCACAAGAATATGTGAAGGTTTAAAGTTATAAACTCGTTTCAGGTCAGCTTTTCCAGACACCAGGCTAAGTGTTGTAAGTAATGTTGTTGCAACCAACATGACCACCCAAAAGTTAAATATATGAGCTGTCCATGGCGCAAACATGAAAAACCAGAAAACCAGAGCAATAGCAAATCCAAAAATTACATTTTTCATAAGAAAGCCGATAATAATATACCAATAATATATAGAAGTCCGAACTGAGTATGATGCTGGGCTGTCTTTACATCAAGCATTGCTATCTCCTGAGGATTATCAATGTCAGCTTTTTCAATTTCCTTTATATTTTTTAAAGCTCCAGGCAAGGACAGAAATACAGCAAGAATATACCAGTCTAATATTCTAAAAACAACGAGGAGAATGACTGACACATAGGCTCCATAAACAAGAAATTTATATTCGAGTCTTGAATTTTTAAGTCCAATTACACTCGCAACTGTATTGATATTGGCTTCAGAGTCATGCTTAATATCTCTCGTATTATTTGCATGAAGGATTCCGACAACTAGCAATGCTACAGGAACTGAGATCCAGATTAAATCAGTTCTGACAGATCCGGTTAAACCTAAATATGATCCCAGGATGAGGATCGGACCAAACATTAAGAAAACCATCAGATCACCAAGAGCATTATATTTGAATCTGAAAGGTTTAGCTGTATAGAAGACAGCTCCTATCATACCGGCTAATCCATAATATAGGATTTCAATACCTCGATAGTATATCAATATGCCACCTAAGAGGAAACCCAAAGATAGTGCAATGTAACCAAGATATAATATCTGCTTTGGTGTCATTAGATTGTCAACTAAAATCCGGCTCGAACCAAAAGTATCAACACGATCAACTTGATGAATATAATCATTATATTCCGAAATTAAGTTGCTGGAAGTGTGAAACAATACAGCCCCGAACAGAACAACCGGAAGCAAGAACCAATCTATATGATAAGAATGAAATGCCAATGCAGATACAGCTGAGACTAATACTGTAGTTACAGAAGCGGTAAACGAAAATGGTCTGATAGCCTGTAAATAAAGGCTGGCTTTGGATCTATCCTTAGTAATTGTATTCATATTCATCTCAAAACTACAAAAATGAAATAATATTTAGAGGTATTCACAAATTATAATGGAATTTATTTTAATTTTTTTATAAATAAAGTATAGTAAATTTATAATATTTTTGTTAATTTGTAAAAAATAATCAACATTATGGGTAGTAATATGAAGAAAATTATCGGCGTTTTGTTAGTATCTCTCTTCTTTTCCTTGAGTTTTTTATTCGCACAGGAAAGTGCAAGTGTTAAATGGCCAAATAACCAAGTTGGTTTTCAAGCCTCTATGTTTACTGGTTATGGACTTGTTTATGGATACCATTGGACAGATGAGATAATGACTAAGGTTAATGTTTATGGTTATGGCGAGATGAATAATCTTCCACCTAACCCTCAATCTCTTCTTACAACTATCGGATTGGAACTACAGTATAACATTATGAAATCAAGATACACAAGATTTAGTATTTTTGCTGCGGCAAGCCATTGGTATGACGAATCATCAGAGTATCCTTATGATTATAACAATTCACCTGCCAGTTATTTCAATATAGAAAACATAAAAAGAACCACTCAGGTGGGGCTAGGATTCGCATTGGATTTACTGGCTTGGAACAGGCTTGGATTTAGTTTCGAAGGTGGCTATTTAGCTAGATTTTCTAGCAATACCGGATTTAAAAGTGAGTATAATCAAAATAAAACAACTTATATTTATTATGAAAATTTTCCAATCTGGATGGGATTTGGTGTTGGAGCTGGCATTACATACGGATTCTAATTCTTAACTTAAATTAAATCTCAAAAATTTTATCGGTGAATAGTTATTAGTGCTGTTCACCGTTTTTTTTGTTTAAATTTTAAAAAAGATTGTTCATTAGAACTTTTTTCCATTCATGGGAAATACAAATACATGGATTCTTCACTTCGTTCAGAATGACATCCTGAACTTACTTTTCACACAGTCTTAGACTCAGGAATGACAGACTGGGAGCGGATTTATAACATTTCAAGTGATTCTGATTCATATTCTAGGTTTAAACATGAAAATGATGCTAATCGGCAAAAAAAGAAGATTTATAGCCAGACTGAGAAAAAGATTCGAGAATAAATAATTTGAAATGGAATGTAGAATGGATACTAACAAAACAGCAATGATAGACGAACCAGAGAGTTTAAATCTATTTTTTTGTAATAACAGAATAATCAATGATGAAGCAATTCCCGTTAGCAACCCCTGATTGAATGCTGTACTGATTCCCCTAAATATTAAAGATACAGTCCCAATATTCTGCATGGATTTGAGCATAAAGATATTTCCTACAATCGAAAAACCTAAGCCTATCGATAAACCGGTAAATAATGCTGTTATTGGATTGTGAAGAATCTGTTTTCTAATTAGAATAATTATTAATAGAATTTTAAGAAATTCTTCCATTAATGGGACAATCAAAAGACTGAAATATTCTGAATTTAATCCCTGAATTAATATAATTTGATTGTAAATAAATCCACCGAGAACATAGGATAGAGCCGATATAAATATCCCATATAGAAAGGTATAAATCAAAATTCTGACTTTTATCAGTTTCTGAACATCAAGGATCACAAGTATCGCA
The DNA here is from genome assembly GCA_964464375.1 of uncultured Hyphomicrobiales bacterium. Taxonomy (GTDB): domain Bacteria; phylum Bacteroidota; class Ignavibacteria; order Kapaibacteriales; family UBA2268; genus CAIOZA01. The sequence continues at coordinate 134,504 of CAYXFU010000001.1, forward strand.
AGAATGATTAAAATTGGCAATATTGATATTAGTATTCTCATATAATTTAAATTTATAAAAATAATTTTTCATTTTTTATGTAATTTGCAAAGTTTCTATTAGATTGTATTCTTAAAGTTTAAAAAAAGCAAATCCCGAACGGAGCATTTATGACAACTAATGTAAGTACAATATCAGGTGTTGACCAAGTCAACAGGATTCGTCAGAATAAAATCATCAAGGAATTGACGGATAAAGACGTTTCACTTTTATTAGAAGATCCACTTGAAAATGATATGGTTTTAAATATGGGACCTCAGCACCCTGCAACACATGGTGTTTTGAGAGTTCTTCTGCGACTAGACGGAGAAACAGTTATAAAGTGTGTACCTGAACTAGGATATCTACATAGAGGCTACGAAAAGTTGGCTGAAAATATGACTTTTCATGAGTTCATACCTCATACAGACAGAATGGATTACCTGTCCCCATTAGCAAACAATGTTGCTTTCACTTTGGCTGTTGATAATTCTCTAGGGATAGAAGCACCACCTAGAGCTCAGTGGATTCAAACAATGGTATGTGAATTAGCAAGAATTTCATCTCATCTTATGGCACTAGGTTCAACTGCCCTGGATATTGGAGCATTAACTCTATTCCTTTGGACATTCACAGAAAGAGAGAACCTCTATGATATATTTGAATTAATCTGTGGCGCAAGGTTCACAACAAGTTATTCACGAATCGGCGGTGTGGCTAATGACATTGATGAAGCAACTTTTGCAAAGCTTAAACAATGGTTAGCTGAATTCCCAACAAAAATGATAAAATTTGATAAGCTTGTTCATCGCAACCGCATCTTTATTGACAGATTAGCCGGAGTTGGAGTTATTGATGGCGAAAAGTGCATAAAGCTGGGATTGACAGGACCGATCATCAGGGCTAGTGGTATCCCACGAGATTTGAGACGCGACAATCCATATCTTGTATATAATCAACTGGATTTCGATGTTATAACTGAACCTTATGGCGATGTCTGGTCCAGATATATGGTCAGATTTAAAGAAGTTAATGAAAGTTTAAAAATAGTACATCAGATTCTAGATAAAATGCCACAGGGTGAGATCAGGTTGAACAAGCCACAAATGGTTCTCCCCAAGAAGCAGGAAGTTTATACAAAAATGGAAGACCTGATTAATGATTTCATGTTAATCAATTTTGGTGCCTCACCTGAGCCTGGTGAAACATATACTGCCGTTGAGGGATCAAAAGGTGAACTTGGGTTCTTTATTGTGAGTGACGGCACAGGACATCCATGGAAAATGAAAATACGATCATCATCAACTGCAAATTTGCAGGGACTTTCATATATGGCAGAAGGTTCAATGATTGCTGATGTTGTAGCCATAATAGGCTCAATCGATCCAATTATGGGTGAAGCAGATAAATAATATTTAACGTATTTTATTCCTAAGGATTACCGGAACTATATTTGTGTAATCCTTTTTTCTTTTAAATCAGATGAAGAGATTTGTGCCGGAATTCAGAACAGACGAACGCAAGGTTAAAATGAGAAATGTACTCTCCAAGCGTCAGCCTACATTAACAATTGTCCTTGAAAATATTCATGACCCACATAATGTGTCGGCTGTGATACGCTCTTGCGATGCTGTCGGAATATTAGAAGTAAATCTGATATATTATGGTGGGCAAATATTTCCAGAACTACATGAAAGAAGCTCAGCAAGTGCGAGAAAATGGGTTGAACTAAAAAAGTATGATTCAGTTCAGGATTGTTATGAATCTTTACGCTCTGAAGGAAAAAAGATATTCACGACAAATATGACAAGTGAAGCCCTATCTCTTTATGATTTGGATTTAACACAACCAATTGCTCTTGTTTTTGGGAATGAACATTCAGGTGTTAGTGAAGAAGCAACTAGGCTCGCAGATGGAAATTTTCTGATACCACAATTCGGAGTAATACAAAGTCTAAACATTTCTGTAGCCTGCGCTGTTACTTTGTTTGAAGCCTGCCGTCAACGCATAAAATGCGGTCTATACAACAATACTCAGATGCCGGAAGAAATTCTAAAACTTAAAGAAATTGAGTGGCTAAGCAAGTGAAATTAAAAAAATTATAATTTTTGTTTGGCTATCTCCGAAAAATGCAATATCTTTGTATTCTTTTTAATGTAAAATTCTAACATACAGGAGTTTACGGTGGAAATTACTGCCAAAATAACGAAGTCTTTACGTAAAGAGGACGCAACCAGTGATTGGTGGATCATAGATGCTGATGGCAAAACATTAGGCCGTTTAGCAACACAAGTCGCAAGATTAATCAGAGGCAAGCATAAACCTTGGTTTACACCTCATGTTGATTGTGGCGATTTTGTAATAGTAATCAATGCTGAGAAAATCGTTCTTCACGGAAAAAGAGCTGACCAGAAAGAGTATTTTCATTATACAGGATACCCGGGCGGCGGTCGTTTCCAATCTTTCAAAAATGTAATCAGCCAAAAGCCTGAGTTTGCAATTCAACACGCTGTAAGAGGCATGCTGCCAAAAACAAAACTGGGCAACAAAATGATTCATAAACTTAAAGTTTGTGGTGGAGCTAATCATACTCATACGGCTCAAATGCCCAAAGTATATGATTTGCCATATTAATTAAAAAATTAATTTTAAAAATAAACAACGGAGTAATAAATGAAGGCTACCTTGGCTACCGGAAGAAGAAAAACCGCAGTGGCACAAGTGCGTCTTATACCGGGTTCAGGTAAAGTTGTTATCAACAAACTACCTGCTGAAGAATACTTCCCGGTTGAGATTTATCGCTTAAATGCTCTCAGACCTTTCAATTTAACAAAGACAGAAGGTAAATTTGATCTTGCAGTAAGAGTCAAAGGCGGCGGCAAAAGCGGTCAAACTGGTGCTGTTCAGCTAGCAATTGCAAGAGCTCTTACCGAAATCGATGAATCATTCCACGGTATGCTACGTGAAGCAGGTATGCTCACACGCGACCCAAGAATGGTTGAGCGTAAGAAATATGGTCAGAAGAAAGCACGTAAACGCTTTCAGTTCTCCAAACGTTAATCGTTTGCTGAATTGGTTCTATTTTAGATTTCAATATATTTTAAAAAAGCATGCTTTTCGGATTGTCTGTGTGTGGTTTACCTGAGCAGATGAGTTGAAGGAAGCAGAAGTATAACACAAATTCATTAGGAGATTTATGTCCCACTCTATCCAACTCGAGCAATTGCTCGAAGCAGGTGCTCATTTTGGTCACCTTACCCGTAGATGGAATCCAAAGATGGCTAAGTACATCTTTACAGAAAAAAATGGAATCCACATCATCGACCTTCGTAAAACTCAAGTTCTTATTGACATAGCAAAAGATGCGATTCATCGCATTGCTACTTCAGGTAGATCGATCCTTTTTATCGGCACAAAATCACAGATTAAACCAATAGTCGAAGAACAAGCTAAAAATTGCCATCAGCATTATGTTTCTGAAAGATGGCTTGGCGGAATGTTAACAAACTTCTCGACAATCAGGAAGAGTATTAAAAGGCTTAATGCTATAGATAAAATGGAAGTTGACGGAACATTCGAAAAAATTACGAAAAAGGAAAGACTCCTCTTGTCAAGAGAACGCGAAAGACTGCGTAAAGTTTTCGGCGGAATTGAAGATATGACAAGACTTCCCGGTGCCCTATTTATAGTTGATATTAAAAAGGAACATCTTGCTGTTAAAGAAGCTAAGATTCTCGGTATTCCTGTCATTGCTATCGTAGATACAAATACAGATCCTGAGACAATAGATATTCCAATTCCAGCAAATGATGATTCAGCCAAAACAGTAGAATTGATAGCAAAGTTGTTTGCTCAGACAATTCTAGAAGGCACAGAAATTTCTCGTGCACGTCAAGCTGAATTCAGTGCAGATTCTGAAAGATTAGCTAAAGAATCAGACTCAACAGAAGAAGGAACTGCAATCAAGCGTAAGATGAGAGAAAGAAAAATAAGAAAAGATGTTAGTAAAGGTCACGGTGGTGATGGGATCAGAATTGAGAAACCTGACACCGAAGAAGCTCCAGAGGCAACTCCTGAAGCTTAAATTCTAATCGTTAATAATATTATAAAAATTAAGAGAGATATTCAAATGTCACAAATAACACCTCAAATGGTTAAAGAGTTACGTGAGAAAACAGGTGCCGGAATGGGTGACTGTAAGCAGGCTTTAACTGACTCCGATGGAGATATGAACGCCGCGATTGAAACCCTTCGCAAAAAAGGTGCAGCTTCAGCTTCAAAAAGATCAGACAGATCCGCTAACGAAGGTATTGTAGGTACGATAGTTTCTGCAGATGGTACAAAAGCAGTAATGGTAGAAATTAATTGCGAAACTGACTTCGTTGCACGTAATGCTGAATTCGAAAAATACGTTGAAACAGTTACTGATGCTTTCATGAATAATGAAGCGAAATCACTAGATGAAATACTTGCTCTCAAAGTTGGAAACGATACAATTCAGGGACTACATAATGAGATTTTAGCAAAATTTAGTGAAAAAATTCAGATTCATAGATTTATTAAAATTGACACAAAAGGCTTTGTGGCCGTTTATGTACATGCCGGAAGTAAATTAGCAGTGCTTGTTGATACAACTGCATCCAATCCTTCTGAAGCAATCCGAGCAAATATTAGAGACATTGCTATGCAAATTGCAGCCATGAATCCTCAGTTTGTAGATAGGACAGAAGTCAATCAGGAAACAATTGCTAAAGAAATTGAAATCTACAAAGAAGCAGCAATTCAGGAAGGCAAAAAACCGGACATTGCAGAAAGAGTTGCAACCGGAAGACTTGAAAAATTCTATCAGGAACAATGCCTACTTGAACAAGCTTATGTAAAAGATGGAAACAAAACAATATCTGACGTTTTGAAAGATATTTCAAAAGAATTTGGTAGCGAAGTTAAGATTAATTCATTTACTAGATTTTTTCTTGGTGAAGCTTAATCATTGTTGCATATTTAAATGATATTATAAAAATCCCATCTGATAATCAGCTGGGATTTTTTTTAAAGTCTAATATTTTTATTTATTATTTTCTAAATCATTACTTTTGAATGTTTCCGAATAACACAAATTGAAAAACAATTAATTTTACTCCAGAAAGGCACTATGGAACCTGTTTACAAAAGAATACTACTCAAATTAAGCGGTGAAGCCCTTATGGGGTCTCAAGAATTTGGAATCGATGCTCCTACTATTAAAGCTTTTGCAATGGAGATCGCAGAAGTACACAATCTCGGTGTGGATATAGCAGTGGTTATTGGTGGTGGTAATATATTCCGTGGTGTCCAAGCTGCAGCTCATGGCATTCACAAAGTCTCTGGTGACCACATGGGTATGCTAGCTACAGTTATTAATTGTATAGCCTTCCAGAATTCACTGGAATCTCTTGGTGTGCAAACCCGCTTGCAGACGGCAATAAAAATGGAACAGATAGCAGAGCCATTTATCCGACGCAGAGCAGTAAGACATTTGGAAAAGGGACGAGTCGTTCTATTTGGATCAGGCACAGGAAATCCATATTTTACAACTGATACAGCGGCGGCACTTAGAGCCAACGAAATTGAAGCTAATGTTGTTCTGAAAGGTACAAAAGTTGATGGAGTGTATAACAGTGATCCTGAAAAATTCATTGATGCTGTGAGGTATGAAACAATTTCTTATGCTGAAGTAATCGAGAAAAATCTTAGAGTAATGGATCACACAGCAATAACACTTTGCCGAGAAAACAAATTGCCTATTATTGTTTTCAATATCAATGTTCGTGGTAATTTAAAAAGAGTGGTTATGGGCGAGGATATCGGAACATTAGTATCGTGATATTTATACTTTTTTCATGATCAGCAATACAATATTTTTCGTCTAAACTTATCAATACTATTCTTTATACTCAAAATTTGAATAATAAATAATTTGGGAGAACTTGCAATGACCTTACCGGAAATCCTTGATAACACTAAGTCAAAGATGAATTCATCTTTAGATTTTATTAAGCAATCAATTTCAAAAGTAAGAACGGGAAGAGCTTCGTCATCGTTGATTGATGGCGTAAAAGCTGAGTATTACGGAGCATCGACAGCAATATCTCAAATGGCAAATATTTCTGCTCCTGATGCAAGAACTATCATTATTCAACCATGGGACAGAACTACAATCGGTGTAATTGAAAAAGCCATCCAGTCTGCTGATCTCGGATTTAACCCACAGAATGACGGTAGTGTTATTAGAATCCCAGTTCCACCACTTACTGAGGAAAGACGCAAGGAATTCGTTAAAATGACCAAGAAGTATGCTGAAGAGGGTAAAATAGCCATACGCAACGTAAGACGTGATATGATTGAAGATGTACGCAAATCTGAGAAGGATAAAAAGATAACAGAAGATGATAAAAAGTTCGGTGAAGAAGAAATCCAGAAAATCACAGATGACTTTATAAGACAGATAGACGTTGTATTTGCAGCTAAAGAAAAAGAATTGTTAGAAGATTAATCAGGATATTATCTAAAAATTCAAGAATATTTTTGATAAATTCACTGAATATCACTATTTTTGTAGTCCCTTAACGGGCTCTTAGCTCAGCTGGTCTAGAGCGCTTCCCTGACACGGAAGAGGTCACAGATTCAAATTCTGTAGGGCCCACACAGATTAAGCTCCATTTTTGGAGCTTTTTTTTATATTCTCATTCTCAACATTCCCCATAATTTTTTTTATCCTGAATTGATTTTTCTCGTAAATTTGCAGAGAGTGTATTTTATATTTAAATTATCACTATTTGATAGATGAAGTTTGATTCAAAAGTTGTTAATCTTAGAAATGAAAGTGTCTTCCCGAAGAAGATACTTACTAACCTCATTCAATCTACTCTGAAGAATTCTTCAGTTACTAAAAATATTGCAGTTTTCGATTTTGATAACACGATGATTCTGGGTGACATTGGTGACGCTTCAATTGCTTTAATGCTGGAGAATGAAATCGACATAGGCTTTACCTGGAGTGAATATCTTGAATTGCAGAGGATTGGTGATGTTCAAAAAGCTTTCAGAATGGCATCTAATATTTTTAATGGATTCGAAACTGATTGCATCAAAAGATTAGCAAATGCAGTAGTTAAAATTGAAAATCATGAAATTGTATTTTTTGAGAAGGATACAGTTTTTAGAGTAAATATTCCTCGTCCAAATCCTGTAATGATCGAATTGGTTAAGCTTTTGCATAAATTTGAATTTAAAATTCATATTATATCATCTAGTAATCAGTATCTGGTCAACCATCTTGCAAAGTTATATTTTGATATTGAAAATGATCTTGTTCATGGAATCAATCATAAAATCAGACAATTTAAGGGGGTTGATGTTCTAACCGATTCTATTATTGAACCAACGCCCATCGATGCGGGGAAGGTTGATGTTTATAGAGAATTTGTGGGGATGACGGATCCAATTATTTTTGGTGGCGATAGTGTTTATGATCTGCCCATTTCTTGTAAAGTTGCAGATCAAGGAATTATATTCTGGCTCGGAGATGAATCATTGGTTGAAAAGATTGATTCAGTGAATAGACAACTTGTTTTAATTTAGATTTAATTTGATATTTGAAAATATTTCTATAATTTAGAATATTAATTTTGTTACTTGAGGCATAGCATGAAAAAATCATATATATATTTTGTTATACTGGCGATTATCTTATCATATAGTTGCTACTCACAGCAGAATTCTGACTTTATTGTGATGATTAAAAGCGGTGAGGTTTTCTTTCAGAAATCAAACCAGAAGGATTGGTTGAAGATATTGGTTGGACAACAAATAGCTAAGAATCAAAAAATTAAAATCGATGGAGGTTATATCGCATTGGTTCATAAATCCGGTAAAACAATTGAATTCAAGACCGATGGTATTTTCGAATTGAAGCTATTTCTAAAAAATATTCAATCAACTAAATCTGATTTAAAGAAACAAATTGCTGAGTATATTTTCAATAAGTTGAGCGTCAAACAAAATAATGTTCAGTCCAATGATATTGTTGGAGGTATTGAACGAGGAATATTTGAGACAAAAATTCCTAATGAAATCATTTGTTATTATCCTCAGAATACTAAATTGATTGACAAATTTATTACTTTCTCATGGTCATCTGTTAAGCCAGAAACTCAGTATATATTTTCAATTTATGATAAATTGGGTAAAATATTATTTGAGAAAAAGATAGCAGACACAGTTTTGGTGGTTGACATAGAAGCTCTCAATCCAGGAAACGGATCCTGTATTTACTGGCAAGTTGCCAATGCCGGTTTGTCATCAAAACAATACTGCCTTTTGTCAATCTACCAAAAGGAAATTGATAGCATAAGAAATGGAGCAAAAGAAATTATATCAAAAAGTGACTTGAAAACTGCTTCTGATAATATATTACTAGCTCTGTATTTTGAGCAAAAAAAGGTTATGTATAAAGCTGTTGAGTACTACCAGAAAGCTATTGATTTGGCTCCGAAAGTTCCGGAATACAAGGAAATGCTCAACAAGTATCTTAATTTACCAATCTCTAACTAGACTTTACTTTAAGTTTGATTTAAAAAATATAGTACTTCCTTTTTTCTGTTACTATTTTTCCCAAAAATATGGTACTTGAACTTTCCTATTTTTTTGAATATTTAAATATTTCATTCTCATAACCGTTTCATATTTGATAGCTTAAATATTAAATGTTCCATTTTATCTAAAATTATTAAAATAAATACTTATGCAAATTCGTATTTTGAAATAATTTTATTCGTCAAACCTAAATATATTTTTAAGGAGTCAAAAATTAATGAGTTTTCTGGAATCAAATAGCAATTCTAACTCTCTAAGAAATTCCATGGGTATTAGAAAATATGATTATGTTGAGTTTTTTGTCGGATCAGCAAAAATGGTGGCATATTGGCATGCAAAGGCTCTTGGTCTAGATGTAGTTGGTTATAAGGGACCTGAAACCGGAGTTAGGGACAGAACTTCCTATTTACTCCAAAGTAAAAATGGTTTGAAAATGGTTATAACTTCAGCCATACACCCCGGCACTTATGACGTATCATCATTTGTTCAACGCCACGGTGACGGAGTTAAGAGATGGTCAATGCAAGTTGATAGTGTACAGGATTTCTATGAGAAAGCCATTGCAAATGGTGCAATACCCGTAAGAAGACCGAATAAAATTGAAGATAAAAATGGGTTTGTAGAAGAATCAGCTTTCAGACTTTATGATGATACTGAACTTGTAGTTGTAAATTTTGATAATTACAACGGAGTATTTATGCCCGGTTTTGATTCACCCGTTCAGAATATTAATCTTAGACGTGATGAAACTGGCTTGAAACAATACGATCATATTGTGGGCAATGTTCAGGTGAACGAAATGGATAGATGGGCTAATTATTTTATTAAATCATTCGACTTCGAGCAGCATCTTCATTTTGGACCGGGTGATATTTCTACAAAACTTTCAGCATTGGTGTCCCGTGTAGTTAGATCGAAGGATGTGATTATACGTAATCCTATTAATGAACCTTATGATGCTGAGAGAATGTCACAGATTGAGGAGTTCACCCAACAGTATCACGGTACAGGAGTTCAGCATATAGCACTTGAAACTGAAGATATTATCTCTACTGTTCAATCAATGAAGGAAAACGGGGTTGAATTCCTGGATGCTCCTCCTGGCACATATTATGACAATATTGCACAACAAAGTTTCGGATTAACAGAAAAAATAGATGAACTAAAGAGATTAGGTATCCTCTGTGACATTGAAGGCACAGGCTATCTGCTTCAATTGTTTACTAAACCCATTGGAGACAGACCAACTTTCTTTTATGAGATAATTCAACGAAGAAAGGGTGCTCAAGGATTTGGTCACGGTAATTTCCTTGCTTTGTTTGAAGCAATAGAAAGAGATCAGGAAAAACGCGGTAATTTAACCAAAGTAAGATAAAATAAGGGAATCAAATGTCATTTTATCACAAATTGGGTTTAATACCCGAAAAGAAACATATAACATTCTTCAAAGATGATGGCAACTCTCTTTATAGGGAGGAACTCTGCAGTACTAAGGGTTTCGCCGGAATTTATTCTACCAAATATCATATCAATATGCCTACTTCTACTTTAAAAGTAGAAGAAATTGAGGGTATTGCTGATACGAATTGGAAAGATGCCCCACTGTCCTATTATCATTTTGCTACAGATAAATTACAAACCGATGGTAATTTTTTCACTTCAAGGAATGAATTTCTTCAGAATAGTCATTGTGTGATGTCAACAGCTCACCCAACAGAAAATGCTGATTTCTTTTTCCGAAACTCTTATGCTCATGAATACATATTTGTTCATCATGGAACAGGGAGATTATTAAGTGAATATGGAGTTCTTCCATTTATACAGGGAGATCAGATTATTATTCCACAGGGAACAACTTACCAAATGGAATTTGACTCATTTGACAATAACAAACTAGTAATTGTTGAATCAGACACTCCTTATGATATCCCAAAGCATTTTCGTAATGAGTATGGACAAATCCTGGAAGAAGCACCATATTGCGAAAGGGATTTTAAGATTCCATCTAAACTAGAATCATTTGACATTAAAGGCCAGTTTGAGTTAATAATAAAAGCAAAATACAGATTATTCAAACATACTTTGGATCACCATCCTTTTGACGTTGTTGGCTGGGATGGATATCTCTATCCTTACTCTTTCAACATAAAAGATTATGCTCCCAAGGTTGGTAAACTTCATTTACCTCCACCGGTTCATCTTTTATTTACGACAGAGCATTTTGTTTTATGCAATTTTTGTCCTAGATTATTCGATTTTCATCCTAAGTCAATACCGGCTCCGTACTTTCACACGAATATTGATAGTGCTGAGGTTCTATATTATATTGAAGGTGACTTCATGTCCAGAAAAGGTGTCGGAGAAGGATCTATAACGTTACATCCTTTAGGATTGCCACATGGTCCACAACCAGGCAAAACAGAACAATCTGTAGGTGCCAAGGAGACCTTCGAGTATGCTTTAATGGTTGATACTTTTGAACCATTTGATCTCACCACTAATGTAAGAGATACAATGGATGAGAATTATCATCTTTCATGGATTGAATGAGTTCTAAATCTTGCATGTTTTATGAATTGACTTAATAAAAATTAATTAATCTTCAATTTCCATTAACCGACTTAAAGAATGCCAATATTTATAGCCGAACATATTCGAAATTTACAACCCTATAAACCGGGTAACAAATTAAAGCCAAAAATTTCTGAAACATCAAATAGTATTTCTGATTTTATAAATCTCGCATCCAATGAAAATCCTTTGGGTGCCTCTCCCCTTGCAATTGCCGCTCTCAGGGATTCTGTTAAATCATTATCAATATATCCTGATGTTGGTTCTTCTGAGCTGGTGGAATTTTTAAGTTCTCATCTTAATAGAAAGAGCAGTCAGATTATTTGCGGTCATGGCTCTGATTCTCTAATTGGGGATATAATTACTGCATTCTCAGATCATCAGGATGAAGTTCTTACCTCTGCGGGCTCATTTATAGGCTATTATGTGAGCATCAATAAATTGGGAAGAAAGGCAGTTACTGTGCCATTAAAGGATTATGCTTATGATCTGGAAGGAATTGTTGAAGCAATAACTGACAAAACAAGAATAATCTTCCTTGCGAATCCTAATAATCCAACAGGCACAATGTTCACAAATTCTGAATTTGAATGGTTTATGGAAAATGTTCCTGATAATATTCTGGTTGTCCTGGATGAAGCATACTGGGTTTACGCGAGTTTACACGATAATTACCCTGATGGATTGAAATATCAGTACCCAAATCTGATAACGCTGAGAACATTCTCAAAATCTCATGGTTTAGCAGGTGTGAGAATCGGATTTTGTATTGGACCCGAAGAATTGATTTCAACATTATATAAAGTCAAGTTACCTTTCGAACCTAATAGTATAGCACAAAAACTTGCCAGAGCTGCTTATGCTGATTTTGATTTTATATTTCAGGTTTTAAAATTAAATACAATTTCATTGGAAAGATTAACTAATCTTTTGGACAGTTTGAATATAACATATTTACCTCCAAAAGCCAATTATGTTATGATAACTTTTGAACAACCGGAAGATTCTGTACGATTTACAGATTATTGTTATAATAATGGAATACTTGTCCGTCAGTTATCAGGATTTGGTATAGATAACGGAGTCAGAATCAGTACAGGTTCTCATACTCAAATGGATTTTGCATTAGACATTTTCGAAAAAGCATTTATTGAACTGAATCTTATTCCTGAATTAATTGAAGAAAACAGAATATGAAATTTCAAACCTATCTAACAAATGATAATCAGAAGAGACTTGGTATCCTAGTAAATAATTCCCTTTATGATCTGAAAGAATCAGCAAGATTAGATGGATTATTAATCCCGGATAACATGCTTGAATTTATTCAAGACTCAGACACAAATATGTTAAAATCCAAAAGAGTTATCGAATATATTGAGCACAATCAAGCAACATTAAAAGTTGCAGAATCAAAAGAAATACTGTCCCCTATTCCCAATCCACCAAGTGTCAGGGATGGATATGCTTTCCGTCAGCATGTCGCCGCCGCCAGACGTAATAGAGGCGTTGACATGATTACGGAATTTGATGAATATCCAATTTTCTATTTCACGAATCATCAATCAATTATTGGTGAAGGTGATGTTATAGTTGAACTTGATCATCTTGATAAATGTGATTTCGAGCTGGAATGGGCTGTAGTTATTGGAAAACAAGGGAAGAATATAGAAAGTAAAGATGCTGATTCTTATATTTTCGGATATACAATTATGAATGATCTTTCTGCAAGAACATTGCAAATGGAAGAAATGTTACTAAATTTAGGTCCGGCAAAGGGAAAAGATTTCGCAACGACATTAGGACCGATATTAGTTACTCCTGATGAACTTGAACATTTTAAAATCGAAACTGAATTCGGTGATAAATTTGATCTTAAAATGATGGCAAAGCACAATGGGACACTAATATCTGAAGGTAACACAAAAGATATGGACTGGACATTTGCTGAAATTATTGAGAGAGCATCTTATGGAGTAACTTTGTATCCCGGAGATGTGATTGGATCCGGTACTGTTGGTACAGGCTGTTATCTAGAACTTAATGGAACCAGAGCAAGAGAAGCCAAGGAAAGAAATGAATCCTATACTCCGGTTTGGTTGCAAAACGGCGATGAAATTGTTTTAGAAATAGATAAACTGGGAATTCTATCCAACACAATTAAATTGAGTGATAACAATATTTCAATTTTATCTAAGAAGAAGAAGAAATAACATGGATAATACATTTTATAGTTTTGAACCAAAGGATTTGCCTCAAAATGTTGTACACTCATTTTTAGTAGGAGGTGTAGCTCCAAGACCTATTGCTCTAGTATCTACTATTAGCATTGATGGAATTCCTAATCTCTCACCCTTTTCCTTCTATAATGCTTTTGGTTCGAATCCTCCGGTAGTTGCTTTTTCGGCTTCACGCAGAGGCAAGGACGGAACATTAAAAGATACATATAAAAACCTGGTTGACACCGGTGAATGTGTTATCAATGCCGTTACTTCATCTATAGTTGAACAAATTAATCTCGCATCGACTGAATATCCAAGCAATGTTGACGAATGGAAAAAGTCAGGTCTAACTCCTGTCCATTCTGATATTGTTAAAGCATTTCGTGCACAAGAATCTCCATTCCAAATGGAATGTAAACTATATCAAATTGTTAGTGTTGGCGAAGACCGTGGATCTGCAAACATTGCCATTTGTGAAGTAGTGAAATTCCATGTTAATGAAAATATTATGGATAATGGCAAAATTAACCCATTGAAGATTCATCATATTGGCAGGAATGGCGGAGACTACTGGACTGATGTGAATGAAAATTCTCTTTTTCATTTGAAAAAACCAGCAACTAATAATAACATTGGATTTGACGGATTACCTGATTATATAAAGAATTCCAAAGTATTTTCTGCAAATAATCTCGCAAGATTTGGTTTGTTGGAAAATATACCTGATACTAATGAAGCGATGAAGTTTATCAAAGGGTTTGAAACTCTACCCTCAACGATGGAATATTATAATCAGTTCCAGATTTCTGGTGATCTTGATAAATTACTAAGCTCTGCTCTATTTAATAGTACCGAAGAAAATATACTCGAAATAACAGCCAAAGAATTTTTACAGCAGAATAAAATTCTGGAAGCAATGCTCATCTGTATATATTCTAATTCAATCAAATATTGAATCAATCTGAATCTATACCGCTTTTTATTCCTGATATTGATAGAGTCGAACAGTCAAATATGTTCGATTTTATTAAATATATCAATACCGAAAATCAACTCGAAATTAAATACTACGACTCACTCTATGATTATTCGATTAATCATATCGAAGAGTTTTGGGAGGCTGTTTGGAAATATGCTGATATAATTCATTCTGAGCCATATCGATCAGTTCTTGAATATGATAAACTATTAAATATTGTTTCTCCCGGTGCAAAATGGTTTCCTGGTTCGAGATTGAATTTTGCAGAAAATCTTCTTCGTAATCGCTCTGATGACACAGCATTAATAAGTTATAATGAGAATAAGGAAACTCAATCAATATCTTATAATGAGTTATATGATGAAACTTCAAAACTAAATAATTATTTAAAAAATCTAGGTATTCAAACAAGTGACAGGGTAGCAGCTCTAACTACTAATATTCCTGAAGCTGTTATCGGTATGGTAGCAACAACTTCTTTGGGAGCAATCTGGTCATCAACATCTCCGGATTTTGGTTTGCAGGGTATTATTGATAGATTTCAGCAGATAGCACCCAAAGTCTTGATCGCAGTCGATGGTTATAACTACAATGGAAAAGCTTTTTCAACTCTTGAAACTATAAACAAATTAATTCCTTATTTACCTGAAAATTTTGAGCTAATTATAATAAACAAGATTCATTCTCCAGAAGAAATTAAGGAGAAAATCAAATATAAATTTACATTTCTTAGTGATATCCTTGCTTCTATTGAAGCCAACGAGATCGAATTTGAACAACTGCCATTCGATCATCCGGTATATATTATGTATTCTTCTGGTACAACAGGTAAGCCTAAATGTATTGTCCATGGAGCCGGTGGAACATTGTTGCAGCATTACAAGGAATTAAAACTTCATACCGATTTGAAGAAGGAAGATACAATCTCATTCTTCACAACCTGCGGATGGATGATGTGGAATTGGCTTGTAAGCAGTCTTATGATCGGATCGAAAGTATTCCTTTATGATGGAAGTCCTGCATATCCTAATTTGAGTGTGTTATGGGATGCAATTGATAGATTCAAAATTAATATTTTCGGTACAAGTCCAAAATTTTTAACATCCTGCCAGCAATCAAGTGTACTACCAAAAGATAAGCATGATTTATCATCGCTGAAAACGATTCTTTCAACAGGATCTCCCCTATCAAAGAATAATTTTGAATGGGTTTATAGCTCAGTGAAAGAAACTGTTCTGCTTTCTTCGATAGCTGGTGGAACTGATATAATATCCTGTTTTATGCTCGGTAATCCAATGCTACCGGTTTTTTCTGAAGAAATTCAATGTAGAGGCTTGGGAATGGCAGTCGAAGCCTGGGATGACAACGGGAAGCCTTTAATTGATTTTCAGGGAGAACTGGTTTGCACAAGAATCTTCCCCTCGATGCCTGTTTACTTTTGGAATGATGAATCAAGTGATTTATATAAGTATGCTTACTTCAATCATTTCGAAAATGTTTGGAGACATGGAGACTATATAAAAATTACCAAAAATGGCGGAGTTGTTGTATATGGCAGGTCAGATGCCACATTGAATCCAGGTGGTGTTCGCATTGGCACAGCAGAGATATACAGAGTTTTGGAGAATATTCCGGAAATAAGTGATTCTTTGGCTGTTGGACTCCCACAGAACAATGATGTGATAATCATTCTATTCGTTGTTTTAAATGAAGATTTTTCCCTCAATACAGATTTGGAGTCCAAAATAAGAAGTATTATCAAGCAAGAGCTGACTCCCAGACATTTACCTAAGTTTATCCGACAGATTTCAGAAATTCCGGTTACTTTGAACGGCAAGAAAGTTGAAACAGCAGTAACAAAAATTCTGACCGGTCAGCAAGTATCTAATAAAGACTCACTTCTCAATCCAAAATCATTAGAGCAATTCGAAAATCTTGTGTTTTAGCTTATTTATCAAGGTCTATTCTTACTTTGAAATAATCATGCTTTTATTGAAAACATTCGTTCTTGTTTTAAGTGTATAAAAATAAATTCCCGAATGAAAGTCATCAGCATTAAGTAAAAGCATATAGTTCCCGGGATTCATAACAGTTCCGTCAATCATTTTCTTTTCGATTATGCCATTCAAAGAATAAACAGTAAAATAAACAGGTGTTTTTTCTGCAATACTGAAATTTATTTCAGTTGTTATATCCCATGGATTTGGTGTATTTTGACTCAGTAATGATTCAATCCCGGTATAATTCAGTTTAGTTAGATTACACTTCCCAAGAGAAATAAGGATGCTTTTTGTTGGCAAAGGAATAATATCAAGGAACATTATAGAATCTGTCGTAAAACTATATGGATTCACAAATATCGATGTAACTGTGCTATCGGGAACAACAGACAAGAAGTCAAGTTCTGCGATTTTACCGGCTTTCAGAGAATCGGTATTCTTGAATTCGAGTGTAACTTTACCAATAGAATCTTTGAAAGTAAACGTCGAATTTGTAAAATTTCTGGCATCCAGGAACTTTAATGAGAATGGATTATAAATGATATCATTTTTGAAATTCAGTTTTTCTAACCATTTAATTTTATTACCCTGAACAACTCCATTAAAATCTTTCTCAGTGAATACAGGCACTGTCAGCGTATCACCCAGTTGAACATTCAAAGTATCAACAACAAAGAAATTACTCGAAACATCGAATACAACCTTCAATTCGGGTGCATAAGCAGTACCTGAGATTTGATTTGAATCATTAACAGCACATGGGAAATTAGCAATTGTACTGACCCAATCTGCTAGATTTCCTTTTATTCTCGGGCAGAATTCAAGTGTGATATTGATTGTATCCCCAACTTGCAGAATGCCATTAGTCGGTGGAATTGATGATACTACTTTCACTTCTTTTGGCAAATTAAGAAATGTAAATAAATTCAATGGGACATCGCCTGTATTCTTCAATTGAATAGTTCTTTGAGCACAATCCAAAACCTTTACACTATCAAAATTAACTGAGTTAACAGCTTTTATTTCTGGTTGCAGTATGATAACAGTAGACTCGTCAGTTTCAACAATTAAATGGAAAAGAATAACATCTTCAGTATCAAAACTTATACTATCAACTGTGATATTGAATGTGTCTCTCAAGGCTGATTTAGCCAGGAATTTAGCTATATATAATGGTTTTATTGAGTCAGGTTTACAGAAATTTTTCAGGAGAAATTCACTTCCGCCAAACAACGAATATTTATGTGTAACAGAAGGTGTATATCCGGGACAAGGATTACTCAAATATTCCGATTCAAAACCGACATATTTTAATTTATTTGTATCATAACCCAACCTGCAATTAATATCCAACACATTAGCCGGAATTTGTCTGGATGAATAAACTGGTATTCGTAATGTATCGCATGGAACAATCCGGAAAGTATCCATCTTTGTCACAGATCGACCAAATCCAAGATTGAATCCGAAAGCCGGAGCAAATCCGCTTCCCATAACAGTAACAGCAGTATCAAAATGTGCACACGGAGTTTCTATATCAACTCTGAATTTTTCCTCGTAGTAGCGTACTGCTCTTGGTTTAAAATCGATTTTGATAGTAATTTTGCCGCTTGTATCTAAAATCAATGGGAAAGTCTTAGGCAAAGAGTCACTCGCAAAGAAAACTCTCTCATCAGGACTGAATCCTAGTTTTGAAATTTGCACTGTTGATCTTTGCGGATTGAAGCCTAATCCAGGTATCATGAGATGAAAATACTGAGATTTTGCAAATGTATCCACACGGGTAGGTGTAAAGCTAACTCTCTGAGTATCGGCAACCATCAATAATGTCTGTTTGCCTGCAAGATATGTGGTGAATTCATCTGACCAGCCGCTGCCACTCGCTTTAATATGCAGACGGGCATCATTATCTACGTATTTATACAAGAAAGGTCTTCTTGGACAATATTTGATTGATAAAGTATCGGTAGATCGGGGCGGTATCGCATAAGGAACAGTAGAATTAGGCGAATAAAAAGTGTACCATGAATAGAATTCCATACCGGGATTAGCCACTGCATTAGTATCAATCCAGATACTATCAATAGTCATCCCGAAAGTAAATGAATTGTTTATCATTGGAATCGTCCTGATTTCACATTCGCATGGTCTTACAAAACCATAGCTTATTACCTTCAAAGGAGCATCAAGAGGAATGATTATCCCCCTACCCTCTAACTTAGACTTCTTTAGTGAAACGCATGGCTGTGAAGAATATACAGCTAAATCTGAACTATAGAACTTATCCTGAGTTGGGACAAAGTCAACTATTATCTGCATTGAATCGCGAGGCTTAAAAAGTCTCCCTGTAAATCCAGCCGGATAGATTATATTAAACCCACTACCGACATTTAAGCTATCAACATAAATATCGAATGCTGAAATATTCTCTAATGTTAGAGTATCCCTTTGGGTAGCACCAACTTCGATAGTATTGTAAAGAACCTCATCGGTTAAAAATAATTTAGGAGTTACTGAAGTTCCGTACAACTTGGCGGACCATTTCTCACCGTCAGAAGTTTGATAATTGAGAAAAGCTCTGTCTGCACGGTCAATATTAATATCATTGGGTGTATATCTGAATTTGAATATAACCATCTCCTGGTCATTCAAAGCAACTGAAACAGGTAGATTTAACGGATCCAAAAGAGTAAATGGTGTTGCTCCAGGAGTAAGAGAGAAATTAGTCAGTAACTGTTGCTGACCTGATATATTTTTAATCTCCAAAAGAGTGTCTTTGCTCTGACAGCCAATTACATTGAATATCTCCATCACCTCCGGCTGATATGCAAATCTTTTGACAATTGCTGTACCATTAACTGGTATGCAAAATGATTGGAAACATGAATTTTCATAAATACATATCTCATCGGAGTAAGTTCCTTGCCTTGATGGTCTGAAAGTTAATGGGAAAGTACTGCTAGAATTTGCAGGAACAATAAGTGATTTTGCACCTGTCAAGAAGAATGGATCACCCTGTTTCAGATATATGGATACATTTAATGGTTCTTCACTATCATTCTTTAATTGAACATTTAATGTCTGATCCTGTCCGACCAGTACATTTGGAAAATTAACAGATTTAGCTGCAAAACTAATTGCCGCATCATAACCTTTCCCTGTAATGTAAATTGGACGATGAATTGTACATCCATCTGAATTGATAACAAACACAATCGAATCAATGAAATTTCCTTTTACTTTTGGAAGAAATCGGAAATAATTAGGCATATATCCTGTTACAGCTTTTAATATGACAGGAAAATTAAATCTCTTACCAATGAAATTGGCTGGCATTATAATATTGGTTACAACAATGTCTCTGCTGATCAGATCCTCCCAGTTGTATTCTACAGCATCTGAAGGAAAATTAATACATGTCTTTCCAAAGTTAATTGAATCAAGTCTGGTCTTAGTGCCTGATTTGTAAATACCAATTACTTCGCGAACTTTTCCATTCAAAGGAATTCGGGACACAGGTGCACATTTGTCATCGGATGTGATTTTCAGCGAATCAAAATAATTAGCAGTTCTTGTTGAGGAATAAAACCTAATATTGACATCAATACATTCGCCGGGTTTCAGAACTCTAGGAAGTGCCGGATGATTAAGAACAAAAACTGATGGTTGATTTACGCTAAGAGCAGAAATTGTAACATTTCTTGGAGATCCAGAACCAGTTGTATTATTGCAGATTTTTACAATTGAATCAACAAAAGGTCTTTCAATACATCCAGCTTTCAAAGAATCGAAGTCAACTACTAATTTTGACATGCTAAGTTCAGTCAATCTTGTAATCGATACAGGTATATCTTTAATGCCATAACCGCAGGAATTTGAACTTCTTACTTCGATCTTTGATGTAACTGTTCCTATGAAGTCACATTTAGCCTTTATCTGAATGGTAACAGGGGTATAAGGAGCTAAAGGTATATAATTCCAGTTAGTAAGTGCTGTCTCTTTGCTGTTGTATATCAATCTGAACTTATCGGGATAACCTGTGTTAGTTCTTAAATAGGCTCCGGTTGCGCATGCTGAAGTATCGGTAATGATAAAAGTATAAATCTTTTCATTATCGCAGTAAACTGTGTCCTTGATAATTGCAGGTGTAATCTGAACTTTGATTCTATCTGTTCTGTCGGACCAGTTTGTAGTAATTCCGCTTCTGATATATCCGGTATTAGTGTGGCCACTTGCATCACATAGTGTATAAACATAACCTGGGTCATTACATCTGTAGTATAATAGAAGACTATCTTCCTTGCCCCCGAGAGCTAAATCCTTAAGACAGTATAATTCCATAGGAGATAGAGCTTTTCCCCAAATCCGGATTTCATCCATCGATCCGAGAAAGGTTCTGTTCATATCGGGGTTATTCGATATTGCATTTGTACTTCCAAGTTGGATTGAAAGTTCGTCATTTGTAAGCTTCTTTAAATGATTTAATGGATACAGGTTATTTCTTGCTGAATCAACAGGTAAAGCATTAATCATGATATAAGCATAACCAGTTTTGCCATTAAACACAAAGGAAAAGTGATTCCAAGCATTGTAAAGACCGGAAGCAGGAATTTTTACAATTGTATTGTCATCAATACCTAAATCATTCAATCCATTAAGTTCGAATGTTAGTGAGTCTGTAGCAGAAATATAAACAACCCAGCTGTCATTTTTATGAACTCCTGGTCCCCATAAACCACAAATGTACTGAAGATGACCTGTTTGCTTTTGAGGTTTTAGCCACATTTCAACGGTCATGGTTTCATCAAGTTTTTTGATTAGCTTATTATTAGTTATGTCTGCATACTGAGCACCTTTGCCCGAAGTAACCGTAAATTGAAGGGTCCTGCCTATACACCAACGAAGTGAATCGCAGACTTCTGCTGATTTACTCTCAAAAGTGTGAAGTAAGAAAATTATCGTTAAAATCGATAATATTGACAGATTTTTTTTCATTTATACAGGACCCTTGAAATCTAAAAAAATTATTTCAGAACGATGAATTTAGAATCATATCTTTTTTTGTTGACTGCAACTGAACAAATGAATGTTCCCGATCTGTTAATTGAGAAAGGTATCTCATAAACACCGGCACCAAGATAATTGTTTTGTAGAATAAGTTCCTCCTTACCATTCAGATTGAATATCGTAATATTAACTACGCCGGGATTATACAGTTCAAACGACAGAACCTGATTTCCTGTTCCAGGGTTAGGACTGATTCTAACATATTCGTTAAAGCTTGGTTTGAGATACTCTTCTACACTTACTGTTCTATCTTTAAGAACATTCAACGGTAAGAATGATTCACCAAATACTGAAGTGATTTCTGATGGTGTAGCACCCAGCCTCTTTTCGAGTAATTCAGTATAAATTACACGATAATCGGTCTGATACTTCACGTTTCCATTTACATCGAGATCTGTCAGTTTTGGTCTGTTATTCCAATAACCACCATTAACATATTTATCACTTCCCCAGATGAATTGCATCGATGCAGCACCGTGGTCAGTACCGCGACTTCCGTTATCATAGGCTCTTCTTCCGAATTCAGAAGTTGTCATACCTGTAATTCTTTCAGAGTAACCTCCGATAGCGGCATCTTCCATAAATTCTGAAATAGCTTTTGCTACCTGGTTGAGTAAAGTAAAATGACCACCTGTAAATGATGCATCAGCTTGTTGAGCATGTGAGTCAAAATTACTAAGTTTCATAAAATACACATTAGTTTTTAACCCACCTGCAATCAAGGATGATATTAATTTCATTTTTTGTGATAAACCACCTGAACTATATAGATTAGCATTGATCTTAGTTTTGCCAATATCATAAGCATTTTTAACTACTGTAGAATAGTACTCAGATTGTCTTGCAATTGCATGAACGAAATTGAATTCTTTATCATAGTATTCAGTCCCAGTCAACAAAGGATCAACTGGTGTTAATCCAACTCCTAATTTATAAAATTCATCAGGATCTGTTAATGCAATTCCCATGTGACCTTTATCACTCTTGCTCAGAAGTGGTATTGAGCCATCAATGGCAATTGTCAATGGATGTTCAGGAATTTCAACAGGGAAATTGGGTAATTTCGCCGCAAAGTATCGACCAAGCCAACCTTCAAGAAGTTTTACGTTATTATTATTCTTGGGATTGATACCACTCAGCCAAATATCTTCTGAACGAAAATGTGACAGCGTTGGTGAATCATAACCGATACCCTCAACTATTGCAAGTCTGCCATCTTCAAACATTCGCTTCAGACCATTATTCTGAACACCCTGTACTAATCCTGGATTCATGTATATATCATTCACCTTTATGGCTATCGTTTTTGGCATGCCGATAGTTGGTCTTAGTTTGTAATATTCATCATCGTCAGCAGGGATGATTGTGTTAAGACCATCATTACCGCCGAACAATTCTATAATGATAACAATATTATCATTATCCAAAGATGTGATTTTTTCGTTTGGTATAATTGCAAAATCTTTCCTGGCTTTCAATAGACTTGGAGCTAGAATCAAACCAGCAGTCGTGGATGCGGTCATACCGATAAATTTTCTTCTTTTCATTTCGGTCTCCTTAACATAATTGAAAATCAGGTGATAAAACAACACTTATTAGAAATGCTCTGATGCCTTCGATAACCTTTGCATTATTAGTCCCAACCCCACCTATCCATTGTGATTCACTTAATCCGTTTATCAGATTCAATTTGAATTTATCCAACCTGGGCTGAGATACTTTCAAAGGTAAAAGATAATCAACCATTGCAGTAACAAGTTCGGTAGTTGTGGTTGTATATTCAGGAAATTTCTTAACGAATGATACAATTTGTTCATCAGATACTTTAGTAATCATATCTTTTGCATACTTAGCCCTAAGAGGATACGTCGATGTGCTGATCCATGTCCTGTATGCTTTCCACCCTGCAACATTGGGTGGAGTATATAATATTTGTTCCAACGAAAAGACAGCAGGTCTTGTTCCTACTGAACCCAACGAATCATAGTCAACTCCAAGAATTCTTTCAAGTCCAATCATAAATTCCACAGGAGTTTTAATCTGAGCTCCGCGAACTGAATCACTATAGAAATACTGGCTAGTAAATAACTTTTTAAATACTTTTTTGAGATTGAATGAATTATCGAAAATGTACTGAGCCAACTCTTCTACTAACTGCATATTTACGGCACCAGGGTCGCTATAAACGAAAAATCTATATATCTTTTCTGCAATAAATCTGGCAATGGACATCCCTTTTTCATTGAAAAGAATATCTATGATACCGTAAACTTCTTTATTCTTAACAAGATCTTCAGTATTCTCATCATCAGCTATTGCGCTAATCTGACCAAACTGCATAATCTTTTTGGCATTAGTATCATGCTGTGATTTCATGAAGAAAGTTTCAAATGGACGATTTGATGGAGCACCATTTTGCCCAAGATATGCGACTGTTCTCCAGCCTGTGAGAGCCCTCGCACCCTCCCGAATATCACCTTCAGTATAGTTAGCAGCTCCAGTTGATAAGTCACCTATTCCCATGGTGAAAAGTTCCATTAACTCTCTCATATAGTTCTCATTAGGTGCATTCTTGCCACTATAGAATAAACTCTGATACATTATCATAGCCCCGTCTAAAGTAACATCTCTGGCTACTGTTTTATAATCAGCAAGTCTATTCTTACGTAAAGTTACATTATTGCGGTATAATAATGGTGGAGGTAACAATGCAAGAGTATCATAAGCAAACTCAATACACCAGATTGAGTGCAGAAAAAGTGTAAGTTTTTCTTGAGACGGGAAAGTTTCAGAGCGCATATTATCCAGCCACCAAGCTGTGAACTCATTGAAATGCTCTTTGTGCCTGCCTTCAATTTCGGCTCGGATGTCATTGGGTAAATTGTCCAATGGATCTTCTTCCAGCACGTCAAGCCATGATTTCATGGATGATGTTGGTTCAGGTACTGATTCAGTGCCATTTCCAATGATGATTTCGAAAGCTTCAGATGCCGTTTTGCCAACAAACTGAGCAACCTGATCAGGTGCAGGATGAAAAGATAATCTCCTAAGTAAATGCAATGCTCTTGCATAATCGAGTGGAGTTGTAAATTCATCCAAAGTTCCGAGAAGCTTTTCATCATTTCCGGTGAGATTGAGTAAATCTCTTCGTTTCATGATATTTCCTCATATTAGTTAATTAATGGGAGTAGTTACCTCTATTAAAACCGTTCTGCAATAGAATCTCCCCTCTGGGAGTGAGTTGTCATATAATAACTTTGTGTTACCAATACCGGTAACTTCTTTAAAATCTGCTTTAGGTTTTATTTTCTTGATAACTTTATAGGTGCTTTCAGCTCTGGAAAGAGATAAATTCATATTGTAGTCTTTCTCACCAAGTTTGTCGGTTGATCCGGTTATACTAACTTTTGAATTATCCATAATAGTATTGGCAACAAAATCATTTATCATCTTTTTGTTAAAATCATTTATTTCGAATTTATCAAAATCAAACACAATTAAATTCAATCTGCCTAGTTCGAACTGACTCTGAGTCCGTAGAATATCTACTAAATAACTTTTAGTTATTTTTTGATTGTCAGCAAAATAACTAAAATTAATACTGGTATTCTTTTTTTCGTTTAGTGCCTGAGCTATCTTTTCTTTCTGATCTGGAGTTAGTTTAAGGACGAATGATGAGTCATTTACTTTAAAAATATTATTGTAAATTATAATATTTCCTGATACAACGCTCATCTCATATTGTGAAACATTACCAGAGTTGAAAATTTTGGCATTAACGATTAAACTGTCTGATCGAATATCATATTCTTTAAACTTAGAATAAATCACAGGTTTGAGTAAATCATAATCCAAAGTGCTTATCTCAACTCTTCTGTTTTCTTCATATCCTTCCTGATAAATTGTACTTGTTGCTAATTCAGGTGTTTCTCTGGTTTTGATAATTAATCGATTTTTATCAATTAACCAGTTAGATATTAAATAATCAGCAACTGCTTCTGCCCGATTTTTTGCGAGTATGAGCAATTCCTCGGATGATGTCTCTTCGCGACCATCGCTCATTCCAGTAATAATTAATGTTGAGCCGGAATTTTCGTTCATTCTTGAACCAATGATGTCCAGCATAGCATTATATATATTCAAAGCATTATTCGGAACATCATTATCGGAAAATTTCCCGTTTGTTTTCTGTTTGTACTTGTCCTTTAGATAGTATGATGTGCTATCGAAGAATATGTATGGCAATAGTGGATAGGTATGAGTAACAACGGTTTCTATAACTTCTATTGGTGTAGAGGCAAGTACAACTTCGGGTATCAAAAAAGTCGGTTTAACTGTGTCTTGTACAATCTGCAGAACAGGCTCAATAACCGGTGCAATTACTTTTGGAGTATCTATGATCACAGGTTTTGGCTTGTGTATTTCCTTATCAAAGCTGAATCCATACTGGATTCCAACATTAAGCCCTATCATTGTTGACGTTAACTGATAATCGTTCAGAGCAGAATTCAATGGATGTCTATAATTTATTTCACCAATTAGAAAAAGATTATTTGCAATCATTTTTTCATACATCACTCCACCAATGATGCCAAGAGAAGTTCCGGCATTTTGCAAAGATCCACTTTGTGTGGTATGTTTCATGGTGCTATCTGGAAAAGTAAAAACTCTTGGAGATGAAATTTCATCTGTTGTTTTATATTTTGAACCAAATAAAGGATATCCGGCATCGAAAGCGAGCCTAATTTTAAAGGGAACAGACTGTATTGGTTGAAAAATAATACCAGGTTCAGCTGTCAGATAATTAATAGAAGAGACCAATTCATGGTTAATCACTAAAGGAACATAGGTATTAGTTTTGGGATTATATACAAAATAATCTGATAACGATATTGTTAGATTTACTGGGAGATATCTATAATTAAGTCTTAAATCAGCCCAAAGGATATTTTTCAAAATTGTAAATGACAAATTTGCCCCACCGCTAAATGCTATAGAACTTCCTTCATTATATTTTCCACAATCTGAGGCATTCCATAATGTAGGAATATCTGATTTATTAAATGAATATAATCCACTAACATTAATTCCAATTCTATAGTCTGATGTGTCAGAATAATTCAAAGTTTCAGATATTGCACTAAATGAATTTAATGTAAAAACAATGATCAATATAGTTAAAATACTTCTTAGCAATTGTAAGTTAATTAATTTCAAAATAACACAACCTTGTTAAATAATATTAAACAAATAATAGATAGAAAACAAAAGAAAAATTTGAAGATTAGTTAGCTAAACGCAGATAAAGCAAAACAAGTGTTTGTGGACTTTTTCACATAACAATAATAATTTTATACAATTTATAAATCAATCAATTTGTTTTCATAAAACTTCAAATATTTAAAGATTTCCAGAGAAGACACAACCAACATAAAATCGATTATTATTTGTCAATTTTGACCATACAAATTTCAGAACCTAATTATTTAAGAATAATAAACTTATCCTGCAAATTCGGATTTTCGTTGATCCTTATTAGATATACACCAGGAACCAAGCCATTCAAAGGTATTGATAGTTTGTTATAGCCGGACTTAGCCTCAATTATTCCAGATTTTACAACATTCATTCCACCAATGATCTCTATTGTGAATCTAGAACCAGATTGAACAAATAATTCTAAATTCAGTTCATTTTCAGCCGGATTATTAATAACCTGGAGAAATTCTTGGACATCTTTTGTGTCGACAAACCGCTTATCAATGACGCAGTATTGAGGTATAAGTAATCCATTTCTTATGGTTAGATCTGAGTATCCATCTGCAAAATTCTTAACGGAGATGGTTAATGGTGTTTGATAATTGTCACCAAGCAGAACTTCGGCATTGATTGTCGCTAAGGTAGTATCAAGAAGAAGGCTTTGCCCTTTATCAAAAGTGAATGCTATTGAATCAGGATAAATTGACTTATTTTCTTTACCTGATACAGCACCATAAATAAAACTATCATTATTAAACCTTAGTAAATTTCTGTCATGGGACACAGAGATACTTAATGCTCTATGATTAGAGCTATTCATAAGATTAAATAATTGAGGTGAAGTTAAAGATATTCCTGCACTTGATTTTAAGATTATTGGAATTGGAATAATAGTGCCGACATTAGCCATGATAGTATCAATATATAGCTCTGCGCAAATGATTCCTGTTCCATAGCAATGCAAAGCACTGTCATTAGAGAACAGCCAGTCGCCATCACTTGCAAAATTGATTTTCGCTTCGAAATCTCCAAGAAGAGTGGGAGTAAATTTTATATTCAGTTTAGTATTCGAATTACTGTCAACTTTTAATGGGAATATCCCATTTAGCTTGAAATAATCAGAACCGGATGGAGTATAATTTAATATGTTTAATACTCCATTGCCAGGATTTCTGACTGTGAACGAAGTATCGATATTCTTACCAATGCAAACTCTTCCAAGATAAAGCTTATTGTTTTGTATATCAATAATTGGTCTTATACCCCTTCCTTTGAGCGGTATCGGAACTGGCTGTCCGCAAATTTTCGTCTGATCCATCTGAAACACAACATTCGCCTGTCGATTCTCTATATCAGTTGGTGAGAATTCTACATCAAAAGTCAGACTATTGGCAGAGCGGATGTAAATTGGATAATTCACTCCGACTGGCAATATAACTTTATAGTCCTGCTGATGCACTCCCTGAATAATGATATTATCAATCACAACCCCTGCTGTACCCGAAGAATTAATAGTAACCGGGATTGATCCTTTATTTCCAATCCTGACATCACCAAAATTCTGCTGTGGTGCAGTTTGAAGAATTCTTGATGCGACCACTGCATTGATTATGATTGATGAGTCAATACCTTTAGCACTTCTTATAAATACTTTTCCGGTGAAGCTATTGATAGTAGCCAGAGTAGCGTTAATGTTCAACTGAATATCGTTATATGATGCAATTGTGAATTTATCAGGAGTTACTGAAAAACCTGAATTATTTGAAACAATATAAACTGAATCAATATCAACCGGGCAAGCAGTTAGATTCTCTAAGGAAGCAATTTTTGCCATTAATTGATTCGGGCAAATTGTATCAAAATCAACTGCATTTGATTTTATTAAATAATCGGGTATGTCACCAATACCCTTTAAGAATAGAGTATCCTTGTAGGGATAGGATGTACTGTTTATAACAAGAGAAGCCAGATCTGATCCGGCTGATACCGGTGTGAATCTAATAATGGCTTTACCAACATTTCCATTATCTCTTCTTGGAATCATCAATGGAAAAGAAGAATTGTTAACCAATGAGAACTGATTTGGCTTTCCACCATTAATTGTGTAAGATGATATATCTACTTCGCATCCGCCTTTATTGATTATTGCCCACTCCTGAATGGCTGTATCTCCTACGCAGATATGCCCAAAGTTCAGAGTATCACCATTCTGTGCAAATTCAAATTCATCAGCCTTGCCGATTCCTGTAACATCCACAGTGTCGCTATAAAATTCAGTACTACCTCCGGGGAAGTCATCGTTTTGTTTAATCCGAGCTACTAGTTGTACTTTGAAATTCCCTAATGTCAAAGGTTTGAATTCAATTAGAACATAATCATTGAATGTTGGATTTAATTTAGATGGCTTAGGATTAATGACTGAGAAATACGTAATATCAGGTGTATTACCAATCAAATAAATTGAATCAATATCTGTACATCTAACTCCCTTAAGGTAAATAGGGACAGAGCTTGTGTCACGTCTGGTTGGGCATAGTTCTATAAAATTGAGTAGTCCGAGTGAATCAATGGCTCTTATTCCGGGTACAAAGATGCAAAGGGTATCTATAGAAAGAGTATCATTGACATTGCCTATCATAGTCACTGGGATTCTGAAATTCGACGGATTTAATCGTGGATAAGCCCAGAATGTTAGAGTTGCTACGGCAGATGTTCCATTTATTAATGTTGATGGAATAATAAAATTCTGATTTTTTGCGGTTTTAATATCGACCGGAATATTCCCAACTTCAATTCTAACATTGTTAAAAGTTCTATTTTTTGTATTTGTGATAATGAACAGAAGCTGAAGACTATCCGGAGTATAGGGATGATAATTAAAATCATTACAATCCCTTTGGTGCAATGTATCGAATTCAATACATCCGTTTGGCATAGCATAGAAAATACCATCACCTCCGGTTCCTGAACCGGATCCGCCACCGTAAGTATCCGATGCATCGACAACCTCAAGTGAATCTACTATTCCGATTTCCGTAGAGCCTAAACTGAGATGTTTACCCGATACTTTTTTCTGATTCCATATCAAAAGCACCGCACTGTCAGTGTAATCGAGTGTGTCAGCTGCTCCTCTGTCTCTCCAGATGAATGAATTTAATCCTTTAATAGCTTGATTGTTATATGAAAAATCCGACCAGTTACCAAACAAAAACAGATCAGGGACAATCAGTTCTGAAGCCTGCAAATTGCCTCTGGCTGTCAACTGAGGATTTTGAGGACTCCCTTCCAATGCGAGCCAATATTCAGGAATACCATTTGGTCCGGTCTTAGTAAATTCCTTTTCCTTGCTATAATAACCAACAGAAGTGATGATTGGTGCTCTGTCGTTATTACCGATTTTTGTATCAATTAAGAGAAGAACACCAATGTCATGTTGTTTAGAGCTGCTATCCAGCTCGGCAATGAACCTGATAAACCCGCCGCTTGGTCTTTTGACCGGCATCATTCTGAATATAAACCGGATAGTCTCGCCGTCAGGCATAACCGCATTCATGGTCGCATTGATCCTTGGAATGTTCTGAACAGAATCTCTGAACAAACTAGTTATCTGTAGCTGATTGGGTGGCGGTGGTAACTGAGTTACCGTATCTGATTCAAATGGTAACTGGAAAACAATGTTATCAATCTTAAAATGAACATGAGATGTATAATTGATCGGTGTGATTCCTGTATTTGCTTCCCTATAGATTAACTGCTTTGTTGTATCACCGATATATTTAGTATTAATATAAAAATGACCGTTTCGCAATAATCCAGCCGTGAATTTATATGTTGACGGAAATACATTAACCAGTTCCAGGCTTTGCTGTGAAAACAATACCATTGGAAAAATGCATAGAAACAATATATACTTAATTGATTTCATGATATTTTCAGTATTCATAAGGTGTAATTATGTCAATAATAACAGTTCTATTGTAAAATCTTCCTTCAGGCAGGTCATTATTATAGATAAATGTTTCACCCACACCGTGAGTTGTCAGTTTATTGGGAATAATCCTGCTTTTTATAACACCTTCAATAGCATTGGCTCTTTTGATCGAAAGATTTGAATTATACTTTTCCTCGCCAATTCTATCGGTATAACCGGTAATTTCTACGTTTGAATTAGTTCTGATCCTATTTTGGACTAATGGAACAACTTCTTCATTAAATTTACTTATTTCGGGTTTATCAAAATCAAAGAAAATTAGCTGATATCGTTCGAAAACCGAATCTTTAATAATGTCACCTCTCAGGCTTCTTGATGTCACCTGGCGGCGTACCGGAATCTCATTAACAGCCACAATGCGGTCACCATTCTCTTTGAACAAATTAAGAGTTACCGTAAGTCTGTTATTTAAAATATTTGATTTCGAAATATCATAAATTTTGTCCTTATTGAAATTCCAGTCGATAGCTTGACCTGGAGAAGCATTGCCTGTGGTTTCCCAGACCATATTGCCTTTAATATCACTTACATTCAAACTCCAGTTCTTTACTTTTTCGGAATTGAGAACTTCGGGTCTAAATAATATCTTTTCAGGAACAATATTTATGTTTCTTAACGAAAGTTTGACCGGTTCAATAACTCTGTAATCTTCAGAATAAATTTCTGCTCTTCTGTTTTCCTGTTTACCATCAGGATTTGAACGGTTAGATACAACTTGTGGTAATGATCGGCTTTTAATAACGATTCTGTCCGGTTGAATCATCCAGACATCGACAAGATATTTTTTTAGAGTTTCGGCTCTGTTCAAAGATAATGTTTTCAAATCACCAGTGTCTTCCAAAGGTTCATTACATCCAACGATACTGATGGTGGAAGAAGTATATTTATTAAGTCTGTAACCGATTATATTGAGCAAATTATGATAAATACCAAGAACTGAATCCTGTATATTGTCATCTTTAAATGCTGAAATCTGTGATGAATTCAACTTTTTGTATCTATCATCCAGATCAGAGGAACCGGATTCAAAGAAAACATAAGGTAAAAGTGGAACTAGTTGATTTGATATTTCTTCAGAAACAAAGATATCTGAATAATTTAAAATCGTACCATCGACGAGGACATTTCTGGAAGATAAATTTGCAATCGGAGATACATCGGCGATTACAGGTTTTTCTTCCTTAATTTCAACTTTTCCGGGTTTCTCGATTTCTTGAATAATTGTTTTATCTTGTCCAAGAGTGAACTTGATACCAACAGTTAGCTGTATGTTGTGAATATTCCATTCAGTATTGCTAACAACGTTTGTCAAAGGCAATGAATAGCTTATTTCAGGATTAAGGATAAATCTGGAACTAAGATAATGCTCATAACCTAAACCGGCAAAGAGATAAAATCTAAGAATTTTTGATCTGCCATATTCATCAAATCTACCGGAAATAATCTTTCTTGTAGATTCTCCGCCGAGGAATGTTACTCCAGATGGGCTTTTTATCGTTTCGGTTTGTTCGTAATTCATTCTATTATTAATACCAAATCCCGGTCCCAATGCAAAATACATCTTGTTAAATAAAAAATATTTTCCAAGAATGGATAGCTGAAAATAGTCAACTGTAGTATTCAAATCCTGCTTGGTGTTTAGTCTTGTTAGGCTGCCATCGGGTAAAGTGATATTAGGAGGATTAAGGTTCACTGAACTGAAGTCTGCACCTGCATCCCAATAATTGATTCTTCCGGATATTTCAAAATCTTTTGCAACTGGAAAATCAACACTATTACCAATCAGCCATCTCAATGATGTTGCATCCTTGAAATAACCACAGTCTAAGATACCATCAGCAGTATTAAAGCTCCCTTTGTGCATGTTGTAGGATAAACCTCCGTAAAGACCAACCTTTATTGGCTGAGTTTCTTCTTGTGCAAATAAACTCAGAAATGCGAAGAATAGCATTAATAATTGAAGTTTTATAAATTTTCTTTTCATATCATTATTATTTCATTAATAGAATTTTATTCTTTGCAATATTGCCCTGATCATCCAAAACTACAACAAAATATAAACCACTGCTTATGCCGGCGAGATTTACATTTTTGTTTGCGACACCCATTCTTACAATTAGATTTTCATGAAGAATCTCATTTCCCTGGGCATCATATATTTTCAAATTTATATTTGAACCTGTTTTAGAGTAAATATTAATATTTAAGTCATCGTTATTCAAATCCTGAGTCAGAACCATAACTAAAGCATTATTAACAGAAATCAAACCTTTTCTGCCCCCGCAGATACTATTAATAAGTACCTTGAATGATGACCGGTTCAGACAATATTCATCCGTTAATGACTTGGCGATCTTTACTTCTGTTTCGGAGAAATTCCCCAACAGCATTTCGAATTCTATGCCAATTGCCGGTTTGGAGGTAATTGGTGAAGTAAATACAGCCTTAATACTCGATTCTCCAAGTTTAGATGTTGTAATGGATGAATTAGCCAAATCAAGTGGTAAGCCACCCTGAAGTTGCATTAATCTTGTAGGTCTTACAAGATAACCGTCATAACTTATATCAAAGTTAGTTTTTGTTATCGAATTAGTAAAGCCAGTCATATTAATATTTAATGGCACAGTAAACAACTGTCCGGGAGAAAATTCATATTTAGTATCCTGTGAATTTAAATTTAATGTCGGTAAAAATGTAGCTGATACAGGCAAATCAGTCTTTCCGTTTGATGTATAGAGACTCAAAATATAGTCGTATTTACCTGGTGTCAAGGATTTGAAACTAACTACAAATTGACTGATTTCTCTTGGATCGAGTATTTTTGAATTGAAACCGTTAACTATAAGATTTCCTGATAAATCATTGTATCTAAGAGAATCCAGACTTAATTTATCAAAAGAACTGGGATTCTCAACAAAAACGGAAGTCGCAACAGAATCATCAAGACAAAGTTTACCGAAATCAATAGCTGAGATTGAAAATGCTGCATTTTTTGATCGTGCAACAAAACATACTGGAAGATTAACAATCGAATCTTTAATTCCATCATTATCTACTAGAATATTGATTGTGAAAGATCCTTCACTTTGCGGAGTAAAATCAACAGGTAATGATTTACTTTCCTGAACATTCAATAATAGAGGAAACGTTTGATTAATACTGAAAAGATTATTGAAACCACCAAGTAATTGAACACCTGAAACTGTTACTGGTCTATCACTAGTATTTCTTAACGTAATAAAAGTCGTGTATTTTTTTCCAGATTCATAATTAACAGTATCGCAACCTGTAAATGACATTCCTGATAAATATTTAATTATACCTTTACCCGACAAACCACAAGGATAGGACTTAGTACCGATATGAATAAGCATTGAGCCAAGAATTTCTGCTCTCAAATGTGGTTTAAATCTTAGACAAACAGACAATGAACTATCAGGAGGAATTTTTACTCGTCCCTGAGGCGAAATAACTTCATAATCAGAAGCCGGCTGAACGACTAGTGAATCGATGTATGTTGTGTCTGTACCTTTGTTCTGAATAGCTTTGAAGCAGATAGTAGAATCATTCTTAATGAATACATCCCCGAATTTTTGATCTGTCACCAAGACGGCAATCGAGGACTGAATGCCTGTTCCTTCGAGCTTTACAGTGTCCTCTAATCCGCTGATATTTACCAGCAGAGATCCTTGTCTTAATCCAACAGCATTAGGTCTGAATCTAAGATAAACAAATCTTGTTGAATTTGGTTGTATAATGAAATTAGTAGTATCAGCAGTTAAAATAAATTCAGCAGTGTTGGTAAATCTGAATTTAGTTAATTTCACAGGCAAGAGCCAGTTATTTTTGATTGGTACAGCAATACTATCCGATATTCTACCAATTTCTTCCGGTGAGAATTTAACATCAGTTATTTGTAATGGCTGATAAACTTGAACGTTTGACTGAGGATTACCTGAATTATCTAATCCTCCAATATATAATGGGAGATTATGACCACCAATACTCAATGAGGAATAATAAGTGGAAGACTTTAAATTATCAAACTGAACCCATAATCCGGCTGGATTATTCTGATCTGGTAATGAAAAATATTCAGTTTGTAGAATAGCATTTGTTTGATTCCTTCCTCCGGCTATCAGGTATGCTGGTATTGTATCAGAAATTCCTGCTATCAAAGTAGAGGAAGTGTTCTCTCGAGGAACAAACATACTTGGTGAATATTTCCATCCTGATTTTACATCATACCATTCACATTTATTTGTGGTTTTAGCTGAATTATCTTCACCGCCAAATATTCTGGCAATGCCGCCAATATCAGAAAATGCAACTGAATAATCATGATAAATTTTTGGTGAGAAGGCAAATGATGTCCAAACCCAATTCTCAAGAAGTTCGGTAGTAGTAAGCTTATCGTCTTCACCAGCAGCAGAAATAATTTTATTCAAACCATTTTCATCGATGATACATCCCATAAGATGATTTGCTCTTTTCTTAGTCATATCCGGTAATTGTTCAATAACGTTGCTGGCAATATTGATCCGTTCTGATGAGGATAGTCTGCTTCCTGAAGCAATTCCACCAGATGCCTGGTTAAAACCACCCGAAATGACTATGTAATTTCCCTTATCCCAAACTGATGCTAATTGAGCTCTGGAAGATCTCATGTCACCAATTTTTCTCCAATTGAAAAAAGTCATACCTGATGTATAATCCAACATTTCAATGGATGACACAGATTTGAAATTATTATTACTGCCCGAATAACCTCCGATTAGATATATTTTTGCCTTTGTCTTGCCTTCGGGAATGCAGATCAGTGAATGAAATCCGCGTGATTCTGTTAATGGCTCAACCGGATTAATAATACCTGTCCCATAATTATATATAAGACAGGTATTAACTGAATTCCCGTTTATGTCTATCCCGCCAGTAATAATAACATTACCATCAGGGAGCATAACAGATTTGTGTCCGCTAAGCCCCACCGGTAGCGAAGAAATAAACCTCCATTCGGGTACTGTTGTTTGTGATAACAAAGTACCCGAAATGAAAAGCAAAACCAAAAAATATCTATACATAATGTTGAGGTTAATCAATAAAGAGTTAACAAATATATTAAAAATCATTCAATTTTGTTATCATCGAATGAACTTAATTTTCATTTTTAAATTATTTAATCACCTGGAATAGCTTAGATATAACTGTATATCCAGATTCTAATCTAATAAAATATGAACCTGACGCAACACCCTTAAGATCAATTGAAGATCTGAAAACACCTGAATTGTAAAATCCCTGTGATATATTGATAATTCTATTTCCAAGCATATCATACATACTCAATTTCATATTGCTATCCTCAGGTAAAATAAATCTTACTTCAGCGTTTGTAGTAGCAGGATTAGGAATAATTGAAAAATCAATGTCATTATCCTTACCAACTAATGGATTTTCTTCTTGAACATCAACAGTGATTGATTGAGGTTTAGCAGGGCATCCTCTATAAAATTGATTATTTAGTGATACGACATAAATCGATCGTACTAAAGCCGTATCACAATTGAAGCTAATTGGCATTTCATTTGGATAACCTATTGAGATAAGTGAATCTTCACCGTTTGTGTTTGTAATGTAGATACCATACTGTGAAATGTTTGGATCTGATGAAGGAGTGAATGTTAAATTACAATTTCCAAATTGATTAGAAACCAGTCTGATATTAGTCGGAGGAGCTAACCAAGATTTATTGACACTGAATTGTCCATCTGCATATTTTGTTATTGGTGCTGTTCCGGAAGCAATTCTGGTAGCATAAACATAATAATTGCATTCTGTTAAAGAATCTGATAATGGAATACTGTATTTCGAAGTGCTTGCACTTACTCTGCCTATATATTTACCTGCAAAATTATTATTTTTTGAATCGATAAAAATATCAAGATAATCATCAGGTTGATAACCTATGCCATCCCAACTAATATTTACATTCTTCCCGGATTGGATTGCAGTGATATCAAAACTACGATCCTTATTCAATGAATAAATGAAGATCGAGTCAGTGGGACCTGGTGTTTGTTTAATTATCCAACTGCCAACTTCCGGAGCTATTAAAGCCCATTGTGCAAATGTTCCGTCTGGACTATCAAAAAGAATTATGCTCGAATCAGGTTTGGTTCCGGTAATTGTTGTACCAGAAGGTGTAATTAAAGATGAGGCAGATAGTTTGCCATTGCTGGTGAGCATAATAAAAGCTCTTTTCATATTACTCGTAACTTCGAAAGTATCAATCGCATTTGCCTTAACTAACTCACCATTAGGCAGATTCTCCAGAGGAGTATCCTCTCCATATTTCCTTTTTTGAGCAGAAGAAAAGATTGATGGGAAAGCACCTCCAAACTTCATATATGGAGCACCATTCTTTATTCCTGCTTTAATTGACATTGAACCATAGGAAGATATTATTGGAATACCAGATGTTGTAACGTCAACCATTCCATTAAATTCTAACCCTTGAGTGCTGCTAAGCATCATTGAACTTGAAGCGGTTCCAAGAGTTTTAGGATAGAAACCCATTGCTTTCAAATGAGTAATAAATTTCCACAAAGGACCAAATTCAGTTTTATTCACAGGATCACTTGGTATATCAGGGATTCTAACTATTGTTGCACCAGAGTTATAAAAGTAAGAAATATCATTTTTCTTAATTTTAATTGCATCTTTATAACCACTGCCGACTGAAAGTACATAATCCTTGGCTCCAAAATGAAGTGCATTGAATGAACCATTCAAGATACCAAACTCAAATCCATCAGTTAAATCCGCTCCAAATGTTCCGGATGCAACAACCTGCCATTTGTTTGTTACACTGATTGTTTTGTTTGCAAACATTCTTGCATTCACAGTTCCAGTAATTTTAGGTCCTGTGCATTCAATATTACCAACCAGTTCTAATTCAATAAGAGATTCATCCCCCAAAACTTTCGTTAACCATGGAATTTCATTTTTAACTAAAGCATCGTCAGACAAAAAGAATCCTGCAATTTCTGCAGACAAACCTTTCCAGGAAGTTAAGTTAGACCAACCAGAAGTGGCTAAACGCAAACCAATCCAAGCAAAAGGTATCTCACCGCATGGAACACCAGGTTGCTTTTTTCCCTCTGCTATAAATCCATCAAATCGTCCCTTTTTTACAGTTAATTCAAGCTTTAATTTACCCTGGAATAATTTTTGTCCGGTTTTTGCAGGGTCTGGTGTAGAATACTCGACTGTTGTATTAGCTTTCCATGAATCTTCAACGGGTTCATAAGATAAGCCAATATTATCGATACAAAACCCAGGGAATGCCGCTGTGCTAAGATTTGTTGCACTTATTTCGAAACCTTCAATTTTTACACCATCCAGCTCTTCATTGGCAATTGTTAGTCCACCGGATAATGATGAGAATTCAGGTTGATTAGAGTTTGTTGTACAATTATCCTTATTCAAATTTCCCCATTGCGCAGTTACTTTAAATTTAACTGCTTTAGCAAAATTTAAATCTGCAAAGCTCAGCTCATCTAGTGAAAATTCAATTCCGCCAATTTTTATTGCAAGAACACCCGGTGTGTCCCATTTGAGCAAATTTGCACAATTGAAGGACATTCCAATACCTTTCTGAATAATGAGTTGTTGAGCCGACCCGGCAATATTAACACCATCAATATACATTGAATAATTACCGGTTAATCTCTCTACACCTTTCCGTGGATCAATTGTTACTGTACCGTCAAGAGTTAAAACATCATTTAAATTGATTTTACCTGTTGCAGTGATAGTTGGTAATGGATCATCTGATTTAAATTCATTCCCATCACCGGCATCGAATGTCATTAGAGGACTGTTTGCACAATTATACACCCAATAGCGACTGGATACATCTAGAGTTCTTTCGATAGTATTTGAAACGACTTCTTCGCCATTTATTTTGTTTTTTACATAAAATGAAACTTTATATTTATCTGTTTTAGCATCCTTTGGAATATCAACTGTATAAACATATTGACCTTTACTGGATGTAGTGCCAACTTTTGTTTCCTTTATTTTACCCAAATCATCTGTGACAAATAATTCGCATCCTTTTACACCAACATTTAATAGGTTTTTAGCATAAACATTGAAATTGATTTTGCTTCCAGCATTGGTTTTAACAACAGTGGTGGGAGATACTTCCAGACTAATCCCCATACTCATTGCTGCTTCGAATTTTCCACCAATAACCGAAGTAACAAAATCATTTCCACTAGGTGGATGTGATGTCATTTCAAAAATGAAACCACCATTTAGAAGATTTTTATCAAGATCAAAATCGTTTATGTTAGCATCAGCAATTGAATTGAAGACTAATGTCGTTTTGACGCGGGTTGCTTTTCCGTTAACGGTCCAGATGTCCTCTAAATAAGCATCTGAAATACTATAAGGAGTAATTGCTAATCCTTTAAAATTCTTTACTGTTATTACCATTGCCTGATATGGAATATCAGTCCTTCCTGTAGCAAACTGACCGGTAATTGTCAAAGTTTTATTTCCATCAATAGTTGCATAACAAGTGTCAGCACTCCAGTTTTTGGTTGCCCCTTGCCCCTTAGTTGATGTAAAAGTCATGGAAGTAGATTTCTGTGAGTAGCAGGGCTGTGAGATTGTAAGCATTCCGCTAAGGATTATTAATGCTAAAAAAACTTGTATAATTAGTTTCATAAATGCCTCAAAAAAAATTTTGTGAATGATTGTATTATCTGTATAAATCAGCTTTCATTAGTAGAATACTGTAATATTCTATTTGGTAAGAGGCGATTCTAAATTTAATTAAAATTAATAAAAAGATTAGACTTAACAAATTATATTTTATTATAAAATCATATAAATTAGGCTTAACTAAAATATTCCAAGGATTTGTTCATACATTATTCAATAAGCTTATTGCTGACTAAAGATTCTTATAACTAAAGGAAGATCAGAATATTTTTTATTTTCATAATTAGAAAGTAATTCGTTGAAATATTTTATTATCTAAATCGATGTTATTTATGATTTCATTGATATTTAATAAATTAACAAATTGATATTTGAAGGTCGTATCTTTATTTAGCTCATCAGCTATTCGTATTCCGTTGTTGCCGTTTATAAGTAAAGTACAATTATTATACTTATTCTTAATTAACTTATAAAGAGAATAGTCAAAATATGGAAATTGTTTAGGTTTCCTGTCCAATACTAAAATGATATTATTATTTTGGGGCTGAGGAATTGAGATCACAATAGTATTTTGCCTTGGAAAAATTTCTACCTCATTTGCTTGTAAGCTAATATTTAATATTAACAAAATAAGCATTGAACTTACCATTGATCTAAAAACTGCAATCCTTGGATTACTACTTAAAAAGATATAAATCATAGAAACTGATATTAAAATCGTTATTAAAATTATAGACTCATTTGAGATAACAGCAAATTTAAAATCGGCAAATGACTTAGTTAGATTTCTTGAAATTTGTATAAGAAAATCAGTTGCATATCCATAATATAATGCTAATCCGACCGAGAAGTATGAAGTTAGAATTGTAAAAATTGCAAGTATTGTTGCAACTGAAATTAGAGGAATTATTAAGAGGTTGGCAATAGGAGAAATAATAGAATAAAATCCAAAATAATAGGCTACGATTGGCGATACAATTAAATTAACTGAAATAGAAATTGATAATGATTGTTTAGCAAAAACCATTAGCGGATTTTCGGTAGTACTGATTTTATTTATGAATTCAATTGTAATAGGATAGAATATGGCAATTCCAAGAATGGCTCCAACAGACATCTGAAATCCCGGAGAAAATATAATTGAAGGTTGAAATAACAGTATTCCAATTACTCCGAAGGAAAGAATGTTGAGTAAATTGATTCTTCGTTCTAATAGGTATGTAAAATATATTAATAATGACATGACACCAGCTCTGATTGCAGAAGGCTGATAACCGGTGATAATAATATATAAAATCAAGAAAATAGAAAAAGTAGAAAATTTTAGCCATCGTATCCGAATAAATGCAAGGAATATTATTAATATTGAAGATATGATGCCAATATGTAATCCACTAACTGCCAGTACATGTGCCGTTCCTGAAAATGAAAAATCTTGATTTGTTTCTGAGTCAATACCTGACTTGTTTCCTGTTATCAAAGCATTAATTATACCAGCATTTTCCGATGA
Source organism: uncultured Hyphomicrobiales bacterium (assembly GCA_964464375.1). GTDB lineage: Bacteria > Bacteroidota > Ignavibacteria > Kapaibacteriales > UBA2268 > CAIOZA01. The sequence continues at coordinate 175,488 of CAYXFU010000001.1, forward strand.
GAAAAGCAGATTAACTCTGAAGCTTATCTCTTTTCTAATATTACTTATAAATTTATTGAATCCATAAGTTCTGGAAATGATAGCCATTCTGTTAGAAGAACAATATCCGAACCATTGAGCATCATTTGCTTTTGCATAATTTCTTTCGTCGAAATCTTCACGAAATTGTGAAAACTGAGGTACCTTTAGTCTAATATCGGCAATAATACTATCCCCTTCATCCAATTTGATAGCGTCATCCTTCAGAATCTTCATATAGATTTTAGTAGCACCTTGAGTTCCAATAATTTTTGATGCAATGTTTCCTAGAATAAAGCAACGGATACTTTTGCTATCATTTCGAACAATCGCTTCAACCCTACCCTTAAATATTCCGGGAAAATCGGGAATTATTTTATTAGGATATGAAATTGAAGTAGATTGGTAAGAATTCCCAAATATCAACCCACTGGCAAATACTGATAAAAAGTAAAATATTTCAAATTTTTGTCTTTTTAACGAATAGACTAACGAAATCATTGAAATGATTCCAATGATTGAAATATATTTAATATCCAGGATAAGATTTAAGCTAAATAAAAAGCCGGATAAAAAAAATAATAAGTATTTAAATGCCGGAACATTAGCAAAAATATCTTTCATTAATCTCCATTCAGTTTGAGTCTCACCAAAATTACTTAAATTTGTTAATATTTGCATTGGAAAAATGAAATATTCGTCTCTTTTTTATTATTTATTTGAATTGAGGTAAATACAATGTGTGGAATTGTAGGGTATATTGGTAATCAGAATGCCGTCAATGTATTGATGAATGGCTTAAACAGGCTTGAGTACAGAGGTTACGATTCCGCAGGTATTTCCATTTTTGAAAATGATTCAATTTCAACATTTAAAAAAGTTGGAAAGGTTGAAGCACTCAAGAGAATAATTGAAGATCGAAATCTTACTTCCAAGATAGGTATAGCTCACACCAGGTGGGCAACTCATGGTGAACCTAGTGATATTAATGCTCATCCTCATCATGATTCTGACGATAATATTTCTCTTGTTCATAATGGAATTATTGAGAATTACTCAACACTAAAACAGAAACTGACTGAACTTGGCTATACTTTCAGATCTCAAACAGACTCAGAGGTATTAACAGTTTTCATCAGCTATATTTATTCACAGGTGAATAACCTTGAAGAAGCTGTTAGATTAGCTCTTTCTGAAGTTGAAGGAACTTTTGGAGTAGCTATTATTTCGAATCATGAACCTGATAAAATTATTGCGGCTAGACGCGGAAGTCCTATGGTACTCGGTATAGGTGATGATGAATTGATTCTTGCTTCTGATACATCAGCTATAATTCAGTACACCCGTCAAGTGATTTATCTTGCTGATAATGAAATGGTCGTTCTTGATGCAAATGGATATTCTACAAAAACTATTGGCAACGAAACAACTACAAATGTTATTCATCAAATAGATTATGATCTTGGTAGAATCGAAAAAAGTGGTTATGATCATTTCATGCTCAAGGAAATCAATGAACAACCTCAGACTATTACAGATGCTTTCCGTGGCAGATTGCTAATTGATGAAGGCAATTCTCGGCTTGGTGGATTGAGCATTATTGAAGAAAAACTTAGAAGAGCAAAACGAATAATTATTACTGCCTGTGGGACATCATGGCATTCTGCATTGGTTGGTGAATACATGATTGAGCATCTTTGTCATCTTCCAGTTGAAGTAGAGTATGCATCAGAATTTAGATACCGTAATCCAATCATTCTTCCGGATGATTTAGTTATTGCAATATCTCAGAGTGGAGAAACAGCCGATACTTTAGCGGCTATTCAGGAAGCAAAGCAAAAAAATGCAACTGTAATCGGTATTGTTAATGTTGTTGGAAGTACAATTTCAAGAGAAACTGAAGCAGGTGTTTATATTCATGCCGGTCCCGAAATAGGAGTTGCATCAACTAAAGCTTTTACCTCTCAACTAGCTGTGCTGGCATTGTTTTCTCTTTATATGGGGAGAATGCGTCAAGTACCGATTATTGAAGGACAGCGAATAGCTAAAGAACTTAGTCTTTTACCGGAGAAAATCAATCGCATTCTTGAAAATTCCGATAAAATTAAAGATATTGCGCTTAAATTCTATAATTCAAAAAATTTCCTTTATTTAGGTAGAGGTTACAATTTTCCTGTTGCTCTTGAAGGTGCTCTTAAGTTAAAGGAGATTTCATATATCCATGCGGAGGGTTATCCTGCAGCTGAAATGAAACATGGTCCAATAGCTCTGATCGACAAAGATATGCCGGTTGTATTCATTGCAACAAAAGATGAAATATATGAAAAAATGTTATCAAATATCGAAGAAGTAAGAGCTCGAAAAGGTACAGTAATAGCTATTGCTACCGAAGGTGACACACAAATCGGCAAGTTTGCTGATCATGTGATTTATATACCTGAAACATTACCAATGTTAATTCCGATATTAAGTGTCGTTCCAATGCAACTATTGGCATATTACATGGCTGTTAAGCTTGGAAGAGATGTGGATCAACCCAGAAATCTGGCTAAAAGTGTAACTGTTGAATAATTAATAGCATATTTGAAAGCTCAGGATCATATCGGTTTAATATCGTGGTCTCTTTTAGATAAGGGACTATTCCTCTTGTATGGTTTTGTTATGATTATTGTTATGAATTATACTGCCCCTAAAGAATTCGGATTGTTTTCACTACTAATTGCTCTTCACACCTGGATATTTACTGTAAGCGATTCATTTGCTTTACAAAGTCTGATACAGTTTGGAATGAATAAGGAAACAAGATATAAGGTGAATCTCATTTCATTAATTATTCATGTTTCATTAACGATGACAGTTTCATTACTAATTTATATTTTTCGGGATGGTTTAGCCTCCTTATTCCAAGAAGAAAGAATAAAGGAGATAGGTGCTTTCTTGCCATTGCTGAGTTTGGCATTTATACCAAGATCTTATTGTCAAAAAATTATTTATAGAATTCAGAATATGAAATTCCTATTTTTTGTAAATCTAATATTTTTCGGTTCGATAACAGCTTTGATTTTTAATAGGATTTCACAGGTTCATGTTTTACAATTTTCAGATTTATCAATTTTTTATTTAGTTGGTTCCGGACTTAGTTCTTTGATTGCAGTAATTCTCATAAGGAAGGAATTGAAATTTGAAAAAAATGCATCTTTCAAGCTTTCAAAGTTTTTCCAATTTGGATGGCAAATGACAACGACTAGCCTCCTTTTTACCCTACCCAGACAATTAGATGTATTATTTTTGAAATTGTTTTTTTCACTTGAAACTGTAGGTTTATATTCTGCGGCGAAAAATATATTTAGAGTTTTTGATGAAGCGATGAGCGCAATTAGTGGACTTATTTACCCAAGTGCGGTAAGACAGATTAATAATCAAAACCGAAATGCTTTGGTTGATTTACTTTCAAAATCTTCATCATTTATGTTTTTTGCATTTGGATTATTAATAGTATTGTTAACATGCGGTCTAAGTAATGTAATGTTTACTTATTTATTGCCTCAAAGATACCTAATGTCACAAAACTACTTTAACATATTGCTGATTGGGGCTTTATTTTTACCTTTTACTTTTATTTATTCTGTAATGGTTGCTTTGGACAAACTAAAGAAAATAATTCTTGTTAGTTTTATAGGAAATATAATTTTCTTTTTCTCAATTTATATTATTGGTAGTACAAATAATATAAATTGGACTCCTATCCCATTAATCATTTATTATGCTTATCTTGGATTTACTGGTGCTTTATTGTCATATAAATTGCTCAATATTACCCCCAAAATGATGTTTAGAGCTTATTTTGACATAAAAAACTATTTACAATCTTCACTTAAGAAGTAATCTTTCTAAGTACAACACCTTCACAAGTTAAATAATAGGGTTTATAGTATTTAATTGCCATCACATCCTTTATTTTTCTGATAAAATTTTTTGATAATTTGTGAAGAATTGTCTTATAAATTGGATAGGGATAGGGACTAATTAAACTAGTTAAAGCTTTTTGAGGGTGAATAACCTGTTGATCAACTTCTAATTTGAAATATTTAAAGAGAACCTTTTTAAAATCAATGTACCTATCTGGTTTTAGTTCATGATTATTGTTTAAATCAATATCAAATGTTAAAATAAAAATCCCATCTTTCTTTAATATTCTATAAATTTCTTTGATAGTTTTTTCAAAATCAACAACATGCTCGATTACACTTATAGATATTGCGGCATCACAAGATTCATCATCAAATGGTAATTTATCCGCAGTACATATCCTAACATCAGCCTTTCCAGGGTTAGTATTAATAACTTGAAAAGCTCTGTTCAGATCAGTTTCGGTAATCGGATCAATATCAGTAGCAGTAATTTGATAACCCTTACCAGCAAGGAAGGTTGTAAAAAAAGTAACACCACTTCCTACATCCACAACTTTAGCAACCTTACCTTTTTCAGAATTAAAATTATTTAAATGATAGTAAACATAAGGATATTCCCACAATCTACTCCAATTATGCAAGGCATCACCCGGCCATTTATACTCAGAACTTCTAAATTGATGTTCAAATTTCAAAAATTCTTCTTGATATGATTCCATTTCATGGAAAATATTTTTCCATTCTAATAAATCAAAATCATTGATATTAGCTAATCCAGAATAATTCATACTTTTCTCTAATATTTAATTTTTTGTCTAATTTCAATTGCAAAATAATTAATTTTGATAACTTAACAATAATTCATATTTTTGATGGCACAAATTAATTTTCAGAAAGACTCATTTAATATGAAATCATTGATAAAATTTTTAGTTATTTCTATCCTCATTCCCATTGCTTCAATTAATATTCTGATAGCAGATGATTTTATAGCTTATTGGAGTTTTGACGATGGTACCGCCAAAGACGTTAGTGGGAATAATTACCACGGTACAATTGTGAATAACCCTAGTGTTATAGATGGTATTAGAGGCAAGGCACTACGATTTCAGGGTAAAGGATATTATCAACCAACCTATAGTTGTGATAATGCTGAATTAGGTGATCATGTCTTACTTCCTAGTATTGATTTAAGTGTTTTTCCTGAATTTACAATTTCTATGTGGGTGAACGAGGAAGGTATGTCTTCTAATGGTGGAGAGGCGTATTTTTGGTTTGGTCATGTTAATAATGGATGGCTAGGTTTACTAAATCATATTTTCTCGACTGATGAGTTAAATCTTCATTGCACTGTTGGCTCCATCGATTATAATAATGAGATCAGCTTAGTATATGATTTGTCCCTAAGAAATCGTTGGGTTAAATATACAATGGTATTCAAGAATAACACTTTGAAACTTTATATCAACACTGATTTAGTTGGACAACAGAATAATTCAATTATCAATTATTCAAAAGATTCAGCTGCATTAGCCAGACATTGGTGGTATTATGGGGAAGAACGAACATCTGCAAGATTTACTGGTTCTATTGATGAAGTTAAAATTTATAAAAGAGCATTAACTGAAGATGAAATAGAGGAAGATTTACAACCATGTATTTATTCTTTTAAATATGCTAATTTTAAAAATATCGACAATATTAAGTTTAATGGAAATTCAAATAGATTTGACAGTACTATTAAACTAACGAATACAGCTATTCTTGATGTAGGTAGTATTTGGTTCAAAATTAAACTTTCTCTGACTGGAGATTTTACTACAAATTTCAGTTTTAAAATATCAAATGGAAATAATTTCAATGCTCCTGATAATTCTGATCCAGGAGCTGATGGTTTAGCGTTTGTAATGCAGACTGACAATTTATATGCTATCGGATTTCCCGGTGGTGGAATAGGTTATGAAGGAATAAAAAACTCAATTGCTTTGGAATTTGATACTTTCAATAACGATTCATTACAGATTGAGAACTATTTTGATCCTAACGGAAACCATGCGGCGATTCAGATTAGTAATAATAATTTTACAAGTTCAAAACATACTCCTGAATATTGCAAAGCAATAAATCGCAATATTTTAAGATTAAAAAATGATGTTTATATATATTATTGTAAAATTGTATATAATTATACTAATAAGAATCTCCAGATTTTTTTGAGTGATTCAAAGATCTTCGACAAACCAATATTCAACTTAACAAATTTCGATATAGCTAATTTATTAAAAAGTGATTGGGCATATTTTGGTTTTACATCAGCTACCGGTAACGCAACCGAAAGCCATTATTTATTGGATTGGGATTATTGCTCTCAAGCTAAACCTATTACTTACATAAAAGACAATGATCCAATTATAAATGATGATAATATCACATTGTTCCCAATTCCAACATTTGAAAATAATGAAACCGTTTTAGGAATAAATTTACAATTCCCCAAAAACTGTGAGGTTTCAATTATTGATCCCAAACTAGGTAAAACATATAATATCATAGAAAACCGCATGTTGGACAAGGGGTATAACGAGATTTCCATCAACACATTTAATTTAATAAGTGGTTTGTATTTTGTAAAAATCAAAATCGATAATCAACTCTTTTTTAAAAAGATGATAATCGTCAATTAACTTAGCTTTTTATTAAAATGATATAAAAAAAGTCTAAAGAGAATGACCATTTCTGCTTTAGACTTTTTTACATTTGGAGAGTTGTATTCATATTTTTTGCGGAAAGGGTGGGATTCGAACCCACGGTACCCGTAAGAGTACAACGGTTTTCGAGACCGTCCGATTCAACCACTCTCGCACCTTTCCAGTGGTTTTTGTTTCTTTTGAATTAATCCAAAAGATTAGTTAGGCAATTTAAGAAAAAATTTAGAATATTTCAGTAATTTTAGTCATGAAACGTCACTTTGGAAGTGCAATTCCACCCATTCTACCTTCTATGAAGGTAACTCTGCCTTCAATATATGATGTTGGATCAGCAGGAGACCATCTTCTTGGATTTGGCAATACTGCTGCCAATAAAGCGGCTTCACGTTTTGATAATAATTTTGCGGATTTACCGTAGAATCTCTGCGATGCGGCTTCAACTCCATAGATACCATCACCAAATTCTACAATGTTTCCATAAACTTCAAGTATTCGCTTTTTCCCCCAAACAAATTCTATTAGTACGGTGAAATATGCTTCCAGGGCTTTTCTTATGTAAACTCTGCCATGCCAAAGGAATGTATTTTTGGCTGTTTGCATTGAGATTGTACTAGCCCCTCTCATCTTTCTGCCTTTTAGCTTTTCGTTATATCTCTTAGCTGTTTCAATAGCTTGCCAATCGAAACCATTATGACGAAGAAATTTTGCGTCTTCGCCTGAAATCACAGCCCTAAAAAAATTTGGGGAAATTTCGTCATAAGACACCCAATTTTTTTCGATTGTAACATTGTTTCCTTCGAACCAGCCTTCAAAGACTCGAATAACCATGATTGGGGTAAATGGTGGTGGGATAAATTTGTAGAACAAAACTATAAAAATGGAGGAGCCAAAGAAAACGGCTATCGAAATAAATATTAATCTGATTATTTTTCTAAACATAATCTTCGGTTTTATCAATCAAATTCAAATAAAGAAATAAATTACTCAGACTAATCTTTAATAATATCGCCAATAATCATAGATCCGCATGACTTTGTCATTTCCAAAACACGATCTACATTATATTTATCGGTTATTAAAACCATCCCAACACCTAGATTAAATACATGTCTCATTTCCTCATCTGATATTTTGCCTTCATTTTGAATGAGTTTGAATATAGGAGGAATTTCCCATGAGTTCCAATTTACATTCAGCTTAATTCCTTCATGCATAATTCTTTTAGTGTTACCAATCATACCTCCCCCGGTAATGTGAGATATGCCATTTAACAATTCATTCTCGAGCAAGGGAGTAACATGATGAAGAAAAGACCCATGAACAGCTAATAAAGCCTCCGACAAAGTTGATCCTAATTCTTCAAAATAAGTATCATGTTTATATTTTGGAAATAACACTTTCCTGGCAAGAGAGTAGCCATTTGTTTGCAAACCGGTGGATTTCAAACCTATCATAACATTGCCGGGAGCAATATTCTTACCATCGATAATCTTATTTTTATCAACTATACCAACTATAGTTCCAGACATATCATACTCAGACTCTTTATAAATTGAAGGCATTTCAGCTGTCTCACCACCAATTAGAGCACAACCGTTCTCACGGCATGCTACAGCAAAACCACTTATCACCTGTTCAGCTACTATAGGATTCAGTTTTCCTGTAGCAAAATAATCCAGAAAAAACAATGGTCTGGCTCCAGAACACAGAATATCATTTACACAATGATTAACCAAACACTGACCAACAGTATCGTGTTTATCTGCCATAAATGCAATTATTAGTTTTGTTCCAACACCATCAGTACTGGCTACCAGGACAGGGTTTTCGATACCTGGGAATTTTGCTTCATAAAATCCGCCGAACAGTCCAATATCTGTCAGAACATTCTTATTAAAAGTAGATCTGACTAATGGTTTAATTCTATTAACAGTTTCTTCTCCGGCTTCTATATCAACACCGGCTGTCTTGTAGTCTAATGCCATATTAAATATCTAGTTTTATATAATTAAACATCGTCAAAAATACTCAATTTAGTAATGATTTTTTTAACATTTTTTATAGGTAGCCATTCATTCGTGCTTCTTTCATCAACTTTGCCACCTTTTCTGCTTGAAGAATAAAGGTTTCCAGCCTGGCTTCAATTAATTGAGGGAATACATTACCATCGGTTTCAATAGTCAAAAAAGGTAAGTTCATTTTTCTATTGAATATTTCCGGTAAGTCGTATTTTGGATTTATTAACCTACCTGCTTCAATTTTATTTTCAATTTTCATTTCTGGTAGTGAAACAGCTTCTGTAAATCGAGTAGGCATACAACCAAATGGACCAAGATTGATAACTCCACAGTATTTTTCTATTGTTTCGTGAAGCGCTGTACCCAGAGTTAATCCGGGTTCCCCTTTATATTCAATGGGGATAACATGCTTGCTATGATCAATCAGAGGTTTGATTTTAGTTCGGCTGAATTTATAATACCCGGTTTTAGCCAATATCCTTTTTATACGATATTCAGCCATTCTCATATAATAAACACGAATATATCTTTCAAGTTTCTTAGTGAATGAAGTATCAGGTTCCAGAAGCTTTTGTTTTAGTAAATAATCAACGTAAAAAACCCACTCGGAAATGTAAGCATCCTTCAAGATAAATCCATGCTTAGCGAAATGTTTATTAAGCCATTTGTGTGAAAAATGGTCGCGACGCACATAGATTTCTCCACACAAGGCTATGTATTTTGCTTCGGTTATCGGTAATCTGCTTCTAACTCTATTTTTGATATCAAGAGCAAACTTCTTTAATTCATAGTAAATTTTATCAGGTTTGGTAGCCATAACATAGCAGAGTTTTGAGAAACCTTCATTGAAAATGTTTACACCCTTTTCCGGATCAACAGAATGAGCCATAATACCGGAACGTATGTCATCCAAAACATCACTTATCAACACAGCCTGAATACCTCTCATAGCGAAATTTGGACCCAGACCGGCAAATCCATCTTCATTCATTAGTGTAAGTGTAGTAACATTTGTTAGTTTTTTTCTTTTTATCAATTCACGCATGTACACTGGATACTGCCCTAATCGACAATTGCCGGCACCTTGAACAATAAAGAAAGCTACCTTTTGTTTTCCATCCCACCTGTTCTCTAAGTAATCCACTAACGCCCCAACACAGAGGATCAGAGGAAGACACTCTTTACCGCTTGTATTTGCACGGCCATATTTCAGTATGTCCTGATTACCTTCAGGCATAGCGATTGCATTAAATCCCTGGCTTTTAAGTGACGCAGCAAATAAACCTGCGGTCAGATCACCCATTGATGGAATTAATATATCAATACTTTTATCTTTTAAATTTAACTTTTCACCCTCAGATGTCACAAAAAATGCAGAAGTTTCTGTAAATTCAATTTTTGCCGGAAAAAATGGTACTTCATTTCTACTATCAATTTTTTCATAGATTTTTCTATAATTCCTGATTATATCCAGGGCTGCGTCAATTCTTGTATTCACACCGGCATCAGCAGTATGCCCGTCTAATTCGAGGGTTAATGATGGTTTTGATCCCATTATAGACCTGAAAGATGTTAATAGCATCGAATCAGGACCACAAGAGTAATTAGAAATATATGTTGCAAACAGTTGATTGTTATTTTTAATGATGGGTGCAACTTTTAGAATTTTCTTCCCTGATTCCCAATATTGGTTGTCATCTATTGATTCATGAGTATAATTTAGCATGTCATAAGGTATTACATAAACCCCTCTTGATGCAAATTTTCTTGGAATTCCTTTGTTTGCGAATTCTGTAAAGGCATTATACGGTCTCCCGACAAGAACTATTGCCATCTCCTCAGGATTTTCCTTTAGAAATTCAACAAATTCTTTACCCATTGAAAACAATTCTTTAGAGAAATCTTCTTGCATCCTCACAGATGTTCTGTACGCTTTGGAACACTCATCTGAATTGACTCCGAGTTCCTCGCCCATTTCAATGAATTTACTTTCCTCTTTATCCCATCCATTACCGAAGTTTAAAAAAGGAGTAAGAATTTTTCTATCTGTAAAATCTTCCTTGAATGCTTGTTTTAGATAGAATGGTTCTCCACTGACAAACACACAAGTACAATTAAAATCCAATCGTTGATTTACTTCACCTTCGACATGCATTTCAAATATTTCCGGAAGAAAAAGATAATCTGTTTTCTTTTCTAATAAATTCTTGAACAAGCATAATGAAACCTGAGCTGGATAACAGAAAGATGTCATTTCATATTCCATTCCCTTTTCATCTGACTCATCTGACATTATAACTTTGAAACCCAGCTGACTAAAGAAATTATAAAATAATGGATACAGAGTAAGAGTATGGAATGATTGATTTAGTCCTACTATTTTCGCATCTGGATTGATCCCATAATCTGGAGCATACTTACCAAACATCAATTGTTGTCTTCGTTTCACATAATCAAATTTGTCAGTATCAATTTGCATCTGGTTAATCAGATTGTAATATTTATTACAGGCTCCACCAAAAGGATAATTCTTACCAAGTACCTCAATCGTGTTAATAGAACAGCGAAGGTCACATTTTTCTTTACCACCCATACATGTAAAAGTTTTTTTCTGATTTACTTCCCTCTGAGAAAGTTCCAATAAATCATAATCATTACGATGCATCAGTTTAAGCTCAATTTTCTCTTTGACCTCCAAAGCCACTCCAAATGCTCCCATCAAACCCGGTTCTGGAGGAACTATAATCTGAACACCTGTTAATGCCGCCATAGCTATAGGTATAGCTTTATTGTAACAAACTCCACCCTGCATAAATACTTTGTTGCCGATGGGTCGGTTACCCTTAACTCTATTAACATAATTCAGGCAAATAGAGTAAACAAGACCGCCCAGAATGTTCTCTCTGCTTATATTCTCATTCTGAGCCGTTTTAATATCTGAATTAATGAAAGCTGAACATTGATCACTAAAGTTTGGCGGAGTGTCCGCTTCCAAAGCATATTTTTCAATATCCTTAACATTAATTCCAAGGGATTCATTAGAAGCTTCTTCAATAAACGATCCTGTTCCGGCAGAACAAGCTTCGTTCATTGCATAATCCGCAGGAACCTTATTAACAATATATGTGTACTTGGCATCCTGACCACCAATTTCAAAAATTGTATCTACTTCAGGATCGAAAAAAACAGCTGCTGTGGCATGAGCAACTATCTCGTTAATTATCCCATCAGTTAGTGCATGCAATCCGGCTATCTGTCTTCCTGAACCAGTAGTACCAATACCAATAATTTTTATTTTTTCTGGAATTTGATTTAGCAATTGGGAATAGCAGTTTCTACTTGCCACGATTGGATTTCCAAAAGTATAAAGATAAACTGAACCTAAAATTTTGTTATCATTGATTCTTACTATTACTGCTTTTGTGGTAGTTGAGCCTACATCCAAACCTAATACACATTCGTCACCATCAACAGCCTTACCTCTTTCTAATTCCTTAAATATTACTTTATCTTTAAAATTCTTCAGAGGTGGATGAAATACAAAAGAACTTTCCTTTGTTTCAAGTATATCTTCAAAAGAAGAGAATGCAACAACTTTATTTTTTGATGCAAATATTGAGGCACCTAATGCTTCAAAGTATGTAGAATATTCAGAAATTACAATATCGGGAATTTTTTCACTCAAATATTGCATCATCAATTTATTCTTAGTAACTCCCCCAGTTAGAAGAACTTTTCCAGATTTTACTTTCTTTAGTAATTCCTCTATTTTTTCAGCCATCATAGAAGCCAGCCCAGACGTTACTTCATCTTTAGGAACACCTTTATTCAGAGCATGTGTGCAATCAGACTTACAGAAAACAGAACATCTCCCTGAGACTTTATATGGAATTGTATCGTTTGGTATTAAAGCAACTTTTGATATGGGTAAATCCATTCTGCTAATCTGTTGCATAAAGAATTCGCCTGTACCAGATGCACATTGATTTTTTGTTATTACATTTGATATTTTATGCTCTTCATCTAGCATATATACCATAAAGGTCTCACCACCAAGAGATGCAATAGAAGAATAGCTTTCATTAGAGCTATTAAAATAACTAAAAGCATATTCGGTTGCTTCAGGTTCAGAAATTGAAGTCAGATTTACTAATTTTCTAAACTTCCTACCAGTTATAGCTGTAGGATATCTTTCCGGATTAAAAGCAATGAAGTTGTCGAGGAATGCTTTCTTCGGTTCTCCATTATGTTCTACTTTTAGTGTTTTATCAATTATCACATTACTATTCTCGTTTGTCAGTCTGACAAATGAAATAGTTGATGCACCCAGACAAACACCTATAAATTTATTTGGCATTGATTTTATCTCTTGAGAATGATTTTGGGATCAGCGAACTGCTTCCCATTCCTTAGATACTGATCGGTTAAACACCATGACAGAAATTGAATTAATCAACCATGAGAATATTATTCTTAGATAGCCATAACGCCTGAATCTACGAGGCGATTCATACACTACAATATCTCTGGAAAATCCTATTTTGCCATGTTTTGCTATTCTACTGTAAAAATCAAAATCCTCACCGGCTGTTAACTGAGAATTGTATCCACCGGTTTTTTTAAAAATTCCAGCTTTTACTATCTGGCATTCTCCCCTACCCATGCCCATACCGAGAGAATTTAAGAGCTGAACGTAAGCATTGTGTATAGTATAGAAAAGTGTGTCTTTGAATATTTTTTGATCAGGGTGTACTGTTACTGTACAAGCTAAAGCATCAAACTTAGTAATTTTTGAATCAGAATTTAGCCAAGAAGATATTTTTAAGAAAAATAGGTCGATATTTTTAGGGACAGTATCGCCATTAATAAACACCAAAATATCACCTTTTGCAATTTCTGCACCCTTATTCCTGCCTTCAGCTATTGTCTGCCTTCTTTTTTCTTTATGAACAGTAATTTTATCTGCATATTTCATTGCAATTTCTACAGTTGAATCTGTGCTACCTCCATCGCTAATGATTAACTCAACATTATATTTATTCAATATATTCCTTGTATAAATCTTTAGAGTCTCTTCAAGTATCTTTTCTTCCATATATACCGGAATAATCAATGAAATAAGTGGTTCCACTGTTTTAGAATTATCAATGATTAATGGCATAACAGAATTTTTGGAATGACCATTTCCATTTTTGAAAACTATAGATTTTTGAAGTATATTTTGGTTTGGTTGTGACAATTATTGAGCACGGTTATATTTATAAAAAATAAAATTAACATAAATCATTGAAAAAAAGAAAAAATAAATGGTTATTTTTCATCCAATCTATAAATAACTATTAAAACCTTATATTCCCTATTTTAATAGGAAAAGGAAATGTAAGATAAAATCTCGTGGTTCTTCCAATCTCCAAAGTCGGTGCAGGTAGAAATCTGAATAGATTTAAACTTTGTTTTAACCAATTCCAAAAAGCTCCATCATCGGGTAACAATTTGACGAGATTATAGTCTAGTCCTATCAATAAAGTTCTGTTTCCCCATGCATCACGCGAAACAGGCTCTGAAACTACAGGATCACAAGGTAAATTCTTAAAACATGGAGTACACAAACTATAAACTGCATAACCTACACTTAATTCAAGAAAATCAGGCCAATAATTCTCAATACTCTTTGGTAATAAATTATGGACATTAATAGACATCCAAAATGTTTGAGCACTATAATCATCAATAAATGATTCAGCTTCCCTGCGGTTTTTTTCACCAATCCAACTTGGTTTAACGTACATAAATTTTGGTTGAAAATTCTGAAGCACAGGAATATAATGTTGAGCTACAAAGAAAGCAGAACCAGCGAAATCTGCATACCAGTCCGAAGGTGAAAAACCGAAATCCTTGCTATATCCATCTAAAACTTCAACATAAGATGTATATAATAAGCCAAGTGTCCCACCTAATACATGTGATAAATCGTACCCGAATCCTGTTGACATAAAAACCTGAGACATAAAGTATGATGGCATATAAGCACCATAAAAATGACCAAATTTATCTGCGCCTAATGAGTATTTATAGTCTTCTGCGATATTAAATTTGGGTGAAACATTTTTCCAAATAGTATTTTGCTGCATTTCATGTTGGACAACAAATAATCCAGTTAAAGCAGCACCAAAAATCGTAGCAGAAACTGGCTTGATTTTTGTGGTACTTAATGGTAAGGAGCCGTCAATTAAGCAACGACGAGTATCAGCAAACATAAACTCATTTTTTGATATTTGATAGATGCTGTCTGGTTCTGAGGAAACTTTATTTTCACGGATTTGTACCGGATTATTGAGAGTTTGTGGAATTGAATCTTTTGTTAACTCAATCGTATCAATAGCAAAAAGATAATTTATGCAAGAAGCGAAGAGTATTATATATAGATTGTATTGTTTCATAAAGTATAATAGCTAATTAAAGAAGTACAAAAATAAAAGAAATATGTGTATGATCGATAAATTTTATATAAATTTAGAAATAAAAGAAATAAGTTTGTATTTGGATAACGAATAAGTCTATGAAAATTAAAAGGAATAGATGGAAGAATTTGCTGTAAAACTTATACATTACCGTGAGAGTTTGAATCTAACCATTCAACAGGTAAGTGAAAAGACTAAGATCAGGCCCCATATTTTGCTGGAGCTTGAGAATGGTCATTTTACATTTTTACCGGCAGTCTATATTATTTCATTTATAAAAACTTACGCTACTTTTCTCAAAATACCTGAAGATGAGATTGAATATCTCATCGAATCTCTCAAATCTCAATCAAATATTAAAAAGCCTGCTCAATATCAAGCAATTAATGTTGATATCAAAAGCACGTTAAATGAGTATCAGCCTTCAACGACTTCTATTACACCAAAAATAATCGGATCTTTAAAGAATTCTAATATTATTAACTATTTGATTTATTCTGCACTTGGTTTGACAATTGTTGCTCTTATTTACATAACATTCTTCATGGATGGAAGCGAAAAGCGTAAATTTTCCGGCGAGAAGGAAACTCCGGGTCCTGATACAGCTGTTATAAAAAATCAGGGAAAATCTGTTGATATGAATCTCAATTCTCAGGATAGTTTTCTTCTTGAGGCTGTTGGTAAAGATACCGCCTGGATAAGGATAATCATTGATGGTCAAAAGATGGATCAATTCACCATATATCCTGAAATGGAAAAGAAATGGTCTGCAAAAGAGTATTTCCTTTTATCAATTGGAAATGAAGGTGCTGTTATTTTCAAGAGGAATGGTGTCCAGTTACCGCAGTTTGGAACAAAAGGTACAATTATCAGAAACATAAAAATAACAAGAGAGAAAACAGATATTCCTTCATCTCCTTGGTCCGGTAAACCTGATTCAACTTATATAAGAAAGCCAAGAGTTAAAAAAGTTGAAGAAAAAAAACCGATTATGAGATTAATTGATCCTTCACCTATCAACAATCAAAAACCAAAAATTAAGAATTGAGTAGTTAAATTCCTGATTTCACAATATCATGAATTCTTATAACTCCAATAACTTTATTATTAGTATCCACTACCGGCAAAACGCTTATTTGACTTTTCCTATTTTCCATCAATCCCAGAGCATCACCTAAAAGCATATCAGGCGTTGCAGTTATTGGATTTGTTGTCATTACTTCTGATGCCAAAACTCCACGAATATCATCTATCTTTTGGAGTACTCTGCGTACATCTCCATCAGTAATAATTCCCTTCAACTCATTATTAGCATTCACGATGCAAACACATCCAAGTGATTTATTTGTAGTTTCGATTATTGCTTCTCTGAAAGATGATGTCTCATTGACTAAAGGTAGTTGCTCATAAGTATGCATAACTTCCTTTACTTCAAGTGTAATATTTCTACCAATTTGCCCTAATGGGTGTTGTTTAGAAAAATCCTGGATTGTGATATCATTCAAGATCATAACACAAGTTGCTAAGGCATCACCTATCGCAAGAGCAACTAAGGCACTTGACATTGGTGCAGTATTGAGTGGACATCCTTCTTGTTCAACATAAGCATTGATTGTATAATCTGCATTGTGAGCGAGAAAAGAATCAGTATTACCGGTTATTGCGATTGTTAATGCGCCTCTGCCTTTAACATAGGGCATCATTTCTATTATTTCCTGTGTCGATCCACTTTTAGATAAAAGTATTACTACATCGCCTTTTTCAATCATTCCGAGATCACCATGCATAGCATCGACAGGATGCATGAAAAAGGATGGCTTACCAATTGAAGCGAATGTTGCGGCTATCTTACGTCCAATTAGCCCTGATTTCCCAACACCCGACACAATGAGTTTATTATTTGAAGCTAAAAGTCTGACAATTTCGGGAAAATCAGAATTTAAATTATTCTTAATCAGATTTAATGATTCAATCTCTACATTTAATAACTTTTTAGCTTCAATTAAGACTTGATCGTCGTTCATTACTGTAACCTAAAATTAGTATAATTATTTAATTATTTTCAAAAAGATATAGTGAAGCTACTTTTTGAACTTCCACTAAATTTAAAAATAAACAATTAATTTTAAATTACATATTCAATGAAAATATTCTATACTAAAATTTCTACGATTTTGCTTCAAATTCCAATAAGTGTGTAAATTTTTACACACTATGAAGAAGATTGCACAGGTTGAAAAAAAAATGTGCAAAATAAATGACATTGTGAAAAAATAATTACAGTTAAATCAATATATAAAATCAAATATTTGTTAAGTTAATATTGTGTGATATCTTTTATTTTTAAATAACTTCGTTGTTGAAATAGAATGATAATTTATATTATTTTTGGATTTTAATAATAATTTAGGAGTGTTTGTATGAATTTAATGAAACTAAAGAAATTACGGTTTTATTTATGCTTTAATTTACTTTTCGTAAGCTTAGCTTTTAATATAAAAGCAGACTATTCTTTTTCTTCAAATGGAAAAAGTTATGAAATCATTACTACAAGATATTCTTGGACAAACGCGGCATCAAATGCTACAACTAAAGGTGGATATCTTGTTCATATTGACAGTCAAACAGAACAAAATACAATATATGACGCAATAGTGAATGGCGCAAATATCAGTTCAACTTATGTTTCAATTACTGATGGCGGAGGTATTGCTTATATTTGGATAGGTGCAAATGACAAACAATCTGAAGGTACATGGAACTGGGATGGAAACAATGATGGAACCGGAGATAATTTCTGGAATGGTCAAGGAGAAGCAGGTGATGGTCAAGGCTCAGTTGTAAGCGGGAAATTCCATAATTGGGGTGGCAAATCTCAAAATACATTTCCAAATGAACCAGATAATTATAATAGTACACAAGATGCATCAGCTATAGCATTGGCAGCCTGGCCATATGGTACAGCAGGAGAATGGAATGATATCAATGAAACAAATCAACTTTATTTTATTATAGAATATGATTATTCCGGAAAACCCGGCAAAGCATCAATTCCAACGGGGACAGTAACTTTATGTCAGAATTCCTCTGACACTCAATACTCAACAAGCGTGGTTTCTGAGGCTGTTTCTTATATATGGTCTTTGTCACCGACATCTGCTGGAGTTATTAACGGATCAGGAACAACAATAACTGTTGACTGGAATAAAGACTTTTCTGGTAATGCCGAATTAAGTGTAGCAGCAAAAAACCCTGTTGATACCGGCGATGCTTCTGACAAATTAGTTATTACCGTAAATCCAAGGCCAGTTAAATGCGATGTACCTAAAGGTCCAATAGAATTTTGTGAAAATCCTGAAAACACAACATATAGAATTGATGGAATTCCCGGGATTTCAGAATATGTATGGACGATTAGTCCCACAAATGCAGGAGTAATTACAGGTACAACAACTGAGGCCACAGTTGACTGGACAAATAATTTTAGCTCAGATGTCAAAATTTCTGTTGCTGGGGTGAACGAGTGCGGTACCGGTGAGAAATCAACTGATCTTATTGTTAAAATAAAAAATAAGCCATTGTTACCAATTAAACCGACTGGACCAGAAAAAGTTGTTCAGAATTCTTATAATACTGTATATACAACAAAGGGATCGGCTTCTGCGAGTTCTTATAAATGGAAATTGTTACCCTCTAATTCAGGGATAATTTCCGGGGATTCTATGTCAGCAACCGTCAATTGGGAAAACGATTTTGCAGGTGTTGCGAGTGTTTCTGTAATAGGAGTTAATCCCTGCGGTGAAAGTATTGAATCGGAATCATTAGAAATTGCTGTTTCAAACAAACCAGGAAAGCCAGATAAACCAACCGGTGATACATCACTTTGTCAGGGTACTGAAAAATCGATTTACTCTACTAATCGCGCAGAGGGTGCTATAAATTATAATTGGAAAATTATCCCAGCCAATTCAGCCGGAATCATAAGCGATTCAAATACTGTTGCATTATTATGGAATAAAGATTTTGCTGGAGTAGTAGAGATTTCTGTTGCTAGTGTAGGGCCATTAGAATTAAGTGATTATTCTTTCATATTAAAAGTTAAGATCAATTCAAAACCTGTAAAATCTGCAACTCCTCAGGGTCTAAAAAAGAATTGTAACAACTCAAATAATTGTGAGTATAAAACTACTGATAATGAAACATTCGAAAGTTATATCTGGAAACTTAGCCCTGATAATGCAGGGGTTATAACCGGAAATACCAGTAAAATACTTATTGACTGGACAGATACTTTTATTGGCAAAGCCAATCTTAGTGTAAAAGGTATTAATGAATGCGGCACTGGCGATGTTTCAAATAGTCTGGAAATAGATATTGTTTCAACCCCTTCAATTCCAAATAAACCAACTGGAAAAACAAGCATTGGAAAAAGTTCAAGCAATATTGAGTATTCAACTTCTACTGTTGAATTTGCTGATTCTTATTCTTGGAAATTAATTCCTGATAATGCTGGTCAAATTTCGGGTAACACAAATAAAGCAAAAGTAAATTTGAATACTGATTTTACAGGTAATGTACAAATATCGGTAAATGCTAAAAATTCTTGTGGAGAAAGCCAATTCTCTGAGATGTTACAAGTTTTAGTCTCTGATACAGCTCAAACTTCAGTAGAGAATTTCATTATTCAGGATAATTTAATTATAATATATCCTAATCCGGTTTCTGAAATAATAAATATCGAATTAAATTCTTCGAATCCTGAAATAATAAATATTGAAATTTTTGATATTTTAGGTATTCCTATAAAAATGATTAATTCGACGACAAACAATAATCAGATTAACATTGAACATTTGCCTGCTGGAATTTATTACGTCAAAATCGGCAGTATTATCAAGAAATTTGTGAAATTGTAAACATAAAAAAAATTCATCCGATGATAATTCGTCACCGGATGAATGACTTTTTTTAAATTAATTCACTAAAATTATTTTACTATTTCCCTTTAAACTCAGAGCTCTGATGCTACATCTATAATAATGGAGTTAGTGGATATTTTTGATTTATAGCGAAACAATTGTTTGCCGGTATGAAAAATTGGATGGATTATCCCTGGCAATTAACACCTGATAACAAAGGCTCTCAAATACTAAGAAAAGATAGCTACAATCCTCCTTGGGTTGTTGACACTTCACTTGGCTATCACAGCATGAGAACAGATGCAGTGCTATCCATAACTTTTGATAAAGATTTTGAAGGTAATCAACTTACTCAACCGGATAATATGCTTGTTTGCGGCGCAGGATATATAAAAGATGATTTTACAAGAGAGCTTGTTGTTTGGACACGAGACGATGATAATGGAAAATGGACAAAGAACATTGCAACTAATCAGAATAAAGCCTCCGGAATACGTTCTTTCAAAATTCACACTGATAAAGTAACAGGTAAACAATGGCTTTTTTGTGGAGTAACAGAAGGAAATATTATCAAAGCGGCTTTCGACCCGAATAAATCAGGGAAATTAGTTTTCGATACTACTCAGGAACTTCAAAATCTGGGTAGAGTGATGGCAATGTGCGAGTGTAACGGCGATTTGTATGCCGCCGCAGGCGTTGACATGGTTGGTAAAGATACAGTCGGTGGATTGTATAGAAGAATGTGATATCTTTTATTTTTAAATAACTTAAAATGAAATGATAAGATCATCTAAGCTAGTTTTGATGCTTTGTAACAAATTTCCCTTTTTTATGTTCTTGATCCTGTATCATAATTTAAAATCAAAGTTTTCTTTTTTTGGTTCTCAGTTTAAATAATTCTGTGCAAAAATTCCTTTTCAGATTCTAATTTCCTAAGGCAAATTATGAGAAAACATGTACAACTACTATATTTCATATTCTTAATCTATTTTACTACGAATACTGAACTTATTCCTCAAACTCTTCAGTATCCTCCAGACATTGAGGAAAGAATCAAACAATTTGAAGGAAGTTTATCCTCTACACTACAATCAAAGGTGAAATGGACATTAGATGAAAGAATGTCTTACTATAAAATTCCTGGGTTAAGTATTGCTGTTGTTAATGATTATAGAATTGAATGGGCAAAAGGTTATGGCTTGGCTGACACATCCGAAAATAGTCCTGTTACCACCGAAACATTATTCCAGGCAGGATCAGTAAGTAAATCTTTGAATGCAGTTGGTGTCTTAAAATTAGTGCAGGATAGTACAATCGGACTTCATTCTGATATCAACAACTACTTAACGTCGTGGCAATTTCCTTATGATATGTTCTCAAAAGATAAGAAAATTACAATTGCTCATCTTTTGAGTCATACAGCAGGATTGAGTGTTCATGGATTTCTAGGTTATAAGCGGACTGATTCATTACCTACAATTATTCAAATTCTTGATGGCACTCCTCCAGCTAACACATTTGCAGTCCGGTCAACATCTGAGCCTGGATTGAAATATCAATATTCTGGTGGCGGCACAATTATTTCTCAATTGATTGTTATGGATAATTCAAAAAAACCATACGATGAGTATATGAAGCAAAATGTATTAAATCCAATTGGCATGACAAATAGTTTTTATGCTCAGCCTCCACCTGAAACCTATAAATCATTATTGGCAACTGGGTACAATGAAACTGGTGAATTAGAAGGCAAGTATTATATTCATCCTGAACAAGCGGCAGCAGGTTTATGGACTAATCCGACAGATTTGTGTAAATATATCATTGAAACCCAATTATCTTATCAGGGAAAATCTAATAAAGTACTTTCTGAAGAAGCAACAAAGCTAAGATTAACTCCTTTCTTTGACAAATCTTATGCTTTTGGGGTTTTTATTAGTGATAATGGAGTCGCAAAGTACTTCTATCATAGTGGCAAAAATCAAGGCTTTTTAACCTACTATATTGCGAGTATTGAGGATGGTAAGGGTGTGGCATTTATGTATAATAACTCAATAAATGCTACTATTATGACTGAAATTTTCAATAGTATAGCAAATGTATACAAATGGAAAGGTTTTTATAAACCTACTGATGTTACTGAGAACCCGAATGAGGGAATGAATAGAATATTTCCAAATCCTGCTATGGACTTCATTAACATTATATCAGAGGAAACCGATGCACAAATATTCATTTTTGATTTATTTGGCAGGAAAGTGATGGAATCACCATTTCAGGCTAGAATTGATATTCGCGATTTAAATGCGGGAGTTTACTTTTTAACGATAAATGAGAAAATATATAGATTTTTTAAAATCTAAAGTTAATATTCTGATTTGCTAAAAATGAATTAATAATTGAATTTTTTGTAAACAAAATATATTAAGGTGGCATCATGAAAAATACTATTCTCCTTCTTGCATTTCTTTTATGTTCATCTTTACTTTTTGCAGAAGAGTTTAAAGTAAATTTTTTGCTAAATGATGGCAGTACCAAATCATATAAACTGGCTGAAATTGATAACTTCAAAATCTTAGCCGGAAAAAGTAATTACATGATAAAGATTTTCTATGAGGATTCTTTGTCTGATAATTTCCTGACTAAAAATATCGATTCAATAAATTTTGATGTTTCTCCAACAAATATACTTTGGATTAAACTAACAGACCAAATGAAGAATTACATTGTGTCTGATATTGACAGCATTAATTTTTTCATTCCAGCTACTCCAATACCACAAATCACGAGTATAAGCCCAACTTCTGGAAAAGTTGGTGATGAAATAATAGTAACTGGTACAAATTTTGGAACGATTCAGAGCAATAGTTTCTTATCATTCAAGAATAAAAATGCTACTATCTATTCTTCCTGGACTGATACTGAGATTAAAGTGAAAGTTCCTGTTGGTACATCCACTGGTCCAGTTTCAGTTACTGTTGGTGGAGTGAAGAGTAATGAATTAAATTTTACAATGATACATTATATAACAACTATATCTCCAGTGTCTGGGAGATATGGGGATGTAGTTACAATTAAAGGAATGAGTTTTGGCTCAGCTCAGAATCAAAATCTTGTAGTATTTAATGGTATGAATGCTAAAGATTATACATCCTGGACGGATACAACAATCAAAGTTAAAATTCCAAATGGTGTAAAAACAGGTAAATTGTACGTAGAGGTTGATGGCAATAAAAGTAATGAGGTTTCTTTCAGCATTCTTCATAGTATGGCTAGTATCTCACCTACTGCGGCAAGAATTGGAGACACTATTGCAATTTCTGGAATTTCATTTGGGGCAAAAAAGGATTCAAGTTATGTTGCTTTCAATACATTAAATGTAAAAGATTATATTTCCTGGAGTGATACATTAGTAAAAGTAAAAGTCCCTGTTGGAACCTTTACTGGAGTGGTTTCGCTCACAATGAATAAATCCAAAAGTAACGTTATCAATTTTTCAGTAATACCTCGAATAACACAATTATCTCCGGATTCAGCAGGAATTTCTCAGAATATAAGTATTTTCGGTAATGGATTTGGAAAGCCTCAAGGTACTGGGATTGTTTCATTTAACGGTGCTGATGCTAAAGAGTACCTTATTTGGGACGATACTGAGCTGAGAGTTTCTGTTCCTGAAGGGGCAAAAAATGGGAAAGTCACAGTAACAGCCAGTGGAAATATCAGTAACGAATTGAACTTTACATTAAAACCATATATTGTATCAATCAATCCAACTATTGCTAAATTAGGTACTGAAGTTACAATCGCAGGTTATAACTTTGGGGCAACTCAAGGAAATAGCTTCGTCTCATTTAATAAAGCTAATGGGAGCAGTTTTGTTAGCTGGAGTGATACTGAAATTAAATTACTTATTCCAAGTGCTACAAATAGCGGAAAGGTATCAGTTACAATCGGTACAGTTAAGAGCAATGAAGTTGTGCTTTCCATTATTCCGGAGATTATATCTATCAGCCCAACAAGCGAAAAAATTGGAGGACTGGTTACAATAACCGGAATAGGTTTCAATGATGCAAGAGGAACCAGTTTTGTTTCATTTGCAAATGCTGACGTTACAGACTACCAAAGTTGGTCAAGTACGTCCATTATAGTCAAAGTACCATCTGGTGCTAGAAATGGCAAAGTTTATGTTACTTCCGGTACCCAAAAAAGTAATGAGGTTGATTTTACTGTTTTACCTTCCATATCAGGCATTCAACCCGGGAATGGTTTGGTAGGAGATATGATAATAATATCTGGTGCTAGTTTTGGATCTTCCCAAGGAACCAGTTATGTTTCTTTCAATGGTACCAATGTTACAAATTATCAAAGTTGGTCAGAATCTGAAATAAGAGTTTTAGTTCCTCAGGGAGCAACAAGTGGTAAAGTATATGTCATGGCTGGAGCCTTAAAGAGCAACGAAGTTGATTTTATAATGACACCACAGATTTCAAATATCACCCCCGATAGATCTAATCTTGGCGGTCAAATTACAATCAACGGCGTTAATTTTGGTGCTACGAGAGTATCTAGTGTAGTTTCCTTCAATGCAATAAGTGCAACTTCTTACCAAAGCTGGAGTAATTCGTCAATTGTGGTTACAATACCGAATAGTGCTGTTACTGGTAAAGTTTCGATAACGGTAAGCAGTATTAAAAGTAACGAAGTAGATTTCACTATTACATCAGTTATGATTGGTAATCAAGAATGGATGACAAGAAATTTAGATGTAAGCACATATCGTAATGGAGATCAGATCCCCGAATGTACTGATGCAACACAATGGGAGAGCCTTACCACAGGTGCTTGGTGCTATTACTCGAATGAATCTTCTAACGGTACTATATATGGTAAACTGTATAACTGGTTTGCAGTGAATGATTCACGAAACTTAGCTCCATCGGGCTGGCATGTAGCAACTGATGCTGAATTTACTGCTTTGAGTACTTATCTTAATGGAGATGCAGTTTCCGGAGGTAAAATGAAGGAAACCGGAACTACACATTGGACTAGCCCAAACACTAATGCTACAAACGAAAGTGGATTTACTGCTCTTGGTGCTGGATACAGATCAAATGGATTTGCACGTATTAGTGATGTTCTTGTTCTTTGGTCAACTACTCAAAATGATGCAAACACAGCTTGGGCAAGAAATTTCTCTTATAATACAGGTGCTTTAGCCAGGAATGCACAATGGAAACAGGTAGGTTTCTCTGTTAGATGCATCAAGGACTAAATATGAATGTAATTGGTAATTATTATTTTAATAAATTTTTAGGAGTTTTTATGAAAATGTTTTACGCATCAATTATTATGACAATGTCTTTCTGCATTTTAGCTAATGCTCAAAGCGACACAATGGTTATTACTATGAAGAATAGCCAAATTGAAAAAATTGCAGTTTCTCAAATTCAAAAGATTAAATTTGAGAATATTACTGATGTAAGGGATGAACTTTCTATAAATCATAATCTTCAGCTATCAGGCAATTATCCTAACCCTTTTGCTGAAATGACTAATATCGACTTTGAAATTACAAGTTCCGGAACTGTATCAGTATTTATTTATGATAATGCCGGAACTAAGATTCAGACCTTAAAATGTGAGAATTGTTCAGTCGGGAAGAATTCATTACAATGGGATGGTTTTGACCTAAACAAAAATAAAGTTCAAGGTGGTGTTTATTATTATGAAGTAAAATTCAATAATGAAACACTTTCAAAGAAAATGATTTTGGTAAAATAATAAAATAATTCAGTTCAAATATATCATTCAGACAAACTGAATCGACTTATTTGAAAAATTTGATCATTAATTTTTAAAGGCAATAATATGAAAAAAATATTTCTGATTATTTTGCTATTCATTAGCTCTATCTCACTTTTTTCTCAAAAGCCAGGAGTTAAGTTTTATTTGAATGATGGAAAAAGTAAATCCTACAATATTGAAGATGTAAGCAATTTATCTTTTATACCAAGCATCAATAAAGTCATCATGATGACAATATATTTGAAGGATTTGCCAGCCGATACATATCCTATTTCTGAAATAGATTCTATTAATTTTGAAAGTTTGGATGGCTCATTTAGTGATTTATATATTTACAAATCTAACCAGTCATACCAAAATTATGTTTTAAATGAGATTGACAGCATTATTTTTAAACAAGCAGTTTCAGCTAATATTACAAGTATCACACCAGCTACAGCGAGAATTGGTGAAACAATTAAAATTTCCGGTAATGGTTTTGGTTCGACAAGGGATAATGGGTTTGTATCATTCATGGGCTCTAAAGGTAGAGAATACTCAGATTGGAATGATACCGAGATTTCAGTGAAAGTTCCTTCTGGTGCTGCAACAGGGAAGTTATCCGTGACAGTAAATAATATTAAAAGTAATGAAGTTGATTTTACATTGAACTCGACTCCAATTATTACAAACATAGATCCGGCATCATTTGAATCAGGCTCAATAGTCACTATTAATGGCTTTGGGTTTGGAGCAACTAAAGATGCTAGTTTAGTTATTTTTGGTTCAGCACCGGCTTCTGAATATCCTAGCTGGAGCGACACACAGATAAAGGTTAAAGTTCCTACAAGTGCTGTGAGCGGCAAATTATCAGTAAAAGTTAACTCAATCAACAGTAATCTAGTTGATTATACTATTGCCGTTACACCTAAAATCACAAGTATCGCCCCAACCAGCTTTGCTATTGGAAGTACAGTAACAATTAATGGAACAAATTTTGGAGCCACACGTGGAACAAGTAATGTTAGTTTCAATGGCATTAATGCAACAACTTTTACAAGCTGGAGTAACACAAAAATAGTTTGTAAAGTACCTACTGGTGTGACTACAGGATTGCTCTCTGTTACAGTTAATGCAGTAACAAGCAATGAAGTTTTATTTACAATTGTTACACCTATTGAAACTGTTTTAATTCCAGCCGGTACTTTCAAAATGGGTAATACAGGACCGTATTCAGGTATCATAATGATTCAAGAAGTTCCAGTACATAATGTGACAATCAGTAGGGACTTTTATATGAGCAAATATGAAATTATACAAGAGCTTTATTTATCATTGGTGGGAACAAATCCTAGTAATTTGAAGAGACCAGATCACCCAGTAGAAAGGATCAACTGGTTTGATGCTGTCGCATTTTGCAACAAATTATCAGATAGAGATGGCTACACAAAATGTTATAAAATTAACGGTTCAAATGTGACTTGCGATTGGGATGCTAATGGTTGGAGACTACCAACTGAAGCAGAATGGGAATATGCCTGCAAAGCAGGTACATCAACCGATTTTTATAATGGAAATAATGAAAGCGACCTTGATCAAATTGCTTGGCATAGTGGTAATAGTGGTGATTCAACTCATGTCCCGGGACTGAAAAAACCCAATAAATTTGGTTTATATGACATTCTTGGAAATGTTTTTGAATGGGTTTGGGACTGGAGTGGAAACTACAGTGGTGGTGCTGAAACAGATCCAACAGGATCTTCTTCAGGTGCTATAAAATTATGCCGTGGCGGCTCATGGCATAATGGTATGCCTAATGGAATGAGTAGGTCATCTTTTCGAGGATGGATGGATACACCTTATCTGTATAGCAGTACGATGGGTATAAGAGTAGTAAGACTGGCTAATTAAGTGCTTCATTTGGCAATAACCAGCAGTAACTTTCTTGCTTGTTACTGCTGGTTTTTTTTAATTGATTTTATTAAAAGATTAATCATATTAATAATCAAATATTTGGAAAGTTTATAATATAATCTACAATATATAAAAATTGAATATGTCATTATTTAAAAGAAAATAATTTTTTACACAAATAGGAGCCTTTTTATGAAATTTACTAAGCTACAAATCATGCTTGCCTTGATGGTATCAGCTTTAATGTTTAATGCCTGCAAAGATGATCCGGTTAATCCAACTGACGATCCATCAAGTTATTTCCAGTTTAAAGCTGGCAATTATTGGGTTTATAAATCCGATTCTCTTGATATCAATCAGATGATTGTTCCAGGAACTTCAACAACAGATTCTACAGTAGATGTCGGTATAGAAACGAAATCAGGGAAATCAGCAAATAAATTGGTAACATATTATTCTGATAACTCTAATGAAGATAATTATTATGCTTTAGATGGAAGTAAATTATTTACTTTCTTCGCAGATGTCGCTCAGGGTGGTGTTACTTTACCAATATCCAATTGGATGTTAATTGCTGACTTTGGTGGTACATCCTGGACAGTTTTGGATACAAATATTTCTCAAGATATGGGAATGGGTATTCTTAATGCAAAAGTCACTGTGGTTGGCTCAAAGGGTACTCAAAAAACCATTACGGTCGGTTCAACTGGAATTGCATGCCAGGAATTTATTCAAAAAATAACTGTAGCCGGAAAAATAACCATCTCTGGCATCCCGATTCCCATTGATATTAATCTAACCATTACATCTAAGCAATATTTCGGTAAAAATGTTGGTCTTGTTCAGATTTTACAAGAAACCACAAAGCTAACAATACCAGGTCTGGGTGATCAAATTATTCAAGGCTATATCAGTACTCTTCAAAGGTATAAAGTTTAATAATTTTGATTGAGCACAATTCCCAAACCCTTATTTAATCAAATAAGGGTTTTTTTTATTAAAGTTAATCCAAAAATGTACGATAAAAATAGTATTAGAGCGAATTTTAAGAAATAATAATCAGTTAAAATCGTTTCTATATATGTATTTTTAGTTATTTAATTTGATGATTAAACAAACAATGATTAGTTTTGTATGATTTGTTTTAAATGTGAATTAAACTGATTAAATATTCAGTTTTTGATTTTCAATTAATAAGAAAGCAATAATGGAAGCCACAATCAAAATAGCATTAATAATCCTCTTCAGTTATCTCATAGGTTCATTCCCAAGTGCAGTCATCATTAGCAAGAGATTTTTTGGTTTTGATATCAGGGAAAAAGGTAGCGGGAACATGGGAAGTACAAATGCTTTCCGTATTCTTGGGTGGAAATGGGGACTTGTTGTCCAGATTCTGGATATTCTCAAAGGAATCATTGCAGTTTCGTTGATAGCTACAGTCATTGGACAAGGAATCGACCTTGGTAAACACACTTGGTTTGAAGATATAACCTTGATTAAGATGAGTGCCGGAGTTGCTGCAGTAATTGGTCACATCTGGTCACTATTTGTGAACTTTAGGGGTGGCAAAGGAATCAGCACAGCTGCAGGTATGCTAATAGCTATAGCGCCTATTGATGTCAGTATAGCATTAGGAATTTTTATTCTGGCAGTAATTTTTTCGGGTTATATTTCACTTGGCTCTTTGTCAGCTGCATTTGCTATTCCATCATCAATGTTTTTTAGATATAACATCCTTCATGTAGATATACCGGGTTATCAGATTATTATATATTTTTCATTAGCATTAGCTTTGATGATAACTTATGCTCACAGAGCGAACATAAAGCGGCTTTGGAATGGTAAGGAAAACAAGTTCTCTAAGCTCCAGCTAATTAGAATTAGATCTCACAAAAATCGCTAATAGCTTATATTGAATTCAAAAAAACATAGAATTGGAATATTTGGTGCAGGCGGCTGGGGAACTTCCCTCGCCGCTTTGCTTTCTAATAATGGACATTCAGTTATACTCTGGACCCACGAAGTAGAAGTGAATAACGAAATCAACCAATACCATACTAATTCTACTTATCTCAAAGGAGTAGAGCTACCTCAAGGACTAAAATGCACTTTAAATCCGGATGATTTAAATGATTACGACATAATCGTGATTGCAATTCCTACTCAATATATACGCGAAACAATCAATAAATACGATATTAAACTTGAACATAAAGTTGTAGCTAGCGTAGCAAAGGGAATAGAGAAAGACACTTATTTCAGGGTTTCAGAGATATTAAAAGATGTAGCTGGAGTGAGCGATCAACAATATGTAATTCTAACAGGTCCCTCTCATGCTGAGGAAGTATCAAGACAATATGCTACTACTGTAGTTGCCGCATCAAAATCTGTTACATCAGCAGTTACGATCCAAAATACATTTACAACGCCTAATTTTAGAGTCTATACAACAGATGATGTTATTGGTTGTGAGATTGGTGGCTCTCTTAAAAACGTGATAGCTATTGCAGCAGGCATCATCGATGGGTTACAAATGGGAGACAATACAAAAGCGGCTTTAATAACTCGAGGTCTCGCAGAGATGTCGCGTCTGGGAGTTGCAATAGGAGCTAATCCTCAGACATTTTCCGGGTTATCCGGATTAGGAGATCTTTATGTGACTTGCAGTAGTAAATTTAGCAGGAATAGATTTGTAGGCGAGGAAATTGGAAGAGGCAAAAAGATTGATCAGATTACAAATGAAATGAAAATGGTAGCAGAAGGAGTTTCTACAACAAAATCAGCACACTTTCTTGCACTTAAACATAATGTTGAATTACCTATAGTTAATAAGGTTTATAAAATATTATTTGAAGGTTTATCACCACTAAGTGCTCTTCAAAAACTGATGACAAGAGAGACAAAAAGCGAATGGTGGTAAAAAAAATTCCACCATTTGGAGATGGAATTTTTACATTGTATTTCATATTTTATGGCTTTTCTATATGAGTCAGCATTTCTTTAATACCTCCTAAAGAACTTAATATACCGGAACTCTCATAGGGCATAAACACAATTTTTTGTGCATTATTAGAAATATCTTTAAGTGCTTCAAGATATCTCATTGCGATCAGATATGAACCGGGGTCGCCTGTTCCGGCTTTAAGAACTTCTGCAATCATGTGGATCGCAGAGCTTTCAGCTTCAGCTACTTTCAATCTGGCAAGTGCCTGACCTTCAGCCTGAAGAATTGCTGC
Organism: uncultured Hyphomicrobiales bacterium; assembly: GCA_964464375.1. Classification (GTDB taxonomy): domain Bacteria; phylum Bacteroidota; class Ignavibacteria; order Kapaibacteriales; family UBA2268; genus CAIOZA01. The sequence goes on from CAYXFU010000001.1 coordinate 206,457, forward strand.
TTCTTTTTGTCCTTCGGCTGAGACAATAGCTGATTGCTTTTGTCCTTCGGCTCGTAGTATCTGTGATTGTTTTTCACCTTCTGCCTGCAGTATAGTGGCTCTTCTGTTACGTTCGGCAGTCATCTGCTTTTCCATAGTGATTCGGATGTCCTCTGGCGGTATGATATTGCGGACTTCAACTCTCATAACCTTAACTCCCCATTTATCAGTTGCCTGATCGAGAGAGCTACGCAATTTTGTGTTAATTGTGTCTCTACCAAATAAAGTATGGTCGAGATCTAGTTCACCAATAACTGCTCGGAGTGACGATTGTGTCAATTGCTCTACACCCCATCTAAGATTTGAAATCTCATAAATACTCTTAACAGGATCAGTAATCTGAAAATAAACTACACAATCAACATTCATCGTGACATTATCTCTGGTAATAACAGCTTGTGGTAGGATATCAATGAACTGTTCACGCAAATCAACAGAAGCCCTGACTTTATCAATAAATGGCACAATTATATTTAAACCAGATACTGCTAATTTGTGATATTTACCTAAACGTTCAATCAATTTTACCGAAGCTTGACTGACCATCTTTACACTGCTTAATGCTACAACAACAGCGAAGAATAAAATAATAAAAACGAAAACAGCTCCACCTTCCATATTTACCTCAAGTTATTGGTTAAAAATAGTTCAATTATTTTTACTTACAATTAGTTTAGCACCTTCGTAGCCAACTACATTAACCAGAACATCCTTTTCAATGATAGAATCATTAAACGAACGAGCTGACCAATCTTGTCCATCAACGGTTACCCTACCCTCACTAATATTATTATCAATTTTTGATGTCACAAGCCCTGTTTTCCCAGACATTACATCCATATTTGTTTTATATTGAATGCCGGGAGATCTTTTGAAAACATTTTTGAAAAATGTTCTCGATAATGTAACCAAAATCAGTGAGAGGATAACAAATATTATCACTTGAAGATTAAGATTATGAATCCCAAAGAGATCAAGCACTCCAACAATTCCGGCAGCAATCCCAAACCAAAGTATTACGAATCCCGGAGTAATTATTTCGATTGCAGAGAGCACTAATGCGAGAATAAACCACCAATAGTATTCCATAGAGATATTACAAAGTAATGATACATTTAGTAAAATTATGAGAAAAAAACTAGAAAACAAAGAAGAAAATATTAAAATTTAGAATATTATTTATTTCTAGATTGCAGTGATGAGTTTTTCTTATGAATATAAGAGTCTAAGACTGTCTTAAGCGGTGTTTTAACAAATCGTAATGATCTGGTATTTTTATTCATTTTAAGATATGAAAAATTAATTACCGACAGAACTAGTCCAATAGGCAACCAAAGATTTGGCGAACTGAAATTGTTACCAGAAATGAAATTAATAATTATCTGCACTATTATTATGTAATATAATAATCGTATTAATCGTTGCTCATATTCATTAAAGTAACTCAATATTTTTTCATTTTTTGTCAATTTGATTGCTATAATCATTAAACTAACAAAAAAGGCAACTAGAAAGATAAACCCAATCGTACCTAATTCAGCCAGAACAGTAGCTGTTGTAAAATCTGAAAAAACTAATTCGGGATGAACTTTATTGAAAGATGTCAGCCCCAAGCCAATTCCTTGAATTGGATATTGCTTCCAAATATCAACGGATTGTTGATATGTATTTAATCTTGATCCAAATGATTCTCCAAAAACCTGTTTATCATCATTCCCGGCACTGGTAGCAAAATGGAATATACCTTCAATTCTTTGCTGAAATAATTCGATCACACTTACACCTACATATTCTGAAAATAGCAGATCAGCAAGAGTAATAATCACTATAAATGAAAGAATTAATGTAGAATATCTTATTATCTGATGCTTTTTTTGAACTAGTAGTAATCCAGTAAAAATCAGAATGGCACCAACGAATCCTGTCATGGAAAAAGCAAGCAGCATCCCAATAGATGCGAATATAAGCATGATATAAATAATGATTTTACTTTTAAAAAAGTGCTTTTGTTTATTAATTATGGGTACAATCAAAAAAGCCAGCATGTATGTATTGAATGTACCTAAAGCTGATGGTTCTGAGAAGATTGATGTAGCTCTGAAAAAATCACCATAATGAAGGCTCAATTGATTGAAAGAATCAACTCCCTCTTCTGTGGCTCTTGTCATAAAACTGACATTATTGTAAACTATCCATGCCAGTGGTAAATCCAAAGCTCTGGCTATAATTTGATAAATCCCAAAAATATTAATAAGTAAACCTAGTATGAGCCATGTTTTTATAACCTTATCCCATTTTGATAAATCAATCGGCAAAAAAATACATATAATTCCGAATAAAAAGAGTTCAATAAAGTGAACGAATGATTTAAAATATTGAAAAATCATTTCAGTTTCGCCATAATAAATGGCAGTAGTTGAGGATAAAATAATGGATACAAAAAGACCAAATAATATTAAATGAAAGATATTATAGGAATATTTAATTTGAATCCCATCCCATATCAGTTTTTTAAAAGCATAAATATAAAATGCCAGAAGTGCAAAATCCAGAATAGTAACTCCATATCCGGCTACCGAGAAGAATTGGAATCCAGTAAAAAAGAACCCTATAAATATTATTTGAAGAAGAAATATCTGCATTGGTTTGAATTTAGAAATGTCTTGATAAGAATATTTACTATATAAATTTATTTTTTTCAGTTACAAACACATTAGGTTGTAGATATTTAGCCTAAAGATAAGTAGTTATAACTGCCAGTTATATTAGATAATGTTTATGTTTCTTGAGCTTTAATTTTAGTTTAAAAAACAGAAATAACAAATGCAATCTTCCTCAAATGATTAAATCAAGCCATTTTGATGCTTAATTTTCAGCTTTTCGAGCATATCTTGCGTCATTGAGTAAAGATCAAATGATGGAGACCAACCCCACTCCTCACGTGCAGGAGTATCCACAACAGAATCTGGCCATGAATCTGCAATACTCTGACGAAAATCAGGTACATAGTCAATTTCGAAACCCGGCATATATTTTTTTACAGAATCTGCCAGAGTTCCAACATCGAAGCTCATTGATCCAAGATTAAAGCTACTGTGATGTTTAAGATCCTCAACCGGTGCAGCCATCAGATCAATAACTGATTTAAGGCAGTCTGGCATATACATCATAGGCAACTTTGTATCTTCAGTTACAAAGCATGTATATTTATTATTCTTTACGGCTTCGTAATAGATTTCAACTGCATAGTCTGTAGTTCCACCACCAGGAGGAGTTTCGGAAGAAATGATACCTGGAAATCTTACCCCTCGCACATCTAAACCATACTTGTTGAAATAATAATCGCAAAGAACTTCTCCGGCTACTTTTGTTACTCCATACATTGTTGTAGGATGTAAAGGTGAATCCTGTGTAGCAACTTTAGGACAATCAGGACCCCAAACTGCAATTGAACTTGGAATAAATATCTGAGCCATTTCATATTTTAAACCTAAATTCAGAACATTTATAGAACCGTTCATATTGACATCCCAAGCAAGAGCAGGATTCTTCTCACCGATTCCTGATAAGATAGCAGCAAGATGAACAATAGTATCTATCTTGTAATCTTGAATAAGCTTTTCAAACGAATCCACATCTTTAATATCAAGAATATGGTAAGGACCTTTATTCTTCATACTATCAGATGCGTCTCTCATATCAGTTGCGACAACATTGGAAGATCCATATTTTTTTCTCAATTCTCCAATTAATTCAGAACCAATTTGTCCCATTCCGCCAGTAACTAAAATGTTTTTAATCTCTTTCTTCATAAATCCTGACCATAGTTATATAATAAATGATATATCAAATGTATGCTTATACATACTTTACTTATTCAAAAATACTAAATTTGAATTAAACAGCAAACTATGAACATATTAGATATTCTCAAACAAAATGACAGAAGTGAAAAAATCATAAAAAAAAACGGTTGCTGATTCTTTTGGAAAAAGCAACCGCTTATAGAATGGTGGGAATAAGTCAGTTTCTACATTCCATACATCTCTATTATTTCCTGTTTGGTCTTGCCAAGGATATTATACTTCTTACCAACTTTCCTGAACGCTTCAAGTGCCTGTTCGAGATGATGGATCTCATGACCGGCAGATATCTGGGTACGAATTCGAGCTGCACCTTGTGGGACAACAGGAAAGAAGAAGCCTATAGCATAAATGCCTTCATCATATAAGTCTCTTGAAACATCTTGGGAGAGTTTAGCATTGAAAAGCATAACCGGAACTATTGGAGTGTCTCCATCCTTAATTATCAAACCAGCATCAAGCAGTCCTTGACGCCAGAATGCAGTATTCTTTTCAAGTTTATCTCTGCGGTCTGTTGAAGCTGATAATATTTCAAGAACCTTAATTACGCCTGCTACTACCGGTGGAGCAATTGTATTTGAGAAAAGGTATGGACGTGCTTTCTGACGACACATCTCAACAATTTCCTTGCGGCCTGAAACACATCCTCCAGATGCGCCACCTAAGCCTTTTCCAAATGTTGTGGTAATGATATCTATCTTACCCATCACGCCACAATGTTCATGAGTTCCCCTACCAGTTTTGCCTATAAATCCGCTGGAATGAGAATCGTCAACAAAGAGAAGGGCATCATATTTCTCACATAATTCAACCATAACATCTAGTTTAGCGGTATCCCCATCCATTGAGAATACTCCATCAGTGATAACTATTTTCAGTCTCTTGTCGCTGTGAAGCTGTAATTTATCTTCCAAGTGTGCCATATCTGAATGCTTAAATGTATCGTGCATTGCACTGCAAAGCCTGATGCCGTCAATGATTGAAGCATGAACCAAACGGTCAGATATCATTACATCATCTTTTGTCAAAATAGCTTCAAATACTCCAGCGTTGGCATCCATACATGATGGAAATAAAATCGTATCTTCAGTACCAAGGAATTTTGTTACCATTTGTTCAAGGGTACGATGAATATCCTGAGTACCACAAATAAAACGGACAGATGACATGCCATAACCATGTGAGTCAAGACCTTCATGAGCAGCTTTCACTACTTCAGGATGACTAGACATGCCAAGGTAGTTATTCGCACAAATATTGATTACTTTTTTGAGTTGAGCACCTGTAGGAAATTCAACTTCAATATCAGCTGCCTGTGCAGAATGAATGTAACGTTCCTGCTTGAAAATACCTGCGTCCTTGATTCCGTTAAGTATATCAGTGTACATACCACGGATTTTTTCAGTATAAGCCATTATTGTCTCCCTTATTTAATATATTCATTTACAAGTACACAAATTTTATTTACAGAGTCAAAAGCTTCAGGTGTCGCTTTATCGTCAGGAATGGAAATATTGTATTTGTTTTCAAGGAATCTTTTTAGTGATACCATTGAGAATGAATCTACGATACCTCCTGAAATGAGTGGGGTATCAAAGGTAACATCTGTGTCATCTTCTACATATTCTTTAATGACATAATCTCTAATAATTTCTTTCATGTTTTCCATTGTGTTTTCTCTAGTTTTTTGTGTGATTTAAAAATTTTATTATTTCAATATTCCAGTATAAATAATTGACTTCCTCCTAAATACAATTTCCTAATTGATTGGAGGAAGAAAGTTGCTAATCATCTTCTAGTGTTGATATATCTCCTATTTCCAATCCCCATTCTTTAGCATGGAGAATTCTGCGCATAATCTTTCCGCTACGAGTCTTTGGAAGTGAATCGGTAAATTCAATCTCCTGAGGCATAGCTAAAGGTGAAAGTTTTTTCCTAACAAAATTCATAATTTCAAGATCAAGATCTTTGCTTCCAACGAAACCGGGTTTCAGTGTAACAAAGGCTTTTACTACTTCCATATTGACGAAGTCAGGTTTTGAAACTACGGCTGATTCAGCAACAGCTGGATGTTCAAGCAAAGCAGATTCAACTTCAAAAGGACCAACTAAGTGACCACCGGTATTAATAACATCATCATCTCTGCCTACAAACCAGAAATATCCTTCATTGTCAATGCTTGACCTGTCTCCTGGCAGATACCATCCATTTTTAAATTTTTTATTGTAAGTCTCTTCATTATTCCAATATGTTCTCATCATTGAAGGCCAGCCTGGCTTAATAGCAATGAGACCTATCTTTCCTGATTCACCAAACGGTTCAAAAGTATTTTGGTCAACTACTGTTGCTGTAATACCAGGAAAAGCTTTCCCCATTGAACCAGGCTTCACTTTCATTCCAGGAAAATTAGTTATCATAATTGAGCCTGTTTCTGTCTGCCAGTATGTATCCAGAAATGGCTTCCCGAATACTTTCTCAGACCAAATCACTGCTTCAGAATTTAATGGTTCACCGACAGACGCAAGAAGTCTAAGTGTAGAAAGATCAAATTTCTTTATTATCTCATCACCGGCTTTCATTAATGATCTTATCGCTGTTGGTGCTGAATACCACATCGAGATTTTATGTTTTTCAATAAATCGGTACCAGTTTTCTGCAGAAAATCCTGAATCCAGAACACATTGCGTTACACCATTGCTGAATGCACCAATGATACCATAGGAAGTTCCTGTAACCCAACCCGGATCAGCTGTACACCAATACACATCATCATCCTGGAGATCAAGCACCCATTTGGCTGATAGGTATTGTGATATAAGTGAGTAATGCACATGCTTCACTCCTTTCGGCTGTCCAGTAGTTCCTGAAGTATAATGCAGTACCGAAGGAGATTCTGCATAGGTTGGATATATTTCAAATTGTTCAATCTTAGGTAATTTTTCGAGATTTAATGCAACTTCCCTTTGCTGTAAAGGTTTTTCAGGATCCTGATCAACAATGATTAGAAATTCTAACCATGGCATTTTATCAAGTAATTTTCTTACTTTCGGTGCATGCTTTTTCTGAGTTATGATAGCCCTTGTCTGAGCATTCTCCAAACGAATAAATAAGGATTCGTCGCCAAATGCAGAGAATAAAGGTTGAGCAATAGCTCCAGTTTTCAAGATTCCGAGGAAACCTAGGTACAATTCGGGAATCTTATCCATGAATAGACATACACGATCCTCAGGGTTTATCCCTAAATCCCTTAAAAATTGTCCAATAGTATTTGTCTCAAGTCGGATATCATTGTAGGTATATTTTTTTTCAATACCTGTTGATCCTTCCCAAATCAATCCCATTTTTTCTGCTTTACCCATTTGGCAGATTCGGTCGGAACAATACCAACCAATATTGATAACATCGCCCGGCTTGTAATCCAGTTCTTTTTCCGCAATGTTCCAATCAAAGTTTTTCATTCTTTCGTCGTAAGATCCAATGTTTGTCATAGACTTATAATTCAAATTTTGTTATAAAAACTATTTAATTATGTTTTTCATAATTGTACTTTTTCTGTTTCAATTACCCTTCTCAAGAATAACAAAGGCGGTTGCCATTGATTTAGTATGAGATAATGTAACATGAATGGAAGAAATCCCTTCTTGTTTTGCCAGTTCTTCAGTTTTGCCAGTTAACTTAATATGTGGTTTTCCTAATTCGTCATGATAGATTCCAATATCAGCAAAACGGATTCCAAATCTCCATCCTGTTCCGAATGCTTTCATAAATGCTTCTTTAGCAGAAAATCTTGCTGCAAAATGCTGTTCTTTATCTTGCATTTTATTGCAATAAATCATTTCATCTTCGGTAAATATTTCTTTAATAAAATCTTCATCTTTTTCAATTGCCTTTTTCATTCGCCTTACTTCGAATATATCTGCACCAATACCATTTATCATGTTTCTTTGAAAAGCAAATTTTATTGTTAATAAAATAACAATTAAAAATATTAATTAACGACCAAGTTCTAGCAATGCAATTTAATAATTAATTTAAAAATAAAAATAAATATTTATATTTTTTTACGTTTAAAATGGTATTAAATTAAAAATGAATTAAGCAAGTTTCTTTAAATATTGGACTTGATGTAATATCTAAAATATTATTCAAATATTAATTTATACCAAACCGACAACAAATCTTTATCAACCCTACGGTTAACCGTAGGGTTGATAAAGATTTACATTGAATTTTATAACTAATATTGTTGTGGATTTGGTATAAGAGGCTGTCATTCAGATGGAGTGTAGCGACTGATGAATCAAGGCTGTTTTTTCATGATAATTAAAATAAATGGATTCTTCACTTCGATCTGAATGACTTAAAATATGACCTTTCGCACAGTCTCGTATTCAGATATGAGTAAACCAGCAACAATACAAGATCCCTGCATTAGCTTCGCATTTCTGCGTGATTGCAGGAATTTCATAATATGTATTTATAGAACTCCCCAAATGTTGATTGATAGGTATGTTTATTCAAAAAGGTTATCCAAAATTAAAATCATACTTCGACGAAAGTTCTTTCATCACATTTTTGAAAGCTGTAATAGCCTTATCAATTTGTTCAGTACTATGCCCTGCTGATAATTGAACTCTTATTCTATCCATTCCTTTCGGAACTACAGGATAAGAGAATGCTATCACATATATACCTTCATCGAGCATTTTATTAGAGAATTCAACTGCTAACTGCGAACAGTTTGGATATTTTCCAAACAAGATTGCTACTATTGGATGCACACCGGGAATAATATCAAATCCTGCTTCTGCCATTTCTTTTCTGAACTTCTTAGAATTTTCTTCTAATTTATCTCTTAATTTATTAGATACTGTTAGAGCATCCAAAACCTTGAGAGTAGCTCCTACAGTAGTAGGAGGAACAGTATTTGAGAATAGGTATGGCCTTCCTTTATTACGAAGCCAATCTATAATTTCTTTGTGACCTGAAATGCATCCACCTGAAGCACCCCCTAATGCCTTACCAAATGTGGTTGTTATGATATCAACTTTACCCATTACATTGTGATATTCATGTGTACCACGACCAGTTTTACCGATGAAACCAGTTGAATGGCTATCGTCAATCATCACTAAAGCATTGTATTTCTCAGCTAATTCAACTATTTCATTAAGTCTTGCTATTTCACCATCCATTGAGAAACATCCGTCAGTTGCAATCAACTTAAATCTGCAACCTGCTTCATCAGCTTCTTTCAAGCATCTTTCCAGTCCTTTTAATTCTTTACCTGTTGCAGGATCTTTGCCGATTTCGTCACTCATGTTATTGTGGCTATAAATCCATCTCTGTGCTTTGCACAATCGAATTCCATCAATTATTGATGCATGATTAAGAGCATCGGTTATAATAGCATCCTGCTTGTTTAAAAGGGCTTCAAAAATGGCTGCGTTTGCATCATAGCATGATGAAAAGAGAATAGTATCTTCGGTACCCAGAAATTCAGAAACTTTTTTTTCTAATTCTATATGAGTATTTTGAGTTCCACAAATAAACCTTACTGAAGACAAACCGTATCCCCGGCTGTCTATTGCATTGTGGGCTGCTGCAATTACATCAGGGTGAGATGAGAGTCCGAGATAATTATTGGCGCAAAAGTTCAGAACTTTTTTGCCATTAACGATAATTTCTACTCCCTGAGGACTTTCTAATACTCTTTCATGCTTATAGAGTTTTTGGTCGTGCAGACTGGATATTTCATCTATCAAAAATTGCTTTAGATTTCCGTACATATATTTTATTGGAATTTATATAATTTATAATAAAAATAGTTGCTTAATAAAACTAACAAAATTAATAAACATTCGGCTTCTTAACAAAAATAATATTTTAGATGGTTTCAACATTAAAAAGGGAATAGAAGAAAATTTTTATCTAAAAAATCTGTCATACCATAGCGATAATTCCAGTAATTGAAATAATTTCAATCCATTGTTCTGCTTACCGGATTTATGGTTTTTGAATAACTGTGTAATGTATTCAGTATTGAAATATTCATTTATAAGTGGTGATGTATTCACGTTATTAAGTGCATAATCATACCATTGACCTTTCATCCATTCGTTTACTGGTGCCCAGAAACCCTGCTTGGGCCTGTTGATTATTTCTTTTGGGAGTATTGGTTCAACTGCTTTTTTAAGTAAGTATTTTGTCGTTTTTTTATCCGGAATCTTTTTATCTGGAGGAATACTCATAACGAATTCAATTAATCTGTGATCAAGAAATGGCACTCTTGCTTCAATACTATGAGCCATTCCAATTTTATCAACTCTCATCAATAATATTTCAGATAATCTTTGAGCTAATTCTACATAAAAAATCCTCTGAAGGTAGTCCATATCTGGCTTTTGCTTCAATGCTTCCTGGTGTAACTCAGAAACATAGTCCGGTGTAATGCTGAGCAAATTATGGAATCTGTTCTTTAATAGTAATTCTTGCTGAACCGGAGGAAATATTGGCATTCCAGCCCAATAATGTTCGTTACCAAATGCAGCTCTGCGGATATAATCCAATTGACCGAATTTACCCATGGACTTTAATAAAGGTGACGATAATTTGTAAGCAGATATTCTTATTGATTGAGGAAGAGAGACAAACCACTTCCAATAACTATGATAAAAATTATATTCTCTCATCATCCAAGGATAACCTACGAATAATTCGTCACTACCTTCACCTACTTGAACAACTGTTGTTCCGCTGTCTCGAGTAAGCTTACTAAGAAAGAATAATGGAATACAAACAGGGTCTCCATTTGGCTCATCTTCAAACCAAGTCAAATCCTGCAAAACACTAAATGAGTCGCGCTCATTGATCAAAATTTCATGGTGATTGGTATGGTAACGATCAGAAATAATTCTAGCATATTTCAGTTCATTATATTTTTCAAGTTCTTCAAATCCGACTGTAAATGTATCGATTGGTCTATCCATAAGCTCAGCCATCAAAGCAACATTCAAACTTGAATCAATTCCACCACTGAGGAAAACACCAAATGGAACATCACTCATCATTCTGTCTTTTATGGATAATCTTAAGATTCTCAATATCTCTGATTGAAGTTCAATCTCGTTCAAATCATTATATCCATTGAATGCAGATATAGGACTCCAGTATCTCTCAATTTTTAAGTCTCCATTTGCGGTAAGATGAAGGAAACAACCAGCTGCTAATTTTTTTATTCCTTTGAATAAACTCTCTCGTCGGCTTGACATACACCAATTAAGGTAGTTAGGTAGTTCATTCTGATTAAATTCCTTCTTTACATTCGGATGAAGTAGTATTGATTTAATTTCAGATCCGAATACGAAATGCCCATCCTGATGAGAATAGTAGAATGGCTTCTTCCCTACCCTATCTCTAGCGGCAAACAATTCTTGCTTATTTGAATCCCAAATAGCAAAAGAAAACATTCCGCTCAATTTGTGAACTATTGCAGAACCCCATTGTTTGTATCCATTTAAAATTGTTTCTGTATCAGTCTTGGAATGATATTTATATCCAAGATTCTCTAATTCATTTCTTATTTCTCTATGATTATAAATCTCACCATTAAAAACTATGGTATATTTACCGTCGGAAGAAACCATTGGTTGATTCCCAGCTGAGCTCAAATCAATAATGGACAATCTACGAAAAGCTAATCCGCATAATCTATCTTCAGACATCCACATTCCATCAGAATCTGGACCACGATGCTGAATAATATCACTCATTTTCTTAAGAATTTCCGGTGAGACACTTGAGTTAATATCATTTCTGCTTACTATACCTGCTATTCCGCACATTTCTACATTTCCGTTTGATTAATTCATTAATTCAAGCATTTCCATGATTGCTTGTTCCAAACCCACAAATACGGCTCTTGAAATGATGGAGTGACCTATACTTAATTCATTTATCTCAGAGATAGAGCTTATGAGTTTGGTATTCTGATAGTTCAATCCATGCCCGGCAGCTATCATAAGCCCATTTTTATTCGCATATTCAGAGGACGTCTTGACTTTTAAAAACTCAGAATATAAATTATTCTCATTTTTCGCATTAGCATAAATTCCGGTATGAAATTCAACCATATCTCCACCAGAGGACAACACAGCATCGATCTGTTTAATCTCAGGTTCTATGAAAAAGCTTACTTTAATTTCCTTTTCATGCATCCTATCAACAAGCTTAGTGAATCTATCAATATCTTGATATACATTCAAACCGCCTTCAGTAGTCAATTCCATTCTATTTTCAGGAACTATAGTAACAAGTTCTGGTAATGTTTTAAGTGCAATCTGAATAATTTCTTCATTCGCACCCATCTCCAAATCAAGTTTTGTTGTTACAATTTCTCTTAATCGCCTGAGATCCTCGTCCTTGATATGCCTTCTGTCCTCTCTCAAATGAGCTACTATACCCTCAGCACCAGCTCGTTCTGCTATGATAGCGGCTTCTACAGGATCTGGGTCAAAACCTCCTCTAGCATTGCGTACAGTTGCAACATGATCTATATTGACATTCAATCTTAACATAATTTCTCAATTTAATTGAATAACATATTACAAAATTAAGATATTTATTGATTTGAAAGGATTAAATCTAAGCAAAATACCTACTCAAATTATTCAGAACAGAAAGTCGTGATTCTATAAAAAAAAGACATATTCAACTCTACGATTTTGCTGACGGTAAATTTCTTTTGTATTCGGACAAATTGGTTTAGATTTACCTAGTCCAACAGTCCTAATTCTCGATTGATTTATTCCTGATCTTATTAAATATTCTTTTACAAAATTTGCTCGTTTTATTGACAATTGATAATTATCATTTTCTGAACCTATATCATCGGTATGACCAATTATTTCAATCTTTTTTTCTGGAAAATTAGTAAGATAATTTACAATACTTTCAAGTTCCGGAATATATCTGTTTGGTAGTTCATACTCTGCCAATTGAAATAAAATATCTTTCAATCTATATAATGAATCAAGTTTAACTCTTGGTAAATTAAAATTTCTTTCAAAACTTATAGAATCTGATTTAGTCAAATCGAACATTTCTGTTACAGGCAAAAAGTCTGATTTTAAAACTTGAAGTACAAATTGCCCTGAATGTTCAAATCTGCATTTATATGCACCTGTTACCTTATCTGAAAGAGCCTTTCTTATAACTTCTTTTCCATCCATACTTCTTATAATTATCTCTGATTCAATTGGTTTTCCGGTTGAATCATCTTTAACTATTCCATTAATTGAAATTAATTTAAGAAGAGATGATTTGAAGATATCAGCATCCCCAAACGAATTATTGTATGAAGAAAAATAAACGAAATCTCTGTTTGGAGAAATCCTTAAATACGCATCCCATAATGAAGAGTTTAAACTTGTACCCAAGTTTTGAGGTTTTGACCACTTTGTCCATGAATCATCTAATCTGTTTGTAACAAATATATCCTGCGATCCCAAACCACAGTGACCTCTACTTGAGAAATAGAGAGTCTTATTGTCAGTGTCCAGAAAGGGAGTTATTTCGTCATCAGCTGTATTAACCACATCACCAAGATTGATAGGTTCCGACCAGGATGAATCATCTAAACGAAAACTCACATATAAATCCATGCCACCCTTTGAATTATTGTCTTCTATTGACAATAATAGATATTTTTCCTCTGATGAGATAAAATAATCAGCATTTGAATTTATATTCTGATAATTCTTGATGAGCATTGGCTTTGGAGCTAGCCAATTTTTATCGAAAAATATTGAGTATGAAATTCCTTTGGTTACAGAACCATTGTCGCGATATGCATTTGTTAGGAATAATCTACTTCCATCTGGTGAGATCGAAAAGGTAGAATTATTAAAAGAATTATTGATAGGTTCTCCCAAATTTTCAGCTAACGAAAAATTATCTTTTTTGTCTATTTTTGAAATCCAAACATCTTGTTTATGCTCTGTCCCTCGGTTTTCAGGATGTTTATCTCTTGTGAAAAAGATAAATTTTGAATCTGGTGATATGATTGGTGATATTTCAGCGAATTCAGAATTAATATTTGATCCAAAGTTTTCAGATTTATCGTATTTCTTAAAATCCTTTACTAAGTTTATATCCCAGCTTATCAAGTTATTATTATTAGAAATTCCAACCGCATCTATTTGAGGAATTTTAATGCTGTCAAATTCTAGTTCTAATTTCATACCTTTAACAAAGTAGTCAGTAAGTTCAAATGACATGTTGAATGCACCTGACTCACAATTATTCGATCTGTCTGGATTATTCATAACGATATGTTCGTTTCCTAGAGTATCGATAAGTATTATTTTTTTGACCGCACCTGGATAGTGATTTTCTACTATGCATATCTGACGTACTTGTTGGTATTTTGAGAATTCAACTTCTATCCATTCTTTTTGATGAATATCCTTGAATCCCGGCATCCAAGCACAGGGCGAAGTACCAAAACCTGATAAAACACTTGGACTGCCCAGAATTTGTTTAGCAGCAAATTGCTTATCACAGGCTTGAGATGAATAGCCTATAACTCTATGAGCCCACAAAACTTCTGCTTTGGAAAGGTGGTTAAGAATTAAAAGAAAAAGTATATATTTCAGAAATAATTTCAAAATGAATAAATTTTAGTTACTAAAAACCATAAATTTCGTTTAATTTAGCGTTTTGTAAAAACGAAAATATAATGACGATGAAGATAATATCTAAATTGAATCTATCAATAATTCTATTTCTGACTGCCCTTTCAATATACATAATAACTGCCGCACCTGATTTAATGTTTACTGATTCAGGTGAACTGGCGGGAGTCTGCGTAACTTTGGGTATAGCTCACCCCACAGGTTATCCACTTTTCGCCATACTCGGGCATATTTTCTCGCTTATCCCAATGGGAATAAGCAAGATTTATCAGCTAAATCTAATGGCTTCGATCTTCACAGCACTATCTTCGGTCGTTTTTTTCCAATCATTACTCATTGTTTTAGAATTAGTCAACAAAAAGAAAAATCAGCAGAAAATTAAGAATAAACAGGTTGCAGTCAACGAAACAAACCTTTTAGAAAATGGTAACATTCTGCTCATATCATTTTTCACATCTCTGATTTATACCTTCGCTACAACAGTATGGCAACAAGCTAATGCAATTGAAGTTTATTCTTTGCAAGCTCTAATGTTTAATCTGGTTATCTGGTCCATTTTGAAATCTTCATCAGCCAAAGAAAATCAATTCAAGTTATACCTTTTTACTTCATTTTTATTAGGCTTGAGCTTTACGAACCACATGCAAACAATTTTACTTATGCCGGGTGTATTTTATCTTTACGTATTCGGCATCGGTGATTCACATAAATTAGATAAATCTAAACTTAAAGAAATAATTTGGTTATTAGTACCATTTATTATTGGATTGAGTCTAATTTTGTATCTTCCTTTGAGAAGTATGTCCATGCCTGATTTTAACTGGGGATTTGTTTCAAGAAGCTGGAGCAAATTTATTTACCATGCATCAGGGAAACAGTATCAGATTTGGATGTTCTCAGATAGTGGCTCTATTTCAACAAACCTTGGTAAATTTTTCACACTTCTGCCTTACCAGCTTGGTTGGATTGGGCTTATTCCCTTTTTGCTCGGAATATATTTTTTATTCAGGCAAAACAGAAAGTTACTTTTCTTTCTTCTAATTTTACTACTCACCTGTCTATCCTATAGTGTTAATTATAGTATTCACGATATAGACTCATATTTTCTTCTGGCTTTTATTTCAATAATCATTATTACCGGAGCAGGTATATTCTTATTTATTTCTAAGTATCCAAAATTAGTTGCAGCAATAGTTATAATTCCAATAATTTCGCTACTTATTAATTTTGATTCCAATGATAACTCTAAGAATTATCTCGTTCCGGAATACACACGAATTCTCAGTGAAAATCTTGAGCCAAACGCTATTGTGATTTCAGCCCAATGGGATTACTGGTGCTCTGCTTTTTGGTACAAACAGAAAGTTGAAGGATATAGAACCGATGTTGTACTTATTGAAAAGGAATTATTACGTAGGACTTGGTATCTGGAACAATTCAAGAAATGGTATCCTGCCACTGCTAAATTGGTTGAAAATGAAATGGCTCTGTATCTGGGACAACTTGAATTATTTGAATCAGAGCAGGAATATAATCCTGTACTTATTCAACAATATTATGTGGGATTGATAAATGCCCTGATAGATAAAAACTATGGAACAAAGCCTGTTTATGTAACACTAGATGTTATTGAGAGTTCTGCTGATGCCGAAATAGCCTTTAAATACCAAAAAATACCACAGGGATTCGCATTTAGACTTGAGAAAGAGAATAATTTTTACCAAACAAATCTCGATAAAATCGATGTTGCCAAATTCCTTGAATTCAAAAAAGACAGGAATAATCATCTCGTGCAGGGCATTTTGAGTGTAGCTTCATTGAATGTAACAAATATTGGTCGTTATGCCCAATCTACAAACGATACAGAAACAGCACGTAAATCTTTTGAAATGGCTCTAAAGATTGATCCAACTAATCAGAATGCACAAATTGGATTGCAGCAGATACTCAATATCAAGCAATAGCAAGGCAGGCACAATCAATCCTGGATGCACCGGCTTCAAGCAGAATAGTAGCGCAAGCATTCACGGTTGATCCTGTTGTAAGAACATCATCCACAATAAGATAGTTCTTTAGTTTAAAATTCACCTTATTGGTTGAGAGTTCAAAAACATCACTGACGTTATTCTGCCTTTCATTCTTGCTCAATTGAGTTTGTGTCTGTGTGTATTTGTTTCTTTTTACAGCATTTAGAACTGGTACATTCAATTCACGGGAAATAGTTTTGGCAATAATATCTGCCTGATTGAATCCTCTTTCACGCTTTTTAGCCGGGTGAAGAGGAACAGGTACAATAGCAGAATAAGAAATGTCAGTATTTTTTATTAGCTCTTTTCCAAGAGTTGAACTAAACTCTTTTCCAACTTTAGTGAATCCAAAATATTTTAATCCATGAATGATCTGGAGAAAATCTTTTTCATCGTGTACAGAAAATAAGCCATAAACACTGGTTATAGCGATAGAATCTTTATCAAAGTTTTGAATAAATCTATCGAATGCTTGATTTTCTGCCGGGGGTGCAGGAAGAAGTAATTCACATTTCCTGCAAATATGAGAGTAATTTCCTCTTGAATTTTCTAAAAGATTACTACAAACCTGACAAACAGCAGGTGCAATCATTTCAAATATTGAGTTCAATATTGTTTTTACTGTATTGAAGTGTTATCCAAATTATTCTGATCAATGTTTTCTACAGAAAATTTCTGAACCGGAAAGAGAAATATATACAAGCACCCAATGAACATCATAGTATTCTCCAGTATTTTAGGCCAACCAACAAGAACAATTTTTCCTGTGAAGCAACCACAGTTGATATTTAAACCCCGCAACATAGCTGAAAATACCGCAACTATGAATACTAGCATCAATCCACCGGTAATCAAAGCATTTGCTTTTATTCTTACTCCTGCAATGAGTAGAATTCCGACTACAAGTTCAATCCAAGGCATTGTTAACGCCATAATATTAACTATCGATACCTGCATTATGCTATAATTCATAATTTCTTTCGCAAACAAGGCTGGATCAGCTGCTTTCCCAAGTCCTGCAAATATAAATAGAAAGCCTATTACCAGTCTTACAATTAAACTCAAATATTGATTCTCAAATATTTTTTTCATTTATTTTCCCCTTTAGTTTAAATAATCAGACACTTTAAACCCAAAAATATTTGCCTTACTTTTAAAGAAATATATTCAAAATTTCAATTTATAATAAATAATAACTAATTTTGTTCTTTTGAATCAACTAAACTTTAATAATGACAAACACATCAAATACATTGAAAGAAGATGTTAAGGATTACTGGAATCAACAAGCTTGTGGTACCCAGTTTACCGATAAGGACAAATATACATTAGAGTATTTCGAAGAAATTGAAAATAACAGATATAAAATAAGTCCTGAGATATTTTCTTTTGCACAATTTACTCGCTTCCGTGGCAAAAAGGTTCTTGAGATCGGTGTAGGTGCAGGAACTGACTTCCTTCAGTGGGTAAGAGCCGGAGCAGATACGTTTGGAGTAGATTTAACTGAAGAAGCTATCGATCATGTTAAGCACCGACTTAGTCTGTATGATCTTGAGGCTTCTGGTTATGCTGTTGCAGATAGTGAGAATCTGCCATTTGAGGACAATACTTTTGACTTGGTTTACAGCTGGGGAGTTATCCATCATACTCCCAATACAATCAAAGCTCTTGATGAAATAATTCGCGTTATGAAGCCTAACGGACAGGCTAAGATAATGATCTATCATAGACATTCTTTGCTTGCCTTTTTTTTCTGGATAAAGCATGCTCTATTAAAAGGTAAACCTTTTAAAACTATTGCCGATATATTATGGTTCAAAATGGAAAGTATCGGAACTAAAGCTTATACTGTTAAAGAAGTGGACAAAATATTGAAATCAAGAAATGTAAATATTTCAGAGATAAAACCAATTTTATCATATTATGATAAACTCGAGAGATTTAACCCATTCTTAAAGTTTATAGCTACATTGGCTTCCAAGTTTCTTGGAGGAGATAAAGTTGGTTGGTTCCTAACATTCCAGTTTTCAAAGAAATAACTTAATTCAAAAAAGGGAATTTATGCCAATAATTCGTTCCATCTCCGGCTTAAGAGCAACCTTAAGTGACTTTCTTACCCCAGAAGTAATATCAAAATATGTACTTTCTTTTTCGTATCTTTTGCCAGAAGGTCCGATAGTTGTTGGTCGTGACGGACGTCCTTCAGGTCAGTGGATAGAACAAGTAATTGTTGGATCTTTAATTTCAGCCGGTAGAGAAGTGTTTATTTTAGGAACAGCTCCGACCCCAACAGTTCAACTAATGACCGAGTTAAGTGAAGCCGTTGGTGGTATTGCAATTACTGCTTCACATAATCCCAAAGAATGGAATGGACTAAAATTCATTGATTCAAATGGCGTTTTCCTTGATATTGATGCAAACTCCAAACTATGGGAGCATTATGATAATTTTAAATTCCTACCTCCTTCTTCAGATATCTATTACAAATCGGTTAGCATGATGAATGCTATTGATGACCATATTGATAATATTCTAACAATACCTGTTGTAAGTAATGGCTCATTTATTCAGAAATTAGCTGATAAGCGTTATAAAGTTGTTGTTGATGCAGTAAATGCATCAGGTTCTGTAGCAATTCCGCTTTTATTACGCAAACTAGGATGTCAGGTGATCCCTCTTCACTGCGATGGGTCTGGAGTTTTTCCACATGCACCTGAACCTCTCACAGAAAATCTTATAGAATTGGCTCAAGCAGTTAAAAACAACAAAGCAGACCTTGGTATAGCCGTGGATCCTGATGCAGACCGCTTAGTCCTGATAGATGAAAATGGCGAAGCTATTGGTGAAGAAAAAACAATCTGTCTTGCAATTGAAGCAGTTCTATCGAATTTTTCTGCCTTTGAGATAGGTGTTGAACCTTCAGTTGTAGTAAATCTCTCTACTACAAGATTAGCTAAAGACATAGCAGATAAATATCTCGCAAAATTTCATCGTTCTCCTGTTGGAGAAATCAACGTAATCAAAAAGATGATTGAAGTGGATGCAGTTGTTGGTGGAGAAGGTAGTGGTGGAGTTATTCTGCCGACATGTCACTATGGAAGAGATTCTTTGGTTGGTACAGCCTTAATTTTATTTCTAATGGTAAAAAGAAATCAAACCCTCAGTCAGATTGTGGATTCTATGCCAAAATATCACATGATTAAGTATAAGCAAAATTTCAGTGGTAGCTTTGCAGAATTAATTGAAAAAGCTAAAGCCGAATTTCCGGAAGCAGAAATCAATCTTGAAGATGGAATTCGAATAGATTTTGCTAAGAGCTGGGTGCAGATGAGAACTTCTAATACCGAACCAATCATAAGGATAATCGCGGAAGCACCAGAATTATCTGAAGCACAAAACTTAATCCATAAGTTGAAATCTTTAATTTAGATGAAATTGAACTATTTTGATTTTATGAACAAAAAAGAAAGCGTCTGATAAAAAATATCAGACGCTTTTGTATAAAGACAACAGTTACTACCTGTTTTTCTTCTTATGACGATTCTTTCTCAATCTTTTCTTTCTCTTATGAGTCGCCATTTTATGACGTTTTCTCTTTTTTCCGCAAGGCATTGATTATCCTCCGTTTAATTTAAAATTATTTATTTATTTCAATTTTGATTGATTATTTAATTATTCTTCATTGCCAGCACTAATTTTCATAGCTTCATTTACTTTAGAAAGAAATTCTGGCGAAGGTTTAAATACTGGAACGTATCTTTTTTCTAAAGGAACTAGGTCGCCAGTCTTAGGATTACGTGCCATTCTTGGTTTTCTACTTTTGTGTTTGAATACTCCAAATCCGCGCAATTCAATTCTTTTGCCAGTAGAGATAGCATTGATAATACTCGAAAACACACCATCAACTACAGCTTTTGTTTCAATCTTGGTTAATCCTGTAGCTTTTGCTATTTCATCTACTATATCTGCTTTTGTCATACTTAAAACCCTAACTTATTGAGAAAATTAAATATAAATTTTTGATTCACATTTTTACGAATCACAAATTTACAAAACTCAACTATAAAAAAAAAATTTTAGAAGTCTTTATAAATAAAAATTTTACGAATTATTAATCGTCAGAATAAAAAATGAATTTATAATTTTAAAAAAGGTTTGACTATTCATATTTATTACTCTATTTAATAATTGATTATTTATTTATTAGCAATTTGCTATTTTACATAATAAACAATAACTTTGTAGTTTGTGTAAATTGTAAATTCGAGGGAGTTTTACGTGAATTGGTTAAACGAACAATCCTCTCAGGATAACGATATCCAAAGCAACATCATTCAATCTGGTAAACTACCCAGGCATTTAGCTGTCATCATGGATGGCAATGGTCGTTGGGCTGTTGAAAGAAAATTTTCAAGAACTGCCGGACACCGCGAAGGCATAGAAAGTGTTCGTGATATTGTTAAAGCTTCGTCCCAACTTGGAATACAATACCTCACACTTTATGCTTTTTCGATAGAGAATTGGAAACGTCCCGTTTCTGAGGTATCAGTTCTAATGAAACTTCTGGAGCATTTTCTAAAAGTAGAACTGAACGAACTTCATGAAAATAAAGTTAGAATTAATACTATCGGAAAGATTAGCTCTTTGCCACAAAATGTACAGAAATTACTTCATGATTCCGTTGAAAAAACAAAAGACAATGAAGGTTTGACATTGACACTGGCACTTAGTTATAGCGGAAGATGGGATATTGTAAGAAGCGTACAGATGATTGCTCTCGATATTCGCCGTGGTAAAGTTTCACCAGAGGATATATCCGAAGATTTGTTTTCTTCATATCTCCAGACAAGCAAGATACCAGATCCGGATCTTTTAATCAGAACCAGTGGAGAAATGAGACTCAGTAATTTTCTTATTTGGGAATTAGCTTATTCCGAAATTTATATTACAGATAAATTCTGGCCCGAATTTCGTCGTACCGATTTGTACGAATCCATTATGAATTATCAGAAACGTGAACGTCGTTACGGAAAAACATCAGATCAAATTGCAAATGAAAACAATAAAGAATCAGAATCCTATATATCAAGAGTGGTTAATGTATTTAAAATCAAATAAGTTTCTAATAACATTAGTATTATTTCTTTGTCTGACTGCTCCTATTCTCAGTCAAGGTGAGCCAAAGCAGTATGTAATCGCTGGTATTAGTGTTGATGGAAATAAAACTGCTGATGCTCAAACGATAATTTCATTATCCGGATTAAGACCTGGTGATCAGATTAAAATTCCTAATGACAATAAAATTCATAATGCAATTCGTGCTTTATGGGGTCGCAAGCAGTTCTCCGATGTACAAATAATTGTTGACAGAGTTACAGCTTTAGGTGTCATACTTTTAATAAGAGTTGATGAATATCCACGTTTGAATGATATTCAGCTTACCAACAACTATGAATTGACCGACGAGGAAGCCAAAAAAACAATATCAAAGGTTCGTGGTGATATTATTTCCCCTTATGAAGCCTATGTCTCCGAAAGAAAACTCAAAAGGAAATATAAAGAGGATGGGCTAATATTTGCAAAAGTCAAAGCTCAAATCGGAAGTATAGATTCAGCTAATTATTCTAATCTGAATATTAATGTTGAAGAAGGAAGAGAATTTCATGTTACATCAATCCAGTTTATTGGTAACAAAGCAATCGATAATAGCTCTCTTGAGGGAGCTTTCGATAAGACTCAAACCAAGTATTGGTGGCAGGTATGGAAATCTTCTAAATTTGATTTAGCAGAATATGATAAGGATAAAGAGTTATTAAAGAATTTTTATAAGAATAAAGGCTTTCGTGATATTGAAATTGTAAAAGATACCGTTGCTTTCGACGAAACTGAAGGAACAGTTGCTATTACTGTTACAGTTAACGAAGGTTCACGACTTATCATAAGAAATATCGAATTTGCAGGTAATGCCATTTATCCTTCATCAATGTTATTAGCAAGATTAGATTTTAAACCGGGAGATCCATATAACCTCGAAAAATTCCAGCAGAATTTGAATGGGAATCAGGAACAAACCGATGCTAATTCAATTTATATGGACAATGGTTATCTTTTCTCACGAATGGATGTAGAGGAAAATCGTGTTCCACCGGATTCAATTGACATAAAAATTGTTGTAACAGAAGGCAATAGGGTAACAATTCGTAAAGTAAATATAGTTGGCAATACGAAAACAAAAGATAAGGTAATAAGACGCGAACTATACACACGACCAGGCGACTTCTTTAACCGTTCAGCCGTTATCAGATCAGTAAGAGCATTGGGTATGCTCAATTATTTCAACCCTGAAGCATTAAAACCTGACGTTCAGTACATTGATAAAACGAAGGTAGATGTTGTCTATAAGGTCGAGGAAAGATCAACTGATACATTTAATGCATCGATTGGTTTCGCTGGAACGTATGGGCTTACTGGTTCGGTTGGATTCTCATTTAATAATTTCTCAATTACTGAGCCACTTAAAGGTGGTGCAGGAGAATTACTAAATTTCACATGGATGTTTGGTGAAGCCAACAGGTACCAGAACTTTGGTCTGGGATGGACTGAACCATGGTTATTTGATGAACCAACAACCGTCGGTTTTAATATTTTCGATACTAAATACAATTATGGATACTCTCTTCGTCAAACAGGAGCACAGATAAACTTTGGAAGAAGATTCAGATGGCCTGATGATTATTTCCGCGGTGATTTGTCAGGAAGATTTCAAAGAAATGATGTTGGTACCAGTGATGGTGTTTATTTCAGACAAGGAATCACAACTGAAGCTTCGGTTGGACTGACATTTTCAAGAGTAAATTTGGACAATCAATTCTTCCCTACTGAAGGCTCGAAATTTATTTTTTCTAATGAATACGCAATGGGAGCTCTGGGAATTGGCACTATCGATTACTTCAAAAGCAGTTTGAAAATGGAAATCAACCAACCCCTTATGCAATTCAAAGGTATTAACCGTTTGGTACTTGCTCTTGGACTAAATCAGGGTTTCATAACAGGTATTAAATCCGACACTATGACTACACCTAATATGCTATATTACATGGGTGGCAATGGGTTGAGCGGATTTAATGTTACACCACTTAGAGGATATCAGGATCAGTCTGTTGGTCCTCAAAGAGGCGGAAGAATTCTATCGCATTATTATTCTGAATTAAGATTTGCTGTTTCGCAGGATCCTATGCCTATTTATGTCTATGGATTTGCTGAGGCTGGCAATGTTTGGGCAAATCTAAAATCTGCTGATCCATTTAATCTTAAACGTTCAGCCGGCTTTGGAGTGAAGTTATTACTTAACCCAATCGGTTTGATAGGATTCAGTTATGGTTATGGATTCGATAAAGATGACAGAACAGGTCAGATTTCAGGTTGGAGATTTTTATTCCATTTCGGTCAATAATTTTTTTATATATTTAATTGGAGTTATTATGAATAATATTATCAAAAAGATTCTGTTGCTTGCTTTTTTTCTTACGGTTTCAGTCAATCTATATTCACAGAAAGATAAGTCAATTACGATAGGGATAGTTGACGTTTCAACAATTGCTACTCAACTTCCAGAATCACAGGAAGCAGATAAGAAGTTGAAAGATATGCAAAAGGTAGTTACTGATTCTTTGATGAAAATGCAGGAAAGTTACCAAAAAAGGGTTGAAGGATATTTAAAACAAAAAACAATGATGCCTGCCGCTGAACAACAGAAATCAGAAGAAGCTTTCAGATTGGAAGAACAGCAAATCCTTCAGTTTCGTGAAGGCAAATTAACTGAATTAGGTCAGAAAAGAGATGAATTCTTAGAGCCAATCCGAAATAAAATTAAAACTGCAATCAATGAAGTCGCAAAAGAAGAAGGTCTTAAGTTAGTTCTGGATAAAACCAGTTCTGTTGTTCTTTTCAACGATGACAATATGGATATCACATTCAGAGTTCTTGATAAGATTAAAAGAGGTAAAAAATAATTGTTTGGTTCTTTTACTCTTTTGTTAACATTTCGGAATAGATTTATGAAAAATATCTTGAAACACTTAGCAATAACACTATTCACATTGTTATTGATTGCACCACAACTTTCAGCTCAGAAAGTCGCTTTTTTAGTTTCAGATGTAATCCGAGACAATTTCACCGAAGCAAAGCAAGTAGAACAAAGAATCAAATCTATTGTTGAGGATTGGAAGCGTGAACTCGATATTCAAGATAAAAAAATCGAGGACATGAGACTTGATATCAGTAAGAATCGCTTGGTCTGGACTGACGAAGAAAAGATTAATAAAGAAAAAGAACTATCCGATCTTATTACCCAAAGAACAGAATTTGCCCGAAGAAAATTTGAACCGGGTGGTGAATATGACAATTCAGTCAAATTGATGATGAAACCTATTGAAGACAAGATATTCGCTGCTGTCCAACAGGTTGCCGGAGATGAAGGTTATGATATAATTATGGACAAATCTAGCCAGAATATTCCTTATGCTAATTCAAAATTTGACCTAACTGTAAAGGTTCTCAGAAAATTGGGTGTTGATGTTGATAAGCTTGAAAAAGAACTTCAAGAAAAGATTGACAAAGATCCAAGAAATAAGAAACCTGATACTAAGCTGGCTCCAGGCAAGCGAACTAAGGCGAGAGGGAAATCTGACGACAATAGGGAAATTCAACAGGATGAGAATACTCCACCGAATTCCCCAAATACTAAGGAACCTAAGGCTCCTATAAATCCATTGGAGTCGAAACCTCAAAACAACTTTCCTAATCAGGAGAATCCATTTAATCCTTCTGATACAACTAATAGAATTAAATAATAATGGAAAAGTTTAAATTATCTTGTGAAGTAATTGCTAAAATAGTTGATGGCTCATTTTCAGGTGAGCCTTCTACTTTTATCACCGGTTTGAATAATATTGAATTTGCCGATAGTGCTCAGTTAACTTTTTATTCCGATAAGAAGTTTAAATCCTTTCTTGATTCAACAAATGCTTCCTGCATTATTGTTTCAACCGATTTTGATGTTACTCCTTATCCTGCTAAAAACTTTATTCTGGTTGACAATCCTTATCTGAGATTCGCACAGATACTAAAATATCTGAATGATAAATTTAACCAGAAAATACATACACTTCATCCATCAGCAATTATTGGTTCTGACTCAAGGATTGGAACTAATGTTAATCTGGGAGCTAATGTAGTTATAGGGGCTAATTGTAGTATCGGGGATAGTGTTTATATTAATTCTAACGTTAGCATTTATGATAATGTTACAATTGGAGATTCAACAATAATCAACTCCAATGTTGTTATATGCGATGATACAATTATTGGGAAGAATTGTTTAATACTTCCGGGAGCTGTTATCGGTTCGGACGGATTTGGATTTCTTGATAATCCGGATGGATCTTATACCAGAATCCCTCAGTTAGGGAATGTAGTGATTGGTGATGATGTTGAGATTGGTGCCAATACAACAATAGACAGGGCACTTGTAGGCTCGACAATGGTTTCTAACGGTGTCAAGTTAGATAATCTTATTCAAATCGCACACAACGTCCGTGTGGGAGAAAATACAGCCATGGCTGCACAGGCAGGCATATCCGGCAGCACTCACATTGGCAGGAGAAACAGAATAGCAGGTCAGGTGGGTTTATCCGGTCATATCGAGCTTGTTGACGATGTAACAATTCTGGCACAGTCAGGAGTTGCCAGATCTGTTGAGAAAAAAGGAATATACTTTGGTAGCCCAATTAAAGAACGGCTTACAGCTTTCAGAATAGAAACAGCCATCAATCAATTACCAGAATTAGTTAATGAAATAAGAGCAATTAAGAAGAAAGTTGATGAAATATCTAAAACTGAAGAATAGTGATTCTTTATATTTCTTCATTGATTCTACCCTTATCTAAACATGCCTACTTACCCCACTATCTATAGTGGGGTTTTTTATTATTTTGAATTTATTTAGGGTATTCGATTTTGATTTTTGCATTGAAGATGCTGAATTTGAATAACCGCAGATGAAACCCTTGGAGGTGAACAAAAGAACCCCACCCCAGCCCTCCCCGCGAGCGAGGAGGGTGTAATACAAAATGCAAATTTTGCAAATTCTTCCAATATTTAATCGTTACGCGACATTTTTGCAGAGATTGCATCTTTTTTTGGCACTTTTGGCACTATTTTAATGAATGTTTAGTTATTTAAAATTCTCTTAACAACCTTTTATTTCAATCATTTTATTTTTTGAATTGCACTTTTGCATTAATTGCACCCTGATTTTTGATTTTTAATATTTAATCCCTAAAGGGATAGGAAAACGTAAAAAGGAATTATTGATCTACAAATATTGAACTCCGATGGAGTTCCTTCTTCTATCACGTAGTGATTAAATATTGGTAGAATTCCAAATCACTAAACTACACCCAATCCCGTTAGGGATTGAATATTTGTGCTTACCCATGCCACCAAATGCAATTTGCGAAATTGGAGGTATTTTTTCAAAGAAACGGTTTTAATTTTTTAAATATTTTAAATCAATAGTCTGAACTGTGATTTCAGGGATTTTTGGGATGAAAGGCATGATTGATTGCCACTACCACCCTGTCTCGACTGCGTAGAGCCAACCATCCTTGGAAAGGAGGGGAAAAACTACAGCTTCACAAATTTACTTACTTTATCATCTATACGAACGAAATACATTCCAGGGGGCAAGGCTGAGACATCGATTCGTAGGGGTTCAAGGATTTGAACCCCTACAGACAACACAGTTTGTCCATAAACATTGAGGATTTTGATGTCTGAGTATTCAACCCCATGCTTAAGCATGGGGTTGATGACAGATATTTCGATGTAGTCAGATGCTGGATTGGGTGTTATAGCAATATCCTCGCTTGGTTTGGGCTTTTCTTCTACTGAGACGAATTTATCTCTGGAGCGGTAGAGACCACCACTCTCAGGAACAATAAAATAGTAACCATCAGGTGATATGACAAATAATTTTAATTGATAATGGTTGATACCTGTGGATATATTTTCCCAATTATTTCCTTTATCTGAGGATCTATAAACCTGCCATATTTCATTAGAGTAATCATAATCGACCTTAATATAGTTTCCTAAAGAATCAAAAATCTGACTATAATCAGAAGAAGGATTTGGATCTTGAAACCATTTTCTTCCATTATCTGTTGTTCTCAAACATAAAGCAAACCCTTTTGTTCCTTTTGGGTCAAAAGTTATGCTTATAATGTTCCACCAACATCTAGACCCACTAAAGTAATTTGTCATTTTTTCCCAAGTGTCACCATCATCTGTAGAACGATAGACCATACCTGCATATGCACCTCTGAAAATATGTCCTTCGGAATTCATAGAGAAGCAGTTCGTTGTATTATCATCTTTGATACTTGTTAACTTCCATGTTTCACCGAAATTAGTTGAAAAATAATATCCTGCTAATGCAGCTGCACCTGCAAATATATGCCCACGTCGATTTTCAAATAAAGAAGTAACATCAGGTTGAGAACTTCCTTCTCGCATTTTTAGAAATTGCCAGGTTACACCTTCATCAGTTGACCTATAAATTCCACCTCTTATACTCGTAGTATAAATATATCCATTTGTTCCTACCAGTATTTTTCTTAAATCATCTTTTCTTAGTCCAATATATTCCCAGTTAATACCATCATCCCTTGAAATAAAAACACCAGCATAAGCAGTTGATAAGTAAATTTTTCCTTTTTTATCGAATGCAATATCATTAATTATTACACTTGTCATACCTTTATTCAAATACGTTGTTGTACGTTTGCTTATATCAATCTGAGAAAATCCCATTACGCCAACTCCGTATAAAAGAGAATCATTTACAGCAATAGCATTAATAGGAGCTAAATCAGATTTAAAAAGAGAATTCCAAGTCTTACCATAATCTTTACTCACAAAAATACTATCATAAATTAAATATAAATAATTCTCAGATTCGTAAATGTAACCTCCTTGATTTGAAATTGTTTCCCATCTGGTTGAATTCTTCTCTGAAATAAATGTTTTATTCCAATTCCCCGCAACCAATCTATTGTCCTTCGTAATAAAGGGATAAAAGTATAATATATCATTTAGGGAAAAAGTATCGGTTGGAATAAGTTTTTCATCAAGTTTAATTATTAATGTGCTATCAAGTAAATTGTCATTGTATCTTACGTTCAAAGACAATAGGAAGTATTTACCTGATGAGCAGAAGTTATTTACATCATACGTATAAACTGTTTTATTTACATCATTTTCAAAAAAACTATATGTAAAAATTGATGAGTCTTTCGTATCAACAACAAATAATTTGGAGGTATCGGAGCCATCTGGTTCCTGATAAAAGGATATTTTACCGTAATCATTAATACTTAAATATTTGTGGAAAGTATAACGAAAACGCGGTACATTGATTCGTTTTTTGGATTGGTTAACAGGTTTGAAATAGAGATTTGTATCTATGCCAACAATCATTCCATTTGAATTTGTTGAGACCCAAGTAGATACAAAATCATTAAAATAATATTCCCATGTTTGACCATTGTTTGTAGATTTATACACCCAATCACTGTATGAAAAATCAATTGTTGAAGTATAGATTATGTTTTCTTGTTTATTATAGGAAATTTTATACAAAAAAGCTCCTTCAGGTCCGCCAATATAATCCCAGAAAGGCTCGGCAGCTTTAATTGCTGAGAGCGAAAGAAGAAAAGTCAATATGATGAGGAGCTTTTTCATAAAAGGTGTTTTGACAATAGTTTCATAGATTTTTAATTTTTAATTTGAATATTGTTTTCAAGAGTCTATGAGTAAAATGTAATTTACTGAAAAAATACGATTATTTGCAAAATGTTTTTTGTGTGGTTTTGAAGATCATTAATGCCCGCAAGATAGTATTAAATCAAACCTTGAATCAAGAAAGTAACTGCATTTAGTCTTTTTACTTTAAAAATTCCTGATTTTTTCGTAATTTTATATGATATATTAGATACAATTTTACAAAAACAATAGATTTAAGTATGACTGAACAACAATGCACGATAAAAGAATCAGTATCTTTAACAGGAATTGGCATACACTCGGGCGATACAACTACTATAACTTTCCATCCGGCTCCTGAAAATTATGGCTATAAGTTTATCAGAACAGATTTGGAGGAAATTGTAGAAATTCCTGCTCTTGTCGATTATGTGGTTGATCTATCCAGAGGAACGACTATTGGTATCGGAGAGGCTCGTGTATTAACAGTAGAACATGTTTTGGCGGCTTTGGCAGGATTGCAGATAGACAATTGCCGTATCGAACTTAACGGAAAAGAACCACCAGTAATTGACGGTAGTTCTGTTGCATACGTTGAAACTTTGATTAAAGCCGGCAGAGTTGAACAGAATGCTCAACGTGAGTACTTTAACATCGAAGAGACGATCAGATATACGAATGAAGACAAGGGTGTGGATATAGTCGCATTACCCAATGATGATTTCAGAATTACAGTAATGGTAGATTATTATAATCCTGCACTAGGTAGCCAGCATACGGGATTATTCAATCTGGAGAAGGAATTTATAACAGAATTTGCTCCTGCGAGAACATTCTGTTTTCTAACAGAAGTTGAGACACTTTTGGAGCAAGGGCTAATCAAAGGCGGTAATCTGGATAATGCAATCGTGATCATTGACAAAGAAATTGACGATGAAGAGATTTTGCATATAAAGGATCTACTAAACATTGAAGGAGAAATAACAACTGCTGGAAATGGCATTCTTAACAATACTCAGCTTAGATTCAAAAATGAGCCTGCCAGACATAAACTACTTGATATGATTGGCGATTTGGCACTTGCAGGAGTTAAAATCAAAGGTCAGATATTAGCCGCCAGACCGGGTCATGCAAGTAATGTAGAATTTGCAAGGAAGATCAGAGCAGCATATAAGTCATCGAAACCATCGCTTAAAATAAAGAACATAGCGAACATTGCAAATAAGCCAGCATTAATTGATATTAATCAATTGCTGAAAATTATGCCTCACAGATATCCGATTTTGTTAATTGATAAGATTGTTGACATTTCTCTGGAAACAAATACAATTATCGGTGTGAAGAATATTACATTCAATGAGCCACAATTTCAGGGACATTTTCCAGATAAACCAGTTATGCCCGGAGTTCTGATATGCGAGGCAATGGCACAGACTGGTTGTTTATTCTTATCGAGTGTAACATCTCTTGAGGGCAAACTTGCTCTATTTATGGGAATCAACAACTGCAAGTTCAGGAAGCCTGTTATTCCTGGGGATCAGCTCGTGATGGAACTAACATTAATCAACAAGAAATTTAATACTTATACATTTAAAGGTAATGCTTACGTTAATGGTCAGATAGTAGCTCAGGCAGAAGTACAAGCGGCTATTGTTGACAGAGACGTACAATTGTAAAACAAAAAAGAAGAATTCTATGTCAAGTCAGATTCATCCCACAGCAATAGTTTCAGCAAAAGCACAACTCGGAGAAAATGTCCGAATTGATGCTTATGCTATCATAGAAGATGATGTAATAATCGGCGATAATACTCACATTTGCAGTTATGCTTATCTTGCTGATGGAGCAAGAATAGGCAGGGATAGCAAAATTTTCCAGGGTGCTGTAATTGCAACGGCTCCACAGGATATTAAATTTGATGGACTGCCCACATTAGCAATAATCGGAGACAGAACAATCATCCGTGAGTTTGCAACCATCCACAGAGGGACTCATGCAACAGGCGAAACACATGTTGGAAATGATTGCCTGATAATGGCTTATTCGCATATTGCTCATGATGGCAGGATTGGGAATAATATCATAATGGCAAATGCCAGTCAACTTGGAGGTCATGTTCATATTGAAGATTGGGTAACACTTGGTGGAGTAACAAAAGTACATCAATTCTGCAAAATTGGATGCCATGCTATGGTTGGTGCGGATTCTATGCTGGTAAAAGATGTACCGCCATACTCATTGATAGGACACATTCCTCCAAAAGTAGAAGGTTTGAATAAGATTGGCTTAAAGCGACGTGGTTTCTCTAGTGAAACAATAGCAGAAATTGATAAATTTTATGATATTGTATATTTCGGTGGATTGAATATGTCTGCAGGAATCAAGGCATATTTGGAAAACAATAGCCCAATTCCAGAGGTTCAGCATTGTATAGATTTTATACAGAACTCGAGCAGAGGGGTTTACAGATAGATCCGGAATTTTATTTTAAATGATTTAAAAATAATTCTTGCTTTTTATTTTTTAATCTGTTATTTTAGCAACTGATAATTCATTTAACTCTTTAAAGTGCCTATAGATATTTACTACTATTATTTGTTTAAATAGAAGGTAAAACCATAACCCCTCATTTTACTGCATTATATATTTATTAAAACATTACTATTTTGGCAAGAAATATGATTAATTCTTTGTGAAATCTGAATTTATACCTATTTTTGCAACGGGTTTTGATAAATCATCAATAAAAAGTTCAATTAATTGAGGAAAGCATATTGAATGTTAAAATACTATTAGGCTGTACAACATGGAATTAAAGCTCTGATGGAACCATTAACATTAAATCATTTGACTGAACTCGTATCTAACAAAAGTTCATTCAGTATTCCAAAGTCAAATATTAAGCAAAGAAAAATCCAGGCAGGATTGATTCTTCTAGCTAGTGATTTGATTATGCTATCGTTCTCAGTGATCTTTTCCCTTTTACTAAGGGAATTATTCTGGCCCGGAGAGGTTTCTATTGCTGTTTATGTTCCTCTGTTACCCCTGCTGTTTGTTCTGTTCCCGGTAACTTATTTCATTAGAGGATTATATCCTGGTTTTGGTATGGATGTTATCGAGGAATTGAGAACATTATCATACACAACAACAGGTGTTTATGCAGTATTGGCAACTCTCACATTTTTAGTAAAGATAGATTGGGATTATTCAAGATTGGCATTTGTTTTGTCATGGGCAATTTCATTGCTAACTCTTCCATTAGGAAGAGCCTACGTGAAAAACAAATACGGTAATAGAAAATGGTGGGGAATTCCTGTAATAATAATTGGAGCAGGAAAAGCAGGCGAGAATGTAATCAAATCATTATTGAAACATTATCATATTGGTTTAAAGCCATTAGTTGCCGTTGATGATGATGCCAACAGATGGGGTTATATCAATAATATTCCGGTTATTGGAGGTCTTGACATAATACCAGATTTGGCTGAAAAGCTTAAAGTGGGCAATGCTATTATTGCAATGCCGAGCGTTTCCAGGAAAAGGCAGCATGAGATTATTAAGAATTATTCGAAATACTTTCAGAACACAACATTCATACCTGATATTTCAGGCTTAAACAGCCTTTGGGTCAACTCACGCGATTTAGGTGGAATACTCGGACTAGAAGTACAGCAAAAGCTCATCAAAAGGTCTTCCAGGATTCAAAAAAGGATATTTGACATAACTATTGCCGGTTTGCTTATGGCTTTCCTGATGCCGGTTGTGGCTATTTTATCGATATTGGTATTTATTGATTCAAAGGGCAGAGTATTCTTTTATCAGGAAAGAATGGGAATTAATGACTCAAGATTCAATATTATTAAATTCAGGACAATGTTTGAAGATGCTGAAGACAGATTGTCAGACCTTTTAACCTCGAACAAGGATTTTCGATCGGAATACGAAAAGTACCATAAATTGAAGAAAGATCCAAGATTAACGAGAATTGGTAAGATTCTCCGTAAATTCAGCCTTGATGAACTACCTCAGTTTATTAATGTGATTAAAGGTGAGATGAGTCTCATTGGACCAAGAGCTTATATTCCATGGGAAAAAGTAAAGATGAACGGTTATGAGGAAATGATTCTTAAAGTGAAGCCTGGTATTAGTGGTTTATGGCAGGTTACTGATAGAAATGAATCCAGCTTTGAAGAAAGAAACGAAACAGATGTTTATTATATTCGTAACTGGTCGATGTTTCTGGATATATATATTGTTGCAAGAACGATTGGTGTAATTTTACTCGGCAAAGGTGCCTGAGAAACAGATTATCAGTTTCAAAATATGCAAAACCCTTATTAGCTTAATGTTGATAAGGGTATTTTTTTTGGGATGCAACATTTGAATTAGTTATCCACATAGTTATCCACATGTTATTAACAGGTTAATCGAATTATCTTTTGAATAATTGCATGGGTTTTTCGATTTTGATATTTGCATCGAAGATGCTGAATTTAAATAACC
>CAYXFU010000002.1:0-188122 GCA_964464375.1 uncultured Hyphomicrobiales bacterium
TCGAGGAAGGGTCGGGGTAGGTGTTGTATTAGTTATTAGTGTTGAAGTGATTAGTGATTAGTAAAAAAAACTCAATGCAATCGATGCAAAATTTATCGCGTAGCGATTAAATATTTAACCTCTACGAGGTAATGAACGTTCTGGGGATTGTTTTTCTACAAATATCAAATCCCTGACGGGATAGAAAACAAAAAAAATATTACAATTGATTCAAAGGATGCAATTTGTATTCAGCTACTTAGTAGCGAAATCTAAATAGAAGAAATAAATAACAAACAAACCAAAATTCAATCAGAACGACATATTATCATTTTCAAAATAATACTACACCTTCAAAAAAAACAAGGACAGTATGTTAGGTACTGCCCTTAATCTATAAAACAAAAATATATATCGAGTTGAAATTCTGTATTATTCTCTGCCTTTCACTAATCACTCCATCACTAATCACTCTCCACTAAGCGAAGCGAAGTGTTTCTAGTCTTTTATCATAATTAGAACCATCTTCATTTTCTCTACCGCTTTCACTGCATGAGCAATGTTCGCTGGCATTATAATCATCTCACCTTGCTTCAGCTGATGACTCACTCCGCCAATCGAAATTTCTGCCGATCCGTCGAGTATGTTGGCTATCGCATCGAATGGAGCAGTGTGCTCACTTAAAAATTCATCTTTATCGAATGCGAATACGGTTACTGTTCCTGTCGGCTTTTTTACAATTGTACGGCTCACAATTGATGCATCCTGATATTCAATCAAATGATCCATCTTCGATACTTTTGCTATCAAACTCTGATCTACTGCCGGTTTTTGTGCTAATTCCATTTTTCTGTTCCAATTAAATTTATAAACGGACAAATAAGTCTGATTCTAAAAACGAAACTATTTAAACTATATTGTTTTGTGTTGCAAAATTTTTTTTCTATTTTGATTTTTTCTCATTATCACTCAAACGAATTATGTGGAAATTACTGAAGAAATTATCTTTAACCCATTGGATTATTATATCAATGATTGCAGGAGCAATGCTCGGATACTTTCTTCCGGATTACGCCATCAATCTTCGTGTTCTATCCAACATTTTTCTTCGTCTGATTAAGACAATCATTGTCCCGATTCTCTTCAGCACACTAGTAGTCGGTATAGCAGGGCATAGCGACGATATCAAATCAATCGGCAGACTAGCTCTTAAATCAATATTCTACTTCGAAATCGTAACAACTATCGCTTTATTCATCGGCTTGGGTGCAGTCCATCTCACACAACCAGGAATAGGTATTAACATACAAGTTCCAGTCGGTCAGAGTGTAGAGACTCTAAAACAAGTCCCAAAGACATTCTCGGAGATCATCGAACACATGATCCCCAAAAGTTTCTTCGATGCTGCCGCTAACAACGAAGTGCTTCAGGTTGTCGTTTTCTCAATTCTTTTTTCGATTGCACTGACTCAGGTCAAGGGCAAACCACGCGAAACAATAGTCAACTTCTGCGAAGGCTTGATGGAAGTCATGTTCAAGTTCACCAATATCGTAATGAAATTCGCTCCAATCGGTATCGGTGCCGCAATGGCTTACACAGTTGGTCACAACGGTATCGGCATACTCTGGAACCTCGGACAGCTTGTCGGCACTCTCTACGGTGCCCTCATTGTCATGATTCTATTCGTATTCTTCCCGATATTGAAGATAATCCGCGTGCCGATAAGCCATTTCTGGCGTGCTATCAAAGAACCGTTCTTCATTGCATTCTCTACAACCAGCTCCGATGCAGCACTGCCGAAAGCACTCGAAAACATGGTCAAATTCGGAGTGCCGCGACGGATAGTCTCATTCGTACTTCCGACAGGCTATTCATTTAATCTCGACGGTTCAACACTCTATCTCGCCATCGCATCGATTTTCGTGGCTCAGGCTGCCGGAGTTCATCTTTCGTTCGGCACCCAGCTTGCGATGATGTTCTCGCTTATGCTCACCACCAAGGGCATCGCAGCAGTCCCACGAGCCTCGATTGTGATCCTCATCGGCACACTCTCGTCATTCGGATTACCGCTCGAGGCAGTCGTAATCATTCTCGGAGTCGATGAATTCATGGACATGGCACGCACCAGCACCAACCTCATGGGCAACTGTCTCGCCTCCGTCGTAATGGCACGCTGGGAGGGCGAACTCAATCTCGACGCTGGCTTAAATGAAAACTATGAATAAAAATATATCTTTTGACTGTCATTCCGAGCGAAGCGAGGAATCCATGTATTTTGTATTCGTAGGGGCACAGCGAGCTGTGCCCTTGTATTCTTGTATTGTCATTCCCAACTTGATTGGGAATCCATGTATTCACTAGAACGGGGTGGTTGCCGACTTTCCGATAGTCTGAAAGCTTTTAAATATAAAATAAATTAAAAAGAAAATAAATTTTTTTGAAGATTATATATGAAACCGTTAAATATAATTGATACTTTGTTTATTGGTATTTACTCCATGTATCAAAAATCTAATGATAATCCTTTATTTGATCCCAAGCGATTTTGGGGTGCTTTTTTTTTAGAAGATCCAGTATCCAGTTCTTATGCTGTATTGTCTGCTATATTCATCTTTAATTTGTTTATTTTAAATAACTTATGCGAACTTGTATTTGGTGCTAGCATATTATCTTTTTTAATACATTATAATACAAGTTTGGTTTATGGTGTAGGTATTTTGTTGGGATCTTTTATCCCAATAATTGTTTATTTAAGTTATATCAGGAATCGAAAATATAGACTTTTAAGTATAATTTTCAATAACTATGATGAAAAAAAGCAAAAGAAAATAAAGAGATATATTATTATATATTTGATATTTCTTATATTCCTGTTTTTTTATTCATCTATTTTTTGGATTAAACCAAAAGGGTTACATAAACATACTACTACAACAAGCCCTTATTCGAAAATGATTCAAAAAGTACCTATAGAGGATAATTCTATAAAACCATTATATACTCCATTTTCAAATAGACGTGATACATTGTTTAAGTAATTTTTGTATTTATTCCATTTTTATTTCCTATAAAAACCGTTTCTTTGAAATAATCGCTCCGATTTCGCAAATTGCAACTGTATTTCTCCCTTCCTTGAGGAAGGGTCGGGGTAGCTGTTATATTATTTTTTAGTGAGGTAGTGATTAGTGATTAGTAAAAACAAAAAACACGATGCAAGTGATGCAAAAGTGCAATTACAAAAATAATATGATTGAAAAATATGTAGGTTAAGGAAAATTTAAATAACTAAACATTCATTAAAATTATGCAAAAGATGCAATTTTCACTTTCGAAAAGATGCAATCTTTTTGAAAGTTGGATCCACAAACTAAATTATCAAAATCTAATGCAAACATTGCAATTCGCATTCTTTCCCCTGCCTTTCCAAGTCGGGGTGGCTCGTCGCAGTCGAGACGGGGTGGTTGGCGTCTAACCATCCAACCACCTCGATCGACATTGAAATTGAAAAACATTTAAAAATAATCTAAAAATACAGCTTTGTGATTGGATTTTTAGATCCAATAATTCAGAGATTTCTCTTAATTCTCAATTCTTAATTCTTAATTATTTTAAGCGCTTCTTCTGTGGCATCGATAGTTGCTTCCACAGAAATTTCTTTGCCAACTGCACCCTTCATCCAAATCTGCGGAATCAATCTGCCCTGAACGAGCATCTTGGTGATTTCATCGGCAAAAACTTTTCCTTTAGAATACTGGTCAATTTGGAACTCAATCAGATGTCCGACAGGATAAGCTGATAAATATAGCGGATACTCTATCATGTGCGAATAAATTGCCAGCAATGGCTGATCTTTCACTCCGAAAACAGGTGCATAATATTTGTTCCAAATATCTTTGGCTATATTGATAGTCTCATTCTTCAGCTCTTCGACTGTGCAGTCTGGATGAGCATAAAGCCATTTCCATAAATTCATATCGACCAACGATACACCCATTATCTCATAAGCCGACCAGAAATTGTCCAGAGCCATCATAAGATCCTTGTTCGAATCTTCATTCTTAATGCCAAGCAGCTCCAGGTCTCTTTTCTGGAATAAGAATGCAATTGCCTCTGTAAATGCTGTATTTGGGACACCTGACATCATAAAGTAATCAACATCGTGTAAAGTGATTGTCTGCTCAGTGTTGTGGCCAAATTCATGAACTGCAATGTTGTAGCCCTTGTAATCCATCCCCATATCACCGACACGAGTGCGTAAGTGGGCTTTATCTGTTTTCATTTGTGCACCGATTGCATGCCCTGCACCACGTGATGGATCAACCTGTACCTTAGAAGCAATTTCATTGGCTTTCGATGAGCTAAAGCCAAGTTTTGTGAGAATTGTGCTCATATCCGTAGCAAATGCATCTGCATTTGGATATTTGCTTCTGGTTCTTTCGGACAAGTTTTCGTCTGTCATAGTACTTCGAGCCTTGAAGCCATCATACCAAATGTCGAACGGCTGCAAATCGCGTCCCAAACGTCTCTTGATTAATTCGCCAATCTTCAGAACGGTAGGGGAGGAGACAAGCTTAACGAACAAATCCTCAACCTGCTTCTGAGGAATTTCAAGTCCCTGACTGAAAGCTCTGTCGATGTAAGTTGGGTAGCTTGGACAGTATTTGTCCATAGCCTGTCTAGCCTTAAAATTATTTAGTAAAAATTGGTATCTTGTGTTAGGTTCAGGTGTTGAACTGACTTCTTTTCCGTTTTTGAATACCTTGTTTGCGAAAGGATTCCATGTATAGTCGCTCGAGCTGATTACTTGTGAAGGAATAGTCTGAGTAATAATTCTCGTCATCACTTCGTAAATCATTTTCTGACGGACAAGTCCATCTGGATTAGAATATTGAGATTTAATTTCGTCACGCAAATTCCAATGTGTTATTAGTTTTTTCTCTTTATCGAAGAATGTATTTCCTTTGTCATCAACAAGATAGCCAACGTGAATGTTATACTTCGTAATATAGAGTTCTGCCTTTGATGAAGCTTCTGCTATTCTCTGAAGTACATCTGATGGAACTCTCGACGTGAAAATATCACCCATTCTTGCATAAGCCCACTCCTGCCTTGTCCATTTGGTACCAATCGATTGCTTTTTGTCAAGAGAGTAAAAAGGGAAATTCAGAATCACATAAAAAGCGATTTTATTTTTATAGAAATCATTGGACAAGTTTGCAGTGGGATCATATCCACCAAAGAACGAGTCGATAGCAAGT
The DNA here is from genome assembly GCA_964464375.1 of uncultured Hyphomicrobiales bacterium. Taxonomy (GTDB): domain Bacteria; phylum Bacteroidota; class Ignavibacteria; order Kapaibacteriales; family UBA2268; genus CAIOZA01. Next base: position 5,238 of record CAYXFU010000002.1, read on the forward strand.
TCTTCGTCGCCTACAACCTGCAAAGGCCAGTTAAGTTCGACAATAAGTTTGTTATTCAGACCGTATATGGATTCAAAGTTGCGTGAAAGACGCATAAATACTTTATTTAAAGAATCCTGAGTATTAACAAAATTGTCGAGGCAGAACTCAATAAAATCCTTTTTGGAACCATCTTCTTCAGTCCAGAAAGAAGCCACCTGAGGTACTGAAAGTTTGAATCTCTCAAGGCTATGGGTACCAAATTTCGTTTCTAAAGCCTTAATAGTTTTAATAATAGTTTGCTTGTCGATAAAGCTCATCTTCTCTTCGTCCTTTTTTGAACATGCTGTAAATAGAATTAATGATGCTACAATTAGAATTAACAAGTGTTTCATTCTACACTCCATAATAATAGTATGTGAAATATGACAATAATAATTGGGAAAATTACTAAAAATTCGAGTCATTTAATAAAAATAAAAAAAGGCTGATATTCAAAGTATCAGCCTGGAAATTTTAAATTTTTACTATTTAATCAGCAAAAAGAGCCATAAATGATTCGTGAGTAACATTTGCCTGAACATTTGATGCAACATTTCTGTATTCTGGTGTGTTGAAATATGCTAATAGACTTTTTGCCTCGATCATAGTATCAATTGGTTTATAGTCTGCTCTTCCCAGCGGATGATTATTATCCAGTTGACTACTATTATCCAAACCATCGGCTAAAATGGCAACTTTTTTATCAAATATGTCCATACTTTGGGTCGAAGTGGCAACTTTTTTGTCTTGAGCTTTAATTTTGTTATTTGTCTTATTTGCTATTAATGGCTCTGGTGGCAACACTACCGCTGAAGTTACTTTAGATATTTCCATAATCAATCCATCCGAATTTTTTTTTAAACATTAATTACAAATGATAAATGCAATTAATGTACCAAGTCTAAATTAGTTGAAAAATCCCTTAACTAAAATTATTTTTACGAAATTGAAAATAAATATTGAATATTGCAAGAAAATTTACGATATTTACATATTAAATTTTTAAATTCGGTAGGAGTAATTATATGGTAAGAGTAATAACTATATTGTTAGCGATTCTTTTATTTTCAGCATGCTCACCAACACGTGAACCATTGAATACGGAAGAAATGTCCAGAGAAAAAGATGCTGTCGTCGAAGTGATGAAAGCCTATAACAAAGCATTTCAGGAAAAGAATTTTGCCGGAATTCTGCCAACCTTGTCAGATGATGTAATCTTCTTTGGTACAGATTCATCAGAAGTCATTAAAAACCTTAGTGATTTTAAAAAGAAAATTACTGATCAGTTTACTTCAGTTGATAAAATGCAATATGGTGAAATGACTGATATTTCAGTCCAGATGGATCCTTATGGAACTTATTCGTCTATCATATTCGGAGTGGGGGTCAATCTAACACATAAGGGTAGAACAGAACGAATGTTCTTACGAGCTGCCCGCAATCTCCGTAAAGAAGATGGCAAATGGGTTATTGTAAGCGGGATTATTGGTAGGTCTGGTGGTGCAGGTAACGTTGCACCCGATACAGTTAAACCATAGTGAGTGTTAGAACGATCCACTTATTTAATAATAAATTAATGCCTGCTTTTTAAAAGTAGGCATTTTTTCTTATTTTTGTTTTGTAATGAAACAAAAATTTTAAAATTCTTGCAGAAATTCCATTTTTTTTATTCATTAATAAATCCCGGAGGATTCTTTATGTTCTATAAAAAGCTCTTATCTTTTGTATTTTTAGGATTAATAGCTCCGTTAGTAGCATTTGCTAGTGAAGCAGATTTGAAAATTCCTGAATTAAGTACTTATCAGAATAATCTTTTGATGTACGGCTTTATAGTATGTTTTTTGGGTTTGGTCTTTGGTCTTTACCAGTATGTTAAAGTTAAGAACATCAAAGCCCACAAGTCAATGCTTGAAATAGGACATGTTATTTTTGAAACATGTAAGACATACCTGATTCAACAAGGTAAATTTCTTATCATCCTTGAGGTTTTCATTGCAGTTTGTATCGGTTTCTATTTCGGTTTTCTTCAGGGAAACTCAGTCGGAGGAGTCCTTCTCATTCTTGCTTGGTCTGTTATCGGTATCCTTGGTTCTTATGGTGTAGCTTGGTTTGGCATCAGAATGAACACATTAGCTAACAGTCGCATGGCATTTGCATCACTCAGGCACAACCCACTTAATTTGCTTAATATACCACTTCAATCTGGTATGAGTATCGGTGTGGTTTTGATTTGCGTTGAGCTTATGATGATGTTAATAATTTTGCTATTTATACCTAAACATTTGGCTGGCGCATGCTTTATCGGATTTGCTATCGGTGAATCACTTGGAGCTTCTGCTCTGCGTATTGCAGGTGGTATCTTCACAAAGATTGCGGATATAGGATCAGATTTAATGAAGGTTATCTTTAAAATTAAAGAAGATGATCCTAGAAATCCCGGTGTTATTGCCGATTGTACAGGCGATAATGCTGGTGATAGTGTTGGACCAACAGCTGATGGATTCGAAACCTATGGTGTTACCGGTGTTGCTTTGATTACATTCATTGTTCTCGGTGTATTTCCTCAATTCCAGGCTGAATTGATTACCTGGATATTTGTAATGCGTGTACTTATGATTATAACTTCTGTTGCTTCTTATGGTATAAATCATCTTCTAAGCTCAGCATTATACAAAAATAAAGAACATATCGATTTCGAAAGACCATTGACTAATCTCGTTTGGATTACATCAATTCTTTCAATTATTGTTACTTTTGGTGTCAGCTACTGGCAGCTCGGGAATTTACCGAACAACCTCTGGTTTACATTGTCAATAATAATAAGTTGTGGTACATTGGGTGCGGCTCTTATCCCAGAATTCACAAAAATATTTACTTCAAGCAAATCAAAGCATGTTGAAGAAGTTGTTAATGCTTCAAGAGAAGGTGGAGCTTCACTCAACATTTTATCAGGTCTCGTTGCCGGTAACTTCAGTGCTTTCTGGCAGGGTATGGTTTTCTTTGGTTTGATGTTTGCTGCTTATTACACTAGTCAGTTCGGTCTTTCTAACTTCATGGGTTATGCCCCGATTTTCGCATTCGGTCTCGTTGCATTTGGTTTCCTTGGTATGGGTCCTGTAACAATTGCTGTTGACAGCTATGGTCCCGTAACAGATAATGCACAATCAGTATATGAATTATCATTGATCGAAGAAATTCCAAACATTAGTGCTGAAATCGAAAGAGATTTTGGTTTTAAACCTGACTTTGAAGGAGCGAAGGAATATCTCGAAGAGAATGACAGTGCAGGAAATACTTTCAAGGCTACAGCAAAACCTGTTCTTATTGGAACAGCAGTTGTCGGTGCCACCACTATGATTTTCTCATTAATCCTTGTTCTCAAGAATACATTACATATTCAGCCTGAATCTGTACTTACATTGCTCAATCCTTACACATTGTTAGGTTTGATATGCGGTGGTTCAGTTATTTACTGGTTCACAGGAGCTTCAATGCAGGCTGTTACTACCGGAGCTTATAGAGCTGTAGAATATATCAAAAAGAACATCAAACTTGATGAAAATGCTGAAAAGAGAGCATCAATCGAAACTTCCAAAGAAGTTGTTAAGATCTGTACTCAATATGCACAAAATGGTATGATGAACATATTCATTGCCATCTTCTCATTTGCACTCGCATTTGCTTTCATGGCAGCACCAACTACTGCATCTCCAGAATCAGCATCTTTCTTTATCAGTTACCTGATTTCTATAGCCGTTTTCGGCTTATTCCAGGCAATCTTTATGGCTAATGCCGGTGGTTGCTGGGATAATGCTAAGAAGGTTGTTGAGGTTAACCTTAAAGAAAAAGGAACTCCGCTTCACGATGCATGCGTTGTTGGCGATACAGTTGGAGATCCTTACAAGGACACATCATCGGTTTCATTGAACCCTGTTATTAAATTTACAACGCTATTTGGCTTACTTGCAATGGAAATTGCTATATCTGATAGCTTCAAATACCAGGCACCTTATATTGGTGTTGGATTCCTTGTAGTGGCTTTATACTTCGTATGGAGATCATTCTACAAGATGCGCATTACAGTTGCAAAATAGTATTCAGCTAATATTTATAAATCCCGATGAATTCTACATTCATCGGGATTTTTTTTTGACAACAATGATAAATTAATTTTTTGATAAAATAGTTTTTTATAATTTCGTGTTGAATAAATATTAGATTTAACTGAAAATTGATATGAAACGGAGTTTTTTTATATGGGGGTGTTTAAAAAGAAAGTTAAAGTAGCAAATCCTCACGATACTTCCAGATATTTCGAAGAAGAATTTTGGATTGATACCGGAGCATTATACTCATTTATTCCTGAGGATTCTCTTTAACAAATCGGATTTGAGCCAAGTGAAACCAGATCGATGGTTTTCGCTGATGGGAGAGTAGGCAGATGCCCTTTTGGTTACTGCAATTTTGAAATCGAAGGGATTGAAGCGATGAATATTTGTCCTATTGTTGCCGGAACACGAGGCTCTATGTACCTCTTAGGTGCAACCGCATTGGAGAATTTTGGAGTTGAAGCTGATCCTGTCAATAAAAAGCTAAATACTGTTTTGGCAATTATTGGTGGTTTTTTAGCATCGAGGTAAAGTGTATTTATTTATCAATAATACAGATGCAACTGCATTGCCCAGCGTGATGATTTGTAATAAAAACAATCTATGAAGCGATATTCAGGAATGATCTCGAAGAATGGGACAGGCAGAAACTTCACATTTGCTACAATCTGAGTAGTGTTGAAATCATAATATTCAATGTTACCTGTCTCCAAATTTGAGTTTCCATGCTCTGCTCTCAATCCGATAAAAATTCCCTTATATGGCATATATGTTACTCCGGCTATCCAGTTTTGGGTTGATCTGGCAATATTCTCCAATTTGCTATTTTTACCTTTCATCTGTGTACCTGCAAATCTTGCCTGAAGGTAAACATTGTCCATCAAGGCATATCCAAGAAAGATATTATAATAATTCAGACTTCCATCGGGGAAGAAATTGCTTAAAAGAGATGCTCCAATAAAAGCAGCCGGGAAGTCATCCCAAAGCCACTCTGGATAGAATGTTACCTTTGCATTGTAAGATAAGCTGTGTGGCTCTCCAATCAATGATGCGTCACTTCCATAAATAGTATTTCTGTTCAAACTGTCTGAAGTAAATACACCGAGATTCACAGATAGCCAGTCAAAAGATTCGTAAATGATTTCGGCACCGTATTCAGCATAATCCGGTGGTATAAAGCTCTCAGTTCCATCAGGAACTGCGATTCTCTTGTCAAGGATTGTCATGTCACAATCACGAATTCCCATCGATGGCTGAAATCTGCCGATTCTAAAATAAGGTCTTCCTGGATCTGCTCCAATTATCATGGAGGCCATCCATTGAGATTGACCGGGGAAAATCATATTCCCAAAATTATACTGTCCTTCGAACATAATTCCTTTGGTGGGATTTGAATTCAGATACAGACTTGCCTGCATCGGATAGTATTTTCTAACTGAATTATCAGTTTTATGCGATCTGGTTGTCTGGACTCGTGTATCAAAGCCAAAAGCAAACAAACTATCGAAGTAAGAATATTTGGATTTATCAAATGAATATATGCTGCCCAAGGTTTCGTCCATCAGAGAAAAAGTAGTAGATTCCTTTGAGAATTTCCACCCAAACTCATTCCTCATCGCTCCGCCCTGTAAATTGATGTGGCAGGTAGAACAACGATTTCCTGACCAGAGCGATAATTCGGGTGTTGCATTGATAGATGAAAACCAGAATCCTGTTATCAGTACGATTATGAATATTGGAAATAATATTTGTTTTCTGAATATCATAATCGAATCATTTATGTCTTTGTAATTTTCCGGCTTTTCTGGCAGCTTTCACATCTTTTTCATTAGCAAGTTTATTCATCCCATTAAGTTTAATATATATATAATTCAGGATGAGAGCAATATCGGACTCAGACAGTGATTTATCAATTTCAGTAGTCATCACACCCTGATAGGCAATCCCGTTCACAACTATTCTTCCTTCGCGTCCATAGATCATTCCACGGATCAGTTCAACATTATCACCTTTTTGCACATAGTCTGCATTTTTTAGTGGGGGATAAACGTCTTTAACTCCTGAGCCGCTCTTCCTATGGCATTTAGAGCATTGGTCAATATAAAGGCTTTCGCCTCTCTTCATGTCAGGTGCATTGTCTGCGCTGGAACTAAAAGTCCAGAATATTGTCAAAACAAACAGAACTATAAACAAGCTAATTAATTTCATTTTCCACATAAAAATATTTATCGATTTTAAACTTATTAAAAATTACATTAAAACCCAAATGTATAAACAAATTCAAACCCAATAAGTTTCAAGAAAAAAAATAATTACAATCAAAATTTTTTAAAAAAACATCACAGTTTTAAGAAATTCGTCCGATAAGTGTATAGTATTCTTTCTATCTTTATTATAATAAAATGCACAATCGCAGAGTACATAAAGAAGTTACTGATGAAAAGCCTAATTTAGACAGATATTTAATCACTTATGCTGATTTAATTACTCTCTTGTTGGGGTTGTTCGTTATTCTTTATGCCGCTTCTCAGGTTGATGAAGGCAAATATAAAGAGTTTGCCAATGCATTCGCTCAGTATTTTAAACCTGCAGCAGTGCAGGGTGCTTCACCAAACAAAGGGTTATATAATAATCCTAAGAACTCAATCCCCGAACCAATTTTTCCTCATGAGAATATGAAATCAATTGAGGAAATAAAAAAGGAAACAGAAAAATCATTGAGTAAATATATAGAAAAGGGTCTGCTGTCAGTTACCTCAACAGAAAATGGAATTATTGTTACGCTTCCTGAAAAGCTTTTGTTTCAGAGTGGGAGTGCAGATGTCCAACCTGAGGGTAGAAGTGTTCTTGATACATTATCCGGAATCTTAACCGGTATCAATAAAATGATAACTATTGACGGACACACTGATTCAAAGCCAATCAAGACATTTAGATTCGAATCAAACTGGCATCTATCTGTTGCAAGAGCATTGAATGTTGGTTATTCTTTGATAAGCAATGGCTTACCCGAACAAAATGTAATTATTCGAGGGTTTGGTGCTCAGCAACCAGTAGCCGAAAACTCATCAAATGATGGCAGAGCCAAAAACAGAAGAGTAGATATAACAATCACTGATCCAAATATGAAACGAGAACAGGCGTTGCCTGTAGAGACTCCTATAAATCGCTCTCAATTTAAAAATATTAGATCATTTCCAATTAAGCCAAATTCTGGCAAACAAATTGATTATAACTTAAGTTTAAATAAAAAATAAATTATCCGGTGAACAGTATGGAAGCTGAAAAAATAAAAATAATTACCCAGGACTTCGGAGAATTAGAAATCGAAAAAGAGCATATCTTTACTTTCGAAAATGGAATTCTTGGATTTGATGAGCTACATGACTTCGTGTTAATTAGCGATGAATCTACCGAACCGTTAAAATGGCTGATTTCCGTAGAGAATCCTGAAATTGGTTTTCCTTTGATTAGTCCGTGGCATATTGATTTGTCTTATGAACCAGGCAGAGATTATGATCCTGATTCAGAAGTGGCAATGACAGTTGTCACACTTGGACATGAAGAAGGTGATCTTTCTGTAAATCTTAAAGCACCTATTTTATTTAATACAGAGAACAACACAGGTAAACAGCTTATTTTACCTACTGATAAATATTCTCCGTCCCATGTTATTAGAAAATAGTGTATTTTTGAGAGTAGATTAATTTAATAATTCATATTATAAATAATAATTCAATGTTTTTGGCGGTTTTATGTTAGTTCTATCAAGGAAGATAGGTGAAGTAATCACAATTGGCTCTTCAGTCAAAGTAACAGTTCTTAGCTTTGACAGAGGGGTAGTTAGATTAGGTATTGAGGCTCCTAAATCCATTCCCGTACATAGAAAAGAAGTTCACGACAAAATTGTAGAAATGAATAAACAAGCCTCAAAGGCTGAAGTTTCTACTATGGTGAAAGCTTTATCAAAGAATGGTGTTGTCTTCAATCAAAACAATACAGACAATCGTATAATCAAGTCTGCTAAATTGTCAGTACTATCATCAAATAAAAAATAATTTTCTTTCTCATACATGGATGTTTAACTATTTTGAATTAATGCAATGACACGTTACAGTGCTTTAATAATTGATGACGATATCTGGATGCAGAGAATCCTCAGTAAGACTCTGCAAAGCTATGGTTTCAAAACTATCTTTCTCGCTTCTAATGGATTTGAGGGTGTCGATCACGCTGTCGAAAACAAACCGGATATTATTATATTGGATATTTTAATGCCTGAGCTATCAGGACATCTTACTCTCAAAATTCTTAAGCATATTCAAAGAACCAAGAATATTCCTGTCTTAATGGTATCTGCCCTGTCCGATACTGAAAATCTTGGACTGGCTGTTAAAAGCGGTACGGCAGGTTTCGTTTCAAAACCATTCACTCGCGCTACTGTTTACGAAAAACTTGCCATTATCTTCGGTAAAGATAAACTCGATGCTATTATCAAAGGTGAATCTGTGCAACTGAATGCTTCTATGGGTGATACTGATATTGATCAATTCAGAATGAGAGATTCAAATGATGAACCAAACAACAACATAACAATGGAAGATTACAGAACAGACCTGATTGAAGATAAAAGCAATCTTGATAATATCCGTAAATTCCTTTCTAAAGTACGGAAATAAAAGATTTATACAACTATTTAATTTGATTTAATTATAATCTGAAGAAAGTTATTTTCTTTCTAATATTATATCCAATGAATCACGACTCACAGTTAAATGTATAACCTGCTCATTATGTCCTGGGAAACGCCATAATTTATACCCGGGCTTGTATGCAAAAACATCATTGTACATTTCAGATTGTCGAGCTTCTAGAAACCATAACATTTTATATTTACCAATTGTACCTGTTCTGGACTCCCACTCAAATCCATTGGGATAATTGAGATTAACAGAATCAGCAAAAAATATCAAAGAATCTGGAGTGTTATGAGATTTTCTACACAAATAAACGCTATCAATTGGAATTCCAGTAAGATTGTCAAATATCCTACCAGATAACTCATACTTATAATCATTATCAATCATAAGTCCATCTTCACAGCTTTCTAGGCAAAGAATTAAAAGCGGAACCATCAACAAAAGTACTGTCTTTTTCATTTTCTTTTAATCATAGTTCAATGTTACAACTAATGTAATAACAGACCAATACTCTAAAAGTTACATGAGAATCGAATTTATTTTTCATTATTCTTTCCAGACAAGATCAAAGAGAATATAAGACAGGGATATAATAATTCCACAAAATGCTAACATAAGTTGTATATCGCTCCATGCGTCTGCCTGCATTTTGCCTTCAAGGGCTATCTTAGTCGCATCAATGCCAATGAAAATTAACGGCAACAGAATCGGAAATGCCAGAACCGGGAATAATGCTCCTTTAGTGTTTGCTTTGGCTATTATTGCAGAAATAATATTCGAAGCAGCAGCAATACCAATACTACCCAATATGTGAGTAAGAAGAAAAATATTGAAGAATTTTATACTCTGATGATAGATAAACAAAAAGAACAAAATCACGGCAAGTGTGTTAAGCACTATACTAAGTATAACATTAAATATCAGTTTCCCATAGTAAACTGATGAAGAACTGACTGAAAGTTGAAGTAGAAAACTGGTACCTCGTTCTTCTTCGCTTACAAATGCGCGAGAAAGACCCATCATTGAACTGAAAAACATGATCACCCAAATAATGCCGGCGGCAAGTCCGGGTTCGATATCCTCACCTTTTGTGCCGATTAGTATCATGGTTACTGTGGTCATTATGAAGAGAAAAACAGCAGAAATGGCATATCTTGAACGCATTTCGCTCATCAAATCTTTCTCAAGTACAGCCATTATTGTATTTTTATTTGTCATAGATGTTTTATATCCTGTATCTTGCGCCAATCTGAATGCCAAGTTGATTTACTTTCCAGTCTCCGTCGTTAATCATATTGCTAATCGGAAGATGATAAAAGAGTTCGGAGAAAACAGAAATCTGATAATTTATTGGAACATTTACACCAAATCCACCAAGAAGCCCAAGTCTTATTGAATTTATAGAATTTAAGGTCGTAATTCCCTGTGGATCAGTAATTTCACGCTGTCCATTGGGATATGTGGTAAAATTTGGAATTAATATTCTGGATTTGAGAGCTACAGATTTTGATAACTGGATGGTTATGTCAAACCCACCGAAAGCATATAAATAGGTCTTAATGTAATATTCAGCAACAAAAGAAAGCGACATTGAGATTCCGTTCAAATCAAGCACTTTTGCTTCCTGAAAATCAAGAAATGTTCCGTCGGATTTACGTATCTTGGAAGTTACAGAATCAGGGGCAATCAGAGTCCCGGCATAATTCTCAAATGAGAGCCTGCCTGTCAAAGTTAAATCTGAAGTAATTCTTCTGCCAATCAATAATCCGAAATACCCTCCGAATGCTGAAGCAGAAGAAAATTTACCATTGGCTGTCATGTTTCCGGAGTTTGAGAAATCTGAACTGTGAAGATTAGAAGCAATTTTTGCATAAGCTCCAATCTGAAATCCCGGATCAGGCATGCAATCATCTATAATACCTTCTCTAACAGAGAATAAATATTTTTCAGATTTTCCATCAAAGTAATAGCAAATAGTGAGTATTTTTTCATTTAAAGCCATATCCCGAACCTTAATAACTGCACGTCCGGAATTGTCTGAATTGACTGGCTTCAATTGTAACTGAATCTGAGGGGCTCCTTCTTCAATCTTTGGAATCTTTATATCAATTCCAAGATTGTCCATTTCATTTATATCTTTAAGACCGGTATCATCAACTCTGTCATCTCTTGCAATCATGTAGAATTTACCGTCTATTAGCTTGCTTTCAACCATCGGTGGTAAAGTGTCTGCGGCTGGTTCATAATCAACAAATGACTGCCCTGCCATATTTCCATAAGCATCATAAGAATCATTACCAAAACCGAAACCATAGGAATACATTCCGAATGGTAAATCACCTTCGATAACATGAGAACCATAAGGAACATTGATTGTCGCAATCGAGTAACGGCTTATTCCTAGAGCAGTAAACTGCTTTTGATCTAATGGTTGTCCGTTTAGCCTCATCGTCGGAATTCCCTGATTGGGTACAATCACATTAATATTATGTTTCCATGATCCATTAATTGGTGTTGCAAAACGGTACTGACGTAAAAACTGCTGAGTCGGACTAATTAACAGCATCATCGGATCGCCGATCGAATCTCCATTCTTGAATCCCTGCGAGAATTGAGCTACCAGAATCGGTTTGTTTGCCGTTATCTGTGAATTACGCTTCAATGTGCTATCCCAGAATTGTCCTGGTCCTAGCGTTCTGATTAGTTTGGCATCAAGGAAGACTCTGGTGTTCTTTTCATTAGCTAAAACCCTGAATGTATAATTAGATCTTGGCTTTAGTAAACCTAAATAAAAATGCTTTCCCCATGATGGAATCGGTGGAATCTGCTCTACCAGATTATTACAAGCCATAATTGTTGGTGGTACATAAGCACACTGATGTCCGCTGAAAACGGCGATTTTCTTTGTTGCTCTTATATAACTTCCTGTTAAATCGCATGGGCTCTTTCTGTCATTGAATGCGGCAACCTGGTAAACATCTCCTTTATTCAATGTTATTGTGAAAGGAACATTTACTTTGTGAGTACCTGTGTTAGCACTAGGAGTAATTTCGATGTCTGTTCCGTTCTCAGTCGCTACTATCGCAAATTGGGACATAAGTCCCTCAGAAATTGTGTAGCACATAGTTCTGTATTCGGAACCCAAAACTGATGTTGGCAACCCAAGATAAGTATCTGTTGTTTGAAATCTTCTATTCAAGCCATAAACAGCAACAGGTTTGTCCGAGGTGATATGTACAGCAAGACGTTCCTTCACTTCATCACTTTTTATCTGTGCTTCCGATGGAATTTTAATGTTCTTCACTGCACCAGCAGGTACTTTGACAGTTTGATCAAAACCAATTCCATCGATAACTATTCGTGCAACAGCATCTTCGTCACTTGTTATAAAGAACTCGAGATGTAATTCAGTTTGTGGTGTTATAGTTTTATTGTCTTTATAGTTTCTTTGGAAACAAAGCCAAAACTCAGTTCCTTCAGAATTTGCATTTCTAAGCTTTCTGTTTGCGACTATCGCCGAATCTCTTGAAGAAAACTGGGAAAATAATAAATCAGGAATCAATAGTGTAATGATGATTAAGATGAAAGCTAAATATTTATATGATTTATTGTTTCTCATTTAATATAGATGAAGTTTCTGTTGTAAACACTTCTGTCTGTCTTCATAACAATTATGTATAATCCGCTTGAAATCATAGTTTCATCAGGAGTGAACGTCATGGTATATGAGCCTTTATCCAGTATTTGGGACATATTTGTTATATGTTTACCATTAATCTCATCATTTATAGTAAACATTTGAGGATCAGTTTTGCTTGAAACTACCTGTCCTCCGCTGATTGTGAAGATCAAAAATTCTGCTTTAGAGCTTTTCTCAAGATTAAAATCAAAACTAATCGAGTAATCGAATGGATTTTTATAACCGTAACCGAAATTATCAGGGAAGTTCGGAAGAATCGAGGAACCGTTAACTGTGATTCTACCATTTGTGAATTGTGTATTTGAAATAAAATTCCCATTAATCCAGATCTGATATGGTTTAATATAAGCTATTGAATCAGAAAATGCTAAACCTTCTATTTGAAGCATACATAGAGTATCATTTGTGACAGATTTAACTTTATTACCAATCACTATAAAAAATGTTGAATCAATTTTTTTGTAATCGGATGTGTAATTCGGTATTATATCCTCTATTGCCATAGCTTCTGAGCCGGATGCAGATTTTATATCAATTATTCTAGCATCATAATAAAATAACAATTTGAGTTCTGTGATTGGTCCAGATGGCAGAGATCCAATAACGGGGAGATTATATATCTTTGCACGGTCAATTCTGGCTGTTGGAGCTTGAACACTAGATTGTGACCATGCTACAGTAGCCATTATTACGATTAGAATGATGATATGAATTTTCAGGTACTTAAATCTCATTATTTGTCTAGTGCTTTTTTGTCAAATACTTAATCACAATGCAAAAATCAGGAATTTCAATATCCTAAATTTTTTTTATTATTACAATTAAATTTCAGTAATTATCTATCAATTATAATACCCAAATTGAAAAGAATGGGATATGTTTATGTCTTTTGTTTTTTCTTTTTTGCTGCAGGAAAAAGTATGTTGTTAAGTATCAGCCTGTAACCCGGCGAATTTTTGAATAATTTTAAGTCAGTCGGAGGATCTCCTACAGCATGCTGATAATCTTCAGGGTCATGCCCACCATAATATGTAAACATTCCTCTGCCTACGTTACCATGAAGATACTTAACTTCATCAGTTCCGTCTCTCATTCCAAGCTGAATTACCGATTTTTTAACTATATTTTTATGGAAACCGGTAGTTTGTCCGAGAAATCCGTGAATCACATTTGCATGATCCTGTGTTAGCATAGTCGGAACAGGATCCCATTTGGCGGAGAAATTGAATAAAGTAAAATAATCTGCTTCTGGATTCTGTATTCCGGTTGGACCAACATCGATGCTTGAAAATTCATACGTATAAGGATCTAGAACCAATTTGTAATTCTCAAATGCAAATGTCTGAGTGTAATCCAGTTTATCGTTAGCTCTAGTATCGAAACCATCACCGTCAAACATCCTGTCGCAAATATCCACATTCAAAACAGAAAGTGCAATATCATAAGTATCTGTAGCACTGCACATTGCGAACATAAATCCACCGTTCGATACATACTGTCTTATTTTCAAGGCAACGGCACGTTTTAATTCTGAAACTTTGGTATAGCCCATCTTTTTTGCCATACCTTCGTTCAATGCAACCTGTTCTATATACCAGGGTACATTTGCAAAACTTGCATAGAATTTCCCATATTGTCCAGTAAAATCTTCATGATGAAGATGTAGCCAGTCATATTTATCCAACTTACCCATTAGTACTTCTTCATCCCAGATTATATCATGCTTTATTTCTGCGTAATCAAGTACAAGTCTGACAGCATCATCCCATGGCTGAGCTCCTGGTGGTGCATAAACAGCAATCTTTGGAGGTTTTTCCAGCTTAACGGCATCCATGTTATTGTTGTCGCCCTGTACTTCGGCATAAATTCCGGCTGCAACTGAACCATCGATTGTCTCAAAGAAAACACCACGAATTCTGCATTCTGAAGCAATCACATCTGAATAATCCATCATGAAAGAGCCTCCACGGTAGTTCAATAGCCAGTCTGCAGTCTTACCCTGCTCCAATACCCAATAAGTAATACCATAAGCCTTGAGATGGTCGGTTTGAGCCAGATCCATCGGTATTAGCAGTTTTTGAGCAAAAGATAGAGATAAACCCGAAATTAAAACTATTATAAATATGGATATATTTTTTTTCAATTTTCAATAATCTGTAACATAAAAGAATGATAAACGTTAGAACCGCATAAATATTAATAAAAAAGGCTTCCCGATAAGGAAGCCTATAAATTAGCTACATTTAAATCTATTTAACTTTGTATGATGCAAGAAACTTCTTGAAGGATGCTAATTCGTTTGTTAATGTCGATTTTGGACCAACCATCTTGAAGAAGTAAGGTCCATTATTTGTCTTAACAATTGCGGCTAGCATCATATAGTTTGGTGCTTCTGTAAACTCTTCGGACATCATGGATGCTTTTTTCATGTAAGTACCTGTAAGACTGACCATTATTACCTGACCACCGGATAATTCAACTTTGTCAGTTTTATCTGTCTTGGAGAACTGTTCCTTCCATCTTGCAATGTTTGCATCAACCATTTCGTCGCGTTTTCCGAAATATGAACCTACTATTGTAGTTTCTTCATCATCCTTCAGGAAATACTGAACAACTCTCATGCTTGATGTTGGCTTTTCGTTAACCCAAGTGGCAGGTGTTGTTAATTGAATATTTTCAATTTCAAGAACATTTCCTGCAACTTTTACATTTGATTTGGGTCCTTCCTCAGCCATTCCTGCACCTGGTTGAGCTCCACCCATACCCGGAGGCATCTGTTGTCCGCCCATTCCTGGAGGCATTTGTCCGCCTGCTGAATCTTTGGGTGGTTCGGTTTTATCACATGATATCAACATAATTGCAGATAATAGACACATTGTCAGTAATTTCATAGTAACTCCATAAGATAAAAAAAATAAATTGGAATAATCAGGATTTTTTGACGCAAAACTTAACTAATAATTATATTACTATCTGTATTTTCACGTCCTAAGATTTAAATTTTCAACAGAATTTTCGTTTTTGCAAAATGACCGACAACAAACTAATAAAAATATTGAAAAATATTGCAATTCTTCTTGAGATTAAAGGAGAAAATCAATTTAAATTCCGTGCTTATTCGGTTGTCGCTGATACATTAGAAGAAGAACAGATAGATGTATCCGAAGAATTAGCCAATGGAACATTATCTTCAATAAAAGGTATAGGTTCTGCTTTAACTTCTAAAATTACAGAATATCTGGAAACAGGAAAAATAAAATTTTATGAGAATTTAATCGCAGAAATTCCAGAATCTTTAGTCGAGATAACCAGAATTTCGCAGATTGGTCCAAAGCGTGCAAAATTAATTTGGGATAAACTTGGCATAACTACAATTGATGCTCTGCAAAAAGCTTGTGAAAATGATACTCTGAGTAAGCTCAAAGGCTTTAGTGCTAAATCTCAGGAATTGGTCCTAAACAGTATTTACCATAGAAAAGCTTCAAAAGGGTTACACCTGCAAAGTGTAGCAATCAATGAAGCTGAAGAATTGCTGCGTATTCTGCATACTTCCGGAATCGTGAAACGTGCTGAGATCACAGGCGACTACCGTCGTTTCAGCGAAACCGTTGATCTGCTCGAATTCGTTGTTGAAGCCGATAGTTCAGATGAATTAATCGCTTTGCTTAGCACAAAGTATGATTTAAAGCTAGAGAACGAAATAATAGATTTTAATACCAAAAGCGAATTACCAGCAAAAATCTATATCTGCAATTCTGATAATTATATTAAAATACTACACGAAACAACTGGAAATGAACATTATCTCAACTCCCTTGATGTCTATTGCCAATCATTGGGTAGTCCTTCCTCTACAGATGATTCTGAAATCATTTCAGAAGAAAATATTTATCGCAACATCGGTCTTCAGTTCATTCCACCTGAGCTGAGAGAATCGGGGAGAGCTATCACTGCGGCTAAAGCCGGATTGATCCCTGAATTAATTCAACCATCAGACCTCAAAGGAATGTTGCATGTGCATACTAACTGGAGCGATGGCAAGCATACAATCGAGGAAATGGCTCTGTCAGCAAAAGCCATGGGTTTCGAGTACATTGCAATCTGCGACCACAGCCGCACAGCCGCCTATGCCGGTGGTTTGACAATCGAAAGAGTCCATGAGCAGATGAAAGAAATCGACAGAATCAATGATCAGATTGATGGAATTAAAATTCTAAAAGGCATCGAATCCGATATTTTACCCGACGGTTCCCTCGATTATCCCGATGATATTCTAGGATTATTCGATGTCGTTGTTGCTTCTGTCCACTCAAATTTCAATATGAAACAATCTGAAATGACCAGACGCATTGTTTACGCGCTTATGAGTCCTTTCACAACTATTCTCGGTCATCCCACAGGAAGACTCCTCCTCGCCCGTGATGCTTATGAAATTGATATAAGGGAAGTGATTGATGCCGCTGCTGCTCTCGGAAAAGTTATCGAGATTAACGCAAATCCATATAGATTGGATTTGACTTGGGAAAATGTAATTTATGCCAAAGAAAAAGGAATGAAAGTGGCAATCAATCCGGATTCTCACAGACATGACACGATGAAGGATATTTATATCGGAGTCAAAGCCGCCAGAAAAGGTTGGCTCACAAAAAAAGATGTGATCAATTGCTTAAGTTTGGATGATTTTATGACGAAAATAGTAAAAAAATGAGATTAACTTTAGCATTTATCAAGAAACTATTTTATTTTAGGCAGAATTTAATTAGATTTGAGAAAAATAATAATCGAGGCTATAAATGAAGTTTAAATTAATTGTTACAATCCTATCATTTGTTCTGGTTGGATTTCTATCGGCACAAAACAGCGACAGCTATATGCAGAGTGCATATAATGCTATTCAGGCTAAGAATTTCCAGCTTGCTGTGGATAATTACACAAAAGCTATCGACCAACAACCAGGCTTTGCTCCAGCGTATTATGGCAGAGGTCTTGCACTATCCTATATGGATAAAATGAATGATGCTGTTGATGATTTCTCAAAAGCAATCAATCTTGATCCAAAATATCACCAGGCATTTTATTCTCGAGGTTTATGTAATAACAAACTTCAAAAATTCGATCTTGCGGAAGCTGACTTCAGCAGAGCCATCGAATTAAGCCCTAATCTGGCTTCCTATTACTACTCACGTGGCAGTTCCTTCTATGCGCAGGCTAAAGATGAACAAGCTGTCAGAGATTACTCAAAGGCTATTGGTCTCGATCCTAACTTCGGACTGGCTTATTATGGCAGGGCAGCAATGCATAAACTCGCTAAAAGAAATGAAGCCGCTCTAAATGATTTCCAGAAATATATCGATCTCAACGGCAACAAAGACGGTCTGCTCAAAGAAGCACAGCGTCTGATCGACGATATCCGCAACGAAAAAGAAGACAAATAAAAGGGAAACAAAATTACTCTTTTTGTGGGGATAAATCCCCAAATAAATTCATTTTTTTCTTTTCACCACGAGCTAAAGCTCGTGGCTATTCATAGATTTAACCACCTCTCAAGAGGGGAGAATACAGAATACAATTGATTCCTGCATGTGTATGGCTCTGCATCTAATCCGTGCAATCCTTTAATCCTCATAATCCGCGATTCAGACAAGTGGTAGAATACAACTGGATGCTTCGCTACGCGATAAATTCTCTTTTATGGACATTGTGCTACCAATATTTAATCGCTACGCGATATTTTTCCCATCCCTACGGGATTACTTTACGAACTTTCTACTCCCTTATTATCGCACACTTTGCCACGCCTGAAGCGTCGCTCGCTGAGGATTGTCCCATAATGAGATATATACCGGTTGAAACCGGATCACCTTGCTCATTCCTTCCATCCCAGATTATCTTCTGACTTGTAGTCGTGATCGACTTGACAAGCTCTCCGTCTGATGTAAGAATTCTGATATTCGAGTTTTCTGCTAGTCCTTCGATGATAAGATTACCATCTTTTGCCGGAATATAAGGCTGAGGATAACATGAGATATTATAACTTGGTAATGGCTTAACCGAAAAGCTCGTCACCTCGCTCAATCCCTTTTTTGTCCCGAAATATACTTGACCTGTCTTCTCGTTAGTTGCCATCGCAATTATTTCGTTTGTAATGAGTGGGCTATTCTTGGTATTTATCTGCATTAATTCTGTTATACCATCAGGATCAATCACCCAAACACCATCATTTGTCGCTATCCATTTGTTATTCAGAGCGTCAACCAGAATATAATTGATTGGTGTAGATGCCAGTAATTTAATATTAGTAGGTCTGAGGATAGGTTTCGCATTTCGAAGAACTGCCGATGGCTGTAGTATGTAAGCAAGGCCGTTGGGAGTGCCAATCCAAATAATGCCGGATTTATCTACTGCGATGCAGTTAATGTCGGAGGACTGAAGCTGTGAGTTTGAGCTATTAAAGTATCCTGTAAATGGGGTTGGGTTTTCTAAACTTTTACCTTCGTTGTAATACATAAGTCCGTCACCTTCGATTGATCCTGCCCATTTTGTACCCGAAAAATCAATTGCCAGAGGAATGAATTTTCTGTTTGACTGTGGAGAAAAGCAATAGTTCTTATCTGTTTTGTCCTGAGCCATCAACAATGATCCCATATAGTTGTGTGCATAGTTCACTGCCCAGATAGTACCGGTTCGCGGATCAAAAACACTTTCTCCCACAACTGTGAAGTTAGCTTCATTTGAATTATTGGCTGATCCTGTCAGGCAACTATTTGCATTATCATCAATTTTAAAACTATATTTACTGTTCTCCTTCGAAACAACCAACAAACCGGAACCCCAGCTTGACAGAACAACTCTTCCGTCAGGAATTGCACTTACTTTGTAGTAGGCATCAGTCTTTATTTCAGGATATTGCTTTAAATTGAAATTCTCCCATATATTATCATATAGTTTCATGAAACCACGTCCGCGACCAATTTGCTCGGTTGCACTCCATAATGCACCATCGCGGTCAACAGCGAGATGTGTGAAAAGATTCGAAGTCGGTGATTCGGGTTTAATCTGCTTAATCTGATCTGATTTGAGTACAATCCCATGCTCATTTAGCAGTAGTATAGCTTCGTTATTCAAGGGATTAGGAATGAATTTATTAATTAACGCAGAATCGGTTATGTCAGCACTGGTGTATATCATTTTGTTTGTCAAATCCTCCAAATAGAATGGAGTTGAAATATAAAGTGTATCATTCAAAATATTGATGGATTTGATTGGATTCCAAATTGCAGTCGAAAATATACTACTAAATAGTGTATCTTTTAATTCACAAACATTTGTATCGCTTATGCAGTAAATTGAACCCTTATATGCGGCAATACCGTTAATCTTGTTTGTAATCAATCCATTGGATTTTGTATAATTGGTCCAGGATTCAGGATCAATAATTGAAGAATTTAGTTTTATCGAGGCAACACCTTCGTCAGTAGCCACCCAAAGCCGGTTATTTGCTATTATGATCTGATTAACCTGCGTATTTGGTTTGAATGTACCTAAACGCGGGGGAGTTTGTCTGAATACTCTTTCTTTGGTATCAAATACTGTCAACCCGAATCCGCCTCCGATATAAGCCAGATTACCATTGAAGATAATATCATTTATTTTTGCATTGGGGAAATTAGGCCTGAGAATGTCGGTAACATGAGTAAAAGTAAAATCTTCTGAAACTATATCGATAACTCCGTCAAATGTACCTATATAGACTTCCTTTGAGGCTCTGTTCGCCTTGACAGTAGTAACATCCAACGATAAAAGAGCATCGAGATTTCTGAATACCGTAGTGGTTTGACCTGCTTCATCATAAACAAACAATCCACCTGGAGAGCCCGCCCATACACGTCCACGCGAATCAACATCGGCTGTAACTACATTTAGAATTGAGGAATGTGTTTTCCAGTTCTCTAACTTGATTGCGGTTTGGGAATAATTATCTGTTGAAATAGTAATCAAAAAAAGAGATATTGCCAATAGCATCTGAATCTTCATTGCAATTTACCGGATTTGTTAAATAAAAATTCGTAGCAATTATATTATAGTAATCTCCCTTTATATGGCTTGCTTGATTGTTTAGACTATTTTTCCGATTAATGAACTCATTTCGATTGCAGAAACAGCTGATTCGAATCCTTTGTTGCCGCCTTTGCTGCCGGCTCTTTCTATCGCTTGTTCAATAGAGTCAGTAGTCAAAACTCCCAGAATACATGGGATGCCAGTGTCGAGATTAATCTTAGCTACGCCCTTTGTAACTTCGCTGGCAATAAAATCAAAATGTGGGGTGGCGCCTCTAATAACTGCACCCAAAGCTATAACTGCATCATACTTTCCGGTTAATGCCATTTTTTGTGTTACTATTGGTATTTCGAATGCTCCTGGGCAATAAACAACTGTTATTTTTGCATCATCGGCACCGTGACGTTTGAATGCATCCAAAGCTCCGTCAAGAAGCTTAGTAACAACAAAGCTGTTCCAGCGTGAAACTACTATCCCAAAGGATTTCCCTTTTGCATCCAGCATACCCTCTATTACTTTTGGCATTTCGCGACCTCTAAAGTTAATCTTAACTATTTACAAAACTTAAATTTAATAATTTTTCTTTGGATTGAGTGCATTTCGATAAAAATATTTTAACAAAATTGTATTATTTTAATATTTCTCCGGTTTCTGAACTCCAGAAAAACAAGTCCAGTTCATCGATTGAGATATTTATTTTTTTTGAAAAATTCATGAACAATTTTTCAATTTCAAGATATTTCTTGATTGAAGATATTTGAGGTATTTCTTCTAATACCAGATACTCAACCAGATGCTTCAAAATGTGCCTGTCCAGAATTGCCAGATCCCTATATCCGATATTCCTCATAAAATGTGAGGCTTCTTTCATTCCGATACCTTTGATATTGTCAACTATCCAGTCTCTTTTTTCAATATTGCTTTTGTCGCTTTTCAGCATCTTCTTTACCACAGGGTATTTATCTCTCGCATCCAGCAATCTATCTGCTTTGGTATTGTGGAATCGTATGTAATGGGCTGGCTCGCGCAATATCGATGCAGCATTGAAAGGTTTATGTAGAAAATCCCTTTCCTCGAGTATCCTCTGAACTTCAAACGCTGATCTCGCTTTTGACTGAGGTGTACAGATGCAATAGCATAATTCGTAGAAGTATTTACTTTCCGGTACCAGAGCAAAGTCCTCCAATCTCTTTAGTATTGAAGGTCTCAGCCTTTCGTATTTTGCTTTTAAATTTTCAGGAAGAGAATTGATCATAGATATTTATATTATCCCCACTTCCTGCATACAGGATTTGATTCTCTCAAAGCTTCTTTCGATGTCATTATCAATTCCCATAGATAGCCTGACCAATGCCTGAGATAATCCCATCGATTCCTGTTCTTCCAACGGTATTTCCGATGATGTGCTGTGTCCCGGAGAACTGAACAGAGTTTTATAGAACCCTAAACTAACTGCATGATAACCTACTTTTTCTTCCTGCATTCTTTCCATCAGTTTGTTCCCTTTTTCTGCTGTGCCTGCATCAAGAGTTATCATACCACCGTATCCATAGCCGGGATTCAACATACCTGAGAATAGGTCGTATTGGGGATGTGAAGTCAAACCTGGATAGAACACCTTAACGCCCAGCTTCTCAAGTTCAGTAGCTACGTACATTCCGTTCTTGCTGTGCTGACGCATTCTGATATGTAGTGTGTGAACATTCTTCAATATACTAGCTGACCGAAGGCTATCCAGAACTGGTCCTAACAGCATCGCAGCACCACTGTTCACATCCCTCAGGCTTACAACAAAATCATGTGGTGCACATATTACACCTGCAACACAGTCACTCGAACCGTTGATATATTTGGTTAGGCTGTGAATAACAATGTGAGCACCATGATGAACCGGTGTTATCATAAGCGGGCTAAAAGTATTATCCACAACTAGCTGGAGCCCATGCTCATCAGCAAGTAGTCTAAGCGATGCCAGGTCAGCAATTTCCAGAAGCGGATTGCTGATGGACTCACAGTAGATAATTTTTGTTTTTGGGGTTATCTGTGCTTTAACCGCATCAAGGTCAACAATATTAACAAAGTTCGTATTAACACCGAATTTCGGAAGAAAATTCTTCATCAATGCATAAGTTCCGCCATAAATTGTACGGCTTGAGATTATCTCATCTCCGGCACTGCATATCTGCATTATCGTACAAACTATTGCAGCCATTCCCGAACTTGTTATCTGTGCGTATTCTGTATCTTCCAGTGCGGCAAGAGCTTTACCCAAATAATGATTCATCGGGTTTAAATGGCGTGAGTATAAGAAACAGCCTTCGATCTCATGTTCGAAAAGCTCCTCCATTTTTTCTACTGATAAAAATGTAAATGTCGATGAATCCTCAATCGAAGGATTTACTCCTCCATATTCACCAAATACTAGATAATCTTGTAATCTGTCTGCTGGATCTTTAATCATAAAAACACCTTATTTCTTTTTCTTTGTGGATTTAGCCGGTGTAGATTTTTGCTCTTCTGTCGGTTTGGATTTCATATCCTCGCCTGTTTTGTTCTGTTGAGCATCCTTCTTGATGACCTCTATTTCCGGTTGGTTTATATATTTGTCTGTTATTAATTTCTGGTTTATAAAATTATAAACATAATTTCCATAGAATGTAGCTTTCTGCATCACTTCATCGTTCATCAAACCTAACTGCTCAGCCCATTTCATTCCCGTCGGACTCTCAAAGAAACTGATCAGATTTATTACCTCATCACTGGTAAATCTCTTGTCATACACTATAACAACAGAATCTATAAATCTGCTGATTTCGATCTCCTTTATCGCTTTGTCCCAATATTCCGGTGGTACATTGGTCATCATCTGTCGATAATTCTTCATCACATCATCGATAATAATCAGGGCATAATCGCCTGTTCCTGAAATTTTCAGCAGATGCTTAATATTTTCTGATTTGCTAACCTGTTTCGTTTCTTTTGTTGATGGTGTCAGCTGGGCATTTGATACAAATAATGTCAACAAAATTATAGGAATTAATGCAAAGATAAATTTCTTCATGATGTCAATATTCAAATTGTGACTAAAAATTACAATCAAAATTGCTAAAAATATAATTTTCAAACAAGTAATAATATATTAAACGTCGTAATAGCTTACGATTTTACTTTTTAAAAGAATAAATTGTTAATGTTTTTATTCAGTAATTTGCATTGATTCCGATAATTATATTAGAAAATGAATTTTTTGATTAAAAAGGGATATGAAATGAAATTTGGTGTTTTAACTGGTGGTGGCGATAGTCCGGGTATGAATGCTTTTATCAGGGCTGTTGTCAGAAGCACAATCAATCTAAAATCTTCAACTTCTATCTGGGGAGTAATTGATGGCTGGGCTGGTCTCCGCGATAGTAACTTCCGTAAAATGGGAAAACGTGAAACTGCCGGTATTGCTCATTCCGGTGGTACTGTTCTGGGCACTCTACGGGTTCCCGAGCTAAAGGATGATATAGATATGCAGGAAGGTATTGCTTTGAATCTGCATGATAATTTCTTCGATTATCTTCTAGTAATTGGTGGTAATGGCAGTCTTGCCGCAGCCGCTGTGCTCGATAAAATTATCAAGGAAAAAGGCTACAGAACGAAAATTCTTGTTACATCAGGCTCAATTGATAATGATGTATGCAATAAATTCGGTTTCTCAGTTGGTTTCTACAGTGCTATCGATAAATCTCTCGAAATGCTGGAATGGATTCGCGATACTGCGTCTGCTCACCGCAGAGTTTATATTGTTAAGTCTATGGGTCGCGACTCCGGCTATCTTCCATTCTTTGCAGGAATTTCCTCCGGTGCTGAACATGTAATTCTCCCTAACGAAGATGTAAATTTCGAACAATTGGCTACTATTATCAGCGAACGCGATCGCGATACAAGAATAATTGTGTCCGAAGGTTATCATCACTTTGTTGAGGAAATTCGCACAATTCTTGAACAAATATTCGAAAAACGAAACATTAGAAATGAAATCCGCACTGTGGACATGGGTTATTTCCAGCGTGGAGGCAAAGCAGAAGTAAAAGATATTCTTCTGGCTTCGTGGCTTGGATATAGTATGGTCAAACATGCCTTAGAGTATGGCGACAGCGGCTTCTTCACAACCTACAATGCCGGGCAGGTTCCAACAATCCTCCCACTACAAAAAGCTATCGACACCGACGAAACAAACAACATGGAGGTCAGCCAAGAATTACTCGACTTCTCCAATGCTCTAATGTAATATTCATTGCTCTAAATAATATCAATTCCCATACTGATACAAATCTGTATGGGAATTTTTGATAAATATTGAAGATTAATTTTTATTTCCTTATTATTCTGTATGTCATGCATCCTTATCAATTGGTGTCATTGTATCTGTATCCCACAGTATCAGCCTGTCGTGATAAAATTTGTCTAATGTTTGTTCTTGATATACAGTCCCAGTTGCGAAATATTTTCCATTATGTGACGTTGTAATAATATTACAACTCCCAGGACATATAGCTTTTTTTTACTACTTTGTCATTAATAAAGTCATATTTTACCAAGGTTACTTCTGGAGAGATTTGTGATTCAGTCCATTTTCTAGCTATTGACGCAATTATATAATTGTTTGATTTTAATAATGTTGCTGATGAAAAACCCAAGGTATCTTCTTTTAGTGGATAAATAATTTTTTTTATAAGTTTCTCTGACTTCACATCCCATAAGTACAAAGTATTAGCAAGTCCACCCGTAAGCATTATTTCACCTGCATTATTTATTTCCATGAGTTGTTGTTCGATATAATAAGCAGAGTCAGGATTTGAGAGTCTGTATAATATTTCTCCTGATTTAGCATCCATTTTATAAATATTTATCCCAACTCCGAGAAAAATATTATTTCCGTCAGCTGAAAAGATAGACTTATCTATTTTCAAAGGATAAACGTATTTCTTCCAAACTGTCTCCAAATCAACCTGAGAAGATAGTGAAATTGTAAATGCAAAACCGACTAATAATACAACAATCTTTTTCATATTCTACTTAATCACCATATAAAAAAGATATATAACGTATTTTTATCAAAAATACTATTGGATTAATTAATTTTTACATTTCGAATTGTAGGGACACATTGCATGTGTCCGCAATAATACAGTATTCATGCAATGAATCCCTACAATGCAATTAAATTACCTATCTTTATTTCCTTGTAATACCGTTTCATTGAACCCAAATGATTCATTAGAAACTATCAGTAAATGCTGCAATGCAAGACCCAGTCAGTCATTCCTGCGAATGCAGGAATCTTTTTTAACTAAGAAAGGAATAGATTCGCTACGCAGACCTTCGGTACCCGTATGCACGGGAATGACACAACTGAACAGTGTTTTCAATGAATAGAAACGTTCTAATGCACAATTCGGGTTGAAAAAATCCTTCCCATTTCGCAAATTGTATTAGGTGACTTGGGAAGGACAGAATATCGCGTAGCGATTATATATTGGTAGTACAATGTCCACAAAAGATAATTAATTGGATAAAATTAAATACGAAAAAAATTATTGTGAGTACATTTTTACACCATTCTACAAATTTTATGTAAATCATTTCTTATATCTTCTCTATTTATAATTTATTCAATGTTAATGAAAATACAACGATTGATCTAAGTATTGATAATAAATTGATCTTATACGGCTTATTGTAGGAAATGATTTGAGTAAGACTTTTAATAATTTTTTTACTAGCATTATAATTGATATTTTTGTATCTGTACAATAATATAAATAGCAAAAAGGTATCTCAAAATCTTAACTATTAAAAGTAGTACATTAGGGATTGTATGTTCTTCAATTTATTAAGTATTTTATGACAAAACCATTAATAGTCCTAACTACAGATTTTGGTACAACAGATAATTTTGTAGGAATTATGAAGGGAGTAATTCTTGGAATCTCGCCTGAAGCAATAATCATTGATTTAATGCACGAGATCCAACCTCAGAATTTTAAGCAAGCAAGCTTTTTATTATCAGTATCAATTGATTACTTTCCCAAAGGTTCAATATTTCTATCAATAGTAGATCCTGGAGTAGGAACTACAAGAAATGCGATTGTGGTTCTAACTGAAAAATATACTTTTGTAGCACCTGATAACGGTTTACTAACTTATGTGCTTCAGAAATATAAGCCAATAGCTATATATTCAATATTTAACAAGAAATATCAATTAGATTATATAAGTGCAACATTTCATGGCAGGGATGTTTTTGCACCAGTTGCTGCTCATTTAGCAAATGGTATTGATGTAAAAACAATTGGTGATTTAATAAATCCTATCAGTCTTATAACCATAAATCCACCCAAATGCTTTCTTGATGATCAACATATCTGGCATGGTGAAATAATGCATATTGACCGTTTTGGTAACTTAATAACGTCCCTAAAAGCCTCAACGCTTGGAATCAGTAACATTGAATTCTCTAAACAAAATTTAAGATGGAGCGTAGAAATAGCTGATTTGAAAATCAAATACCTTAGTCAAACCTTTGCTGACGTTGATTTGGGGCAATTTCTTGCTTATATTGGGAGCTATGGGTATATAGAAATAGGTGTTAGGGATGGGAATGCTTCGCAAAAGTCTGGGTTTACAATTGAAGAAAGCGTTTATGTTTACAAATTCTGATGATTAGAATTATTAAGATCTTTTAATGTTTCAATTAATTTGTTAAAATTTGATAAAGATACCTTAATATTTTTTACATCATATCTTTTCAATGAAAGATTTAATTCGTTAGCATATTTAGTGAGATGTGAAATTTTTGCAAATTCGTTGATATTCTTAAGTTTTACAACTAGATTTTCAATTTCACCAAGTATTAAATATTGAGATAAGTAATCAATTCCCGGCAATAATTCTGATTCTAATGAATTGATTATTGAATTAAGGATAATCGGATCGCAATCTGAATCATTATTGACCTCAGTGAAATCTTCAGAGTTTTCTACCAAGTCATTATTGTAAATAATTTTAAGATGTTTTGTTAATTCTATAATTAAATCTTCGTATTTTAAAGGTTTAACTAAATATCCATCAAACATTCCGTCATATTCAATTAAATCAAATTTGATTGCCGATGCTGTAAAAGCTATTATCGGACAAGGTTTGAATTTTTCAGTTGATCTGATCATATTTGTCAATGTTAATCCATCAATATCTGGTAACTTTAGATCCATTAGAATAATATCAAAGTTCATTTCATTCATAATGTGCAAAGCTTCAGAACTATCCTGAGCTTCAAAATACATCAATCCTGAATTGGCAATATATTCCCTAATGAGAATTCTGTTAAATTCAATATCATCAACTACAAGTATTGATGCTGGTTCAAAATGAACATTTCTTCTTGAACTTTTACTATGGTGTTTAAGATGATCTATTTCATCGATAATCTCAATATCAAGCAACTCAATTTTGAAAATACTACCTGAATTGATCTCGCTTCTAACACTTATAGTCCCGTTCAACTTTTCGATTAATCTTTTGGAAATTGCTAAACCAAGCCCTGTTCCACCATATTTTCTATTCTTATCCCAATGTTCCTGAGAAAACACATCGAATAATTTTTCAATGAATTTATCCGAGATTCCAATACCAGAATCCTCAACATCTATAGTCAGGTTTACATTTGTGTTATTGATAATTTTTGATTTCACTGATATCTTTATAAAACCTTCTTCAGTAAATTTAACAGCATTCGAAATCAAATTCATTAATACTTGCCTTATTCTTGCTTCATCAAATAGTAAATACTGAGGTAAGTTGTCTATTTCTAGTATAAATTCTACATTTTTTTCTAAAAGTTTTGGTAGGAATAATTGCTGTAAATCGCTAAGAATTTGATTCAAATTAACTTTAGAAAATCGAAGCTCAACTTGACCTGCTTCAATTTTTGAAATATCAAGAATATCATTAATAATGGCAAGAAGAGAATCGCCACTTGAAACTATGGAATTCAAAAAACTAATATAGTCTGGATTTTTTATCCTTTTGAGAAGAATATCAGAAAAACCAATTATAGAATTCAATGGTGTGCGAATCTCATGAGACATATTGGCGATAAACTCTGTCTTTGCTTTGTTTGCTCTTTTGGCTTCTTCCATAAGGGATCTCATGTTTTGTTCAGCAAGAGTAAGCTGTTTATTTTTTTCAATTAACTCCATCAGAGCAAATTGGAGTTCTTTAGTTCGAATTTCAATCTCATTTTCAAGATTCGCATTTAGTTTTAGAATTTCATGTTCTGCAATCTTTTTATCAGTTACATTCACGCACATTAAGACGGTAGAATATTCCCCAAATTCATTTATTTTGATTCCCGTTATATTTATAAACAGTATCTCATCTTTATTTTTTAAAACTTTCATCTCCCTTGATATAGTTTCATGTTCTTTTAGTTTTCCTGGTTCAAAATAATAAAGAAATTCCTTTCTTGAAGAAGGATCAAGGAACTCAATGAAATCATGATTTATAATATTAAAAATACTTCCACCAAGTAATTCTATGCCGGCAAGATTAGTAAAATTACATTTATCATCTCTCAGAATAAATATAGGGATAGGTGAGTTATTAACTAAACCTCTATATCTTTCTTCACTATGTCTTAAATTCACTTGTGCATCATCTAATTCATTTATTGTTCTTTCAATTTTGTCCATCATCTGATTAAAAGCTCTCATAAGGATGCCGATTTCATCTAATGATTTGGGACTTGATCTCATAGTGTAATCTTGAGAGTTGGTAACTACTGATGTAAGGTTTGTAAGTTTTAACAAAGGATTGAAAAGAATTTTCTGACCATAATTTGCAAGGAAAAACGAAATCAATAAAACTAATATTAAACTAAAAATCATAACAAAAAGCATTTCAGTCTGCCATGAGGATAGGTTTTCTAAATTAGATTCTAAATAGAGAAATCCATAAAAGCTTGAATCATAATAAATTGATATGATTAATTTTAGTGAAGCTTCATCATAACTTAAAGAATCGCCCCTAATGTCAATATGTCTTAATGAAATTGGGTAAGTTGCTGACGCATCCTTAGAATATGAGGCAAAAATCTTTCCTGTTGAATCATAAAGTGCAATGTTCTTTAAATAAGAAACAGCATCTACTTTTTTTAGAACACTAACAGCTCCAAGTGAATCTGGAAATAATAGAGATGTAACTACATACTCCCCAATCAGTTTAGATTTTAATATTAAATCGTTCTCCTTTTCTTGATGAACACGATTAATCTGATATGCATTTACAATCGCAAATCCTACAATAGTACTTATTGAAGAAATTAATATTATAATTATAATAAATTTAATTCTTATAGATAGATTTGACCAAAATTCCATAATATTCACCTATTAACAATTCTAGCTTTTTGTAACAGCAGGTGACTGATTTTCAATCCTGCTTCACGCGCTTTTTTGTCATTTATCTCAAATTTAATTGAGTTCTGATCATTATAAAGATTAATAATTATTCCTTTAAATGCAAATCCATTGCTATTACTTATTGTTAAAATGGAATTATCTTTACATATTTTCACGATCTGAGGGAGTTTTTCCTGATCTTTTGATCCCAGAAACAATAGATTTGATTTGATAATTTCATCTAAGGTTTTTATTAATATTATCTCAATCCTTTTATTCTTTATTTTTAAAGTTGGTGCTAATTCTGATAATTTCAAAAATAATTCATAATTATTAGAAACTCCAATAATAAACGGTTGACTTATATTGTTAACATCAGAATTTGAAGGCCAGTCCACAAAACGAGTGAACCTTTCAATATATGCGGCAATTATTGTATTCTCATCAATCTGATAATTCGTTTCTGATAATGATAATGTATTAAACCATATAACAAAAAGCAAAAGCATGATAGGGAAGGCATACTGCTGTTTAAAGAATTTTAATATAATTGATAAATGGACTAACATTTAATATGAATAACTAAGTCTCATTCCAAAAGTAAAAGGTTCATTAACTACACTTGTTCTAAGTATATATTCCTGACGTTTGTTTCCAGCTTCATAAGTGTACCTATAATTATTCTTTGTAAATAGATTCTGAGCAAAAGCAGTTATTAGAAGATTCTTATTGATTGTATATGTCATTGAAGCATTTATCCTAAAATCTGCTGAATAAATATTATTTGAATTAATTATGTTCACAATTGAAATAAAAATAGTACTATCCTTATTGCCGGAAATGGCATTATCTATCATTTTAATGCCATCCTTTGCTCCTTGAAAACCCCAAAAAACTCGAGCATCAATATGTGCGATTAAATCACCATTAAATAATTTAATGTTTATAAAAAGTTTTGTTGAATTATTTGACCAATTGTTAACATCATTTCCTAAGCCGTGCAATTTTGATCCTGAAAGACCATAACTATAATCAGAGAAGCTTATTCCATTTTGTTGTAACGAATCTCTTAAACTCCACTTTAACTGCTTGGCAAACGAATGATTTATGCCAATATCTAAAAATTGATTATTATATTTTGCTTCTATTTCGAATCCAAACATTTTTAAATTGCCCGTTGGGAGTGTTGTCCTGTTCAGATCATACCAGCTGATTACATCAAGATTGCTGTAAAATAATGATGATTTAAGAAGAAACCTCTCACTTAAAATGCCTGTATAGATAAATTCAATATTATCCAGATTCTCAGGATCGGAAATCTGATTGTTTTGATGCTGTATAAATAATTCTTCAGCTGTGTTCATTCGTAAAGATCTTTGTGCAATCAATTTTAGAATATTTTTCTTATCTAAATCATATATTAATACTATTCTTGGTGAAAAGAGTGTTTTGGAATATGAATCCTTATCGACCCTGGCAGATAGGAGTAATGTTGTGTTTGCATATATATCCCAGTTGATTTCAGTAAAAGCTGAGATAGTATTGGTTGACCATCCACTGCCAACTGCATATATGGAATTTGTATCCGTTCCGAAAAAACTTTGATAGCCATAAGCCTGAGAATTTTTCCCAGATATGATATTTCCATTGTCTCCCATTCTAAAATTGGTTTCATCCTCGAACCATGGTGCGCCCCATTTATTGTACGAAAACTCTAAGCCAAAAGCAAGAGTTAGGGTAGAGGAATATTCATTATTTAAGATCGATCTGATGTTTAGTTCGCTCTCTGCAAAATAGTTATACTTATTTCTAAGACTATTCACATCCATCAGTTGCTTAATGATATAGTCTGGAGGAGCATCCTTCTTTATTGGTTGTTGCAAATATTCTTGTCTTCTGATATTGTTCTCTGTGTCCCAGGAAATCTGCGTAGATAGGGAATGTTTTGTATCGAATTGGTGATTATTTGATAGAGTAAATGTTAGATGCTCATTCCTGGATTGCTTCAAATTAAAAGGTGTTCCGGCTATGGGATAACCCACTGAATCCCATCCAACCATTGGAGAGATTTGTGGGTAGATGCCGTTTGTGCTATTGCCAAGTGATGTGTATCTTGCCCAGAATTTAAACTCAGTTAGAAAATCACTTTCTAAATATAATTTTATCTGAGGATTGTCATTGTAATCTCTATAATAATTATTCCATAAATAATTTTTGAATTGCTCTGCATTTGTCGCACCAAAAGAATAAGTATTGCCAAAATAATAACCTTCAGTATTTTCTTGTCCCTGGGTTGAAGTTATGCTTCCATAAGAATAGACCTTTACTTCTTCTCCTAGATCGAAATGACCATCCATTGATAAGCCATAGTTCCTGTAAGGTAGAAATGCCGATGCCGCTGCACTAAAGGTCTTGGATTGCTGATAGCTTTTGGTCGTTATATTTATTACTGCTTCCACAGCTCCGGGACCATAAGTTACTGAGCCCGGTCCACGAACAATTTCAATCTGATGAATATCTCCCATATCCCAATTTTCTAATTCTGCTGTTGCTCCATTTCTGGCTTTCATATTCATTACTCTGCCATTTAGCAGTAACAGTATCTTGTAATTTCTGTCAGTTATTATTCCCCTTATGCCCAGATGCGGACTATCGTGGTGATTCATCCAAATAGCTCCAGGAACATACACTTCTATCAAGTCATATATGTTTCGTGCAGGCGTTAGCTTAATTTCTTCGGATGTTATCACTGTTACTGATACGGGTGACTTTAGATTCTCTATTCCCGTTAGTGTACCGGTTTGAACCTTAACATTCATCAACTCATCTAGCGACATATCAAATAATTCCTGTACTATTTCATTGTCATTAGCGGCTATTAACATGTTTGTTACCATAAGAAGAGAAAGGAAATATTTAAGCATTATGTCTTGCCTCTTAATTAGTAATAAAAAAACCGGTCAAAATAATCTCATTTTGTGCTGGTATCTGCTAAATAAATTATTTAACTCAACAGTTACAGCTGAAACCATTTTGACCGGTAATAGATTAAAGAGAAGGTAAATTCTCTATCAAGTCCGACTCCAAGACTACCTTTATCAAACTTACCGTATTTTTTACACCCAACTTTTTAAGTATATTCTTTCTGTGGGTTTCTACTGTTCTACTGCTTATGTATAATTTTTCAGATATCTCTCTTGATGTTTGTTCTTCGATTATCATCTTCAACACTTGCTTTTCCCTTATCGTTAGATGTTGGAAATTCGAATGGAATTGAGACCTGTCAACTATTCCGTTGTCAAATTCTTCGTCATCCGATTCAACGCCAGATGTTTTCTTATCAAATTTTGCACTTGGCTGTGTGATCTTTTTCATCAGATTCTGGAAACTTAGCTTGCAGAAATATGTTTCTCCTGTGAGTACTGTATTGATTGCATCCCTTACTTCGTCGGCTTCTGCAAATTTTGTCAGGTAGCCATTGGCTCCGATTTGCATAGCCTTCTTCACTATCCAGCCTTCGCTGTGATTGGTTAACATTATGACTTTCATTACGTCATTATTGGCCCTGATATCTCTCAATATCTGCATACCATCTATTATTGGCATGTCTATATCCAGCAACAGTACATCCACATCAAATTCTTTTAGCATATCTACTGTCTCCTGACCGTCTCGAGCCAGTCCAACAACCTTCATGTTGGTTTCCTGTGCCAAATTGTTCATCAACAGTTTGGCTACCAAGTAATGATCGTCTGCAATTAATACGTTAACTTTTGGTACCATATTATTTTATACCCAATGTTCATAAAACTAAACTCTAACCCCCACAGACAAAGCCTTGTTTCTTTTTCCTCGTTTACCGAACCAAAATTAAAACATTGTTGAGTAATTCTATGTTGTCAAAATATTGTAAAGCAAATATATATAAAAAAACATCATTTTATATCATATTTTTTCAATTCTACCAAATTCTACGGAAAATATCAGTATTGCTACTTATATACAGTCAGTATATATACGTAGTAAAAATACCAAGTACTTGGTATATTGAAAAAATCAGTAGTATTTGGTATTTCATGCTCTTGTTTACTTATATAAATTTGTATGTAGGATCATTACAATTATAAGAAATTAAAGTTTTGGAAGACAGAATAAATAGCAACGAAGGTCTCAAACTACCAATAAGAGTGTTGGTAGCGGATGGGCACTATCTTAGTGCAAAGGTAATTGAACGATATTTTATAAATAATGAATCTATTAATATAGTTGGAATAGCCGCAGAAGGAAGTGATATTCGTAGGTTGATGGGAGAGTCCCCCATAGACATTCTCCTTCTCGATCTCACGATTCCGCAGTTCGACGGTCTGCAGGTTATATCCTTTGTCCGGTCAGTTTTTCCGAGAGTGAAAATCATCGTCTATTCGATGATTAATGATTCCGACACTATACATAAGGCATTCGACTTGGGTGCCGTCGGTTACATCACAAAGGACGCTGAGTACGACAAAGTAGCCGAGGCAATTATGTTCGCTCATCAGGGCGGAAAGTTCTTATGCAGGCAAGCTATACAAAGCGTGGACAATGGAAGGTATTATAATATTTTTATGACTTCAGGTCAAAAAAAAGACAAACCAGTTTCCCCTATGAATAACTGACTGACTTCAGTCTATTAACTTGTCATTCCTGCGCATGCAGGTAAATAGCTTGTCTTTCCTGCGCATGCAGGAATCTATTGTATTTTTCCCATCCTTTTTCAAGGAGGGTGCCCGAAGGGCGGGGTGGTAGTACGTTATGTGCAACACAAAAAAAGAAAACAAAGCACTATATATAAGTCTCTTTTTAACAAATTTTAGGAGTTTTTTTATGAAAAAATGGTTTACGTTATTTATATTGTCATGCATAATGGCAATAAACGCTTACTCGACGACGATCAATGTACCAGCTGATCATAGTACGATTCAGGCAGCAATAAATGCCGCATCTGCTGGGGATATCATCCAGGTTGCAGCAGGTACTTATACAGAGAATGTTCTTGTAAATAAAAGATTAACTATTTCAGGTTCAGGTTCATCAACTATTATTAGTTCTGCAGCTGGAACAACCCCTGTAATGACTATTTCTGCATCTGGTGCAAATGCTTCAGATCGTTTAGTTATTAGTAATCTTAAAGTAACAGGAGCTACAGGAGGAGAAAATCCAGGAGCAGGTATTTTAGTTCAAACTACTACACCAGCAGGATATTATACATTTTTAAATGTAGAGTCTTCAAGCAATCAAGGATGCGGTATTGCATTTAATAATACAGCAAGTGTAACTGATGTATCAATTGATAATTGTCTTTTCAATGGTAACGGATTTGGAATCCGAATTGCAACTGCAGTTCCTTCATTTGATGGTTTGAATGTATATAATTCAAATGTAACAAATAATAAATCAGCTGGATTTACTTATAATCCAAGTGGTACTTTAACAAATGTTGGTACTAACTTTACTTTTACTGATTGTAGTTTTTACAATAACTCACAAGCTGGTGTATCCAATCAACATGACCTAAGTTTCTTTGGATTCCACGGAAACGCTACTTTAACAAATGTTGCAATTGTTTGTAGTGATGGTCCTTCGACTACTCATAAAGCTCATGGATTAGTATTTACTAACGCATCCTCATATACACCATCTGGTAATATAACTTTGAATGGTGTTTCTGTATCTGGTGTTGTTTTTAAAAGTGCCATAACATTCCAATATTATAATGATGTAAACAATATTTCATTAAGTAATGTTGATATCAAAAATTGTATTGCACCTTGGGGTCAATTAACAGTAGATCATCAAGATTCTGATCCTTTAAATATTGGCAATACTTCATTAAAGAGTATAGGTGTATGGAATTCTGGTGGAATTAATGCAACTTCAGCAAATTTCTTTGATGTTGTTGGAAATCCATTAAATAAATCAGTTTTAGCTGATTGTTTTACAATTGAAAATCAAATTGGTCACAAAATTGATCTTTTATCTTTAGGATTTGTTACAGTAAATGCAAATAATGATTATGTAACTACTTCAGGTTCTCCAAGCATTCAACGTGCAATTGATGCTGCATCAAATGGTTGGACAGTGAATGTTGCACCAGGTACTTATGAAGAACAAGTAGAGATAACAAAAGATATAAACTTACTAGGTGCCGGTAGTACAACTATTATTAAATCTCCAATGTCATTGACAAAGAACTTTTCTGTTTCAGGTGGTCCAATTAATAAACCTGTTGTCTATATACATGACGTAGCTTATCCTTCAGTTAAAAACTTAGTTATTGATGGAGCTGGACGTGGAAATGGAAATTATAGGATGCAAGGAGTTGGTTTTAGAGATGCTGGTGGCAAACTTGAAAATCTAGAAATAAAAGATATTAGAGAAACACCGATCAGTGGTAGTCAGCATGGTGTTGGTGTTTATTCTTATAATGACAACGGTACAAATAGAAATATTGATGTTATAAATTGTACTATTCATGATTTCCAGAAAAATGGGATTGCATTACTTGGTGCTAATACAATCGGAAATGTAAATGGTTGTACAATAACTGGAGCTGGTGCTGTTGACTTCATAGCTCAAAATGGCATTCAATTTGGTTGGGGTTCTTCTGGTACAGTTCAAAATAACACTGTATCAGGTTTTTCATATACACCTTTTACTTATGTTTCGTGTGGTATATTGCTAT
Source organism: uncultured Hyphomicrobiales bacterium (assembly GCA_964464375.1). Taxonomy (GTDB): domain Bacteria; phylum Bacteroidota; class Ignavibacteria; order Kapaibacteriales; family UBA2268; genus CAIOZA01. The sequence goes on from CAYXFU010000002.1 coordinate 41,993, forward strand.
ATAATAACATCTCAGGAAGCAATATGATTGCTAAAAACAATAATGTTTCAGCAAGTCAAGTTGGTATATATACTATTAATTATAATGCTATTGTTGAAAATAACACAGTAAATTCAACAAATCCTTCAATACTAACAGCATATTGGGGAATTATATGTGATCCGGCTCAGGATTTCTCAAAACTCTCACCATTTGATGGATTATTGAATATTACAAAGCAAAGTGATGAACATCCATTGGCTAATTTAAACTTTGTAGTAAACAATAACATTTTAACAGGTGATTTGACACCTGGTTCAACTGGATTGGATTTCTATTCAGAAACAGATAATTTAAATATCATTGCGAATTATAATAAAATTACTGCGTTTGATTATGGTGTGAACTTTGCCGTAAAGTTTGCTGGAGCTATCAGTTCAGCGAAATTAAATTATAATTTCATTTATGGAAACAATCATGGTATGTTCAATGCAACAACAACACTTGCGAATGCTAAATACAACTGGTGGGGTTCTTGTTCCGGACCTTATGATATATCAGTTTTCAATCCCGCAGGTGATAACAATACTACAGGCACGGGAAATGATGTATCTGACTATATTGACTATAAACCATGGATTGGTACAATGGGTTCAGATATGGCTTTATGGCTAATGGGTTCAACTCTCCCAGGTGTTAATGGCACAGCAGTTCCAGTCTGGCAAGATTATGCAAATTGCAATGGGCTAGTTGCAACTGCACCAAATGTTCCAAAAGAACCTAAATTAGCTTTACCTGGAATATTAACTGAACCAGCAGTTGAATTCACAAGGGAATCAGCTTATGGAACATCCGATATTTTAACAATTCCACAAAATGATTTGCTTACAACTGATGTTACAACTGAATGGACTCCTTCAGCTGGTGAAAAGACATTATTTGTTGTATTCAAACCTAAAACTGCACCAACAAAAGAATATTATTCATTTGATGGCAAACAGTGTATCGTTGAATTTGGTGGTCCATTATCTGGCTTCAATATCTACCTACATAATGGGTATATTATTTTCGGTATGTGGAACCGTTTCGAAAGAAAATATGTTCAATATACAGAATCACCTGAAACAGGAACATTTAATATTTATCCATTTAATCCCGATAAATATTATGTAGCAAAATTAGAATATAATGGAACAAATTTCACATGTTCATTGTATGATAATGCTGGTGGAACAATAGTTAGTAGTCCGGTCGAGCCATTTAAAGGTATTTCTAAAGATGGATCAGATGTATCTGGAATTGGTGGAGCAGCAAGAACATCATATCACAACTACAATACTGGTGAAACATATTCTGACAACTTCAACGGTTTCATAGGTGATGTCATGTTGTTCAATAAAAAATTATCTAATACAGATTTGAATCTGGTTCAGGGTTACTTCAATGCTCGTTATGGTTTCTCAATTGCACCTTTAGCAAAACAAAACGCACAGGACTGGATCGTTTTCGATCAGTCTAACTTCTCCGGCAAAAACGAATTGACAGCAGCTTATCCCAATCCATTCGATGCAAAGACAAGCTTCACATTCAATTTGGTTGACGCAGGCAATGTTGCAGTCGAACTCTTCGACGCACAGGGACAGAAAGTAAAGACAATGTTCGCAGGTCAGCTCGGAGCAGGAGTTCATGAGTTCACAATCGAAGGTCAGGATCTAAACTCAGGTCTCTATATGTTCAGAGTAACAGGCGACAACTTCAGCGAAAGCGGAAAAGTGATCTTAAGCAAGTAATTAAGAATTAATAATTAATAATTAAGAATTGCATATAAAATAAATCCCCGGTTAGCGATAATCGGGGATTTTTATATTTAATTTATATTTCTTTTAAAAACCATTTCTTTGAAAAATTCCCTCCTGTTTCGCATATTGCATTTGGTGGCATGAAGAAGATGGTTTCTACCATGAAAACCTTATTTCTTCGGATAACCTTAGTAACAGGTGAATCCCTGCTAATCATAAACCTTATTACCTTATTCGAATAAGGTCAAAACTCAATGTGGAACGGATTTTTACTAAGGTTCACCAGTAAATACAAATAAGGTTTTGAAAAATCAAAAAACCCAATGCAATTAATGCAAAAGTGCAAATTGTATTTCTCCCTTCCTCGAGGAAGGGTCGGGGTAGGTGTTGCATTCATAGCCTCTCCGATTGTCGGATAGAGTGAGGCTGATGAAAATTCTGTATTTCTGTTCAGCTACGTAGTAGCGAAATCTTAATAGAAAATAAATCAACAAAAGAGTTCAAAGCTCCGTAGGAGCGACATAAAAAAATCAAAAAACCCAATGCAATTAATGCAAAAAGATGCAATCCTTTTGAAAGGTGGATAAACAAACTTAATTTTGCCAAAATACGATGCAACCGATGCAAAATGAAAAATAAATTAGAATTGTAAGAACAATGAAAAATGATGTGATATTCTGTCATTCGAAGCGAATTCATAAGCTATGCTGTAATCAAAGTGCATAGCGAATGGAAGTCCCTGAATTGTAGGACGTAACGATATTCCGGCACCCCAGATGTTGAATGGAAGAAATTCCAATTTCCCCATATTGTCACCAACGATATTTGTTCCTGCACGAATTGCGAAGAATTCATGTGGTACAAATTCAGTTCCTAGTATCAAATTAGGCTGTTCCTGGAATTGATTATATAAAACATCGAGACTGAGTAGCATATATCTTGTGCTTGGTTCATAAATAGTATCTAATTCAGCCAGAGAGGTAGTTCTTGTTGTTATTGTCGGGTTGTTGAATGGAAATTCCATTCCAAATCCAGCACGAATTGTATAAGGTATATTAGCCTTGTCATTTGAAGTAGTGTTCCAGTTGATATTTCCGGCTATGTTCTGCATCGCCAATCCAAATGTAAACAGTCCGGCAATATCAAACTTAGCTCCTAAATCAATACCATATCCAGAGCCAAGAGTATTCTCATAATTAAGTGAATTATTCAGATATTTGAAAGAAGCACCAAAACTGGCAAATTCCATAGTATAAGCCAATCCAGCGGTCAAAGAATACTGAACATCATTCAATGTACCAAGTGGATTTCCGCGTACATCACGAGCAGTAAATGAGCTTGTATTGAAGTTATTGAATGAAATTCCGACTCCCAATTTATCGAACCTTTGTCCCCAGCTGGCATAGTTTTGTAATCTGCCATTACCAATTGGCGCAACATAAGTCAGAATCATAGCTCTATCACTTAAAGAAGATAATCCTGCCGGGTTAAAAAATAGGGTAGAAGGATCATTTGCCACTGCAGTATAAGCACCAGCCATTCCGATAGCTCTGCAACCTACATTGCGGAACAAATAGGATTCTGCATATCCACCGCCACTTACCTGAGCAACCAGACTGAGGTTTGAAACAATAGTGAACAGAACAGCGATTGCTATTAATTTGATTCTTTGAGTCATCATTATCAAAACACGATTATTTAACGTTTAGATATGACGAATTTTTCCCGGAGTTTAAAATTGGATCCAACTACCATACAAAGATAAACGCCATTTGGAAGACCGGATACATCCATCTCATAGTAGTCTCCTGCTTCTTTAGCTTTGCCATCATAAGTATCAAGAACCTTTTTACCCAACATATTGAAGACCTGAACCGAAACTCTTGATTTATAATCGATAAGCTCAATGTATAGATAGAATTTGCTCTGATCCAAATTCTCTCTTAGGCTTTCGATTCGGTTATCCTTTCTGTTAGTATCCTGCTCAATTCGAGTTCTGAAACTCTTTTCCTGAGCTGATTCGTCCTTATTCTTTTGAGCAAATTTTGTGCCATAACTGCTTCCATTGACATTGAATATCATTTCAATGAAAGATTTTGGCGGTTCTGCTTCAGGTACTGATATATAGCGGTTGTAATTTGATTGTGCATTAAGAATAACACTAGAGGCTATTGAGAATATAAATACAGATATCAGGAATAATGGATATCCTGAAGTTTTTTTAGTCAAATTATATTTTATTAAGTATTTGTTTTTCATCAAGTGCTTCAATAAATTCTTTTCCGATACTTCGATTAATGAGTATTGACAAGTATTACGTAAATTTATTTTTTTTGTTTCAGATATAAAAAAACCGGAAATTTTATCCGGTTTAATTTAGTTTATATTCCATTTCACTATTTGTAGCTAAACTTCTTTGATAACTTTGCTAGTTTCTCTTTGTCATTTTCTATAGAAAATAAATTTGCTTTAACTTCAATCCCGGCTTTCTCTATGCCGTGGCTCCTAGCTTTTTCAATTATAACCTTTTTATTCAATAATTTGGAACTCAAGTTAATTTTATCTAATTCTCTTAATTTGCGATTAGTTTCGTGATCTTTTAATTTTAAAGCTAAATCATACTTCCCGTCATTGATTTTATTGAATTTATCTTCGTTAATGTCCTTTTGCTTTGCTAATGCTTTCTCAAGGTCATAATTATCTGTAATATAAGTAATATTATCAATAATATCGTTGATCCGATCTTCATTGTTCCCATTTATTGGTTCGTTAACGAAATCGGGAACAGGATCTGAATCTGGAGTTTGGATTTTAATTGGCATTATCATTATTTCATTAGCATCTTCTTCATCATGTTTGTTCTTTAAAATTTCTTGAGCAAGATCAATAATATTTTGATGTTTCATTTCTTGTTTGGACTTAGTTTGATTCATTTTAGTCAGATTATAAGTATCGCTTTTTTCTAATAGTAAAATTTCATCTTGTGAATCACTTACAACCTTATCCAATAGCTTCCCTACTTCAGGTTTTGGACTATATTTATTTGTTGCATTTTTCAGATCGGCTGTAAATTTCTTCGCTTTCTCACGCCTTTCCATTTCTAATTTTTTATTATTTTTCCATTTGAAGTAAGCAATGATAATTACTAATAAGCTAATGCAAACAAATATAAATCCATACATTATATACGTAATGAAATCAATTTGACTTTGATCCTGAACATTTATGAATTTTTTGTTGAATTCTTCATTCTGCTTAGCTAATAGAGGATCTGGAGGAGCTATAGCTCTAGATACGGTATCATTAACTTTGGCATTAATTGGCGTAACATTAGGTATAGCAGTTGAATCACCAAATATATTCAAAATAGAATCATTATCAAACGCTAATGAATCACCTCCAAAGATTTTTTCTTCGGTAATAAATGTAATTTCATTTATACCGGTCTTAGTCGTAAACAATTTTTTATAATAGTTTTCTTTGCTAGTATTCTTCAATTTTTTGTATGCTTGAGCAAAAGCAGCATAGAGATCGTTAATGGTTATTTCCTTATTTTCAGCAAACTGAAAAATTTTAATTGCTTTGTCGTAATCACCATTTCTAAGGTATAGAATCCCAAGTTGGTATGAAGAATAAGGATTGCCAAGTTTTATTGAATTTTCAAAGAATTTACTAGCTAATTTGTAATTTTGTGATTCTAAGGCGAGTAGTCCCATACGATAGTCTTCATCAGCTCTGGATATAGTATTCCAATCAAATACATCTACAAGAATTGCTTTTGTAAAGGGGAGATGAATAATACTGTATCCTCGTTTATCAGTCAGATTCAGTATAACTATCAACTCTTTCTTTGCAATCGATAAACTAATGTTTTTTATAATACCCGAACCATTGATTTGGTTAATCTTTTCAGGAAAATTAACACCGGCTAACCTTAAAGTAATAGACTTCTTATCAGTAGAAATTGAAGATTTAATGTCTTTAGGTAATTCAGATAAGTACATTATTCCTCTGTTGAGAGGGTTAATCTCGATTTTATTGAGAGTAACCGCACCATAAACATTTGTGGCTGCTAAAAGTACTGATGCAAGGAGAAGACTCTTTATAGTATATCTCATTTAAATCTCTTGAATGATTAATATTCAAAAATCCATAATGAAATTTAAATGCCAAAAAAATTAAATACTGAATCTATTTGCAAGTACATTATAATAAACAAGATATCTAATTCTTAATATTGATGGGAATCTTGTATCTTAATAAAAAATGTAAAATTGGTTAAAATATCGTGCAAAATCTATATTTGGTTAATATTAAGCAGGAAGTTAAGTATTGATTATCTATTGATCATCGTAATGTTTCAATTTAACTTTGAGGTCTTCAATAACTTGACTATGAATCTGACAAACGCGACTTTCTGAAACATTAATAACTTTTCCAATGTCCTTGAATGTCAGGTTTTCGTAGTAATAAAGAGTCATAACTAATCGTTTTCTTTCAGAAAGTTTTTTTAGAAATGTAGTCAGAAATGTAATTCTCTCGGTATTTTCGAGTTGCGAAAGAATATTAATATCTTCAGTATCGGGGATCTCTTCTATGCTGTCCTTATCGTCGTCATCAAGCACCATTGTCTTCGAAGTTTCGTTAATCGATAACGAAGCTCTTGCTGCTGCAGCAGCTTGAAGATATGAACTGTATATTTCAGGAGTTACGTCAAGCTTCTGCCTTATCTCTTCAGATGTTACTTCTCTTCCTTCCTGCCTTCTCAGTTCATCACCAGCCTGCATAAAATCATGAGCCTTTTTCCGGGTTGTTCTCGACAGCCAGTCTAATCTACGCAGTTCATCCTGAATAATGCCTCGGATTCTGGGAATAGCATAAGACTCAAATTTGACACCTCTATCCAATTGAAATCTTTCTATTGCTTCGTGGAGACCTAAAATTCCTATGCTTAGAAAATCATCTTCGTTAAGGATTGAGCCAGAAGGAAGGTTCATGGATTGTAATACATAACGAACCAGCCAGATATAATGCATTACAAGTTTGTTTTTTATTTCGAGTGTCTGTAAATCTCGATAAGTAATCCAAACCTCTGTTATATCTATGTCCAGTGTTTGTGGTGTTCGCTTCATTATATTAGAATTAAATAAATTTCAATAATATTAATCACTAATATACAATATTATTTTTTATTTTCAAACTAAAGGTAGCAACTATCTAGCTTGAAGCGGTGAACTTTCAAAATTTGAGGTCGATCCAAAATTATTAGGAACATTAATTGAATTAAAATCATTATTGAGATTATTATTCAGATTAAAAAAATCATCTGATCTGTTATCTATTCCTGATCGATCTTGCCTTCTTCTAATTTCAGCAGACCTTAGCTCATCATCGATTCTCTGTCTTTCAGTTGATTTTTTCAAATCTTCTTCTTGCTTCTTTTCTAATTGTGCTTGCTTTAGTTTAATCACTTGGTTTTTTTTGTGCTCAGCAGCCATTACTACCCCAGTGAACATTATTATTGTTGCTATAGCCGTAATTGCTGAATAAACAATAAATGAACTGTAAACACTAAAAACCAATGATGCCTGTTCACCTATGTAATAAAACAAAAATGCCACAAAAAATACTATCAAAGTTGCTCTGAATATTGTTTTTGATGGGTATGAGATAATCTTTTTGACTCTTTTCTTTTCTGCTTTTAGTCTATTCAGATGCTGTTTATCTCTTATTTTCTTTAGTTTCTCTCTATCTTCAATTTCTTTTTTTAGTGCATTTTTGGATTCTGAAACTTCACCAGCTTTATTTGTGTCTTTTGCCATGGTATATCCTGAATTAGTTGTTTAACATCCTGTTACTTGAATAATATCACTAATAATGCAAAAATAATATATTTTTTTTAATTTAGCTTAAAACCGCTTAGTATTTTTCCAGAAAGACTATGCAAAGCTTTAGCTGCCTCGGTATGAGGATAAATTTTCACAAATGGTTCCTGTTTCATGATAGAATATCTAATGTTTCTATCATAATTTATATAATCAAGTACATTTATCTGTTGCTTAAGAAATTTCTGTGTAGCTAAATTGAATTTCTTAGAAATTTCTTTAACATCGTCGAAGTCAACCATATTGTTTGCCACCAAAAATATTTTCTTAAGGTCCATTTTATTACTAAGTACTTTTATTAAAGCAAATGCATCTAGCAATGATGTGGGTTCATCTGATACTACAATATTTACTAAGTCAGCAATAAGACAACTTTGAATATTCTCTGCCGATAACCCCGATCCGGTGTCAATCAATATGATTTCATATAAATTTTCTTTGATAATTGCTTCTAATGTTGAGAATATTATCAAATCACCATCTCGCTTTTCATATCCAATTGCAGGTTGTCCTGCCGCTAGCGAAAGATTTTCATTTAATCTATAGAAATACTTTTTTAAATCTCTCTTCTTAGAATAATAGTCATTCATTCTAAACGGTGGTTCAACACCAAACATTATGTGCTGATTAGGGAAATCTATATCAGCATCCCATATCAATGTTTTAAATTTTGATGATATGATATATCCAATGTTCGCAGTGATAAAACTTTTGCCAACTCCGCCTTTCCCACTAGAAAATGTTACTATTATTGGTCTCTTAGTCATATTGACATATCACTTAATATCAAATTTCCGAGTAATTCTGCAGTTGCAGGCTCAATGTCGTCAGGTATTTCCTGACCAACAGAAAAATAGGACACCGTAAAGAAATACTTTCTTAATACCTCAAGCAATTCACCACAAATTGATAACTCATCCATCTTTGTTACTATAATTGATCCGGGATTCAATTTAGAAAACTGTTTGATTGTCTCATCCAAATTATTCTTAGAAGCTGTGGCACTCAGTACCAGATAAAGATGACTGCAATTCGAAGCTCTTATATAATCTGATAACTCAGAAATATGTTCGGTATTTTTGTGGCTTCTTCCAGTTGTATCAATAAAAATGAAATCCCTATCTTGCTCTTCAGATATAATTTTTGCTATATCGTTCGCATTATATGCTGACCTGAAAGGAATGCCGGCTATTGATGCAAATGTCTGAAGTTGATCCGAACCTCCTACTTTATGTGTATCTGCAGAAATGAGTAAAGTATTGGCAGAATATATCAGTTTTGATAGTATTGCTAGTTTTGCTAGAGTAGTCGTCTTTCCGGAACCCGTAGGTCCAACGAATACAAAGACATTTCTTTGATCAGTTTTCTGAAAAGGCTGACAAAACTTGATCTCTTTTAGTAATAAATCCTTTGCAAATGTTTTTAATTCACTTAATGAATTGTTGAAATGCATTGATGATAATTTCCCTGTTATTTCGAGTGAGTATTCTTCACTGAAACCAGCCTTAATGATTGACTTATATAATTCGCCAAATTTGTCGCCCAATGAGCCGCTGTATTTGTACTTAAGCAAATCATAAATCTCATCAATCTTTGTTGACATTGTACCTACATTTCCGGAAGTAGTAATTTCCGGATAATATGAATTATTCTCAGACTTGTCTGAATAATCCTGAATTTTAGATTTAAATTTCTTTTCGGGTAAAACTGCAGAAACATCATCCGGTGTATGATCAGCAGAAGCAGTAATTTCAATTGATTCTTTACCGCCAAGTGCTGGATTACTGAAAGTTCTGGTTGAGATTATCACTGCATCTTCACCCATCTCTTTGGATATGATTCTCTTTCCTTCGGTTAGACTCGATACGATAAATTTTCTAACATTCATCTTGCTTTTATACTTAATTGATAAAAATCAAAATCAATATATCAAATATCATACCTTTTTTCTAAATATTTTTTCAACAATTAGTTCAAACAATTTTTAATGATTGTAAAAATATCGTATTTTTGAATTATGAGGAGTTTAACATTAGTAGCAAATACTTGTCAAGTCATTAAAGGAACAATCCGTGGAGGTTCCTTTCTGTCTTGTATTGCTTGCAAATTATCCCTTATTAAATCTCTTCATAATTCCACCTATCAATCCTTATAGCTTATTCTTAAGCCATTGTTGTTACCATTATTCTAAATCGTATTTAAAATTAAACAAAATAAAGGATATTAAAATGTCACTCGTAAACAGTTTGATGGTTGATTATCAACCAAAGTATAATGTTGAGGCTAAAGATGTTCATGGTGAACTATCTAAACACATGTTAGCCGATGGATTTGATTTTGTTCTCGATCTGAACCAAAGCAATGGTTCACATTTTATTGACAAAGTTAGTGGTAAAAACTATCTCGATTTCTTTTCATTTTTTGCGGCAATGCCTATTGGTATTAATCATCCTAAAATGAATAATGAATCATTTATCAATTATCTTGGTAAAATTGCACTTAACAAGCCATCTAATTCTGATGTTTATACAGAACAGATGGCTACTTTTGTTAAAACATTTTTCAAAGTTGCAGTTCCTGATTACTTCAAATACATTTTCATGATTGATGGCGGTGCACTAGCCGTTGAGAATGCTCTCAAAACTGCATTCGACTGGAAAGTCAGAAAGAATTTCAAAAAAGGATACACTTCTGAGCGTGGACATAAAATCATTCATTTTCAGCAAGCATTCCATGGTAGAAGCGGTTATACAATGTCGATGACAAACACTGATCCTGCTAAGATCCTACTTTATCCTAAATTTGATTGGCCCAGAATTACCAATCCAAAACTCGAGTTTCCATTGAATGATGAGAGAATCAATACTACCATTGCTCTCGAAAAACAAGCCATCGAGGAGATTAAATCAGCATTCATGAATAATAAAGATGACATCGCTGCTATTATCATTGAACCAATTCAATGCGAAGGTGGAGACATTCATTTCAGAACTGAGTTCCTACAGGAACTTAGAAATTTTGCAGATGATAATGAAGCTCTTCTTATATTCGATGAAGTTCAAACCGGTTTGGGTATGACCGGTAAGATGTGGTGCCATCAGCATCATGATGTCAAACCCGATATTCTTGTGTTTGGCAAAAAAGTACAGACTTGTGGGATACTTGTTTCCGATCGTATTGATGACATTCCCGAAAATGTCTTCCATACTTCGAGCAGAATTAATTCTACCTGGGGTAGCAATCTTGTCGATATGGTCAGGTCAACAAAATATCTTGAGATAATCGAAGAAGATGACTTAGTAGGCAATGCTCAAAGAATGGGGGATTATCTAAAAAATAAAATAAATGATCTTTATGAGAAATATCCTAATCTCGTCGGTAATCCAAGAGGACGAGGATTATTAAGAGCATTCTCTATGCCTACTGCCGAACTAAGAAATCAGTTCAGAAATGAATGTTATTCACGTGGGTTCATCATCCTGGGTTGTGGCGACAGAAGCATCAGGTTTAGACCTGCATTGGATGTAACTCAAGACACTATTGATTTGGGTATCAATTTAATTGAAAATATTTTTAACGACATGAAGCAATAATACTATTTAATTAATTCAAATTTTAAAAACGGAATAAATACCGTTTCTTTGAAATCATCAAAACTATTTCGCAAATTGCAATGTATTTAATTCCATCTCCGATTGTCGGAGAGTGTAGGGTGAGGACAATTTCGTGTTTGTGTTCAGCTACGTAGTAGCTAAATCTTAATAGAAAATAAATCAACAAAACAGATCAAAGCTCCGTAGGAGCGGCATAAAAAAAAACAAAACAATGCAATTAATGCAAAAGTGCAATTCAATATTAAAGCAGTGTGAAAAATAAGGAGGTTACAGAAAATTTAAATAACTCTTCGTTCATCAAAACGATGCAACTCAATGCAATTTGTTTTCAGCTACGTAGCGGCGAACTATTTGTAGAAAACAAATATTAAAACGAATCGAAGCTCCATCGGAGCGACCTAAAAAAATGAAAGCTCGATGCAATCGATGCAAAAGTGCAAAGCCAAATGTAAGATGATTGAAATACAAGTAGGTTATAGAAAAATAACATAACTCTATATTCATTCAAATAGTGCAAATAGTGCAATTTACTTTCGAAAAGATGCAATCTTTTTGAAAGTTGGATACATAAACTAGATTATTAAAATGCTCGATGCAAACGATGCAACTTTTGATCCAAAACACACAAAAATCTTAAATATGCAAACTTAATTGGAATACCACATTTCGCCTTTCACCCCAGCTGGCTGAACTAAAGTATGCACCTTTAAGGATGTAGCTATTATCCAACAGATTATTGATGTAGATTGATGGTTCTACAAAGGCTTCATTCTTCAAATGAATTTTATAACCTATTGAAACATTGACCAGATGGTATGGACTAACGTGAGCCTGAGAATTAAAGTCAAATTAACCTGTTCCATATTCGCTGATATTCTCATTCCCATTAGTTAAACCCGATCCATAAAGGTATGAAGCATTAATATACCAATTTTCAGGCAGATAGTTGATTTCTGCAGAAATAGATAGTCTTTGGTCGTGGTCTAGATCAGTAGCCTTGCCAGCGTCGGTTATGGGCAGAAAACCACCTGTTATTGCACCGCTACCATAGGCATGTATGATCGATGAATTTATGAAAGCTGTTATTGGTATAGTTGGATGAGAATAAGACAATCCTAATTCGAGACCGGTAGTCTGAACTCTTTCAATATTTACCTGCGTCTTAATAGAACTGGAGCCAATAACCTGATCGTCAACTCCAGGTGTAGCCATCTTATAAAAAACTGCGGTTTTGAGTATTATACCATTGCTGAAAGTGTGTAGGTAAGTTCCTTCGTAAAAATCATCCTTCTCCGGTAATGTAGGAACTGAATTATTATTAGATCCGGTTATCTGTCTTAACCCTTCAGTACTGGTTGGCATGAAGAGCCTACCATAGTAAACATAGATGGTATTTTGCATATCGAGAAAGAAATGCATTTTAATTCTTGGACTGAATTGATTCTGTAAACTAATATTTGGTGCTATATGCTGATCATATCTGCATCCAAGATCAACGCGGCACCAATCGAATGGTTGATATTCACTCTGAGCAAATAGTCCAAAATCTGATCCTGAATATTGTGATTGAATCTCCGGTCCGGCTTTGAGTAAACTATCTCTTGTAGTGAAAAGCTCTTTTCCTGACGTAAAGTTAATGGTAAATCCTGTAACAATTTTCAATTCCTTAGATAATCTATTATCGAATTTACTTCTGATACCAAATGTATTAAAATCCCTTTTTTCTGAAAGAGCATATCCATTGGTATCTCCGGGGATATGGAAAGAAGCAGGGCTCGAATTGCCCACATCGTACTTCAAGCCACCCTGGCGCATGGAAAATCCAACGAACAGATTCATTTCTTTGTCTTGTTCCGAGGACAAAGTATGATAGTATGAAATTGTTTGAAATGAATTATAACTTGATTGGTTATCAGCAGCAAAGCCCTGAGTCTTAATGTCAAATGGTACTTGATTTTGAGTAGAGCCATAATTTAAATTAACAGTAACATAGTCATTGTTTGTTATTGGATAGTCCATTTTACTATATAGAAAATAATCGGTTCCATGATCATTAAATAGAACTGGTGTTGGTTGATCAACTCTTCTGTCAGTCTCCTGCCTTGCAAACGATACAAAATATCCAAGTAACCCAATGTGATTGCTTAAAGATAGTGATTGACCATTTGAATTTATTGACCGAAAAAGTCCTACTTTTCCTCCCAGAGTGTCACCTTTAATATTAGATGAGGCTCCAATAGGTAATTCTTTACCAGGTTTAAATGGAGAAGTGCCATTCAAAACCAGATAACTACCAACATAACTCTTAAAATCCAAATGGAAATGACCTGTTGGTACAATTGTTTGAATATCCATAATGGCGGCAGTTTGACCACCATATTCCGCTGGAAATCCACCGGTTAAAATAGTCATTTTTTCTATTGCTTTCAAGTCAACTATTTCGTTCAATCCACCAAAAATGCCTAAAGGTATTGGAACATCATCTATGTAGTAGGAGTACTCGCCATGCTGGCCACGAATATGTATTTCACCTGTCGGTGCTTTAACTGCTCCAATAACATTTTGTTGGATCAGATCAGAGATTCTGAGGGTAGGGGAGGAGTGAAATGTTTCAGTATTGAAAAGCAGGTTTCCTGTATTGACCTGAATTTTCTGCAATTCCAACAACTTGTATGCTGAAACTGTGACTGACTCAGATGTTACAAAGTGATTTGGTTTTAAATATATTTTTATTTGATTAAAATTTGAGTCAATGTTAATGTTAGCATTATATTCTGAATATTCTTTAAATGAAACTGAAAGGTTATATTTACCTGGGTTTAACTGTGATATTCTCACTTGACCTGCAGAATTTGTATAAAAAAGGGCACCGGTTATATTGTTCTCTTTGAGTGCAACTGTAGCCGAAATGAGGGGCGAAGAATCTACTGAATCAAGGACATTGACAGTAAATGCGACTGTACTTTGAGTAGTCTCACCGGAATTATCACAAATCAAATTTTCGATGTGATCAATAATACCAGAACAATATATAGTCTGAATAAAGTATGTTGAAAATTAAATTCTTGATTCATTTAGATTCAAATTTGATATAGTAATTTTGAATATTATTAGTGCGTAAGAGACTTTACAAATAGATAAATATTTTAGTGTCAAGTCCAGATCAATAATTACAAAAAACAGCCTGTGATCATTCAATGTACAGGCTGTCGGAAACAATATAACATTTTTTAATATTTCACAAACTTCTGGATTTGGTGAAATTTTCCTTGAGAAATTTGCAGGAAATATACTCCTGCTGATAAACTTGAGATATCATAAGTGTAATTGTTATAAATTTGTTCACAAGAATTGAGAGCGAATGTTTTAATAAGACTTAAATTATTACTATAAATCCTGCAATCAACAACATCTGACAATAGATTAGAAATACTTATAGTAATCTGTGTGTTAGCCGGATTTGGTATCACAAAAATAAGTCCTTTGGCTAGAAAATTATCCTTAACATCTGTTCCCAAATCTGGCATAAGCCATTTAGTGATATCTCCATATGATGAACCTGATACAAAAAACTCAGCTTTATTATGAACAGCCATGCAAGCTATATTGCCATAATTCTCCTGATCATTTTTTATATCTTCATAAATGAAAATATCCTTAACTGTAGTAATATTCCATATTTTGGCAAAATCACCAAAAGTTCCAAGCAAATATTTGCTACCATTTATAAATGATATTTTCATATCGTCTGCTGGAAAAGATTCGGTGCCATCACTAAATTTTGTGAGACCGGGAAGCAACTTTATAAATTTCCAATCCGGAATGCTATAAACTCGAACATTATTGTCACCACAAGCAACCGCTATAATATCATTATTTTGTGAGAAAGAGATGTCAGTAACACCATTTATCCAGTCGGGTGAGAATATATCACCGGTTGTTTCTTTTTTCCAATTTAATGTATTTAGTATAGATATTGTTTCAATGTATCTGTTAGAAATAGCAATAAATTTCCCGTCAGCAGAAAATTGTACAGAATTAACTTCTTCACCTAAATCAAGTTTGATAATCTCTTTCCAGTCAGATGTTCGCAGTACTATTGATGAGTCAAGCGCACTGCCTAGAATTAATAATTCTCCGTTTGGAGAAAAAGTCACATGAGATTTGAAACTAGAAAAATCTGATTTAGTATAAACAATAGTGTTTGTTACTAAGTCCCAAATGTTCAATCTGGATTCAGGTGAACCTGATACTGAAGCCAGATACTTACTGTCCTTAGAGAATCCAATACTTTTGACTGGATTCAAATGCCCAACTAAAGTATTTAAGAGTTTACCTGAATCGATGTTCCAAAGCTTGATAATTCCATCTTCTCCACCAGTCGCGATGTACTTATTATTAGGGCTGATTTTAATGTCATTTATGGGACCTGTACACATATCACCAGCATAATCTTTATAGACTAAACTTGAATTTAAATTGTCCAGATTGAGTTCGTAGACTTTATCGTATTTAACACCAAGAACTTTATTATCTCCAAATGGACAATAAAATGGATACTGACCAAGATTATTAGTCTTCCTTTCAATTTTTTGTGTATTAATATCCAGAATTTTTAAATAATAATTATCAAAAAATATTATGAACTTCTGTCCATCTTTAGACTGGAACATCTTGCTAGGTTTGTACTCGGTTGTTTTAAGAGAAAATGACTTCGAATAATCTGTAGTACTTATAATGCAGATTTCATTTTCAGTTTCTATTGTAGGATCAGCATCACCGGTTGTTACAACAATTGATTTACCATCGGAGGTATAATCCCAATTAATTATACCATTAGAAAAATCTGGGAGATATTTTTTTGTAGTATCTTGAAAATTACAGACATAGAGGTTATTTTGAGTTGTTATGATGAACCTTTGATTATCAGGAGATATCGCAAAATCATAATTAAAATAGTTATTTGCAAATTGTCCTAAATGAACAGAATCCATCTTGAAAGAAGCAATATCAAAATAATACATATTAATGGATTTTGATTGGATATTTGCAATAAAGAATTTTGAACCATCTGGTGAAAACTTCATTGTTGGGGATGAAATGTTGAATATTTCAGTATATAGTTTTTTGTTTTCAGAGATATTCCAGATATCTAACTGATTGATACCTCTGGAAAATACAGCTAGTAGTTTAGAATCAGGTGAAAAAACGATTGGATAGATGTCCGTTCCTTCTTGTTCGAAAATTGATTTTTTAGTAATTAAATCAATAACTTTGATTTTCTTTGGCTGACCGGAAAAAAAACCAGCCAGATATCTGAATTCCGAAGAAATGGAAGCCGCAGAAATATTCGCATCAATACCTTTGTTATTCCAAATAGTATTAGAAGACTGAAGTGATGGAGTAAAAATATAAAGAAAAACTATTAAAGCAAGTGTAAATTTATTTTTCATAATTGTAACTCATAAGTGGTTAGTAAACATTCGCAATTTAAATGATTTTTATAAAAGTTTTAAATTAATCTAAAAAATTAATCTAGATAGAAAACAAAATTAGACACTTCAGATCAATTCCTTGACTGCTGTTTTTCGAATTTCATTAAGTAAATATTTTTCATTCTTATTAATTACTTCAAAGAAAATTCTTAAAGTTTCATCTATTAGGATTTTCTGTTCCAGTATTTTAGTATGGTAACTTCCCTGAATCGTCTGCAACTCAGAATACATGGATTTCAGATCAGCAAGAGTATTGGTACCGTTTATCTTTAATTGAATATCAAGAACCTTCTGAAAATCTTCTTTAATACCTTTCCTTTTTCTTCTCTTCCGCCATAACATTAATCCTATGATAACAGTATATAAACCTCCAGCTCCAGTACCTATTTTAGCTAACAGCTCAGCATACCTCTCGTAGAATTTAGGGGCATTTTTATCTAAATATCGTTTGGTTCCTTCGTGTAATGGAAAAGCAAAATTGATATTATTAAAACTCTTTCCATAAGTAGTTAAATCAATTAGGTCTGTTTCTTCAACTGCTGTTTTAACAAGTTCATAAATAAACTCATCGTCAACTTCTTCTCTGCAAGCTAGCACAAAATCCTGTCTTATGGTCAATACAGGACTCTCAGGAAATTCACCATAAGTTCCTTTTGGCAGAAGAAACGGAGTAAAGAACTTGTTTCGTAAGCAAAAACCTTCAACCGATGATCCATTCTTATACATCCTATAATCATCGAGACTAAATAATTTGAATTCTTTCCTCGAATTAAAGAATTTATTAAGCCGATTGTTTGAAGAGAAATTCACAGGAATTATTCCTATTTCCACATCATAAGGTATAGGCTCATCTTTTTTGTAAAGATTGTAAAAATCAAGTTTCATGATGCTGTCACGAGCTCTTTGGTCGAGTTTTAAAAAGTCAGGATCCTCACGGTTGAATTTACTCATCAAGAAGTTGACATTTTTTAAATTTACCCCCAGATCTATAAGAATATTTTGAATAAAATCTTTCTCATTGCTAAGAATTAACACCTTAGAATTGACAAATAAATCTTCGATAGAGACAGGATTTAATTTTTCTTTATTATATGCTATATACAGAATTCTTGAACTTATTGGAAATACAGCTCTTACCTTATTATGCTGATTATTTATTGTATCTTTATTAATGTAATTTGAATTTGAAATTACAGCCATGTCATACTTCGAACTATCCATAAGATGTCTGACATTATTTGTAAATTGAAATGAAGCATTAGTATCGAGTTTAGCTTTGAATTTTTTACCTACTCTCTCATAATTTTTATTTATTATTTTATTTAACTTAGAATATTCCACAATCCTCTTAGTCGCAGAAACCGCAACATCATAATTGTTTTTATTACTGCAAGAAAGAAGTGAAGTCAATATAAGTAGTGACACAATCAGTTTTAGCTTTTTCATATTCGTCATGGATCAATTTATGATTAAAGAATATATTATTATAATTGATTTAGTATGTCAGATTTAATTTATTTTTATAATCTACTTATTTCTTATAAATTTTAAACAAATAACCGTGAGTATAAATAATATTCTCGATTCTATCTTTTTCTGACGGATTTGTATTATCCCAAATATTATTATTTTGATCTTTGTCATTTGTAATATCAAAATATTTTTGCTTTTCTAGATCTGTGTACACAAAACGTCTATCCTTTAAAAATATTCCAAATCCTTCAAGCTCCCATTTCCTGATGTCATTAGTGTTTAGAGAGATAGTATATCTATCCTCGGGTATAGGTTTGAATAATGAGTAACCTTTCAAACTGTTGTATAATTTAATGTTTTGAGGGGTTGAGTTTCCGCCAAGCAAATCAATAATGGTCGGATAAATGTCAAGATTGGCAACTGTTCTTTGCTTATTAATTCTAAGATTTGCCATTAACTCTGGAAATTTATCCGATAATGCTTTTGGGATATAGATTAACATAGGAATATTTTGGATCTCATCATAAAATGAATATAGACGGTGAGTAGAAATATGATTGGGGGTATCTGTTTCACCATGGTCGGCAGTTATAATTATTACCGTATTTTCAAGAAGCTTTTTACTCTTCAGAAGATTAAACAATTTCTCATAACCGTAATCCAAAACAGCTGCAGCATTACGATACTTAGAATCATAATTAGGCTTATTCGGCATCAACTGACTTTCCTGCTGAAAAGGAAAGTGCAAAGAATTGGAATTGTACATAGCACCGAATGGTTGTTTGGTAGATAGCTCACTAATAATCTCACAAAATTTATTCATTGCGGCTAATTCATCAATGCCATCATTTGCAGTTTTCCCACTTATATTCTCACCGGTAAAGAAGTAATCAGGTCTGGGAGTAAAAAATAATGGAAAGTTTGCCCATTGGTAAAACTGAGCAGAAACCACAGCTGTAGTCATCCCAGCTTTCTTCTC
The DNA here is from genome assembly GCA_964464375.1 of uncultured Hyphomicrobiales bacterium. Taxonomy (GTDB): domain Bacteria; phylum Bacteroidota; class Ignavibacteria; order Kapaibacteriales; family UBA2268; genus CAIOZA01. The sequence continues at coordinate 61,217 of CAYXFU010000002.1, forward strand.
CCAATCCCAGATCAGTGGCGTCGAATGAAGTTTGGTTTCTGATTCATAAGGAGCAACACCCGTTTGAATGGATGTTACAGAAACATCAGTTGCACTTGAATTAGTAAAAGCATTATCAAAATATACACACTGATCTCCATTTTCTTCAACCCATGATTTTAGTATGGGCATAGGGCAATTTTTATCTGCTAAATCGAATGCTTTTTTTCCGAAGGATTCATTCAAAAGAAATATGATATTGAATTTTTCTCTTGGAGTAAAATATTCAACAGCTCTCCGATTTGGCTGATGGAGACCTGATGGCGGGATCAATCTCATTTTGTTAATTGATGAAATAAATGAAGTAGTTATATCTAATCTCTTATTAACAGATTTTAGGGTTACATTCGTTAGAACAAATAAATAAATGACTAATCCAACAAGAAGAACTATAAGATTGTTCTTCTTGGATGTTTCGCGATATTTTACTGGTTTGATGTTAAATATAAAATATACAACTGCCCAAAGAACGAAGAATATTATTATATCCCAGTTTAAAAGATATTCCCTGATATATGCCTTCTGATAATTAGGATTATTAACAAAGAAGAGAATTTTTGATAAAGATAGAAAATCCCCGAATTCGAAAAATACGGCTACACTCGCAACCAAAAGGAAAGATAATAAAAAAGTAACTATAATAGAAAAAATTATTTCTTCACGTCTCTTTAATATTCGTTTTATTTGATAGATCGATAAAAAGAAAATTAAACTTAATAATATTCCTTTCGCATAAATATATAAATTGAGTTCATATATTGGATCACGTTTGTAGGTGCATATAAATTCGATTGCACTAAAGAATACAAAAAGAAAAAACCATCCTCTCAAAACATAAGAAAATAAAATGAGTTTGATAATATCTTTCGTAAAAATATTCTTGAAAAGCTGTGTTGCCTTATTCATAGTATTAATATAAAATAATTGTGATTTGAACAAGTTGTCTGACAAATATTTTTTCATAATTTAACGAATATACTTCAAAAAGAAAACTAAAATTCATTGTGAAATCAGATTAGTTTACCATATTTTAGCTAAAAATATTTATGAAAGATTGAAAATTCTATGAGTAATAATGATATTTTAAAAAAATTAAGAGTTGCTCTTCAACTTAGAAATGATGAAATAATAAGAATCCTTGAACTTGTTGATTTCAAGATTTCGAATAGTGAGTTAGGTGCTTTATTCAGAAATGAGGACCATCCACATTTTAAAAAGTGTGGCGATCAGATTCTAAGAAATTTTTTGAATGGTTTGGTCATTCATTTAAGAGGACCTAAGTCTGAATCTCAAGATTAATTTCATTCATTACTATTCAAAAAGGTAATGAAGAATAAGAACTTAATTCTTCATTCAAACATTTATTCGTTAATTTTGCATAAAGATGCTGTATTCAGAATCGATTTTTTCATTTTCTTTCAAATCATTTTATTTAGTAATTATGCGCCAAACTGACAAAACAAAAAGAAAAAAACCATCAAAAAAAAGTATAGTAAGCTACGAAGTTAAAGAAGCTAAAGAGTTGATGACCTTTTTGTCCGATATAATGCCAGGAAAGAGCAGAACGGCTATTAAGTCACTCTTATCCAATAGACAAATCATTGTTGAGGGAAAAATAGTCACGAAGTTTAATTTCCTTCTTTCGGTCGGTCAGGAAGTATTAATTAATCCTAATAGACCGGCTAAGGAAGTTAAACTAAAACGCTTGTCTATTATCTTTGAAGATGATTATCTAATCGTAATTAGGAAAGAACCAGGATTACTTTCAATAGCTACCGACAAAGGCAATGATGTAACTGCTTATAGTATTCTTAGCGAACATGTCAAACAAGAAGATCCTTTTAATAAAATTTATGTGCTTCACAGATTAGACCGTGAGACATCAGGAATAATGATGTTTGCGAAGAATCAGCAGGTAAAACAGGCATTACAATCAGATTGGCAGGAGTCTGTTGCAGACAGATGCTATATGGTTGTAGTTGAAGGTCACGTAGAAAGAGAGCAAGGTACTATTACTTCATGGCTTACAGAAAATAAAATATTCAAAGTTTTTTCGAGTCCAACTCCAAACAATGGACAAAGAGCGGTTACACATTTTAAAGTCCTAAAAACCAATCCAAAATATTCTCTGGTAGAAATTAGACTTGAAACCGGGAGAAAAAATCAGATTCGTGTTCACATGCAGGATATTGGTCATCCTGTTGTCGGAGACAAAAAGTATGGTGCAACACATAATCCGATAAATAGATTGGGTCTTCATGCTTATCTGCTATCATTCAAACACCCAATCACTAACGAAAATATGCGGTTCGAAACTGGAATCCCTCCAGAGTTTGATGCAATGTTTAAGTAAAATCTGAACTTACTTTATTTGGAGTTTTAATTGAAGAATTATGATGTTGTTATTTTGGGTGCTGGACCTTCCGGTCTTTTCACTGCTATTAACATCATTCCCGATAAATCAGTTCTTATTTTAGAGAAAATGGAAAAGCCTGCTAAGAAATTATTGATTTCAGGTTCAGGGAGATGTAATGTTACCAATACCGGTTCTATTAAGGATTTCTTCAATCACTATGGAGATAATTCTAATTTTCTGAAACATTCCTTAAATTCCTTTACTAATCAGGATCTGATTGATTTTCTTGATTCACAAGGAATGAAGACTGTTATAGATAAGAACGGTAAGGTATTTCCTGAAACACAAAAGGCATCAGACATCCTGAATATTCTTTTGAATCAATGCGAAACAAAAAAAATAGACCTTTACATAAATCAGGAAATTTCAAGAATCAAGAGATCTTCCAATAAATTCATTCTCAAGACTCAGGATGAGGAGTATCTCTGCGATTATTTAGTCATCGCTACCGGAGGCAAATCATATCCGAAAACCGGATCCACTGGGGATGGATATCAGTTTGCAGAGACTCTGTGTCACACAATAGTTGAACCCAAGCCTGCATTGAGCCATGTTAAAATCAAGAATTATAAATTTATTGATTTAGCTGGTGTTTCACTGACAGATATTGAGATTTCACTATATAGGAACAATAAAAAGCTCAGATCTCATGTCGGTGATATTGGATTTACTCACAGAGGACTTACCGGACCAGGGATAATTGATTTTTCTAGATTCCTTGATTCAGGAGATTTACTCAAAATTAATTTTGCTTCAAGAAATTCTGAGGAATTGAATAAGCAATTTATAGAAGCCTGTCAAAAAGAGGGTAAGCAATCGATTAAGAAATTTCTTAAAAACTTAAATTTACCTGAAAGACTTATCATGTCGGTGCTAACTGAACAACAAATCAAACCTGAAGATCAACTTGCAACAATAACAAGACAATTAAGAAACAAACTCATTTCATCTTTCTGTGAATTCCCGTTTGAGATTGAATCAGTTGGAAATTTCGAAGTTGCTATGGTAACAACCGGGGGAGTATCTCTAAAGGAAATATCTTCAAAAACTATGGAATCTAAAATAGTTCCACATTTATACTTTGTAGGTGAAGTATTGGATATTGACGGAGACACAGGTGGATACAATATACAAGCGGCATTCTCAACCGGGTATGTCGCAGCTAAAAGTATTTCCTCAGCTAATTGAATTATTTTTCGGGTGAAGCCTCTGATGCGTATTTCAACAATTCTTTCATGTCCCAACTTGGAGCATCATATCTGAACCATTTTTTTTCAACAAAGAAATTATAATATTTCTGACAAGCCATGGCTATTGCTGAACCAAGGTTGAGATGATCCCTCCAACTTACCCATTCTTCGAAGCATCCATTGATTCCTGATGTTGTTTCAATTGTTCCGTGAACTACTTTATCCTTAAAATTCACCCACCACCAGCTCTCGGGAAATATTTTCTTGTCCATTGTAACTCCCGGTTCATAGCTCGTTTTAAGGAATAATGTATCCCCACAGTATTCTTTTGAGACCTCTCTTACAAAATTCAGTTGTCGAATCAACATTGTGTCTCCCTCTGCTCCATGTTCAGGTAATGACCTTCTGAAGTTAGAGAAAAGAAATGGTCTTTCCTGAGGTAAAGCATTTGTAGAATGGAAATTAAAAGCTGCGATGAAGTCTGGACCAACCGATGCAAGTTCAATTATTTTTGAACTAATTAGTTTGACTTCCTGAGCGACAGTGTCAATAAGGTTTTTATTGTCAGATCCGCTTTTTCTTAGCCACTGCCGTTCAAGATCAACTCCGGTAGGAGCAAGTCTCGCATTTCCTTCAGCAACTCCATCAACGTTAACTATAGGGATAATGTTGAAAATTAGTTTCCCCAAATCTACTTTCTTGCAGCAATTGTTACAATCAGTAAGAATATATTCTATCAAGCCTTCAAGAACAAATGAGCTTCCAGTTTCAGATGGGTGTGTTCTTGACTGAATCCAAATCCTCTTTTTATTCTTATCATCAACCTTCGGATCTGTAATTGTAATAAGATTTAATGGTCTGTTGTGACTTGTTTTTCCTATCAGATCGACTTTAAAAAATGGATTCTTAAGATGTTTTCTAATTAGATTGTTAAGTCTTCCTAATGAATAAGGATAATATCTTGCAAGCCAAACAACAGAAGAATCGAATCTCTTTTGGATTGAGTAGTTGTAATATCCTTCGTCTTCTTTTTCAGGGACAACTTCTTCCGGGCGTAAACGATGCCAGGTTTTACGATCGTATGAATATACAGGTAAAACATAGTCTCTTCCTTTCCATCCGTCACCGACTATTATGACCCTTGAAACAGCTTTTGTGTTAACCCCTTCTATCTTTGTGTACCACCAGTTTCTAAACTTCGGATTCAAATTATGATTATTGTTATCATCCTTGACCTGAACATGCCATTCAAGAATGCCACTCATGTAACCTTCCTCAGTTGAATCCGATGGGAATAAACTATTTAGATCAACAGGGAGACCTGCTTCAGCATTATTTGAAGGTTCAACTTCTTCGACTACTTCTTTCTTACTTTTCTTCTTTTTATCCTTTTCCTTTTTCTCTTTTTCGGCAAATCCGATATTTGTCAATAATGACATTGAGATAAAAATTAATACAGTAAGAGATAAAATTCTTCGAATGAGTTTGATCATATTCATAATTTTGCTGTTATTTGAAAGAAGAAAATGTTTAGGAAATAATTAACTTGCTTAAAATAGCTTTAGCTGTGTTTTGTCCGTCTATAGCCGAAGAAACGATACCCCCTGCATAACCGGCTCCCTCACCGCAAGGATATAGATTATCTATACCATTATGGATTAAAGATTCTCGATCTCGTGGTATTCTAACAGGAGAACTAGTCCGCGATTCCAGTCCAATAACATTTGCATCAGAGGTTATGAAGCCTCTCAACTTTGTTCCGAAACTAGTTAATCCGTTTAGTAATGCTATATTTATGTCTTTAGGAAATAACCTGTTTAAATTTGAGTTAACTAATCCTGGAATATAGGATGATTCCATCAAGCTTGATGAAGAACTGTTAGAAATAAAATCAACTAAACGCTGTGCGGGAGCTTTTAAAGGATGCTCATTGTCGGCGGTAAAGAATCTGCTTTCAAGTTCCTCCTGGAACTTTAGTCCTGCTAAGGCACCGAATTCTAAAAACTTTGTAAAATCTCTTTCATCAACGGTTGTTACTATTCCGGAATTAGCAAATTTGGAACTACGTTTTGACATTGACATCCCATTCACTACAAGTTCTTTTTCTGCTGTAACTGCTGGAACAATAATTCCGCCTGGGCACATGCAAAATGAGAATACACCCCGTCCATTTGCCTGAGCCGCTAATCTGTAGCTGGCTGGGGGGAGATCATAGTCACTAGAACCATATTGAATTTTGTCAATCAGTTCCTGGTAATGCTCGATTCGGAAGCCTACTGCATATGGTTTGACTTCTATGTTTATCTTCTTGTCATAACATAAATAATAAATATCCCTTGCTGAGTGACCAGTTGCTAGAATTACCGAATCGCCAAAATGTTCATCCGTAGTATTTACGATTACACCGCAGGCTGAGCTATTTCTTATGATAATATCAGTTACCTTTGATTCAAAATGAACTTCGCCACCATGTTGAATAATGGTTTCCCTTATCGCTGCAACGATTTTATGAAGTTTATTAGAACCAATATGAGGGTGTGCATCAACTAAAATATCCGGATTGGCTCCATGTTCTACTAGGATATTAAGAACTTTTTTAGTGTTGCCACGTTTATCTGATCTGGTATATAGCTTACCGTCAGAATATGTGCCTGCACCACCTTCACCAAAGCAATAATTAGAATCAGGATTCACGATTCCATTTTGCATAATGTCCCGAATATCTCTTCTGCGAGATTGAACATCCTTACCACGTTCAAATACAATAGGTTTAATGCCCATCTCAAGAAGTTCAAGTGCGGCGAAATACCCGGCTGGACCAGAACCCACAATGATTACCCGATACTTCTCAGTTGTATCGCGATATGTACTTTTGATTGACTCCTTTTCAGGTGGATTTTCGTTACAATATACTTCAGCCAAAAGTTGATATCTCGGCTTTTTATTTCTCGAATCCAGTGAGCGTTTTAAATATTCTATACTAGAAATGTCTTCCGAGTTTAATAAACACTCACGAGCAATTATTTTACGAATTAGGGCATCATCATTTATCTGTTCCGGCTTTAATTCTATTGTTACAGTCTTTATCAATCTTATTCCTTACTTTAATATTTCAAATTTTTCTGTAGTCACTTGTTCATTGTTGATGTTGATATTTAAAAAATAAATACCATTATTTAGATCTTTGATATCAATAAGATGTTCATCCGAATAATTTCCCCGGCAGATCTCGGAACCATTCACATTGACAATTACATATTCTATTTTACCGGAGATTTGATCTGATTCGATAAATAATTGATCAGTAGCTGGATTAGGATAAATATTGCTTTTTATATTTATAGCATTTGACTTAATGTAAGAAACATTGATACTAGAACTGACTCCCAATTCATCAATAACAAACAAACGATTATTTTGGTTAAGTGATATATCAATAATACTAGTATTCGGAGAATTCCATTCAAAAGTTGTTGAATCCCAAGTGGCTCCTTTGTCATTTGAAAAATATATTCTCTTGGAAGAGGCAGCAATTATCTGTTCAGCACGATTGACGATAACTCTTTTGAGTCTGGTTTTAGTGAAAACTACATCAAGTTTTGTGAAATCAGTATTAGTTTTGATGATACCCATTGAATCAGTGACTATATAAACATCATCATTTTTGCTAATAAGAATGCTTCTCATCATTGGGATTGGGTAGGGAAATAATAACTTTTGCCAGTCATTTTTACCTGCAGAAGTTTTAAATAATCCTGAATCGGAAGTTAATAAATATAAGTTTTCTTTTGAATCCAAACTAATACCTATACCTTTTCTATTCGTAATTCCATTATTATAAAGGTCCCAATTTTCTCCATTATCACTAGACTTAACAGCCCCGAGTGCTAATGCTGCGAACAAATTACTTTTACTGTCATAAGCAAAAGATTCGATTGCACGACTGTTGTTTGTATAGAATTGTTCGAATGCTTCTCCATTATCCTTTGATCTTAGTATCCCTCCCATTCCAGAAGTACAGAAAATATCGCCCCAGGGGCTATGACTCAAAGTATTATAAGTAATGCCCCTGAATCTCGTATTCCATTGAGAAGATGATGGGTTATCCATTTGATAAAGAACTTTGTTTGCTGATGAAGTAATAACATATTCCTTCGATGGGGTATTAAAAGCTATAATTTTTGATAGTGACAGATTTGTAAATCCAAAGTCAATTTCCTCAAATTTGGTCCATCTTTCACTTGATTTGAATATACCATAGGCGCCTGAAACAATTATCTCATCATTTGAATTGACAAAGGCATTGACTCCAACTATATCAGTCTTTTTGTCAACTTCAGTCCAACTATCTCCAAGATTAGTTGAGTAATATACTCCAATTGATGTAGCTAGAAAAATAGTTGTATCATTCAAAAGGAATAAGGATTTTGAATCCTCAACATAAATTCCATTGGCAAGTTCTTCCCATGATGCTCCTAAGTCGTCTGATCTGTAGAGTCCCTTGGGTGTTGCAGCGAACATCAGCCCATTCTTAGTGATAACTAAATCCCTGACATTTTTTGATCGCATGCCGACAGTATCCAACATTTTGAAAGAATTGCCATAATCATTTGATATCAACACTCCGAACCGACTAGTACCTGCAAGAACTATAGAATCCTTAAAGTATATCATTTTAGTATAGACTATTGAGTCCATTGAAGTTGCCAAATTCCATGTTAACCCATTATCATCGGATATGAAATAGTTATTATTTGACATAGCGGAAAGAATTCTATTCGGAGCAGGACAACAAATAGATGTTGAATAAACAAAGGGCTTGAAAGATATTAATTTTGTCCATGAAAACCCATCATCTTTTGAAACGAACAATCCCTTGTTGAAAACAGAAGCAAAGACTTCTTTATTTGCATTGACAGCCAGCATTCTTATCGTTCCTGTAAGGTTAGTGTCAGCTACCATTTCCCAATCTCCTGAACGATTTACGAATAATCCAAGAATAGAAGAGCCGGAAAAGAGAGTAGGATCGATTCCTTTAGTAAATTGATTTGATACCATACAGTTCGGTTGACCACCGTAAGGACCTAACAGACGTTTGAAATTATGGTTTTCCTGATTGAATAATTTCCCGGAAAAAATCACTATTACAAACAGTAAAGAAAAGAATAGTTTCATGAAAACCTCCGTTTGTGGTGAATGTGCTGAAAATAATTAAAAAATACTAAATACAACTTACCAAAAAATTTAATCAAAAATAAATGAAAAGAATCGTAGAAATAATTTCTAGATTAGCTAATTACTTTTAAAAGATTTGTGAAACATTAAAATTATTATTTATTAAAAAACGTTAATATTATTGAATCCATGATGTTGTTTTTTTACTAATTATTTCTTTAACATTTGATTTAATTTTTTTAATGAGAATCTCTGCATTAACACCGATGCTCTGGACATGTAAACTTAAGGAAACGATAGAGTTTTATACCACTATTCTTAGATTTACTTGTTTGGAATGCAATGAAAAGTGGGGATGGGTATCAATTTCAAAAGATGATCTTGGGTTGATGATAGCTGAGCCTTTTGCTCATACAGATTTTGTTAAACCTTTCTTCACGGGATCTTTTTGCTTCTCTGTAGAGGATATTGATGAATTATGGCATAATTTGAAAGATAAAGTTCAAATTTGCTACTATCTTGATGATTTCGAATATGGAATGCGTGATTTTACTATTTATGACAACAATGGCTATATACTTCAATTTGGTCAGGCTGTATTCTCAGATAATGAATCATAATGATTAAGTCCAGACTTTTTTACAATTCTCCTATTGGTGCATTAGAAATTGTTGGAACCAATGATGGGATTGAGAATATCATATTTGTTCACTTGTTGAATGACATTAGATCTTGCTGTCCTGGTTTGAATACCTTAACTTCTTTTACAGAGAATTCTTTAAATAAGAATCTAATTGATTTTCCAGAACCAATCAAAGATTGTGTAAAGCAATTAGACGAATACTTTGATGGTAAAAGAAAAGATTTTCATGTAAAACTGAATCCCAATGGTACTGAGTTTCAGCATAAGATATGGGGTATAGTTGCAGATGTTACATTTGGGAAAACTAGTACATATCAAGAGATAGCTCGTAGATATGGTGATGTAAAATCAGTTAGAGCTGTTGGTAATGCAAATAGTAAAAATCCAATACCAATAATTATACCATGTCATAGAATAATTGGTACAAATGGAAAACTTACCGGTTATGCAGGTGGATTGTTACGCAAACAATGGCTTCTTACTCATGAATCGAATCTAGAACAAAATCTTTTCTTATAACCAATTTTGAATAATCTGTATTTACTTCAGTAAATTTTAATTAAAGTTGATTTATGGCAAAAGATTTGATAAGTCTAATCGTGTTTCAGTCCTTTTAGAACGGGAAAAATTTGTTTTCAGACGATACATATAACGATGGACACCATCTTGGTCAAAACCTAACTGCTGATCTGGAAAATCTATTATTGAACTGCCGTAAAAATTTCCAGGGATCATTTGATGAAGATATGGTCCGTAAAGCATTTCTATGGTGCACAAATACACATAAGAACCAAGTACGTAAGTCCGGAGATCCATACTATACTCATCCTTTAAATGTGGCTCAGATAATAGCAATGGAAATGCCATTGGATGATATCTCTATTGCTGCAGCCCTATTGCATGAAATTACGCGTCACGGTGGTCCATATACGTTAAGAGATCTACATTCTGAATTTGGCCAGACTGTGGCTGAAATAGTTGAAGGCGTACAGAAGATTCATCATGTTGAAACTTATAATATTGAAGAACTGGATAACTACCGCAGGCTTTTATTGTCCTTATTCAAAGATGTGAGAATAATATTAATAAAACTTGCCGATAGACTACATAACATGAGAACACTGGATTATCTTGATCCTGAAAGACAAAGGAAGATGAGTAACGAAACACTCGAAATATACTCTCCTTTTGCTCATCGATTCGGTCTTGGAAATATAAAGTGGGAGCTTGAAGATTTAGCATTCAAACATCTTAATTACGATGCCTACAAACGCATCAGAGAAGCTATTCAGCTAACAAGGAAGGAACGAGAGGAATATCTTAACAAGTTTATTCTTCCTGTGAAAGAGAAGCTCAATAATGACCCTATGATAATTGCATTAAAAACATCTTATGAAATTAAAGGCAGACCAAAGCATATCTATTCGATCTATAATAAAACAATAATACGTGAAAAACCCCTCGAGGAACTCTACGATCTGTTTGCAGTTAGGATTATTCTTGATACAGACTATGATCATCTTTGCTTTTTGGTATTTGGTATAATATCTGAGTTGTACCAGATGGTTCCTGGTACATTCAAGAATTATATATCTAGCCCAAAGAAAAACGGTTATCAATCCATACATTCAGCTTTTTTTGGAAGTGATGGTAAGCCAGTTGAAGTGCAAATCCGGACTAGAGCCATGCATCTGGTCTCTGAAAAGGGAGTTGCTGCTCATTTCAATTATAAACCAGGATTTTTGCCAGCTGGTTCAGTAATTCAGGATGACAATATTGAAGAATGGCTCGATCAAGTAAGAACCATATTTGAAACTTTAGGTGATGAAGCACCTGAGACTCTGATAGAAAACGTCAGAAGAACATTGCTTTTCGACGAAATTTATGTTTTTACCCCTTTAAATGAACTAAGGTCGTTTCCTAAGGATGCTACAGCCCTTGATTTTGCCTTTGCCATACATACTGATATTGGTCAGCATTGCATTGGTGCTAAAGTTAACGGACGAATTGTACCACTTGATTGTAAATTACAAAGTGGTGATGTAATAGAAATACTTACATCACAAAACCAACTTCCTTCTAAGGATTGGCTTCAATTTGTTGTAACTCAGAAATCGAGAAATGCAATTCAAAAATACCTTAAAGAGACGATGAAGGAAGACATTTCAAAAGGCGAAGCAATCTTCTTAGAAATACTAAAGAAATTTAATTTGGACTTAAATACAACTGAGATTCAAACATTGCTCGATCATTTTCATACAGGTTCAATCGATGAGCTTTACATTGCATTAAACGAGGAGTTCCTCGATTCCGATCATCTTATATCTGTAATAAGCGAAACTTTTGTTCTTCCTAAATTATCGCAAAATTTTACTCAGGGAATGCATCATGAAATTGAAAATCATAAAATAAATCTCCCAATAAAAATGGCTCCTTGTTGTTATCCATTACCAGGTGACCAGATAATTGGCCAGATAGTTCCTGGTACAGAAATCATAGTGCACCGCAGAATGTGCAACCGCTCGATAGAAATGATAAGCTCAAAAACATTTGCTACAATGAGACTAGATTGGAGTAAAATTGATCGTAAAACATTTACTGCCAAGATAGCTCTAAAGGGAGCTGACGATAATTCAATCAATCAAAATGTGACAAATATCGTATTGATGATGAAGAATGTACAGATTCAAGGATTCAAGTTTTCTAACAACAATGATGAGTTCACTGGGTATCTTACTATCAGCTTTAAGAATATGCCGGATTACCTCGATCTTTTTGAAAAATTAAAGCAAATTGATGGAATAAAAGTAGTGGATAGATATGTAGAATAATATTTTGATTGTCTCTATGAGAAAAAATGTTTATTTTTGAAGAATAGTTTATTAAAACATTATAGAAAAAAGCTGTGAGTTTAGAATTCATTTTGTTTATAGTGCTTGGTGTATTGGGTATAGCAAGCGGGTTGGTAACAATCACATCCAAAAATCCAGTAGTTTCGGCAATGGCTCTCGTATTCCATTTCTTTATGCTTGCTGGTCTTTATCTTAATATGCACGCACAATTTCTTGCTGTACTTCAGGTACTTGTATATGCAGGTGCTATTATGGTGCTGGTAATATTTGTGATCATGCTTTTAAATCTTGGTGATGAGGAAAAACTTAAAGAAAAATTAAGCATAAAAACATTTATTGCTGTTCTATTCGGATTAGTGCTATTAATCCAATTCGTGGTACTTTTCCTTACTACTTCAAGTACTTCTAGATTAAAGGAAAGCAATATTGGATCAGTCGAGATGATAGGTAATGAGCTCTTTACTAATTATTTATTCCCATTTGAAGCGATTTCACTTCTCCTTTTAGCCGCTATAATTGGATCGGTTATATTAGCAAAAAGAAAAGTTGATTAATATTATTTTGAAAATTATTAAAAGATATTTGATATGCAAGAATCAGTTCCATTAAATTATTATTTAATACTATCTGCAATCTTCTTTGTGATGGGAGCGGTAGGTGTCCTAACCCGCAGAAATGCCATTATAATCTTTATGTCTATCGAGATGATGCTCAATGCAGTAAATCTAACTTTTGTATCATTTTCTTCATTCAATTCTGATCCGGCTGGTCAGATATTTGTCTTTTTTGTGATGGCTGTTGCCGCCGCAGAAGCAGCGATTGGATTAGCAATTGTGTTGGCTCTTTATCGAAATCAACAAACCGTATATGTTGATAAGGTCAATCTGATGAAATGGTAGAGTGAGATATAAAAGGATATATTGATTCTAATTACTTATTATAAATAAATAAATTGACTCATTGTTTTTCCTCACCAGAAAAATCCAATGTAGTTAATAATATAACTTTAAAAATGAAGAAGCCGTCTATTGACGGCTTCTTCATTATAAAAAAATCAACAAATATTTCAAAAGGTCAAATCATTATCTTGATGCCTTGTCGTTGTCACCTACTGAAATTCTCTTTGCTCCAATGAATCTTTTGTCATAATATGTACTTTCTAATGAGGATACTGTGACCCCATATCTTGAACTAGCATGAGCAAATAGATTATCACCTAGGTAAATACCAACATGCGAGATATATGCGTGTCTTCTCGTATGAAAGAAAATTAAATCTCCAAACTGAAGGTCAGATCTTTTAATAACCTTACCTACTGTAAATTGTTCTCTTGCTGTACGTGGTAGATGAATACCAGATGATTCCTTGAACATAGTAAGTACGAAAGCTGAACAATCAATAGCTCTGTCTGATGTACCTCCAAAATGATAAGGAGTTCCTAACCAATTTGTTATATTGTCAAATAATCCTTTTTTATCAACACCACCAGCTGTTGTATTGTCCTGCTCTGTTACACCTTCAATGTATGCTAGATAGATATCTTTGACACGGTCCACATCAATAACAACATCATCTTCGAGAGCTAATTCATTTAAATCTTCACCTTCATCATAAACTGCTTCTTGTGTTACTACCCCATTTGAAGCAATATCCCCGCCACCATAAGCTAGTTTAGATAGCTCATCTGAGTTTTCTATAGTAGCCAACGCCAAGTTGCGGTTTTTCTGAATATCATAATGACGAGCAACTTTTTTAGACTTCTTTGATTTTTTTGAACTTTTCTTTATTGTTTTTGAATGTGAGGATTTCTTACCTGAGGCGGATACTAGATCTGACGGGCTAATAAAAATTAATCCCGGAACTATAATCATGATAGTTACTAATATTCTGAGTCTTTTGGTAATTATATTCTGCATTCTTGTCTCCCTTGTTTTGCACACTTTTCTCAAGTGTAACGGTCTACCCGTATGAAGTAAAATAGATACCCGAAATTTAAGTGTGATGATGAGTCTGATTTGTTCGTGTCTTTTTTTTACCGTAGTTTAATTTAAGTCAAATAACCAAAATCTAAACTGTAACTTTCATCATCTAAAAACATTATTATTACTATTGTCATTTTTTACAAAGGCAAGAAACAAAATTCTGATAGAGTAAAAAAACTTTTTATCAATTATGAACATATTTTAATAATCAATTCATATTCATATTCAATTCATAAACTATCATATTCGAATTAGGAATATTCATATAGCTGTAACGGCAGGCAAATCAATACGATACGATGAATTTCGATGTTAAATATAATTCAATTTCTAAATTTTAGGTGTAGCCAAGAATATAGTAGTTCATTTTGAATTCATACAAATTCATTTTTCTAAAGAGGAAAGTGTGTAATATTTTGAACACTTTTTAGAAAAATAATTCTTCAATTTTAAAAATGTCAGGTTTTTCAGCCTTACAATCCTTAATTATTTTTACTGCTTTGAGAGTTAGATTGATTTATTCAAAAAAAAATAAAATAAATAATTGTAAATTGAGTCAAATCAAAACTTAGGATATTTAAGATGAATCAAGCTATTTCATCAAATATAATGATGAAAACCCAAATCAAAAAAATAATTTTAAGTTTAAGAAAATTAAGCACATTTATTGATATATTTTATCGAAGTCCTAATACTAGGCAAATTTAGAGGTATTTTATTAAATTATTTTTTAGGATAATCTAATGCGTAAATGGAGAATTGAAGATTCAATTGAATTGTATAGCATCCATGGATGGGGACAGGATTACTTTTCAATTAATGAAAAAGGTAATGCTGTTGTTACTCCAACTAAAAACAAAGAAGTAAAAATTGATTTAAAAGAGATAATTGATGAGCTTGGAATTCGTGATGTATCTACGCCTGTACTGCTTAGATTTCCTGATATTCTTGATGATAGAATAGAAACCATCAACAGTTGCTTTAAAAAAGCATCTGAAGAATATAAATTCAATGGCACTTATTATAATATTTATCCTATCAAAGTCAATCAAATGAGACCTGTCGTTGAAGAAATTATGCGATACGGTAAAAAATTTAATATCGGCTTAGAAGCTGGTTCAAAACCTGAACTTCATGCAGTACTAGCTATTACATCCAATCCTGAAGCTCTGATTGTTTGTAATGGGTATAAGGATGAGGATTATATTGAATTAGCATTATTGGCACAGAAAATGGGAAAAAAGATATTCCTTGTCGCGGAAAAACTTAATGAATTAAAACTGATAATAAAAATTGCAAAACGCTTAAAGTTAAGGCCAAATATTGGAATCCGTATCAAATTATCAACTTCTGGTAGTGGTAAGTGGGAAGATTCAGGTGGAGATCAAAGTAAATTTGGATTGAATGCCAGCGAGCTTTTAGAGGCAATCGAGATTACTGAAAATGCCAAAATGATGGATTGCGTTAAGCTGATCCATTTTCACCTTGGTAGCCAAATCACTAAAATTAGAAAAATTAAAAATGCATTACGTGAGTGTTCTCAATTCTATGCTCAAATCAAGAAAATGGGTTGTGATGTTCAATTCGTTGATATTGGAGGCGGATTGGGTGTTGATTATGATGGAAGCAGAACATTTAGCCCAAGCAGTATAAACTACACTATTCAAGAGTATGCCAATGATGCCGTTTATATGCTCAAAGAAGCGTGTGACAAGCACAATCTTCCACATCCTAATATTATATCCGAAAGCGGTAGGTCATTGACAGCACATCATTCTATTCTTGTATTTGATATTCTTGAAACTACAACTACTCCTAAATGGGATTATGATCAGGTTATCGGTGAGGATGATAATGAAATTGTAAAAGAATTATTCTCATTGCTTGATAAATTATCACCAACAAATATGATGGAATCTTGGCATGACTCTCAGCAGATAAGAGAGGATGCATTAGATTTATTCAGTTTGGGGATGATCGACTTAAAAACAAGAGCTCTTGCTGAAAGATTATTCTGGTCTATAGCAGATGAAGTACTAGGATATAGTATTGAGCTGAAACATCAGCCTGAGGAATTTCGTAATCTAGCAAGAATGCTTGCGGATAAATATTTTTGTAATTTCTCACTTTTTCAGTCATTACCAGATTCATGGGCTATTGATCAGATTTTTCCAATAATGCCTATACACAAATTAGATGATCGTCCGACAAGAGTAGCAACTCTTCATGACATCACATGTGATTCTGATGGGAAAATTGATAATTTCATTGGTGTAAGAAATTTTGCTCAATATCTTCCGGTTCATGATTTCAAACAGTCTGAGCCATATTATCTCGGAGTTTTCCTAGTGGGTGCTTATCAGGAAATACTTGGTGATTTACACAATCTTTTTGGTGATACAAATGCTGTTCATATTGTAGTCAAAGATGAAGAATATGAAATCAAGCAGATTATCGATGGAGAAACTATAGCTGAAGTACTGGATTATGTTCAGTTCGATGCAAAGAAACTTGTAAGGACGATGGAAACCTGGGTTACAGCAGCCGTAAAAGCAGGAAAGATATCACCTGAAGAAGGCAAAGAGTTCTTATCGAATTACAGATCGGGTCTTTATGGATATACTTATCTTGAATAATGCTCTGTAAAATATTTAACAAAAAGGCTCTGAATTGTTAAACTCAGAGCCTTTTCGATTTTAAATCAAGCTTACTTTTTAATGAATTTCCTGGTTATATCATATTGTCCATTGCTTATTCTTACAAAATATGCACCAGCCGATAGAGAAGATGAATTTATATTATATGAATAATCTAAAGTTGAATTGATTCTTTCACTTAGAATTTCAGTACCATTCAAATCAAAAACTTGAAAGCGAGAAAGACCAAGTTCAAAATTAATCTTGATTGTTACATCCTTCTCGGTTGGATTTGGGAAGATTGAAACAAAATATTCAAAATCCTGTTCAGGGATAAATGTTATATCACCAAGATTAAATGAGTATGAAATGCCCTTTCCAAAGTCAGGGTTGAATGCTTTAAGCGGTTTTGACTTAGGATCCAGGATTCTGATAAAACCTGATCCTTGCTCTGTATATGCCCAATAAGAAAGCCCCATATTGTTAGCATCCAATAACTGAAGAGTATAGCAACCTTTTGGGAGATTCAAAGTGTCAAGGTAGTTTGTTTCAGAAAGTAAATCTGTTTTAGAGAAAACCACTTTGTCATTAATATCTAATACCTGATAAGTGTAATCAGCGGGACGTCTGTTAGTCTGATAATTTAAAATAATAGTTTCAGGGTATAAATCAGGTAAATTGAAAAATGTCCAGAACTTATTTGTTTCAGGATTGTCATCCATTTTGGAATCCTCCAACCAAGCTTCCAATTCGAATTTTTTGTTGGCATCACCTATCCAAAAACTACTACCTGGAATCGGAAGACTGATTGTTGACTTTTCCAGTGATTGAAGTTCGCCATTCCAATTGTAAACAAATTCCTGTCCACCGGATACTTTGTATTTGAATCTTATTGAATTGACGGTTTCTTTTCCATTATTTCTGATTTCAACCATAGGGTTAGAACATATTGGATTTTTTCTGGAATAATAGGGCTCCTTATTCGGTGTAATAACTTGATTAATTTCGATATCTTTGTTGAATTTTAAGTCAGAATATTCAATCAGATCCATTGCTACTACATAATTACCACTTCCCATTCCCAGATTATTTGCAGGTACTTTTGTGATGTCATAGTCAAGTTTAACAGAGCTTCCTGTGATATTTTTAGTTATTTCAATTTCATGATCTCTTACTAAATCACCCGGGCACCAGCCTTCTCTTGAACCTGGCCAAGTTCCACCCTGAGGATAAACAGGATTTAGAGCGCATTCATCATTGAGGAAAATATGCCATGTCGACACAGTATTATCATTAACTAAAAAAGAGTGTGTGTTATCTTTCCATTCACAGCAGTGAGGATAGTTTCCATCGTTGCTTTGATGACCATGACCTGTCAATCTGGTTTTAACTTTAAATTGCTTTGCATTTACGAGTAGTGGAATATTAATTGCTGACAACACTTTATCATCTGATAAATCTTTATACGAATAGGATGCAAATCCTCCCCAAATTCGATCAATCCGTAGAACATCCCTTGGCGTGGTTCCCTTGATAAAAAGGAATTTCAGATCTATCAATTCCTGCTGATTGCCTGCAGAAAGATCTACGTTTCCTTGTAGTAAAGGAGCGTAGTCAGTTACATCATAAGCCCATGTAAAGCCTGTTGGACCTAGATCCAAGTTAATACCATAAGGTGTGATAAATCTTCCTATTTCATATTGATCAGTTAATTCAAATGGGGGATTATAGAATTTCAACTTATAATTTTTCAGTTTATTTTCTGTAGTAATTAAAGTAGAATCGATAATCTTACCTTCAGTATCATATTTGTATGTATAACCTGATTTCCAAACATATTGAACATTATCAGGGACAACCCCATTGCCTTGAACCTTATACGTGATAATTGAAATGGGAGGGTTTGTGATGTCATAATTAATAATTATTGAATCTACCTGGGAGTTATAGTTACCTCTCAAAAATTGCAGAGTAGGTACATTGGCTGTCTCAGTAGCATTCATTGATACATTCTCCGGCAACATGGATTCCCATTGTGGACAACCAAAGAGTTTAGCCGGATATTTACCTGTTTTAGATTCATCTCTTAATGTGGTTGATTTATCGAGATCCATATCATAATTGGCTACAAGATTATTGTAATTTGGATGAGAAGAATTAATCTTCTGATCGAACCAGTTTGTAATTGTAGCGGCATCTAAAGCTTCATTCCACACACGAATCTCATTTAATGCACCCTTCATCGAAGCATTAGAATTAGAAACATCGGTCAAGTTGAATGATTCAATAGTTCCGATAGTATTTGCAGGAATATTATCTGTATAAGTTAGACCTCTCAATTCACCATTAATATATAATTTAATTCTATCAGAATTCTTCACTTGATTTCCATCATAAACAAAAGCAATATGAGTCCATTCGTTTAAAGATATTGCCGAAAGGGCATTAGCGTGAGTATTATTGGCATTCCGGACAATGCAGTAAATTTGTCCAACTTTATCTCCTAATTCAATATGAGTTGAATTTGTGCCAAAAACTCTGTTCCAGTTTTCCCATTGATCTACTCGAATCCATCCTTCCAAAGTAAATTTCTGTGCATTGGCTAATTCAGACATTTTCCCACATTCTACAAAATCATTGATTCCATCGAATTGTAAATAGCTATCAGTGGCATTTGTGATAAATGCTTTGGTCGAAGGTCTTCCCATCAAAATTGGTGCTGTGCCTGACTTTAGCTCGAAACTAATGTCGATAATAAGATTAGACATACCAGTCCAATTAAATGATTTCATTAGGTCAAAGTCATTCCATCCTGAATTGAGATTTCTTGTTTCCACCTGGTAAACAGTTGTGAATGAAGAATTAACGAAACTGAGGAGATTTCCTGCTGGAGCATTTCTGATTTTAATTGTAAAATTTTTAAGCGTTCCACCAGCATCTTTGGCAAAAATTTTGATTCTGTCCATATTCCCTTTTGTGAAACCAAATGCTTTCAAATCTTTGGAACTTATAACAAATTGCGTCCTATAGAATGGAGATCCTGTATTTAATTCAGAAGAATCAGCTCCAATATTGAACGTTTCTTCATTCGAGGAACTATTAATCTTTCTCGAATAATATTTCTTCTGAAATGAGGAAATAGTCGGTTTGCTTGTATATTGAATTGAATCAGGAGCTTCCCATCCTAATTTGAAATACGGAGCTTCACCTTGTGTTGAATCGAATTTCCCGGTGTGTTTGTAAACAACGTGATAAGTTAGATAATCCCATTCTCCGCAATTATATTTATCCTGAGTGGTTCTGGGATCACATTTAAGAGTATTAAGCATTAATATTTTACGGAACTGACCGGGGTTATCGGGGAATTTGTATGTTCCTCTTCGTCCTGTAATTGAATCGAATGATAGAGTTTGGACAACGATTGTATCTTGAGCCAAAAGGCAATCAGGCAAAGACGCAAATATAATTATCAAGACGATAAAAAGTAGTAATTTTTTTTGCATAAATTTCCCATATTATTAATTTAATTTTCCAGTAAAACAAAATTAATAATTCTGAACTGAATCTTAATGATTTATTTGTTATTCCCACAAAAAAAAGACCGCTAAAATGCGGTCTTCTAATTTAACTCATAATTGAATAGTTACATTATGGATTAACTCTTGTATCGCAAGGTAATTTTTGCTTTGCAACCCATGCATTAAATTTTTCAATTTGTTTAGGATCAGTTAATGTTGCTCTTATTGCAATATAAAGTTTTTTGAGACAGTCGCAGAGAGCTGCTTTATCAATTGTTGCGTCTAAATCAGCTTTCAATTGTTTATTGATAGCGTCAAGGAGTAATTTGGCATCTGCTCTAGTTGTTGTACCAGCTTTAACAGCATCAATAATCGGTTGTCTAGCGGCTTTAGCTACATCAAATGCTGCTTTTCTTGCTGCAGCACCTGCATCCATAACACCTTTAACACAATCATGATAACCTGGCATCAAATCATGGATAACAGTCATTTGTTCTCTTGTTAATTTAAGATCCCAAAGCAACATACGAAGTTTAAAGCCTGGACCCATTCTGTCTTTCATTCCGCCCATGCCGCCTTTATCGTCTGGACGTCTATCACCTGGCTTGCATCCATCAATGAATTGCTGCGGATAAACTTGAAGATCATTTGACAAATCACCATAAACAGTAAACTGATCAGCGTCAAATGCATTCATTGTTGCATCTGGAACAATTTGGTTACCATTCATCATCTGCATGTCTGGTCCTGGGTTAACAGTGTCGTTTTTGCAGGAGGAAACTCCGATTACCATTGCAACTGCGAAAATTGCAAAGATGCTGGAAAATAATACTTTTTTCATAGATACCTCAAAATTAATATAAAATTAAAAAAAATAAATTATGTCAATGTGTTCTATATGCAATTACACTAAAGAAAATCATTTGTTAGTATAATATTCGGAAAATTTTCAAAATTATTGCAAAGATCAATTTCTAACTAGCTAGTATTCTGTTTTCAAAAGTATAGACTAAATATTTTGACTTTGGTTTAATTTTCCTAGTAATTTTTTTTTATTTTAGTTATTTTAGGGAAAGATTTAAAGCAATTTTAAAAATTATGGATGCTAAAAGGAAATATAAAATCCTTATAATAGAAGATGACTCAATTGTTTTAGCTAATCTTGGCTATATTTTTGAGTTGGAAGATTATAGTGTTGTAAAAGCCGTAAACGGAATCGATGGCTTAGAAAAAGCCACAACAGAACAACCTGATTTGATTGTTTGTGATATTTCAATGCCTGAAATGGATGGCTATCAGGTTTTAGAAAAATTAAAAAGCAATCCAGAAACATTCAGCATCCCTTTTATTTTTCTTACTGCAAGAGTTGATAAAGCCGATCAAAGGCTCGGGATGCAGATGGGGGCTGATGATTATATTACAAAGCCATTCGAGGCAGACGACATCTTGAATGCAATTCAAGCCAGGTTGCAAAAATTTGAGAATCAAAGAAAAACTTATGAAAACCAAATAGATAATATTAAAAATGTAGTATCTACTACACTTCCGCATGAGCTTAGGTCGCCACTTAATTCGATTCTTGGTTTTACACAAATTTTGAAGTCAAACTTCCATGAACTTGGTGAAGACGATATTATGATTATGTTGAATAATATTGAAAATGCGGGAAAGCGGATATTGAGACTTATTGTGAACTATCTTTTCTTCAACCGGCTTATGCATCAACCTGATTCATTTATAATCAAAGTTCAGGGTGTTGTATCTACTTCCATGTATATCAACCCTAAAGCAATGGAAATTGCAAAAAATTATTCACGAGAAGCAGATTTAAAGCTTGATGTAGAAAATACTTCAGTACAATTACCGGATGATTGTTTTATTAAATTGGTAGAAGAAATCATTGATAATGCTTTTAAATTCTCTCAACCAGGATCTCTTGTAAATGTATCAGGTAAGAAAATTGATCATTTTTATTATTTGACAGTGTCTGATTTTGGAGTGGAATTTACTTCTGAACAATTCAGCCAGATTTCTGCTTTTGTTCAATTCGACAGAGTCAAATATGAACAACAAGGCTCAGGAATGGGACTTGCTATTGTACAAAAAATTCTTAACTTATTTGATGGAAAACTGGAGATGTATTCTTCTCAAGATAGCAAGACAGTTGTTACTGCAGTCCTCCCATTGTAAAGATATTAATTTTTCAACAAATCTTTTGTTCTTTTTGCATTGTTTGTATTAATTGAACCAGAGTTTAATATATCTTTTAATATTTCTTTAAAATTATTTTGCTGATTAAAATACAACATAGCCTCCTTTGCTGCATTACTAACTTTGAAGTTCCAATAGCAGTAAGCATCAATAATATTTATTCCTAATTCTTTATCAAAAAAGTTCAGTCTTTTTAAAGCAGTAATTGAATTGATTCTTGTTTCAAATTCATAACTAGGTGATGTATATTTTTTCAATTCATCAATATACTCCTTCTTACCTGAACCAATTGCTATTTCTAGCCATTTAATTCTGATATTCTTACCACGCCATCCTTCTTCAGTACCGACAATGTCCAAATACAAATCGATATCTTTTGGGTAGGATGTGGCTAGGTTCTGAAGCGCATATTCTATATTCGCATAAGAAGTATCCTTGAGAAGCTTTTCATAATCACGTCTTATTTCTATGTTAATTTCCGTAACATTATCGACTACTGCTCTTCTTACCAATGCATCAGAATCATAAATTGCAGATTTAATATTCCTCAATGATGTCGCATTCTCATCCTTTGAAATCTGGCTAATAATTTCGCTTTTTGTCAGATGAAATTTTTCATTTTTATATAAATTGTTAAGCAAATTACGCTTTTTATCAATTGGGATACTTCTTAACTCAACAAGTGCATCGTATCTGTCAATCATATTCGGGGCTTTTGTCGCTTGTGCCGCTAACTCAGCATATTCTCGGGTGAATGTTAGTTTCTTCAAAATTTTATTATCAGGATCAAATAAAACGAAATCAATATTCTTTCTTTGTGGATTGGGAATGTTAATTATATTAAGTTTATCATTAATCCATACACAGGCTCTTTCAAATGAGCCATCCCGATAGTAAACTGCGATTTCTATTGGCATTTTAAATAATCCAACTAAATCATCATTTTGATGAATCTGTTCAACTGATACCTGAGTATTTCTGACTAAGTTTTCTTCATCTACTGATTTATATGATACTTTATAGTGGGGTTCACCTCCACGTAATATCCATTCCTCGAAAAACCAATCAAGATTCATCCCTGTTGAGGTATAGATAGAACGTAATAGATCTGTAGTTTCTGCATAATTATGCTGAAACTTATTCAAATAGGTTTTAATCGATAAATTGAAATAATCATCTCCAATAACATATCGAAGCATATCAAGTACAAGCGATCCTTTCTGGTAAATTCTATTTGTACCGGCTCTGCTTGAAGCAAGAGGGTTGTTATTAGTTTTTGCTTCGCTAAATACTTTATCCATTTCAAGTCTTCTGTCATTCTGATAGAATTCATTCCCAAATACACTTTTTTCAAATTGTTTAGCATAATAAGTAGCAAAACTTTCAGTTAACCAGACATCTTTTGGTGTGAGGTGAGAAATACAGTTTCCGAACCATTGATGAGCCAATTCATGTGCATTTACATTAATATAATTTCTCTGCCAGTATGCTCTGCGATTAATCACCATATAGTCACCAAAGACTGTGGAGGTTGTGGTTTCCATTGCTCCGAAAAGATAATCGTGAACTGGTGCTTGTCTGTAAAGTTCGTATGGATAATTGAAACCTAATTCTTTTTCGAAAAAGTCAACCATTTCTGCTGAGTACTGATACGTATCATCAAACCTGTCCGCTTGGTCAGGATATATCCAGAGTTCTACAGGTAAACCGGATTTTGTAGTTTTAGTTTTGAATTCGTAGTCGCCAATAACCAATGCTGTCGAAAAGAAAGGATGGTTCTTATTCATTCGATAATGCCATGTCTTCGTTCCATTAGAGCTATCTTTCACTTCAATCCGAACACCATTTGAAAAAACTTTATATTTTGAGTCAAAATTGACATACATATCAACAGTTAATCTGTCGTCTATAAAAGGCAGCCAATTATGTGGACGGTGAGCCCAAATCTGCTTCCTTTTGATATTTAAAGGATCATTCCAGCCAACAAAATATATTGGACCTTCTTCAGGTGCAGCTTCATAACTGAAAATAATGTGATATTCTTTATTATGTTCAAGCTTTGTTTTTGGGTAGATGATGACATCACGATCGGTAGTCCGGTATGTGATATCGACATTGGGAATGGATATAGAAAAGAATTTAAATGAAGGAGCATAGAAAACTATAGAATCAGTTTGAAATCTTTTTGTCAGAATTGTAAAATCGGTTTGAGCTATGATTTTATTCCTTTTAGGCTCGATTGATATAATGGCATCGAGATGAATCAACTTTACAATTAATTCAACAGGTTCATTAGCTGTTTCATTGAAGTAAGATTTGCTAAGTTGCTGTGCGAATGTGATAAGGCTGCTTAGCAAAAAAAATATTATTATTATTTTTAGTTTTCTCATATTAAATGCCAAGTTTTTATTGAATAGAATTTAAATTAGTAATTAAAGCTTGAAATGCGCAATTTTTTAAACAACAAATTAAGATAAATATGTATTTTTTTAGCTAAAAATTAAAAATTTATACAAATTTCCTTATATTTGCAAACTTATAGATTTTAGAATTTTTGGAGTAACTTTAATGAATATTTTAGTTTGTATTTCACGAGTACCTGATACTGCCTCGAGAGTCATTGTTGGGTCTGATGGGAAAACTATTGACCCTCAAGGCATTAAGTATATAGTAAACCCTTATGATGAAATTGCTTTGGAAGAAGGACTTCGTCTTCGCGAGAAAAACGGTGGTACAGTTACTGCATTAACTGTTGGTGGAGAAAGTTCGAAAGAACAATTACGTACTGCATTAGCTATGGGTGTTGATTCAGCAGTTATTATCAAAACTGATTCGAGTTTTGATTCCTTTTTTGTTGCTAATAATATCTCAGAATATGCAAAATCAATTAATCCTGATATCATTTTATTAGGGAAACAGAGTGTCGATTTCGATTCTTTGCAGGTACCATCAATACTTGGAGAGTTATTGGGATTTCCTTCTGTATCTGTTGTAACAAAACTGACAATTGAAGGTAATACTGTTAATGCTGAACGGGAAATCGAAGGAGGTAAAGAGGTTGTTGAAACTTCATTGCCATGTATTATTAGTGCTCAAAAAGGTCTAAATGATCCAAGGTATCCTAAATTACCGGATATTATGAAAGCTAAATCTAAACCAATTGAAGAAAAGGATGCTGTTAACTCAGATGAAAGAGTTACAGTAATGGGGATTGAAATTCCATTGAAGAAAAGAACTGGAATTATTCTGGGTGGTGAAGATAAGGATATCGATGAAGTTGTTCGTCTGCTTCACGAAGAATCCAAAGTTATTTAATTATTATTTGACAACAAGAAAGTGAAATCAATATGAATAAAATATTAGTATATCTAGAAGGAAATAAATCAGAATTGAAGCGTACTTCCTACGAGGTTGTCTCTGCTGCCCGAACTTTTGATATTCCTGTAATTGGTTTAGTTGTAAACCTAACTGAGTCTCAGGTTCAGATTGCAGCAGAATATGGATTGAAAGAATGTATCATTGCTAACTCTCCAACTTTGAATAATTATTCCTCAACAGCTTATGCCTCTATTATTGCCGAAACAGCCAAATCAAATGGTTGCGACGTTATTATATTCGCTGGTAATGCCGCGGGTTTGGAGTTAGCACCAAGAGTATCGGCAAAACTTGATGCCGGCTATATTTCAGATTGTGTAAAGCTTGAATTAGCCGATGGCAATTTCTTAGCAAAAAAACCCGTTTACGGTGGAAAAGCTCAGATCACAGCAAAAATTAATACAGCAAATAAAGTTTTTTCTCTAAGACCAAATGTCTTCACAGCAACCAAAGAACCAGCTATCTTAAATATTAATACTATGACCTCATCAATTGGTGAAGCAGAAGCAACTTCTAAAGTTGTGAATCTTGCCAAGAATGAAGGAAAACTTGATGTTCTTGAGGCTGATGTCGTTGTGTCTGGAGGTCGTGGATTAAAAGGACCTGAAAATTATAATCTTATTGAAAATCTCGCAGCCGTATTTGGCGGAGCTGTCGGTGCTTCTCGTGCAGTTGTTGATTCAGGCTGGCGTCCTCATAGCGAACAAGTTGGGCAAACAGGTAAAACAGTTTCTCCAACACTGTATATAGCTGCCGGGATATCAGGAGCAGTTCAGCACATGGCTGGTATGTCCACTTCTAAAGTAATTCTAGCTATCAATAAAGATAAGGATGCACCAATATTTAAAGTTTGTGATTATGGTATCGTTGGTGATCTTTTTGAAGTGTTGCCTAAACTTACTGAGAAAATAAAAGCTATCAAAGGTTAAGATTAATCTCTCCACATCCCAATTTGTTATAGCTAG
The DNA here is from genome assembly GCA_964464375.1 of uncultured Hyphomicrobiales bacterium. Classification (GTDB taxonomy): domain Bacteria; phylum Bacteroidota; class Ignavibacteria; order Kapaibacteriales; family UBA2268; genus CAIOZA01. Next base: position 88,219 of record CAYXFU010000002.1, read on the forward strand.
CAAATTGGGATTTTTTTTATTTATGTCCGATTTATCTTTTGATATATGATTTAATATTTGTAGTTTTAGATTACTGCAATAATCGTTATGCTTATGCAGTCAATAACATAGTAAAAGAACCGAAATAGAATAGAGCAGAATAAATGGAAAAAATTCAATTAGTAGTTTTAGGATTAACCGCCAGTCCGGCAAGTAACAATGCTTATGCACTCATTTTAAAAGAATTGGAAGGTAACAAGAGACTTCCAATAATTATCGGTGCTTTTGAAGCTCAAGCCATAGCACTCGAAATGGAGGGGGTTGTTCCCCCAAGACCAATGACTCATGACCTAATCAAATCCTTGATAGAGTCATTTAATTCTTCAATTACTGAGGTTTTTATCAGTGAATTGAGAGATGGAACATATTATGCAAAATTGATTTTTGAAGATATAGGTCTTGAGCTGGATGCAAGACCTAGTGACGCAATTGCCATTGCTGTAAGATGTAATTCTCCAATTTATGTCAATGCAGAAGTCCTAGCCGAAGCAGGAATTGTTACTCAAACTGATGAAGCTGACTCTGAAGAAGTTGATGCCGACAATGATTTGAATTTTGCCCAACCTGAAAAGAAGAAGTCACATAAACCTTTAACAAAGACTGATCAGATTCAACAACAACTGGATAAAGCGATATTAGATGAAGATTATGAGAAAGCAGCAAACTTACGTGATGAATTGAAAAAACTACTTGAATCATCTTAGATAAATCCAATAGTATTACCTAAATATTGAAATTAATTTTTTTTATAAGTTTAAATTCTTAATTTTGTAATCCTTATTTAAGGCGTTGCCGGAGTAGCTCAGTCGGTTAGAGCAGTGGAATCATAATCCACGTGTCGGGGGTTCAAATCCCTCCTCCGGTACAAAAAAAGGTACGAATATTTTTCGTACCTTTTTGTCATTTAAAACTATTGCTTCGTAAATATCTCAACCTTATTTTTAACAGGTTTCACAGTTCTTAGAAATTTGTACATTGCTGTCAGATCTTCTGTTGTAAGCCCCGCGTATTGAGTCATTGGCATAATTGTATTGAATGCACCTGGATTGACTTTCAAATGCTTGGATTCTTCAGTCGCAAAATTTTTAAATTTATCAATAAAATTCTGTAATGTCCATTTACCAATACCAGTTTCTGTGTCTGGAGTAATATTTGTTGATCTGACTTTTCCTCCTTTTGGTAATCCAAATTGAAATCCTCCAGCGAATTCCATACCTTCAATCTGTTTACCTTTTACTGCAGGAGTATGGCAATCAGCACAAGCTGCAATTTTTACCAAATATTTTCCATAAGCTAATGTATCGGTTGAAGGTGGTCTTTTCATTGGTGTTGCATCTGAAGGAATCGTATTTACTATTAAATTCATTGGGAAGGTAAGATCATGTTTTGGAAAGCTACTTTTTATTGGCGAAAGGGTTCTCAGGTAAGCAATAATCGCTTTAACATCCTCTGGATCCATTGATGCATATGCCTTATATGGCATCAAAGGGAAAAGCGATTCATTATTTTTATTTACACCACATGTGATTACCCTATAAATTTCACCATCGGTCCATGATCCAAGATTGAATGGAGTAATATTACTTGAGTAAATCGATCCCGGCAATCCAATATTTTTATCAAAGAGCTCCCCTCCTTTTCCTTCTGTACCTTGAATTATAGGTCCGGAAAATAAATCCCAATTTCTTGTTGAATGGCAATCTATGCACAATGCAACATTTTCGGCAAGATATTTTCCTCTTGCGATTATTTCTGGATTTGACTTTACTTTCATTATTTGTGCATCCGACACTTTTGGAAATGCGGTTTTGAGATAAATGATTCCTGCAATTGCAACTAATACTATTAAAGATATCAGTATTATTGGTATTTTTATAAATAATTTCATTGTGTTACTCCCTTGTACTATAAGAAGAATTTTAAAATATTTTTAAAATTATTAAAATAAAAATAATTAAAAAAAATAGGTATTCCAAATAAATAAATTAGTTTAGGCTAGAATTCTTTTCTTCACATTACTAATATGCAATGTTGAATTTAAATATAAAAAATCCCAATTTTTAATAAAATCCTCTACCAAAAAAATACCATGTAAATAACTGATAATAAAGAACATAAAAATTATTTTCAAAAGTTGTGAGACTTTTTCTCAAAAAATGTGTTATATAATAAATGATTTGTACATTTTTTAAAATAGTTATTTATTTTAAATGATGATTTTATTAATTTCATTAATTGTTTTTTAAGATTGTATGAAACTAAAGCTCCTGATAATTAGTTTACTTTGTATTACTTCATTACTACGAGTTTCTGCAGAGTGGTTAAATATCTATGATATTGATACATCCTCATTTCCATTAATGAAAGCCAGATATTTTGCTTATGATGATAACTTCAAACTATTGACCAATCTATCTCAATCCGATATTACAGTAAAAGAAAATGGTATAAAAAGAAATATCACCGGCATCAGTTGTCCGCCTAGTAAAACATTACAAAAGCTATCAATTACTTTGAGTTTCAATACTGGTACTACGATGTTTTCTAGTGAAGCAGTTAAATCATCCATTACTCTTGCAAAAACTTTATCAACAAACATAGTAGATAAAATTAATCTTCCCCCCTCAGAGATATCCATTCAATCGTCAAATACAACAGCAAATCTAAATCTTGATTACACTGATGATAAAGTAAACATTAAATCTGCAATTGGATCATTAACTCCGTCTGAATCCGTTGACTTTATTGAATTATTACTAGATTCAAGTTACGGTGCGGTAAATATTTCAAAATCTGGATTATACAAGAGAATTATTATTTTATTTTCCGATGCCTATGGTGAAAAACCAAGTAATGCTGATATTAACAGTATTATCGATTCCTGCCATAAATACAGCATCGTTTTTTATGCTGTTGTATTCAATAGTAAATTTGTTGAGCCTGATGGCATTAGAGCCGGATTGACTAAGATTGCTGAAGGAACAGGAGGGAGAATTTATAATAATGTTTTGACCGATTCAACAGTTCTTTTGGTTTCAACTGAAATTTTATCAATCATACAGAATGTAAAACCATGTACTGTTGAATGGGAAAGCGATATACTTTGTTCAACAACAATCAGAAATTTAGCCCTTGAAGTAAATAACACTTCTATGAGGTCTGAAGTCGATTTTGTAGCTCCCGACAAATCAAGAGCATATCTTGACTTCAAACCTTCATCCATATTTTTTAAAAATTTACCTGTAGGTATTCAAATAGATACTACTATCACTGTAACTGCTCACAATGCTGATTTTGTTGTGTCAGACATTACTTCTACTAATAATGATTATACAATTTCACCAAAGAAATTTTCAGTGAAAAAGGGAAAAAGCCGAACTTTGACTCTAAGTTTTACTCCAAAAGACTCCAGCTATTCTTTTGCAAGTTTTGATGTTAAAACAAATTTATGCGCATTCAATATTCAATCTTCAAATTCATATTTTGGTAAAAAATCAAAACCTGCAATCAAGATTATTAATCCAAATGGTGGTGATGTGCTGCTAGCCGGGAGTGATACAGTGATCAGATGGGTTGGAGTTGACCCTTCTGATACTATTTCTTTGATGTTCTCACCAGACTTAGGTAAGTCCTGGAACCTGATAACAAATGATGCTAGTGGTTTGCAATACAAATGGAACCCATTACCCAAAAAGCCATCTGACAAATCTCTGATCAAAGCAAAACAGACTGACAGAATCAGAGATTCCTTATCAGGTAATTTAATAACAACATTAAAAGGTCACAGCGATGTAGTTTATGCTCTTGCTTACAGTCCTGACGGTGATAAAATAGCATCAGGATCTAATGATGGGAAGATTTTTATCTGGGATGTGAGTACCGGACAAATTATAACAAAATTAACATCTGGTCAGGTCTATTCATTGGCTTATAGTCCAGATGGAAAAACTCTTGCAAGTATTGGAAGTAGCTTAGTAATTTGGGATTTAGCATCTGCAACACCAAAATTTATCTTGGATCATTATGGCTTTTCAGTTGCATACAGTCCCGATGGCAAATCTATAGTCAGTGGTGGGGGTGATGCAGAAATAAAAATCTGGGATACAAGTGATGGTAGTTTATTGAGAACTTTACTCGGTCATACCGGTAGAGTACTCACAGTTGCTTACAGTCCCGATAACGGTACTATTGCAAGCGGTAGCAGTGATCAGACCATAAAACTATGGGATTTTTCAAGTGGAGTATTAAAAACTACTTTGAATGGGCATAGTGATCTGGTCTTTTCTGTAAACTTCAGCAAAGATGGAAGTACGCTAACTAGCTGTAGTTATGACAAAAAAATAATTATCTGGGATCTGAACGATAATACTCAGATAAGAACACTATTAGGTCATACTTTTTACATTTTATCTGTTGCATACAGCCCGGATGGGAACACATTAGCTAGTGGTTGCTTTGACAATTCTGTTTATGTCTGGGATTCTGAAACGGCAGTTATTCAGGATACATTGCTGGGACATACTAAGCCTGTTTATGTTGTTACATTCAGTCCGAATGGAAGGATAATTGCAAGTGGTAGTGCAGACAGTACTATCAAATTATGGAAGTATGTTCCAAAAGTTGTTTTGCAGGAAGATATCAGTGATTCGGTGTTTTCAATAGTAAGACCTATGGCAGAAATACTCGATGTTGATTTTGGTAATGTTCTAGTTAACAGAAATAAGGATTCCCTTGTAATTCCATTTATCCGAAATATTGGTAAATATGCCCTTAACATCAAATCCATTTCAATTCTAGGACCGAATAATTCTGAATTTAATATGATTTCATCTATTCCTCCTTATACAATACAACCTGGTGAAACAAAGAATTTGGTTTTCAGATTTAAACCCTCTTCAATTGGACTCAAGACATCTTTTGTAAAAATAGAAACTTTTGATTCAACATATATCATTAAATTCAGTGGTACAGGCATACAGCCCAAATTAAAGGTGATGAATAATGATGTCGACTTTGGATTTGCTGAAGTAGGGAAATCTAAAGATACAATCCTTATTTTATTAAAAAATATTGATAGTATCCCAATCACTATAAATAATTCATTCTTGACTGGAGTAGGTATGGATGAATTTGAAATTATCAATGGTGGTGGCAATTTTACACTTACACCAAATGAAGAAAGAACTTTAACTATTCGATTCAAGCCTGAGTATATAGGAAAAGTTTCAAGTTATTTGAACTTCGAAAGTTCATCTGCTTCTATGACTGTTCAAACAAGATTGTTAGGGCAGGGGATAGGTGGCTACGTATATTGTTCTGATGATTCAGCTTTTGCCGGAGAGAAAAGATATATTAATCTCAAGGTTGGAGGAGTAAAAACCAGTACTGTTGAATCTTCTGCATCATCTTACAAGGCTCTGATCCGTTTTCAAAAATATATACTTAAATCAATTGATCCAAATATTAGTCCAATATTTTCAGGTGATTCTTCAACAATTGAAATCAAAGGTGCTTATGTAAGTGCTGATGTTGTCGGTAAATTTGAAGTAATGGCAGGTCTTGGAAATGTTGCTGAAACATCAATTGATCTTCTAAGTTTTAAATGGCTTGACAGAAATGGTCAGGAAATACCTGTTCAAACTAAAACAAGAAGTGGACTTTTTAAGTTACTGGGAGTTTGTGAAGAAGGTGGGAGAAGGTTGATAAATGTTGATGGAAAGCTGGAATTGACGTTGATCAGCCCAAATCCAGGTGATGATAATATTGAAATTCAGTATCAACTCATTGAAACAGGTCCGACAAGAATGTATATTGCAGATGTTCTAGGTTCTAATATACTAGAAGTATTTAACATCAATAATATATCAACTCAACCACAGAGCAAAAAAATTTCACTAAATTACTTTCCAAATGGACTTTATTTTATTATCTTGCAAACTCCAACGGAAATAGTTACTAAAAGGTTGTTAATTCAGAAGTGAACCGATTGAAGAATATTGATTTAAATAACATATTAAAATGCTTCTATGTCATTTTATTTATAATGACATTAACTTTCAATTTACACTCCCAGGAATTACTCAATACTGATCTTACCAGAATCGGAATATTTAGTAACTTCAATTTCAATAGTCATGAAGCAGATTTTAAGAAAATTCCAGGATGTCCAAGTTGTTCACCTGGGTATAAGACAGGAAGTGGTAACGGTTTAACCTTTGGAGTTTTATTCGAATATCCATTCTCCTCATTCTTCAGAGCTGGATTGAGAGCTTCATTCAATGATCATAGCGGTTTATTAACCAGAACGGAAGAAACTACGATATTTTATGGAGGGGAAAATGATGTGCCGGGTAGATTTGAACACAGACTGGATGCTAACATAAAGACATTTGGTTTTGAACCTTATACCCAGTTTCGGATAATTCCTAACTTGTATGTCGGAGTTGTTTTTTACTTAGGATTCATTTCAACAGCAAGTTACAGTCAGGTTGAAAAACTTGTGTTTCCCACAGGGTCAGGTACATTCCTGGATTCAAACGGTAATGACACAAAAAAGCGTACAAGAAACGAATTTTCAGGTGATATAAAGAATGCCTCAAGTACATTTTTATCTATCGGTGGTGGAATATCTTATGAAGTTCCTCTGAATAAGGAAAGAACTATTCTTGCGGAACCAAGGATAAATTATGCTCTTGGCTTATCCAATATTGTAAATTCAATTGAGGTTCCGAAATGGTCTGTAAATTCAATTAGTGTCGGAATAGCATTGAAATATGTATTCCGTTCAAAGCCCGAAATAATTAAAAAATATGAGAAGATTGAGAGAATTGATACAATCAGAAAAGAATCCGAATCAATAACTGCACAACTGTTTGCTCAAGGGATTTTAAATAAGAGGATTGAAGTTACTCAAAATGAAATCGTCGAATTAACTACAGAAACATTCCAAAGAACAGATACAATTTTTGTTCCGACAATTGTTGATCTTAAGCCATTTATCACTGCCGTTGGAGTTGATAGTTCTGGTAATGAAATTCAAGAACCTTTATTCAAAATCGAAGAATTTCTCTCAACTAAAATTCAGCCAATATTGAATTATGTATTTTTTGATGAAGGTTCAGCAGTCATACCACCAAGATATGAACAACTAGATAGAGTTGAAATTTCGGCTTTCAAGGAAGCTAATCTGTTTCATAATACAATACTTAAATCATACTATGATGTTCTCAATGTTGTAGGCAATAGATTGTCAAAAAAGCCGGATTATAAGCTTAAATTGATTGGATGCAACGATGGGTATTCAACTGAAAAGGATAATGAAAATCTGTCAATGAAACGAGCTGAAGCAGTTCGTGACTATCTTAACCATATATGGAATATCTCTCCTGACAGAATCTCTATAGAAACCAGAAATTTACCGGATAAACCTTCTACTCCAATTCAGGATCCTGATAAACTTGAGGAGAACCGTAGAGTAGAACTTTATTCAGATAATGATGATTTATTAAAACCGATTCAATATACTGACACAATGAGGGTTATAACACCACCAACTGTTCGGTTTAAAACCGACATTATATCAAATAATTCTATCACAAATGCAGATATAATTATTAAAAATGGAGATAAAGTTATCAAGGTTATCAAATCCAATGCGATATCGGGTAAATATACCGACTGGAAGCTGGATGAAGATATTATAATCATGAAGAATGTCAGTAATGATTTAAAATATAAGCTAAACGTCAAAGACAGTAAAGATAATATCTCCAGTACAAATGAAAAGACAATCCAATTCAAAGTAACTACTATCAAGCAGAAGAAAAAGGAAAAGAAGGGTGATAAGGAAATTGATCGTTACAGCCTCATACTTTTTGATTTCGATAAAGCGGATCTAGAAAAAAATAATCTGAAGATTATTAATGACATCAAGCAAAAAATAAAACCCACTTCCGACATTTATATCACAGGTCACACTGACCGTACAGGCGAGGACAGTTACAACCTTCGTTTATCTATCGAGCGTGCATTTGCAACCAAAAAAGCTATGGGCTTTCCAAAAGCAATAGCTGAAGGAGTAGGGGAGAAGATAATTCTTCATGATAATGATCTACCTGAAGGCAGATTCTTCTGCAGAACAGTCAACATTATAGTTGAAACGAAATTGAAGTAGAAAGGCTAAAATCTACAAAGGTATTAACATTAAAAGAAGCATTTATTGGAAATATGTTAGAAAAATAAATAACGCCCTTGTAAGTAATTGATTTACAAGGGCGCTATGATTTAAATAGTGGAGATGGCGGGAGTTGAACCCGCGTCCGAAGAGCTTCTTTCGATGCCTCTACATGCTTAGCCGATCTATAATTTTCATCAATTTCTTAACCGCTCGGCAGGTCGAAAAAGCTTATCTGTGTGTTGTCTTGTTCCGCCTCCCACAGCAAGATTTGGAACCAGCCCTTCTGTTTGCGACACCTAATGATTAGCCGAGGGGCAAACTTATCATAAGATGTAGTTGCTTTTGGTTATTATGCAGCTAAAGCGTAATTGTTTTCGGCATTTATAAGCCTACCGGTTGAATTTACGTGCACCACCGATTGAGCACGACATGCCGCGACCGACGTCCATCACCCCGTCGAATCCGTTTCATCCCCATGTGAAAACTCAAGACGAAATCGTTGTAATTTATTGTTAAATGTGCTTATACAAGATTGTAGAAGAGAGCCTTTGCGTTTTCGAATTCTTCTCTTATCAGAGTTTCTTCAATTTGTGTGAGTTCTTTCCCTCTTCGTGCCATTACAATTTTAACAGTTTCAATCGCTTTGTCTGGTTTATAAAATGAACATCCCTTAACTCCACGCCATGCGAATGATGGAATGTAATTTGGAAGAAAACCATCAGCAACAACAATCCCGCAAATCCCTGCCACTGTTCCGGTTGTGAACGATGTGTTGATCGCAGTTTTAGTATGGTCTCCGCATAGTAATCCAACAAACATTCTGTGTGTATCTATTTCCTGTTTATAAAAATTAACTCTAATGTTGCTATAGGTATTTTTCAGATCAGATGTATTAGTATCAGCACCCAGATTTACCCATTCAGAAATAAAGGAATGTCCAAGAAATCCTTCGTGCTGCTTATTTGAATAGCCCTGAATTATTGAATTTTCTACTTCACCACCAACTTTGCAATGTGGTCCTATTGCTGTGTTGCCATAAATTTTAGCCCCTATTTTTATAGTAGAATTTTCCCCTATATAACAAGGTCCCATGATAACAGCATTAGCCATGATATTTGCGTTTCTATCAATAATAATGCATCCTTCTGAAGCATCCAGAACAACTCCCGGAGCTAAATAAGCACTATCGCAGATTCGAATTTTATCTTCATTTATATATCTTACACCAGAATCCAGTAATTTCTGAGTATCCGGATTGCAAGTATAATATTGGATGGATTCATTAATTTCTTTACCAACATTGTCAAATGTATCCCACAAGAAATTTAAAAGTTTTGGTCTTGGGATTTCGATATTCGGAACCAATCTGCCGAAATCTGTTAGAATTTTAGGCAAGAATTGTTTGTCAATATCAGATGGGTTTATAATATCTTCAGCAGTCATAAATGCTGCAACAGGTTGACCCTGATGAACAAATAATGCTGATTTAGAAATCAGATCTTGTTGAATATGTTGTTCATACAACTCAGATAAAGAATCAAAGAATTCTTTTTCAGGAACAATGGTTGAATTTAGAATTAATATATTTTCTTTTTCAAGATTTTGCGGATTTGTTGTGTATCTGGCAAGAAAAGACTCAAGATGCTTTTCTCTTCCATGATATATGATCTTAGAATCGGGGAATAATTTTTGTACTTTCTCAAAATAGAGAAATGATCCTAGTCTTAGTTCCCATCCACAATGCAGAATTGTAAATGGATAGAGGCTAGTTACATTCGGAGATTCATAAATAAGTAATGCATCTATTTTCATTAAGGCTTGCCTATTCCACTTTAATTAATTCAGTAAGGATAAAGAGGTAAGCATTACCCGGAACATTTTTAAGAGCTCTGGCTCCAAATCCAAGTTCAGGAGGTACTAACAATTTACGTTTGCCTCCTTGTTTCATGGTCAATACTCCTTCTTCTAAACCTTTTATTACGTCACTCTTGCCAATCGTAAAGACTACAGGTCTGTTAGAACGAAAAGTGTTTTCAATCTCAGATCCGTTTTCATCTGTTATTAACAAGTGAACAGTACATTTGCTTCCTTCAATAGGAGATTTTCCATTCCCTAAAGTTAAGTCAACAAATTTCAATCCGGATTGAGTGCTATCAAAAGTTACTGAAGAAGTATTTGAAACTTTGGATGATGAACAGGAAAACAATGACAACCCAAAGATCAAAAAGATAAGTATGTATAGTATTTTCATTGTTTCACCATGCGAATAATTGCTTGTTTAATTAATTTCTTTAATATTTTTCTTTATTATTATGGAACTGAAGAACAGCTTTAATAAAACTGATAAACAAAGGTGTACCATAAACTGCTCTTGATTTTAATTCTGGATGGAATTGAACTCCAACAAACCAAGGATGCTTTTCCAATTCAATCATTTCCACTAATTTTCCATCAGGTGAAAGTCCACTGAGGATCATTCCATTTTCTACTAATCTGTCCCTATATTCATTATTCAATTCATATCTGTGTCTGTGTCTTTCGGAAATATCCTTCTTACCGTAGGCTTTGAATGCTCTTGTGCCCTCTTGAAGAACACATGGGTAAGCACCAAGTCTCATAGTGCCACCTTTGTTTTTAATTTTCTTCTGTTCTTCCATAAGGTCAATTACACTGTTAGCAGATTCTTTATCGAATTCTGAAGAATTAGCGTCAGCTAAGCCCATTATATTTCTTGAAAATTCAATCACAGCACATTGCATGCCAAGGCAGATACCAAAGAATGGAATTCCATTTTCACGAACATATTTAATTGCATTGATCTTACCTTCAATTCCTCTGGATCCGAAACCGGGACCAACCAATATTCCATCAAGATCACCAAGAAACTCATGTGCATTTTCTCTTGTAATATTTTCAGCATCAACCATTTCAACTTTAACTTCTGTATCGTTAATTGATCCTGCATGAATAAAAGCTTCGAGAATGCTTTTATATGAATCTCTGTACTTTGTGTATTTTCCAACCAAACCAATAGTTACTGAATTCTTTGGAAATTTAATTTTATGTACAAATTTTTCCCAGGTTTTAAGTTCAAGAATGTTGAGTGGCATATTGAGTTTGTTTAATACAATTTCATCAAAAGAACTCTTCGCATACTGCAGAGGAACCTCGTAAATAGTATGCTCAACATCAATACCTTCAATTACAGATTCTTCATCAACATTACAGAAAAGAGCAATCTTTGAACGTTCATCTTTTGAAATTTTATTTTCAGTTCTACATACAAGTATATCAGGCATGATTCCAAACTCCATCAACATTTTAACTGAATGTTGAGTTGGCTTTGTTTTTAATTCGCCTGAGGATTTGATGTACGGGACATAAGTAAGATGAATGCTTAAAGCATTGTGTCTTTCTTTCAATAATATCTGTCTTGATGCTTCAAGGAATGGAAGAGATTCTATGTCGCCAACTGTTCCACCAATTTCTATTAATACAAAATCAAACTGTCCATCGAAAGTTTTAATTTGTGCTTTAATTTCATCTGTAATATGAGGTATTACCTGAACTGTTTTTCCCAGATAATGTCCTCTTCTCTCTTTTTGTATAACACTGAAATATATCTGGCCAGTAGTTGTATTATTCCGTTTAGTTAATGATTGATCAATAAATCTTTCGTAATGACCTAAATCGAGATCTGTCTCAGCACCATCGTCAGTTACATATACTTCCCCGTGTTGAAATGGGTTCATCGTCCCTGGATCAACATTGATATAAGGATCCAACTTCATTATTGTCACAGAATATCCGCGTTGCTTCAGGAGTAAACCTAATGAAGAAGAGGTAATACCTTTACCCAGTGATGAAAGGACTCCGCCTGTAATGAAAATATAGTTAGTTTTTTTGATTAGAGTGTTATCCGATTCCATAAATTGATTTTGATAATAGTTATAAAAAGTTTGTTCAAACTTACTGAAAAATGAAATAATTACAAAGTATGTTGAAAAGTTTGCTATTTACTACATTTTGATTTCAGAATTTAAGAAATAATTTTGAAATCAAATTAGTAAAATCTATTTTTGATAATAGACACGACTAATTAATCATATTCGTCTTAAAAATTTAATAATTGTTTTAATAAATATTGACATCAAAAAAATATGTGTTTATCGGATGCACCTTGTAACATTTCTTTGAAAATTCTACAAATTAATTCTGAAATTGTAACCAGAAAAAAATTGCTTTCAATGGGAATCCGTCCAGAGGATTCTCTTATGAAAATAATGGAAATGACTTGGGGGGGAGTAATAGTGCAAAATCTTTCTACGAATTCTACTAAACTTGCTTTAAGCAGGTCATTAGCCAATGATATAATTGTTGATTATGCTGCATAAAACTATTGTTCTGGTTGGGCAACCTAATGCTGGTAAGAGCACCTTATTTAATGTATTATCTGATATTAAATCCTCAACTTCTAACTTTGCGGGAACAACCGTTGCCGTTAAAGAATCTCTCATAAATGTTAACTTTGAAACTTATAAAATAATAGATCTACCTGGACTCTATTCGCTCAATCCAAATGATCCAGCCGAAGAGGTAACTGTTAATTATCTATTAAATCAACCTGTAGATCTTATAATAAATGTTGTCGATTCGACTTTGCTTTCTCGTAGTGTCGAATTAACTGTTGAATTGATAGAGCTCGGAATACCGATGGTTATAGCACTCAATATGCAGGACGAAGCCAATAGATATGGAGTTAGAATAGACAATCAAAAATTGAAAGAGATTCTAAAAATCCCAGTTATTCCCACAATAGCTCTTTTTGGTAAAGGTGTAAAAGAGTTAATCGAAACTTGTGATCAGGTCATTTCAAGTGGATATCCAAAGCCGGAATTTCTTAAATTTACATTGCATATTGAAAAGAGTATTTGTGAAATACAAGAAGATTTAAAAGAATCACATATTCCAAATAAAATTGATCCAAGATTTTACGCCATCAAATTAATCGAGAACCCTCAATTTGTTGCTAAAAGCTTGGAATCATTGGATAGAAAGAAAAGTGAACTTGCAACTGAGAAGATTCAAATAGAACACAATACCGATGGTTTCGAGGTAATAGCCTACGAACGTCATCATCATGCTATGAAGATCACTCATCTTGTTTCAGAAATCAAACAGAAAAAAGCTCAACCTTTTGCTGAAAAACTCGATTCAGTATTGCTTCATCCTTTTTGGGGCTACTTTTTTTTACTATTATTCTTTGTTGTATATTTCGTGGTAATCTTTCAAGTCGGTAATTTCATTTCAGGCTTGATTGAGCCTCCAATGCAATTATTGCCACCCTTGTATGCACCATTGAAATTATTTTCTCCTTTCCTATGGTTCACTTTCGATGGATTATTTCAAGGTATTGCTGGTGCATTAGGTATTGTGTTGCCATATTTTTTACCACTTTTAATACTGACATCATTGTTTGAAGATACCGGTTATATGTCGAGAATAGCCTTTTTGCTTGATGGATTTTTCCACAGAATTGGTCTTCATGGCAAATCTGTAGCACCATTCATTATGGGCTTCGGTTGTACCGTCCCGGCTCTGTATGCAACAAGGATTATTGAGAATGAAAGGGATAGATTGATTACTGGTATTTTGATAAATTTTATACCTTGTTCCGCCAGACTCACAGTAATATTCGCTATATCTTCAGCTTTTACTGGTCCATTTTGGACAGCTTTTATTTTCTTTTTTGTTTTATTGATTATTGCAATAAATGGAAAAATATTATCATATTTTTTTACAAAACCAACAGGTTTAATTCTGGAAATACCTAATTTGAAACTACCATCTATTAACTCTACTATAAAGAAAACCCAATTTAAGGTGAAAGAATTTTTAAAAGTTGCCGTTCCTTATTTAATTTTAGGTAGCATTGTATTAGGTTGGTTTGAATATTTTGGTGCATCAAAAATTATTAATTATTTTTTTTCACCATTAATAACAAATGTTTTAGGGCTTCCAGAACAATTAGGCTCGACTTTGATTTTTGGATTTCTAAGGAAAGAATTGTTAATTGTTATGGCAAGTCAGGCAATGGGTGTACAAACCTTTACACAAATTGGTTTGACGACGGTACAAGCTTTAGTCTTTACAATTTTCATTATTCTCTATATTCCTTGTGTCTCAACTATTGCAGTTTTTTGGAAGGAATTTGGTCCGAAGACAGTTCTTCTGACCATAATATTTAGTATTTCCATTGCAACATTATGTGGCTTTTTATTCAAAATCATATTAAATATTTAGCTTTAATTAATTTTTTTTTTTAAATTACAAAATTGGTAAATTATTTCGCTTAGAAACATCTTTTAAAATATATATTTGGAATTACTATGTTAAGTCAAGCAGTTCAAGATTATGTTAAAGTTATCTATAAGTTTCAAGAATTTGGACTTGTAACAACTACAGAAATAGCAAAAGAGTTAAATGTATCAGGAGCATCTGTTACAGGAATGTTGAAAAGATTATCCACTATGGGATTAGTCATTTATAATTCATACAAAGGTGTTAAATTAAGTGATGCAGGAACAAAAGTCGCTTTAGAAATTATTCGATTTCATAGATTACTCGAAACATATTTAAAGGAAATGTTGGGATTTTCTTTGGATAAAGTTCATGAAGAAGCATGCAGACTCGAGCATTTTATATCTTCAGAATTCATTGAAAAAATTACTGAACAATTAGGAGACCCAAAATTCGATCCACATGGACATCCTATTCCATCAAAGGATGGTGAATTTCCAGACATTAATGAAATACTTCTCATTAATGCAGAAAACCAAAGTGAATATACTATCAGCAGACTCAATGATGATGATCCAAAACTATTAAATTATCTTGAAAAGTCGAATCTAATGCCCAATGCAAAAATCTTTACTCTTGAAAATGAACCATTGAATGGCATAATAACTATCAGGTTGAATAATATTGAAAAAGTTCTTGGTTACAACATCGCTTCTAATATTTACGTTAAAACAAATTAATAAAAAATAATTTCTGATTTTCAATAGGGACTTCATTTTTTTTAATGATGTCCTTTTTTGATGTCCAGTATAATTTGTCTTTTCTATTTTCTTCTAAATGTGAAGAAACATATAACATAAAGAATTTATCAAAGGTAATGCCTTTCAGTAACAAAGGTAGATGAATTTCTCGTTAATTCATGTATAGTTGGGGAAAGAATTGAGTATTGCTGACATGGAACATGACTTGTCTGATATTGAAGTTCATTGCTTTGATTAGTACAAATCCATCCAATACCGTACGAACTTGATCTTCATTATTAGCAAACATGGTAATCCAAAGTCTTGATCTGTCAAAAGACAGTGTTACGCTCGAAATTCTGCCTTCAGTCATTAATTTATTTATTTGGTCACGCTGTTCCGGTACCATAGTGAAGAAATTTTCAACTCGAACTTCCTCGATTTCTATATTTATCATATATTGATTCATAAACATCCTAAAATTTTTTTTAATAAAATGAATAACAAATACTCATAATCGTTAAAGTATTTGAACTATATACAAGATTGAACGTGATTTTATTAAATTTATTTTTTATTAGGAATCGAAAGTTATGAATGAGAACATTATTAATGCGGAACATGAGTTGTTTTTTCAGACTTACAAAAGATTACCATTAGTTGTTGATAGGGCTGAAGGAGTAAGAATATACTGTAAAGATGGGAGTGAATATCTTGATTTTTTAGGAGGAATAGCTGTTAATGCGCTAGGTCATTCACATCAAGGAGTTATCAGTGCAATAGAAAAGCAGATCAAAAGATATATGCATGTTTCAAATTATTTTTATCAGGATACCCAAATTGAATTTGCTTCAAAACTAAAATTAATTTCAGGATATGATAAAGTATTTTTGTGCAACTCAGGTACAGAAGCTACAGATGGAGCTATCAAATTGGTCAGAAAATGGGGATCAGATAAAAATAAAAATCAGATAATTGCATTCTCTGGAGGATTTCACGGAAGAACTTACGGTGCATTATCAATAATGGATAAACCTCTCTACAAAGAAAGCATGGGTCCTTATTTAGATAATATGAGCATTATTCCTTATAATGATATTTCTGCTTTGGAAGAAGCTGTTAGCTCGAATACTGCAGCAATTTGGCTAGAATTTATTCAGGGTGAAGGCGGTATTTCCTGTGTGACTTCAGCTTTTGTAGATGCAATCAAAGTACTTCAAAATAAATATGGCTTTTTAGTTGTTGCTGATGAGATTCAGTCTGGAACTGGACGAACAGGTAAATTTTTTGCTTTTAATCATTATGGTATTATTCCTGATATCGTAACTCTTGCAAAAGGAATTGGTGGTGGTTTACCACTGGGCTGTATATTGGGGAAAGAAATTGTAGCCAACGTCTGGAATAAAGGAAATCATGGAACAACCTTTGGAGGTAATTCTGTTTCCTGTGCAACCGGCATTGTAGTACTGGATGAATTATCAAAAGGATTGATGGATCATGTAACAACTGTTGGAACATATTTTGTTGATAAGCTTTCTCAAATTATGAATAAATATCCTGATAAAGTTCTGGAAGTAAAAGGCTTAGGATTGATGCTTGGATTGGTTATTAGTTTTGACGCTATCATTCTTGTTGAATGCTTACTAAAGCATCACGTTATTGCTAACGCTGCTTCAGGAAATGTGCTTAGACTTGTACCACCACTAATTATAACCAATTTGGATGTAGATGAATTTATTCATGCCTTAGACTTGAGTCTGAGTGAAATTAGTTAATTTCTTGATCTTTGCAATCCCTCAAGCAGTTCATTTTCAGGAACCTGAACATCGAAACCGGTTTGTGGGATTGACTTATGGCTTTTATTCCGGCTAATAGCCGTTAGAAAAACTTGTTCAGCTTCAGCTTTTCGATTAAGAAGTAATAATGCAAAGCCTTTCAGACTAAGTGCAAATACTTGCTCCGGTGCTTTTTCTAAAGATTTCTCAGCCCAATTTAGTGCCTCAGTAAAATTTCTCTTTCCACCAACTATTTGTGAAAGAGTAGCACAAGCACTCGCATAAACAGCATCGGATAAAGAACCTACTTCAATTGAGAATCTTATAGCTTTTTCAGATTCATCAACCAACTGCATCTGAGCTAGTGTTTGCCCAAGTTGAAACCAAGCATAGGCATTTGTTGGTTCTTCATTTATATGCTTTAACAATAACTGATAATTTCTTTTGACCTTACCCTGCATTACATCACGAGTTGTGTCATACCCCAAATGTTTAATAATTACTTCTGAAAAAGCAATACTTTTATCTAATGCAAAAATCGACGCTCCAATTTGTTCATGTACTCTTCCTTCGAATTTTATGTTTGGATAACCATAATTTCTGAAAATTCTTGGATATCCTCCACGATGCAATTCTGTGGAATTATCTAGTTGGAGATGTGCACTTTCGATTGTACAAACATATCCACCAATATCTTCAGAAGTATTTTCTAATATCGATCTTAAATTTTTAACAGAGAATGGTTCCAATCTTTCATCCGCATCAAGGTATAAAATCCATTCACCACTACAATGTTTCAATGATTCATTTCTTGCAGAGGCAAAATCATCATTCCAATCATAATGAAATATTTTTGCACCGAAAGATTTAGCAACGTTCAAAGTATTATCTGAAGATCCCGTATCAATTATTATTATTTCATCAACCAAGTTCTTTACACTTTCCAGACAATCAGGTAGCATGGATTCTTCATTTTTTACAATCATACTAAGAGAGAAAAGTGGTTTTGTCACAGAAACAGGATTTGAAATATTTGTGGAGGGCAGTGAGATTAATTTTGATTTAACTAAAGTAATGTAATTTTGTATTGATAAATTAGTTGGATCGTAGGATAATGCCAAGTTTAACTTTTCTAAAGAGGCCACAAAATTTCCATTCAGAAAATAAATGTTTGCTAAGCCGGCAAGAATATTTATATCACGTGGATTAAATTGGTTTCCGATAATAAAAAACCTTTCGGAAGATTCAAAATCCTTCAATTCAAGATAACACTTTCCTATTTTATAAGCTAGTTCTGCACTTGGCATCCTATAATCACCTGCAATCATTGCATGAAGATCCTGTGTCGTCTGCATTTCGTCGAGTTTAAGATAATTATCCAAAGCCTCTTTGAAAATATTAGCTTCAAAATAGAGTTCAGCCAATACGAAATATGCAAATGCCTGCTTTGGAATAATCTTAAGCGACATTTCTGCTCTTTGTTTTGCAATGTCTTTTAGTCCTAGCCTTGTGGCGACTAAAGCACCAAAATTAAGAATCTGAGGTAAAAGCACATTATTGTTGTCAATTAATTTCATCGCCTCTGCTAGATCACTATCTGCTTTCTGTAATTCATTTAAGGCAAGATAAGTCTTACCTCTTTGAAAATAATTATAGCTGTCCGGATTTTTCTGAATAACTTTATTTAGAAGTTTAAGATTTCTCAACTGTTTGGTAGGCATGTCATTTTTATCACTACTATAACCCAAATGAATAAATTCAAGAGGAGAGTTTTGTATTTGCATACCCAGATCAAGAATGCTGTAATGAATCTGTTCATGTATAATACCTCTGAATCTTATTCTTGGGTCATTGCGAAAAAATCGAAGCAGATTTGTTACAAATTTATCAATAGCTCCATCAGGTCTCACAGCTTCAGAAATCAAATGCACAAGCCAGCCACCGGCTAGCAAGGGAGAATTTAAACATAATTTTGATAGAATAATAGGATTTATTAAACGTTCATCTGCATCAATACTAAGAATAAATGGCTGTGTGCAATTGTCAAGTGCTACATTTCTAGCCATAGCGAAGTCATCCTGCCAAGAGAAATCTATAATTCTGCATCCATATTCTTCAGCAATTTCTTTGGTTCGGTCTGTCGAACCAGTATCGACTATAATTATTTCCATTACATAATCTTTTACAGATTGAAGACAATCAGGAAGCATTTTTTCTTCATTTCTGACAATCATAGCCACTGATATTGGAGATCTAATCATTTACTGATTTTTCCTGTTTAAAAAAAAATAAAGATAACAAAAAATGCCTAAAAAATTTTGATAAATACTCTTATTTTAATGAATTTTCATTAACTTTGTAACTTTTTGAGCCGATAATTGCTCTTAGTATTATAGATTTTAAATTTTTTATTTTTAAAATATAAATAATAGGATAGTTTTCAAAATGAATAAGTCAGCAATTTTAACTATTTGTATCATACTTACGTTTTTATCCAGTTCTGTAAATGCCCAAAATTGGCTTCAAAACTATAATCAAGATAAAGAATTTGATTTTAAGGAATTGCAATCAGTTTTCTATAATTATTGGAAAGATAAAAAACCTACTAAAGGAAGTGGTTTCAAGCAATTTAAAAGAATGGAATGGCTTTTAGCTCCTAGAATGTGGAAATCAAATCAGATTCCTGATTTAAATTCATTAAGAACCGAATATATTAACTATTTCAATCAGGATAAACAATCACCTAAAATGTTAACTAATGCTGACTGGAAATTTATTGGACCCACAAATAGACCTTCACAAAAAATGGGTTTGCCTCAACCTGGAATTGGCAGAATAAGTTGTCTTGCATTTCATCCTGCAAATAATTCAATAATTTATGTTGGTTCTGCTACCGGTGGTATATGGAAAACTACTGACGGAGGTACTTCATGGATAAGTCTTCCTTTAACAGGTGTACTATCAATCGGTATTTCAGATATTGCAATATCAGCATCAAATCCAAACATAATCTATGCTTCAACCGGAGATGCTGAATCCTCCGGGTTTCTCGGAGTGAATTTCAGCTTTAGTGTGGGGATTTTAAAATCAACTGATGCAGGACAGACTTGGAATACCACTTCATCTGTTTATCAAATTTCTCAGAAAGTCTTAATTAATCGATTATTAATCAACCCCACTAATTCAAATCTACTTTATGTTGGATCGAATAGGGGCTTTTCAAAATCAACAGATGGGGGTGCTTCTTGGATATCAATTACAGGGGATCTTTGTAAGGACTTGGAATTCAAATCAGACGACCCCACAAGTATTTATGGGACTTTTATTTCATCAAACAATGTTTACTCAATAAGAAAATATACTGAATCAGCTGGTAATCTGGCAACTCAATTAGAAATTAGTGGTGCTGGAAGAGTAAATATAGCTACTTGTAAATCACAACCTAAGGTATTATATGCTTTAGCTTGTTCTCAATGGCCTGATTACAATTTTCATTCTGTTTGGAAAACTACTGACGGAACTAATTGGATAAAGGTTGCAGACAAGAGTACTTCTCCGAATTACTTAACTTATTACGCTGATGGTTCTGGCACAGCGGCACAGGGATTATATGATCTATCTATAGCCGTTAATCCTAATAGTTCAGATGAGGTATATATCGGTGGTGTTAATATCTGGAAATCAACAAATGGAGGCAAAGCCTTCAGTCCAATAGCAGAATGGACAGGTGGATTTGGCTTACCATGGGTTCATGCTGATATTCATTGGTTGGAGTTTAATTCAGGTAATGTTCTATATGCTTGTACTGATGGTGGTATAAATAAAACAACAAATTTTGGTAAAAACTGGACAGACATTAGTAATGGATTACAGATTACTCAGTTTTACAGTTTGAGTTCATCTGAGCTAAATCCAAGTATTATTACAGCCGGAGCTCAGGATAACGGAACTCATAAATTCGATGGTACAAGCTGGAAGAATATTATGGGTGGAGATGGCATGGAAACGATTATTGACAGGTCAAATAGTAATATTATTTATGCATCACTGTACTATGGAGAAATTAATAAATCAACGGATGGAGGAAATAATTTCACAAATATTATCTCTTCGAACCTGACACAAGAAGAAGGAGCATGGGTTACTCCGTATTTAATCCATCCATCAAATCCCAATATTATATATGTTGCGATGCAAAATGTCTGGAAATCAACAAATGGCGGTTTAAATTGGACAAAAATTTCAAACTTCACTGAAACAACGCCAATAACAATAAATTCTATGGCAATATCTTCCACTGATCCAAATTACATCTATGTTAGCAAATACAATCAAATATTTAAAACATCATCTGGTGGCAGTACTTGGACATCTGCCGGGCAAACTCACGATTATGTTACATCAATAATTGTTCATCCAAACTCTCCCTCCAAATTTTGGGTCACTTTATCCGGTTATTCTGCTACAGATAAAGTACTTTTTTACAATGGAGCTAAATGGGACAACCTATCAACAGGTCTGCCTAATGTACCTGTTAACTGTATAGAGTATCAGAAAAATTCTCAAGATAGGCTTTACATAGGAACTGATATTGGCGTTTTTACCAGGGATAATTCATCTGTACAATGGGATTCTTATAATCAGGGATTGCCTAATGTTATAGTTAATGATCTCAAAATAATAAATTCTACTTCAAAAATGCTTGCCGCTACTTATGGTAGAGGAATTTGGGAAACTAAAATAAATGATTGTAATTTATCTGCTCCGGAACTAGTTGTTACTGGTCAAACTAAATTCTGTTTTGGAGACAGTGTAAAACTTGAATCAAAAAATAGTTATCCAACTTATAAGTGGTCTAATGGTTCAACTTCTAAAGCAATCTTTGTAAAGTCGAGTTCAACAATTAATCTTACTGTAACTGATTTGAAAAACTGTTCAGCTACTTCTGGCGAAATTAATATATCAGTTACTAATCCACCTGATTATAATATCAAACTTATTGGCAATAATCCTTTTTGTGAAGGTGTAGGTACAGAGCTTCAAGTAAATAGCTTTAGTTATAAATATTATAAATGGTCAACCGGAGATACAACAAAAAAAATTACTGTTCTAAAACCAGGAACATATTCTGTTGTTTCCACTACTATTGATGGATGTTTAAAACCATCAACAAATACGATTACAATTACATCGTTACCAGCTCCTGTTAAACCTACCATTAGTCAGACTGATGGTATTCTAAAATCATCAACTGCTTTTGCATATCAATGGTATAAAGATGGAACGATTATCAGTGGGGAAACCAATCAATCCTACTCTACTAAATCAAATGGCAAATACAAGGTTGAAATATCAGATGAAAACGGATGCAAGTCTTTTTCAGATGAATATGCCATAACAACTGATATTTTTTCTGAATATATAAAGGGTGTTGCAATTTCACCAAACCCTGGTAAAGGTTTGTTCAATCTATCAATTCCATCTAGTTATTATAAAACATTCGTTGAAATAACAAATATTTTCGGACAGAAGATAAGTATTATCGAGCTTCCAGAAGGTGTGAATGAAGCAATACTTAACCTGGAAGACCAGTCTGATGGTGTTTACTTTATTATCATAAAAAATCAATTTAATTCGTCTATTAACAAGATAATTAAAGAAAGTAATTAATTTTTAATTTACTTCTTTAAAGAGGATATTATGCTTACTTCTTGCCTTAAATATTTGATCGGAATGATTCTTATACCTTTGGTTATATTAAATCAATCTTTTGCCCAGCCTGCTCTAGAATTCAAATCGTCAGATAACCTAAATTTCTATGAGATGAAAAAGAATTTCAATGATTATTGGAATGCAACTGAAAATCAAGGAAAAAAAGGATGGAAGCAGTTCCAGAGATGGGAATATTACTGGGAATCCAGAGTAAATCCTGATGGATCTTTTCCAAATGGAGTTGATATTTGGAATGAATATATTAAGTATCAAAACAAATCCACCCAACTAACTCAAGGAAATGATAAAATCTGGAGCCAAACCGGACCATTTAAAAATCCTGCTGCAGGAAATAATCAAGGTGGTATTGGTAGAATTAATGTTGTTAAGATCAAACCAAACGCACCTAAGGAAATCTGGATAGGATCAGCAGCGGGAGGCGTATGGCAATCCAAGGATTTCGGAAAAACATGGAATGTCTTTCCATTTACTCAGGTTCTTTCTATGGGCATTTCGGATATAGCTTTCTCTGAATCAAATCCAAATGTTGCTTATGTTGCGACAGGAGATTGCGATGGAACAGGAACAACCTATTCAACTTATTCTGTTGGTATTCTCAAGACAACTGATGGTGGTAATACATGGGCTACTACTTCATTTTTATTCGGTCCAGGTAATGGAAAAATTGTCAGTAAAGTTGTTGTACTTCCTAATAATCCAGATATAGTGATTGCTTGTACTAATGATGGAATATACAAAAGCATTGATGGTGGCAAATCTTGGCGAAACAAAATATCAGTAAGTGCATACTTCAGGGATATAAAGATTAAACGTGATGATCTCAATATAATTCTTGCTTCTACTTATAATGGCAATGGTAACTCTGCGTTATTTAGATCTATTGATGCAGGGGAGACTTGGGTTCAGGCTAAGTCCTTATCAGGAATCACAAGAACCTGTATTGATTTTGCTTATGGAAATAATGATTTGGTTTATATGTTATGCTCAACAGGCTCATATTTCCATTCTGTTCAAGTGTCATCTGATGCAGGTATAACATGGACAATCAAATCCTCTCTTGCTGGTGGCACATCTAACCTAATGGGTAGTGGTCAAGGAACCGGTAATGATAAGTATTACGGACAAGCTTGGTATGATATGGCTCTAGCTGTGTCTCCTGCAGACGATGATGTCCTATATGTAGGCGGAATTAATATATGGGGCTCTACAAATGGAGGCACTTCGTGGAGTATGACTACACATTGGTATGGTGGGTTCTCAAAACCATACGTTCATGCTGACATTCATTATTTAATATTTGATCTTGAAGACGGCTTTTTACTATGCGGTAGTGATGGTGGCTTGGATTATGCCAATGACCCAGAAAATTCATGGATTAATCTGAATAAAGGTCTATCAATAAGTCAAATGTATCGTGTTGCATCTGCACAAACATATACTGGTTTGGCATATACCGGATGCCAGGATAACGGCACATTCAGGGTAAAGGATGGTATATGGAATCAATCTTATGGTGGTGATGGAATGGATTGTGTTGTTAACCAGCTTGATTATAATAAAGCTATTATATCAATGCAGAATGGTGATTTTCTTAGAACTACCAATGGTGTATCTTTCACTGAGGTTTTAAATTCAGGTATTACACAAGAAAAAGGGGGATGGGTAACACCTATTATTATGAATCCGGTTAATCCAAATACAGTATATACAGGATATTCAAATGTTTGGCGTTCAGTTGATGGAGGTGCTACATGGAAGAAATTGGGATATCTAGCTATTGGAACTCTCCAACGATTAGCCATGTCTCCTGCGGATACTAATACGATTTATGCATCCAATGGATCATCCATTATGGTGACATATAATAATGGTGTTTTATGGCAACCAATATCTAATATTCCAGGATCAGTTCAGCAAATCGCTGTAGATCCTAATAATGCAAAAAGAATCTTTATCGTAACAGGTGGTTTTTCTGATGGGAAAAAAGTCTTTGAATACGACGGAACAAACTGGAGGAATTTAAGCGGTAATCTTCCTAATTTTCCTGTGAATACTATTGCTTATCAAAAAAATTCACCTGACAGATTATATGTTGGAACCGATATTGGTGTGTTCTATACTGATTATAACTCTGGATACTGGGAACCTTATGGACTTGGAATGCCTACAGTTATATGTTCAGATTTAAAGATAGATTATAAAGGTGGTAAACTAGTTTGTGGGACTTATGGCAGAGGTCTTTGGTCAATTGATTTGAATACTTGTAATTTACCTCAGCCTGATATTCAAGCTCCAACAAAAACTAAAATATGTGAAGGTGATAGCGTCATTTTAACTGCTTTAACCGATGCTGTAGTTACTTGGTCCACTGGTGAAACTACTA
Source organism: uncultured Hyphomicrobiales bacterium (assembly GCA_964464375.1). Taxonomy (GTDB): domain Bacteria; phylum Bacteroidota; class Ignavibacteria; order Kapaibacteriales; family UBA2268; genus CAIOZA01. The sequence continues at coordinate 113,365 of CAYXFU010000002.1, forward strand.
AATCAATAATTGTAAAAACTAATGGAACTTACTCCTTTTCAATCATAGGGGAAGGAAATTGTGTAGTTAGGTCTAAGGCTGTAATTCTTGAAAAATCAATAGTTCCATCATTGAAAATTTCGCCAATTGGTAAATATCCTCTTTGTATCGGTGATTCTGTCAATCTAGAGCTTTCTGCTTCGTTAGGCTTTAGTTCATATCTATGGAGTACTGGTGAAAGCACCAGAAAAATTAAAGTTACACTACCCGGAATTTACAAAGTTGTTACTAAAACAAGTTCAGATTGTTTAGCTCAATCAGAACTAGAAATCAAGATTAATCCTTTCCCGGCAAAGCCAATTATATACAGATTGTCCGGGACAGAGCTACAATCATCATTAGCAAGTACATATCAATGGTATTTAAATGATACAATGTTAACTAATGAGATAAAAAGAAACATTATAATCAAAACTCTGGGCAATTATTCAGTTCAAATAACCGACTCAAACAGTTGTCCGGCAAAATCAGATCCTTTAAATATTACAACCGATATTAATGATCCAAATTTTGAAACTGGAATTACAATACATCCTAACCCAACAACAGGTGAAGTAACCGTATCTATTGAAAATACCGGAAATTCTAAATATAGATATTCTGTTTCAGATCTTATTGGAAATGAGATTCTAAGCTCAAATGGACAGATAATTGATCAATTATTTGTAGTCAATTTGGCTGATAAAGCAACCGGTATATATTGGTTAAAGATATACTTTAACGATCAAGTAATTGTGAGAAAGATTTTTAAGAGATAGATTTAACTTGATTTTAATTTAATTCCACGTAAATTTGCAATCTGGAGGATTATATGATTGCAGTTTTACGTGGAATTTTAATATCAAAATCATCAACCGATGCAATAATTGATTGCAATGGGGTTGGCTATGAATTATCTATTTCAATCAATACAAGTGAGAAGCTTCCTGAAGTAAATCAAGAGGCTAAGTTATTTACTCTACTGGTTCCCAGAGAGAATGCATTAAATCTTTATGGTTTTTATGATACCGATGAAAAAGAAGCATTTAATCTTCTCACTTCTGTTTCTGGTGTGGGACCAAAAATTGCATTAGCCATTTTGTCATCTGTAACAACAAATGATCTTCAAGAGTATATTATTACCGGCAATCTTCTTTCATTACAAAGAATGCCGGGAATTGGTAAAAAGACAGCAGAAAGGCTAATAGTTGAATTGAGAGATAAGATTTCTAAAATTGGAAGATTTAGTCCATTGGATTCAACAATGACCCAGTTCTCTGTACGCGATGAAGCAGTCAAAGCAATGATAGCACTTGGATATAATTCTGCTGTGGCGGATAAGGCAGTTAAACAAGCAATAGCAGAAAACATTAATGAGAAATTGCCGATTGATATTTTGATTAGAAAATCATTAAAATACGCACTAGGTTAAGATTTATGCTTTTAATTATTCCTTCTATAGATATATTAAATGGAAAGTGTGTTTACAAAATACTAGGTGAGCAAGGAACTGATATGCTCTATAGTGAAATTGAAAATAATCCCGAAAAACTTTGTAAATTATTTCGAAAAGAAAATGTAAAATCCATCCATGTTACTGATCTTGACTCATATTCAACAGCGGATTATCATTTCGAGAATATTTTTAAACTTACCAAAGCTACTTTTCTTCCATTTCAGTTGCAAGCACATTTCTATGATTTAAAGCATTGCAATGAGCTTCTTAACAATGGTATTCATAGATTGGTTTTGGATGATGTTAATGATTATGATGTTTGGGATTTAAGGAACCTTCTTCTTAAATATACAAATCATAGAATAATTTTCTCAGTGCCTGTTAAAGGTAATTTTGTAAGATTCGAATATTCTAACAAAAGTTACCCATTGATTGATTATATGGAAAAGATTCATGCCCTTGTTGGAATGAGAGTGATTTATAAAGAAATGAACTTACCAGAAAAGACGTATTATGTAGATGATAATCTTGATATTTTGAAATATTATGTCAAGAACATAACTTTATCTGCGGATATATCTGATTATCAAGAATTGATCAAAATGAATGAAATTGATAAGTATGGATTCGATTCGGTAATCATTGGAAAACCATTTTATGAGAATAGTTTTTCTTGTCAAAAAATCTGGAGATTAATTGAATCAGAAGTTGATATTTAATAAAATTTGATAATATTTTAGATAAGTTTAACGATAGATTGATATTATATAACTATCCTTTTTTAGAACTCCTAAAAATTTTGTATTTTTACTATTTGTAATTGAACAATTTATTGTTTGAAAAAAGTAGATTAGAACGGCAAAGTTGCCTCGAATTGATAGAAAGGAGATTACGTCAAATGCCTCATGTAGTGATTGATGGTAAAACTTTTGAAGCAGAACCCAATAAAACAATAATTGAAGTTGCTTTTGAAAATGGATTGGATATTCCTCATTTTTGCTGGCATCCAGAATTATCAGTATCCGGTAATTGCCGTATGTGCCTTGTAGAAGTCGGTATGCCTAAGCGTATGCCTGATGGATCCTTCGAGAAAGATGCTGACGGAAAAAATATTATTGGATTTATTCCTAAATTACAGATTGCCTGTGCTACTGGAATAACAGATGGGATGCATGTTAAAACAAAATCTGATGGAGTTGTGACTGCCCAGGAAGCAGTCATGGAATTTATTCTCATTAATCATCCCTTGGATTGTCCTATTTGTGATGAAGCCGGACAGTGTAAGCTTCAAGAGTATGCATTTATTCATACTAATGGTGAAAGCAGATTTGATGATGTTAAAAATCATAAAGACAAACGTGTTTCATGGGGACCGAATGTATTATTCGATGCAGAACGTTGCATTACTTGTTCCCGTTGTATTCGTTTCGCAAATGAAGTTGCAAAACAACCTGTGTTAACTTTTGTTCAGCGTGGAGATAAAGTTACGATAAAAACTTTTGAAGGAACTGAGCTTGATAGTCCCTATTCTATGAATGTTATTGATATCTGTCCCGTTGGGGCACTAACTAGCAAAGACTTTAGGTTCAAATCACGAGTATGGGACATGAGCTTTAATGATTCAATTTGCCCGGGTTGTTCACGAGGATGTAATATAAAAATAGGCGTCAGAAACAATGAAATTCTTAGATTAGAACCCAAAGCCAATCCATTTGTTAACAAGTTCTGGATGTGTGATTATGGAAGATTGACACAATATCAGAACACAAATGGTAATAGAATTTCTGAACCAAAAATCCTTTTAGACGGCAACCAAAAATTATCAACTTGGCAGGAGGCATTGTCTGATGCTAATCAGAAACTTTCTGCAATTAGTTCAAAGAAAATTATGGTCTTGGGCTCTCCATTTGCAACTAATGAAGATAATTATATTCTTTCCATTTTTGCAAAGAAAGTTTTGAAAACAGAAAATATTGATTTTTATAAATTTGAAGATAATTTATTCAGTGATGATAAATTGAAAACCAATGATCGTACACCTAATTCTGCCGGTGCTTTAGCTGTTGGAATATCAACTGGTTCCCATCATGTTACTGTTAATAATCTAGTAGAAAAAATCAAAACTGGTGAGATTACAGCATTGTATTCAATTGACAATTCATTAGAAAGATTTCCCGAGTTAATCTCTGTTCTTGATGAACTGGAATTATTTATTCTTCATTCAGAGAATGAAAGCGCCGCATCTCAAAAAGCAAACATTGTTTTTCCTTCATCCACCTTTGCCGAGATTGAAGGAACATTCACAAACTTCGAAAACAGAGTTCAGCATTTTATGCCGGCAGTAATTACTGCGGAAAATCTCAGATTTATGGGAATGAAAATGAGCCGGCTTGATAAATTTGGTGCAGATAATGATCGTTGGACAAAACATGATTTAAGGCACTCAAGACAGCATTGGAGAATTCTCCAACAATTAGCTAACATGATGAATGCAGGATGGAGCTATACATCTACTGAAGATATTTTTGATGCTATTGTCGAGCACATTGATCAGTTCAAGGGTATGTCTTATGAACTGCTTGATGAGTATCAGGGATTAAAATTTATGAAGGCTTCCAGTCCCGAAGCTAAAAAAAGAATTTATCAATCTCATTATTTGAAACCAAATTGATTTTAGTAAAATATTAGTTTATCAATATATGAAGTTATTCTTATGCCCGAATTTTTGTGGATAATTATAGAATCAGCAGTTAAAGCAGTCATAATTCTGACTCTTATTATGCTAGTTTATGGTGCTTTAGGAGTTTATCTCGAAAGAAAAATCTCTGCATGGATTCAAAACAGAATTGGACCAAACAGAGTTGGACCATTCGGACTTCTTCAACCATTTGCAGATGTTTTGAAGCTATTTTTAAAAGAAGATATTGTTCCGTCTGCTGCAAATCCTACATTCCACAGATTAGCTCCAATTATTACTCTTGGGGTAGCTGTTGCCGTTTATGCTGTGATCCCCTTCGGTGATTACGTAACTATAGCTGGAAGAAATATTCAATTAGGCCTTGCTCCTGATGCAAATATTGCAATACTTTTTGTATTAGCAATGACATCTGTTGGTGTGTATGGAATTACACTAGGAGGCTGGTCATCCAATAATAAATATTCTTTATTGGGTGCTCTAAGATCGACTGCTCAAATGATTTCCTATGAACTCTCCATGGGATTAGCTCTCGTTGGGGTTTTGATGATTTCAGGAACTCTTTCCATAAATCAGATTGTTATTCAACAATCTAACTTTCATTGGAACATCCTGTATCAGCCTTTAGGATTCATATTGTTTTTAGTTGCTTCGTTTGCAGAAACAAATAGAGCACCTTTTGATTTACCTGAAGCTGAACCTGAGCTGGTTGGTGGTTACAATACTGAATATTCGGGCATGAAATTCGGAATGTTTTTCCTTGCAGAATATGCAAACATGGGTACTTCGTCTGCAATTATGGTATTGCTTTATTTTGGTGGCTGGCAAACCCTGGTCCCTGCCGGATGGTTTGGACTCGAGGCAGGTTCAATAGGTCTTGCCTTGCTACAGTTTGCATCTTTCTTAATAAAGATTGAAATCATGGTACTATTCTTCATCTGGGTTAGATGGTCAGTCCCAAGATTCAGATATGACCAGTTAATGAATTTAGGATGGAAAGTTCTGCTCCCTCTTGCCATTGCTAATGTCGCTATAACAGGACTTGTTTCGATATTATTAAAATAATTAGAAATTGAATTGAAATAATTGAGATTTAGATATGAATAAAGTTGAAAATACAGAAGCCCAAAGAATGAATTTCTGGGAAAAACTATATATTCCTGAAATTGCAAGAGGACTAGGACTGACATTTATTGAAATGTTTAAACCTAGGGTAACTCGTCAATATCCTGAAGTTCGCTGGGAACCTCAAGGCTCTTACAGAGGCAGACCAGTGCTTGTTAATGAGGAAGAAGGCGAAAGATGTGTTGCATGTGGTTTATGCTCAAGAGTTTGCCCTGCATTAGCCATCGAAGTACAGGCAAATGAGACAGATAAAATGAAAGAAAGATATCCTGTCAAATTTGAAATCAATATGCTTAGATGTATATTCTGTGGATTCTGTGAAGAAGTTTGTCCTGAAGAGGCAATAGTTATGAGTAAAGAGTACGATATTGTTTTTCAAACTACTGATGAGGCTATCTTAGGTAAAGAAAAACTATTGAAACCCGTCTCAGAATTACAAGATAGACTGGAATTTTTAAGACAATGGAAATAAAGTTCAAAAAGGCAATCATAGGATTGCCTTTTTGTTATTCATTACAGAAATTTGGTGTTCTTTTCTCTATAAATGCAGAAATTCCTTCGCGATAATCTGCACTATCTAAAACCTTTGTTCTAAGACCGTGAATTCTCTCAAAAGTATCTGGAGATAGTGGATGCGAACCACTTAGTAATCTTAATTGTTCCTTGATAACTGCTATGCTTAAAGGAGAATTCTTGATCATCTGTTCTGCCTGGAACATTGTGAATGTTTCAAGCTCATCCGAATTAGGAGCAAGATGATTTAAAATGCCATGGTGTTTAGCTTGAATAGCATTGATTGGAAGACCTGTAAAAAACATTTCTTTAGCCATATTTAGACCAACCATGTTTATAAAATGTAGAATTCCTGAAGGATTATAAGGTACACCAATTTTAGCTGGAGTTATAGCGAAAGATGCAGTGTTTGTGCCAATTAGCATATCACAGCAAAAAGCCAGATCACATGCACCACCCCAGACTGATCCCTCAATCATTGCCACTACCGGAGCAGGAAACATTTGAATGTCACGAAGAAGCTGTTCTAGAGGATTGAAGTACGATAAAGGATCCCTGCCTGATTGTGGCAATTCGTGGATGTCAAAACCGGATGACCATACTCGAACCCCTTTGTTTGCTCTGATAATAACAACCCTTACCTTTTCATTTTTGAATTCAGCCAGTACTCTTATTATTTCCTCAATCATTGTCTTGTTAAGGCAGTTTCGCTTGGAATCGTTATTAAAAGTGATCGTTCCAATCTGATTTTCAATCTTATTTTTAATTAAATCCATAACAATATCCATAAAATATTTAAAATTGCAAATTTATCAATATCAAATTTATCTAAAATTCTGACTTATACGTCAAAAGATAAGTTTAATTGATGATAAATTAATATGATTAAAATATTTTCACTAGCTCTTGGAGGAGCAATAGGCACTTTAGCAAGGTATTATATTAGTGAATTTGTAAATACTGCAAGTTCACATCCAATGCCATTTGGGACGATTTTGGTCAATCTTATTGGATCGTTTATTATTGGAGCTCTCTGGGCTTCAACTGAGATATTTCATATGGGAGATAATTATAGAATTTTTATATTTACAGGTTTATTAGGGGGCTTCACAACATTTTCATCATTTGCTCTGGAAACAATGAATCTTCTGAATCAAGGTAATATTAAATATGCATTTATTAATATATTGATCACAAATATTACTGGTATTTTATTGGTTTTTCTGAGCTATTATTCATTTCGTTATTTGTTAAAAATAATTTTCGGTAATTGATTTTATTTTTTTAAAAGAATAATTAGACTTATTTTTAATTTTGAAAAGTTTGTATTTTATATAATGATTGACCTTAGAAGCGATACTGTCACTAAGCCTACTCCTGAAATGATGGAATTTATTTGTCGTGCACAGGTAGGTGACGATGTTTATGGTGAAGATCCATCTGTAAATGAATTACAGGATTATATGGCTGAATTGAGTGGGAAAGAATCCGCTCTCTTCGTCCCTTCTGGAGTAATGGGTAACCAATTAGCATTGAAAGCTTTAACTGATCCTGGTGACGAAGTCATTATTGAATCACAAGCTCATATTTTTTACTATGAAACAGCAGCTCCTTCAATAATTTCTCAAATTCAATTAAGATGTATTGATTCTGATAATGGTGAAATGATTCCTGAGAAGATCAAGTCATCAATAAGAACACCGGAATATTATCTTCCAAAGACAAAAGTAATTGCTTTGGAAAATACACATAACCGACATGGTGGTTCTATTCTTAGTTTAGATTATATCCATGATGTCCATAAAATTGCAAAGGATATTGGAATAAAATTTCATCTTGATGGTGCGAGATTATGGAATGCTTCAGCTGCAACCGGCATTAGCATTAAAGATTACTGCAATCCATTTGATACTATTTCAATTTGTCTTAGCAAGGGAATGGGAGCTCCTGTTGGTTCTGTCTTGGTTTCAGATGCAAAGACAATTGAAAAAGCTCACAAGTGGCGTAAAATTCTTGGTGGTGGTATGAGGCAATCCGGTATCCTCGCTTCAGCTGGACTATATGCTCTTAAGAATAATTTCCATCTTTTGAAAGGTGATCACGAAAATGCTCAGCATTTCGCAAAGAAATTAGCTGACTCTCCTCTGATCTCGGTTAATTTGTCAAAAGTGCAAACGAATATGGTATTTTTTGACCTTATCACTCAAATTGATGTTAATCTTTTCATTCAAAATTGCTTAAAACAAGGGCTGAGTCTTATGGCTACTGGACCAAAAACAATTCGTGCTGTTTTCCATTTCCAGGTTAGTTCAGAACAGTCTATTGATGCGGCATCAATTATCCATAATGAAATTAATAATTTATCATTGAATTAAATATGAAGCTTATATTTATTTTTTTATTTGTAATGATGCTGTCAATAGGAACACTTTTCTCCCAGGACAGTATTTCATCGAGCAAACTGCTTAATGAAAAATATCTTTCGGTTGAATTGATTTCGAACCTTTCAGTATCGGATATTTATGTTAATCTTCTATTTCTTGAAAATATGAAAGATGATATAAGCAAAACTGAAGATCTGTCCTATCAAGGTAAGGTGATTATGAGTCTCAACGAATCATTTACGATTCTACAAACACAATTCAGGAAATTCTCAAAAGATGTTGTCTTGGGTATTGAGGATAGGGCATTCGCCAATAAGATTGTCGTGATTTATTCTCACTTGCAGGAATTGTCCAAGACCTTACAGGGATATCTTAATGATAAATCTGAAAAGAACAGAACCGAATTTGAAAAATTATATAAGTCTACTTTTGATAAATACCAGGAACTATTTTCTAAATAATATTTAATTTTGTAATCATGGACAATAACTCAAGTTTTGATCAAGATATTAATCTTTTCAAACACACATTTAAATATACTATTCAGTTCAGCCAGGTTGATTCATTCAGAATTGTTCATAATATTCAGTATTTCTATTTTTTGGAATGGGCAAGAACTCAATATTTAAGTGCCATCAGTCAGAATATCGATCCTAATTTATTTTTGAAAGAATATCCGATTATGACTGTTCGTTCCGAGATAGATTATTTAAATCCCAGCAAATTCAATGATAATATTGAAGTATTGACAAGAATATCGTGGGTAAAAAAAAGTTCATTTAAATTCGAGAATATCATTAGATTAGAATCAGGTTTAGTTCTTGCAACAGCATCTTCAATATTAGTTAATTTCAATCCAAAACTTGGAAAAACTGAGAGAATACCTGATGATCTTAGAAAGATGATTAGTGATTTCGAACTCGAAAATGTAAAATTCATTGAAGGAGAATAATGAATCTACCTGAGATTAATATATCTGGCAACACCAGTTTAATTCCAATTGACTCAGAGAAACAGATTGCTGTTTTTTCTATAGCTTTGGAAGATGACTTAGAGCTTACGGTTGATTTCTTCAAATATTTCGCGCAAGCATTTCAAAATGATTGTGATTTTGGTCTAATCAATGACGAAATTAGCGATGATGATGTAAACTCATTATTTGGTGGTACTATAGATGCAGATCTTGTCATTTTCATTTTGTTGCTATCAAAGAAAAGGTTAATCACACCAGACAGAAATGAATCATTAATTTCTATACTTAATCGCTTCAGCACAGGTAAAGAAGTTATCTTAATATCAAATCTTGACAATGAAACTACACTTAATATGAAAAATGATTTATTTTTTAAATTACCTGAACTAAGCCAACATGCTATTGCCTCAGCTATTGTTAAACTAAGTGGCAGGATTATTGATTAAATACTGACAATTTGGAATATAATTACTAAATTTGTAATTTTCTATGTTTAACAATATTTATTTTTCCTTAATCAATGAAAATTAAAGCATTAATATTAGTGTGTCTGCTTGGAATAGTACTCTATTATCCACTTTTGACACAGACCAAAGGTTTTTCACTATTTGAAAACGATAAAATATTGCAGGATGAATATCTTTCAAAGATGTCAGGTGATAAGCTTTTAGGAGGAGACAAATTTACTCCAGGTGATGTTGTTAATCCTGATTTCTATTTTGTAGGTCCCGGTGATGTCTTAGCACTTCAAAATCTAACTGCCTCCATTAATGTTGAGTATTTAACTATTTCTCCGGAAATTAGTATAATCATTCCCCGTATTGGGCAATTTTCATTGAAGGGTATGACATTAACAGAAGTTAGAAAAATACTTATAAATGCTGTTAAAGAGAAAAATTCATTAGCAATTGTTGCAGTTTCTTTAAATCAACCAAGAACAGTGATTGTGACTTTATCAGGAAATGTTATTTCACCTGGAACGTATTCAATTCCTGCTTCATTCAAGGTTTCAACAGCGATTAGAATGCTTAATCAGCTTAATACTCAAAGAATGAGTGTAATGGATCAACAAAATCTTTCCACAACTAATTTAAGAAAGCAGTATGTTGAAAAATACTTTTCTCAAAACAATTCATCACAAATCTCTCAGTATGCCCAACGAAACATTTACGTAATTCATTCCGATGGCTCATCAACTTTAGCTGATATTGAAGAATCAAAAATTTCATCAATCTACGCTTTAGATCCTTATGTTCGTGAAGGAGATAATATTATAATTCCCAAAGATCCTTTAGATTATCCCAAAATCACAATCACAGGTGCAGTAATTAGACCAACAACACTTCCATATAAGAAATCTGATAATATCTCAAAATTACTAAAATTTGGCTTTGCATTAACTCAGGATGCTGATCCAGATAATATTTATTTAAACAATGCAAATAATGAGAGATTAAAGTTAGAAATTGATTCTGCAATGAATTTACAGGGGGAAAATATTCAAATAAAGCCTGGAGCATCTGTTACTGTTGGCTTTTTAAATGCTAAGAGTTCCAAAGCAGGTTCTGTAATTATTAATGGAAAAGTTGTAAATCCTGGATCTTACACAATCATTTCTGGACAAAGCAGAATTAAGGAAGTTATCGAAAAATGTGGTGGATTTACTGATGAAGCATATTTGCCATTAGCTTATATTATTCGCAAAGAAAAAAATTTCATTTCAGCTGCTTATCCGTCATGGAATGTTGCAGAAACATTCCAGTACACTGATCTTAAGCTAGAAGATACAACTCGATTCAACCTGGATATATATTTTAAAAAACCTATAGTATCTTGCGATTTTGAACAATTATTTGAAAAAAATATAGAAAAGGAAAATGTTGTTCTGCAAGATGGTGATTTGATCATTATTCCAGATAATCCAAATACAGTATATGTCTATGGCCAGATACACAAACCGGGTTATGTTACTTATCAGAAGAACAAAACAATGGAGTGGTATATCGAACAGGCAGGAGGATATGCTATAAATGCCGAAAAATCTCGTGCAAGAATAATTGAAGGTAGAAGTAAAGTTTGGAAGAAGGGAAGTGATGATATCTATGTTAGGGCAGGAGATGAAATTTATATCCCAAAACCACCAGACAATCCTCCAGGTTTGGAGATTCAGACTTATGCCATGGTTGCTAGTGTTTTAGCATCAGTAGCATTGTTAATTAATATCTTTTATTCTATTTTTAGTGCAAAGAAATAATGATTAAGAAAATATTGATGTTAATTATATCTTCCTTTATTATTGCAAATGCTCAGGTTGAGCATGTTCCCGTTTCTCATCCAGTATATAATTATTTAATACAACAGGAATCGAAAGGACTTCTTCCACATTTCTCTTCAGATCAACTTCCTCTTAAGAGAATTGAAATATCAGAAGCATTAAAACAAATAAGAAAAGAGACATCTGAACTTAATAACTTTGAATTAAAAGCATTAGAACTTTTTGAAATTGAGTTTGAGATTGTTCCACGACAGAATTCAGTAGTTTTTTATAGTAAATCTGATTCAAATCAGATTTTGCTTAATGGACTTATTTCTGAGGATGAAAAGTTCTTCTATCACTATCGAGATTCTTCCGCTTCTGTAAATCTTTTACCATTGGCAAATTTGGATTATTCAAATTATCGTAGTGATTCATTAAATGATTATGCGTTAATGGGAAATCTGGGATTTCGGTTGCACGGATCACTAAGTAATATGATTGGATATTATTTACAAGTTACAAATGGAACATTATTTACTGGCAATAAATCAATTGCTTTGTTAGATCATCGCTTGCATCAGAATATCAAATTTTCTGAACTAAACAGCGACTTTGATTTTACCGAATCCCATGTGAGTTTTTGTTATGATTGGTTCAATGCTTCAATTGGGCGAGAAACTCGTTTAAATGGCTCAGGTTTAACGCAAAGGCTCTTTGTTTCTACGAATAGTCCCCCGATAGACGGAGTCACTATAGGTGCTCATTTCTCTAATTTCAGATATACACACACATCTTATAGTTTACTAGGATTGCCGGACTCGGCTTTGATGAAAGTAGGATTTAAAACCTATTTGAGCTCAAAGATTCTTGCGATGCATAAATTTACCCTATTGCCTGAATGGGGAGAAATTTCTTTTTGGGATGCTGTGCTTTATTCAGGGAGAGGCTATGATGTTTCATATCTTAATCCGTTAAGCTTCTATAAATCTCTTGAGCACGCTAATCGTGATCGTGATAATAGTATTATGGGATTTGACTGGACATTAAGACCTGCTAAAGGAATTCAAATAACTGGATCTTTCATTCTTGATGATATAATTTTTTCTGAAATAGGGACGGGTTACTGGAGTAACAAAACTGCATTCAATCTTGGGATTTCATACACATCAAAATTGGGTTTAGCTGGAATAGAGTACGCAAGAGTAGAGCCTTATACATTTTCTCATTATAATTCCGAAAATAGTTACACTAACGATAAACAGTTGATTGGATCGAATTTATCCCCAAATTCCGATCAGATTTCTCTATTGTTAAGATTTTACTGGCTTGGCAATCGCTATCCATGGACTTTCCGATTTGCTTACCTAAGGCAAGGAGTGAATGTTTATGATAACGAAGGCAAATTAATTAAAAATGTAGGATCTGACCCAGCTATCGTCAGAGGTTCAAATGACGATTATTATGTAACTTTTCTAAATGGAAATAGGATTGATGCAAAAGTCCTAGAATTGAACTTTGCTTACGAAGTAATTCGAGGTTTTAATATAAATTGCTTTCTTTATTTAAAACATCAAATGAATGGAGCATCTTATTCTAATTTTCGAATGATTTTCAGCTTCTCAGATTTTTGATAATAAAAATGTTGAAAGGTAATAATAGATATAAATGTTAATTGATGAGCAATATAATTTTAAACCTTCAAACAGGGATTTGTTGATTAGTAAGTTCTTATCTCCGCAGGCTACTCAATTCTATGCTGACATACTTATGCTGATCTTCGGTTATATTATATATTATTATATTAAATTTGGCACTGGATGGTTTTATACTGTTGCAAGCCCCGATCTATTAATTCCAATGGTTATCCTTCTAGGGTACTGGCTTTTATTATTCTGGTTCAGTGGCTTATATAAGAATTGGTATATCCGTTCACCTTTTGATGAATTCTTTCTGATACTGAGAGTAACATTCTTTGGCAGTTTCATTGTTTTTTTTCTGGTATTTTTGGATAGCAACAGATCACCAAGAATGGTGTTTCTTGTTTATTTTGCAATAATTACTATTTCTATAGCCATTGGCAGGCTTAGTTCCAGAAAGGTTCAAAAAAGAATACGAATAAAAGGAATATTTGAAATTCCATCTATTATTGTCGGCACAATAGAGAAAGCAAATGATTTTATCGACAAAACAAGAAATGCAAAAGCTTGGGGCTATAAACCTATAGGAATCATTTTAACTGACTCAGCAGAAGAAAATAAATCTGTTCATCCAAAAGAACCGGTTTTAGGGAATATTGAAAATCTACATAATATTCTTGATAGAGTATTACCAACTGAGCTATTGATTACTGTAGATTCACCCAATAGGTCAACGTTGGTCAATATCGCCAATGAGTGTGCAGAAAAGAACATTATTGTCAAGATTGTACCTGATTTATATGATATATTTACTGGTCTGGTCCGAACATTACCAATATATGGAATACCTTTAATTGAGATAAATACTCAGTTATTAAAGCCATGGGAAATTGTAATAAAGCGACTAATTGATATACTATTTTCTCTGTTCGTACTTCTACTTGGGTTACCATTATGGGTTATAATCGGTATTGTAATAAAACTTGAATCAAAAGGTCCCATTTTCTATAAGCAAGAAAGAGTTGGAAAAGATGGTAAGCCTTTTGTTATTTTTAAATTTAGGTCTATGATTCAGGATGCGCAGAAGTCCGGATCAATATGGACAACAGTTAATGATCCAAGAGTAACAAAAATCGGTTATTTTATACGTAAGACACATATTGATGAATTCCCTCAGTTCTTAAACGTATTGAAAGGGGAAATGTCTCTTGTTGGTCCTAGACCTGAACAAACAGTCATAGTAAATAAATATTCTAATATCGTACCCTACTATAAACGCAGACATGTTGTAAAACCAGGAATTACTGGTTGGTGGCAGGTAAATTATGTTATGTATGAAGAAAGTGTCGAAGAAATCGAAAGTAGATTGAAGGACGATTTCTATTACATTGAGAATATGTCACTTAAGCTTGATATTGAGATAATAATTAGAACTGTGATATTGATGTTTAAAATGCATGGTCAATCTTAAAAATAAATAATAAACATAATTTTAATATAACTTATGAAATCTATTGTTGTAATACCAACGTATAATGAAATTGAAAATATTGCCAATATTATTGAAGCTATATTTATTTCATTACCAACGACGCATATTCTGATAGTTGATGATAATTCTCCTGATGGTACATCTTTAGTGGTCCAAACAATTATGGAATCTAATAATAATGTCCATCTGATTACCAGATCCGGAAAGATGGGATTAGGTACTGCCTATTGTGAAGGATTTACATGGGCTTTGAATGAGGGATTCGAAGCTATTTTCGAAATGGATGCTGATTTTTCTCATAATCCAACCGATTTGCCTAGACTTCTTGAAGAACTCAAAGAAAATGATTTAGTTATTGGCTCAAGATATATTTCAGGTGTAAATGTTGTTAACTGGCCACTTAGAAGGTTAATTCTTAGTTATGGAGCTAACATGTACACAAGATGGATAACAGGATTACCTCTCATGGATGCAACTGGAGGTTTTAAGTGCTTCAAAGCAGAAGCTCTTAGGAAGATTGATCTAAATAGAGTCAAAACAAATGGTTATGGCTTCCAGATAGAAATGAATTATTTGATGTGGAAAATTGGAGCTAGGATTAAAGAAATTTCGATTATTTTTATTGATAGAAGAAGTGGGACTTCAAAAATGAACAAGAAAATAATTTATGAAGCTATCTTTCTTGTTTGGAAATTGAAGTTTTTATTTGACAGAAAATATAAAAAATAAGAACTAAGAACTAAGTCATTAATATTAATTAATTGGACAAGATTTTCTTCTCAATGGAACAAGCATCAAAAAAAATCTCAATCATCATTGTTAATTACAATTCAAAAGATTTCCTTTTGCAATGCGTGAAATCAATTGAAAAAGCCTCAGATAATCTAGACATTGAAATTGTAGTTGTTGATAATAATTCTACCGATGGATCCATCGATTATCTTACTCCTCTTCTTCCAAATGTTAGTTTTATTGCCCTTAAAGTAAACCTTGGATTTGCTAAGGCAAACAATATAGGTTCTAAGTTATCCACAGGTGATTACTTCCTTATTTTAAATCCTGATACATTAATTGAAGAGAATACCTTATCAACAATGCTTCAATATATGGAAACTCATCCTGAAGTTGGTGGAGCCGGATGTAAGGTTCTCAACACAGATGGAACGTTTCAACTTGCCTGCCGCAGGGGATTTCCAACTCCTTGGGCTTCTTTTTCCAAATTATTCGGTCTCCAGACCCTTTTTCCGAAGTCTAAACTATTCGCAATATACAATCAAACATTCAGATCCGTTGATGAAACATACTACATCGATTCAATAATAGGTGCTTTTATGTTTATCCGAAAAGAAGCATGGGATGATATTAATGGATTTGATGAAAGCTTCTTTATGTATGGTGAAGATATCGATTTATGTTTTAGATTGAATCAATCCAATTGGAAAATCTCTTATGTACACACAACATCTGTGATACATTATAAAGGAATAAGCACAAAGCGAAGTTCTATCAATGAGTTAGAACATTTTTATAATGCAATGAAAATCTTTAGTGCAAAACATTATGCCTCATCATCATTCTTTTTCTCAATTATCAAAGCTGGAATTAAATTCAGAGAATTAATTGCAAGAACTTATAAATATAGAACAACGATATTTGTTATGATTCTAGATTTAATAACAATAAATATATCATTATTATTAGCAACAAAAATAAGATTTGGTGGTTACCTTAATTTTCCTGAATATGCTTATCCAATGGTTTTTATTGTAGTTTCTTTGGTAATGATCACTTCTATGGTTTCAATGGGTGAGTATTTTGAGAACAGACCGGCATTCAGAAAAGCTTTGTCTGGTCTTTTGATAACACTTTTTATTTTGTCATCATTAACATATTTCTTCAAGGACTATGCTTTTAGTCGTGGTGTTGTGCTGATGACAATTGGATTTACAATTATATCATCATATTTTTCAAGGTCAATTCTTTCAATCAAACATAGCAACTCAAAGACAAACCCCAATCGAAAATTGGCAATTATTGGTACTGGCAAAGAAGCCTTTGAAATTTATAATGCCATTCAAAATTCAGATCAGATTCTAACAAATATTGCCGGGTTTATCTCTACTAATGGAGTGATTGAAAACACAATTGTAAATGATAATTTGATAGGAAATATCGATTACATTAACAACGTAGTTAATGAGAATGATATTCGTGAATTGATTATTGCCGAAAAATCAATGAATTCAAATGAGTTAATGAAATTAATTCAGAACACATCAAATCTAGGAATAAAATATCATGTTGCTTTTGAATGGGATGATATTGTTGCCTCCAGAATTATAAATGACATTTCAGGATTTGAACCAACCATACCTGATTACAATCTGGCAAAATTCAGATTTAGATTTATTAAAAGAACATCTGATATTGTAATTTCTATTTTCTCTTTGACTATTGGATTACCTATCGTATATTTGCTGTTCAGAAAATCAAATAATGTGATAAACAAATTGTTTCAAGTTCTGAGTGGAAGACTTTCGATAGTCGGATTATATCCAGAAGCTGAAAACATTCTTTGCAGAACAGGGCTTACGGGAATGGCTCACATTAGTAAACCCGAAAAATTAACAATTCAGGCAATAAATCGTTTGAACGATTATTATCTTATGAATTATACATTTTCACTTGATATTGAAATTATTTTGAAAAAATTATTCAGGAAATAAAAGTGTCTTCAAAAATAATATTGGATTTTGAGAAACCAATTGTGGAATTAGAGAAAAAAATAGAAGAAATGAAACTTATGTCTAATGATTTAGACATAAGCTCTGAAATTGTTTTTCTTGAAAAAAAAGTTGACGATCTGAAATTGCAGGTCTATAGGCAACTAACTCGTTGGCAAAAAGTTCAGATCGCCCGTCATCCCGAACGTCCTTTAACTCTTGATTATATTCATAATTGCTTTAATGACTTCATAGAGCTTCATGGCGATAGGAAATACAAGGATGACCCTGCAATAATAGGTGGTATGGCTGAATTAGATGGCAATCCGGTTATGATTGTTGGACATCAAAAGGGTAGAGACACTAAAACAAACCTTTATAGAAATTTTGGTATGTCTAATCCTGAAGGTTATAGGAAAGCAAATCGATTATTTGCTATGGCAGAAAAATTCAATCGTCCTGTTATAACTTTTTTAGATACTCCTGGTGCTTTCCCGGGCATTGAAGCCGAAGAAAGAGGACAGGCTGAAGCCATTGCCCGTAATCTGATGCAGATGTCTTCACTTAAAGTACCTATAGTAATTGTTATTATAGGTGAAGGTGCCTCCGGTGGAGCAATTGGTATTGGTGTCGGGGATAGAGTATTAATGTTCGAAAACTCATGGTATTCCGTCATTTCTCCCGAATCCTGCTCTAGTATTCTTTGGAGGAGCTGGGATTTTAAAGAACAGGCGGCTGAAGCTCTCCAATTAACAGCAGTGGATCTTAAAAAACAGGGTATTATTGATGAGATTATTGAAGAACCTATAGGTGGAGCTCACAAAGATCCTGATTTTATGTTTCAGATTGTTAAAACTACTCTTATTAAGGAAATTAAAAACTTACAGAAAATTTCACCTGATGAATTAATCAAGAAACGTCGAGAAAAATTTTATAAAATGGGTGTTTGGAACGAATAATATTTTGTAAAGTTGTTAGTAATTCCCGCTTAGCGGGAATTACTTTTTTATAGTCGAAAGGATAACATGGAAAATGAAAGTGCTAATTGGTTTAAATTTTTAATTGATTTTATTCTTCATATTGATAAACATCTTGGTGAAATTATCAAAAGTTATGGCACATGGACTTATGCAATTCTGTTTACCATAGTTTTTTGTGAAACAGGTCTTGTTATTTTACCATTCTTACCTGGAGATTCTTTGCTTTTTGCAGCAGGATCTTTCGCAGGTCTTGGTTCTTTGAACCCTCATATCTTATTTGTTCTTATTTCTATTGCCGCAATTTTGGGCGATACAGTTAACTATTGGATAGGTAATAGATTAGGACCAAAAGTGTTTCATAGTGAGTCTAAATTTTTTAAAAAAGAATATTTAGACAGAACTCATAAATTTTATGAAAAATATGGTGGAAAGACAATTATCATTGCCAGGTTTGTCCCAATCATTCGTACATTCGCTCCATTTGTAGCTGGTATTGGATCCATGAGTTATGGAAAATTTATTACATATAATATCGTAGGCGGAGTGGTTTGGGTAGCTATTTTTGTTTATTCCGGCTATTTCTTAGGTACCCTTACCATCGTCAAAAATAATTTTAGTCTGGTAGTGATTGTCATTATTCTTATTTCAGTTGTTCCCATTATTACTGAGTATTTAAAGCACAAAAAGAACAAACGTTTAAACGAATCAAACAATATCTAATATCATTGAAAAATATACTTTATATATGGAAAGATAAGTATCCTTGGGATGTTAGAACCGAAAAGATTTGCAGATCTCTTGCCGATAATGGTTTTTCAGTTACTCTCTTATGCAGATGGAAACCAGGGGAGCTAAAAGAAGAAAAAATAGATAATTTCTATGTACGTAGAGTTGGATATCAAAAGAATTCGATTAAATCTACTCCTGTTTCATTCAATCCATATTGGCGTAATGCAATCAAGTCTGCAATTATTGACTTCAAACCAAACCTAATTATTGCAAGGGATATTCTTTTAGCTGAGGCTTCAGCAAGGATTTCTCATGAACACAATATACCAACTATCATTGATATGGCAGAGAATTATCCTGCTGCTATGAAAGGGTGGGATAAATATCGTAAAAGCTTATGGCGAAGAATCGCAGTTCACTATCTTGATTTACCAGAAATAGTTGAACGCTCATCAGTCAGATTTGCTGATGGAATTATTACCGTTTGCGAAGAACAAATTGATCGGTTGGTAAAAGATTATGATTATGACCGGCAAAAAACTGAGATTGTAATGAATACATCTTCGATTGAAGAAATAAAAAAATCCGATAAAAGGAATCAATTCTTGACTTTCGGTCATCATGGATTTATGAGTGCCGAAAAAGGAATAGAGACTTTTCTCAAGGGCTTTATTCTTGCGGCACAAAAAAATAAGGATATAAAACTACTACTTGCTGGAGATGGAGAGTGCTACCCGAGTATTAAAGCTCTGGCTGAAACTTCCGGTATAAATGATAGAATTACTCTAATGGGGAAATTCCAAAACGATCAGTTATCTGAAATTTTAAACGCAATTGACATCGGTATCATACCTTATCAGATAAATGCATTTAATAATACTACTTTACATAATAAACTTTTCGATTATCTGTCCTACGGGAAACCTGTACTTGCATCTAATATGATACCTACTCAGAAAATAATACTGTCCACTAACTCTGGAAATACGTATGATTTATCTTCTCCTGAGAAAGTAAGAGATGCAATCACTGACTATTTATCCAGAGATTTAGTAAAATATTCCGAGAATTCTGCGAGTGCTTTCAATAAATACAATTGGTCAATTGACAAAAAAAGATTAATTAATTTCGTTAATAAATATTTGTGACCCATAAATGCCTGGAATTCATTCAAATACCATTCAATTGCACATAGCAATAAAAGTAGATCAGACTTGGGAATTCTTATTACTCCATAGATCTGTTGACAGGGATGTTTATCCTAATGTTTGGCAGGTTGTTACTGGTAAAATTGAGGATGGTGAAACTGCAATAAATGCTTCTATCAGAGAGTTGGGCGAAGAAACTGGTATTTATAACTATGATGGACTATATACTATTCCTTATGTTGCATCTTTCTTTGATCCCAATATTGATAAAATCAGTTTAGTACCTGTATTTGGGATAATTCTAATGAATAAGCCGGTGGTTACTTTATCTGATGAACATCAAAATTATAAATGGGTGAATTTCGAGGAATGCCTACCAAAACTTTCTATACCATCACATAGAGAAGGCACGAGAATTTTCAAAGAATATATTTTAGATGAAAATGATAGGTCAATGTTCCAGTTAACCAGAGAAAATTCATAATGATAAAAGTAGCATCTGTTGTAATTACATTTAACAGAATCAATTTTCTGAAAGAAATCATTGATGCAATAAGGGATCAAACTAGAAAACCTGATGCAATTATTGTCGTTAACAATTCCAGCTCGGATGGAACTCTCGAATGGCTTTCTCAGCAGGATGATCTGATTGTAGTAACCCAAGATAATGTTGGATCTTCGGGAGGACAATATACCGGAATAAAGAAAGCTTATGATTTAGGTTTTGACTGGATCTGGACTATGGATGATGATGTTGTCCCCGATGAAAAATGTCTTGAAATTCTTTTTGATGATGAAGAAGAATCAATAATTAGAACACCTCTTAGATTTACTCCTGATGGAAGCCCATTCGAGAATGACGCATTAACCTATAATCTAACAAATCCATTCAGAAGTATTTGGAATGATGTCCTTTCCAAAGATTTGTTGAACGAGTCAAAGATTCCAGCTGTTGGTATAACTTTTGAAGGACCTCTATTTCACAGGTCATTGGTTGAAAAAATTGGCTTGCCGGAGAAGAAGATATTTATTTTTGGTGATGATACCGAATTCTTCATCAGGGCTTGGAAAACTGGATGGAAAATATTTGTTTATCGTGATGCAAAATTGAACAGAAAACTAAATCCTGAAACCGATCTTACAAAGTTTACATGGAAAACGTATTATATGATTAGGAATATAATTGCTATTGATGTTCTTCATGGAAATTTAGCTGTTCGACTTATTCGCCCTTTTGGATATCTGCTAAGATGGCTTAATCGTGCAAAAACTCCTGATGATAAAAAGATAGTTTGGAAAGCATTCGTAGATGGTTATTTTTACAAAAGTATTAATTAAATCCTACCTAATTCTATTCTGTAAATAAGCTTACATTTATGGCATAATTTTGGCTATTATTATCCTAAATTTATTAATTCATAAATTATGGATATAATTATGCGAAAACATATAACAGGTTTATTCCTCATACTGCTTTATGGCATCTCTCTGCATGCGGCTCAGAGTGTGCTACCTGTGGCAACTGTTACAGAAAAGCTTCCAATATTCGCAGATCTGTCAAAAAGAGATTTATCCGACTCGTTAGTTAAATACTCAATTGTTGCCAACAAATTGGAAACTCAGATTAAATCTTTGAACACAATTCCAATTTCTTCAGTTCCAAAGCTTCCGGACAAGATATCAAGAATGAGAATCAAGGATCTGAGAACAAAGACAGAAGAATTCTATCAAGCGGCTAGAAGTCTCCAGGAACAGGTGGTTACTATTTCTCCAACTGATGTCATGATTCTTCAGGATATGCTGACAAATAAAGAAAAAGAAATGCGCGATAGTGCTATCAATTGCTATAAGGACAAGATTAAGATTTACGAAGATGAACGTCGCCAGATGAATAAGTTCTATAATTCAATCAAAGAATCAAAATTGAATGAACTCTTCAAAAATAGTGTAAACGTGTTTTCAGCCTCAGTTTTTGGAAAAAACTTTTTCATGTCTGATTCCAGATTGGAGCACGATATAACAATTGGTACAAGGCTTGAGTTAAGCCTTTATCCCATAATAAATTCTGCAGATTTTGTTGAAATTTGGGGAGAATATCAGAAACCTAGATTTAACACTATTGACCAAATAAACTCTATTGAATGGAATGTTAATCAATATTCGCTAGGCTTGAATCTTCGTGTGCCTTTCAGATGGGATATGAAGTATTTTAATCTGGGCTTTCGTGGTGGATTCGGTTATTACTGGGGAGACTCAAGAATCTATAATGGAAGTATTGATAAGACTGATTGGCGTGGTTATCTTGTAAATTTTGAAATGGACTTAATGAAATATACCTGGTTCTATCCTCTCGATGTATATTTCAATTACTCCATTCATTATCCAACAAAAAGTGCAGTTTTCGTTACACCAAATGAAATTATCGATCTAAATAAAAATACATATACTAGCTTTGCTATTGGACTTAGAATCTGCCTTTGGTGGCAAGATCAATATTAAAATCAGTAAATAATTAACAGGAACAGAACATGAAAACATTATTCATATTATTAATAGCATTTATCATTTCAACGACTAATATATTTCCTCAAAGGGATAATCTCGAACTTGGAATAAGATATCTTAAACTTGGCAATACTTATCGTGAAGCTAAGGATTATACTAAGAGCAAAGAGTATCTCAATAAGGGGCTCGAGATTGTAATGAAACAAAATAACAAATACTGGATCGCAACCTCGAAAGAATATATGGGATATCTTTATAGAGACTGGGGAATCGAATTGAATAAGACTGAATATCTCCAGCGATCAAAGGAGTACTTACAGGATGCTTTTGTCCAGTTTTCAAAAATAATAAAACAACCCGATGGAAGTGAAGTAGCAACCAGAATGGTCCTCGAGAATCTGAATTATATTCTTGACGAAATGAATGGTTTATCAAAATCTGATGATCAGAAAATTGATCAAAAAGAAAATAAGTATATTATGAATGGATTGAGATATTTAGCTCGGAATCAGAATGACAAAGCTCGTGAAGAATTTGAAAAAGCTTTAAAAGTCAATCCTAACTCTTCAATAGCCAATTATTTGATCGGTCTTACTGAATTACCTTACACTGGAGCTGTAGATACAGAAAAAACATCCAAAAAGGGGAGAGTTTACACTAGTCTTGACGAGGTTAGAGCTGAAAGTCCAATGCAGGTTGTCAGACTTGATTTATCGGATAAAGAATTGAAGAATTTTCCCGGAGATATTTATGATCTTAAAAATTTGGAATATCTTAATCTATCAAATAATGAATTAACAAAATTACCAGATGATATTTGTGATTTCAGAAAATTGAAAGAACTAAATTTATCAAATAACGATATTTCCAAGTTACCGGAATGTCTTTATAAAATGAAAAGCTTAGAAGTGCTCTATGTTCAAGGTAATGATATCCCTGTCAGTCAGATTCTGAATCTAAAGGACAGGCTTCCCAGTGTTCAGATTATAATGGATAAGGAAGAGTAGCAACATCGCTATTTAATTAACGAATTCTGGATAAAGTATTAAAAAATATAAAAAAAGTAAGATTTATCTTGTTTGTACACAATGTTATTTCTTAAATTGCATACTTGAAATTGACAAATTTATAAAATAGTATTTGGTTATGGATTAAAAAACAGTTTGTATCATTTGTGTTGGGAATTAGATTTCCTGGCTGATCATCTGTTTTTTTTATTTATAACCCCAAAACAATTTATTAATTAGGAGTTATAGTATGGTTAACGAAGCATTTAATCCGTTCAAAATGGCACAGCAGCAATTCGATGCAGTAGCCGAAAAATTAGGTTTAGACCAAGCAACAAGAGAATTTCTACGTAATCCCGATCGTGAATATCATTTTAATATTCCAATTAGAATGGACGATGGTTCTTATAAGGTTTTTAGAGGATTCCGTTGCCAGCATAGCGATGCTCGCGGCCCTGCAAAAGGTGGTATCCGCTTCCATCCACAAGAAACAATTGATACTGTCAAAGCTTTATCAATGTGGATGACTTGGAAAACAGCTGTAGTTGACATCCCTCTTGGTGGTGGTAAGGGTGGTGTAATTTGCGATCCTCACAACTTATCAATGAGAGAACAAGAAGCCATTTGTCGTGGTTGGGTACGTCAGATTGCACGCAATGTTGGTCCATTACAGGATGTTCCAGCACCTGATGTTATGACAACAGGACAACACATGGTATGGATGCTTGATGAGTACGAACGAATTACAGGAATGAAGTCACCAGGTTTCATAACTGGTAAACCACTCGGTATGGGAGGTTCACTCGGCAGAACAGAAGCTACAGGCTATGGAGCTATTTATTGCACAAGAGAAGCATTAAAAGAACTAGGTATAGATATTACAAAAACAACAGCTTCTTTCCAAGGCTTCGGTAACGTAAGCCAGTATGCCGTTGATCTTTATACTCAATACGGTGGTAAAGCTATTGCTGTTTCATGTTGGGATAACAAAGAGCAGAAGTCCTACACATATCGCAAATTAGATGGTATTAAAAAGACCGATCTTATGGCAATCACAAACCGTTTTGGTGAAATCGACAGACAAAAAGCTCAGGATATGGGCTTCGACATTCTCCCGGGCGATGCTTGGATCGAACAAGATGTTGATATCCTCGTTCCAGCAGCTATCGAAAATCAGGTAAATGCAGCAACAGTCAACAAAATTCATAGCTCAGTTAAATTAATAGTTGAAGGTGCTAATGGTCCTACAACTCCTGAAGCAGACGAAGTTATCAAAGCCAAGGGAATTCTTATGATTCCTGACTTCCTAGCCAATGCTGGTGGAGTTACTTGTTCATATTTCGAGCAGGTACAATGTAATATGAACTACTACTGGACTAAAGAAGAAGTTCTTACAAAGCTTGATGAGAAAATGACAGCAGCTTATAATGCAGTTTCGGAATTAGCACGCTCAAAGAAAGTTTATATGCGCGACGCAGCTTATATGATTTCAATATCAAGAGTTGCTGAAGCAGTTAAAATGCGTGGTTGGGTATAATACTTTAATCGAATTTATTGACTTAATTTTAAGGGTTGCAAGATTGCAACCCTTTTTATATACTTAAATCTAGTTCTTGTAATTTCTTAACTTTAACCATAATCTTTTTACCTCCCTATAGTAATTAATTTTAAATTAATTTGAATTGATAAAAAAAATAATTTGTATAAATCATAAATTTATTTAAATTTGTAACATAGTTTATAAGCAGACAAAAATATCTGATTTAAAATATATAAATGGAGAATTTATGTTTAAGAAAAATGGCTCTAAATTTAAAAACACAAAGTTATTACTTTCTGCTTTTACATTTTTATCAATCGCTTTTATTGCATCCTGCTCTGGTGGTGGAGAGGGTGAGTTTACTGTAATTAAAGGAGCTGAAATAGGTCCCTTTAATCAGGCACAAGCAACCATGGGAAAAAAGATTTTTTCCGAGAAATGTGCAGCATGTCACAAATATGATATAAAACTTGTAGGTCCTCCTTTGGGGAATATTGTTAAAAGACGTTCAGTTGATTACATTCTTAGTCAGATTCTTCATCCTGATAAAATGATTGCCAATAACGATACAACCAAAGCACTTTTAGCAAAGTACTTAACTCAAATGCCAAATCAGCATTTAAATATGATTGAAGCAAAAGCAGTTTTCATGCATCTTACAGATGTGTCTAATGGTGGTGGGAAGTAAACAGTATATCGAACACTAATTTATTATTTTATAATTAATATGGGATTATTATGAAACGTGTTTTATGGCTTCTTGGCTCAGTTATCATAGTTACATCTATGATTATTCTAATAACAGCCTGTCCATCAACAAAGAAAGATGGAGTCTCTTCTGATGCAGCATCTAAAGTTTATGTTGCCCCTGGTGAATTTGATGAATTGTATGGATTTTTCTCAGGTGGTTTTAGTGGTCAGATTTCTGTTTATGGACTTCCAAGTGGAAGACTCTTTCGTGTTATCCCAGTATTTTCAGTTGATCCAGAAAAAGGTTATGGATTTAATGAAGAAACAAAAGCGATGCTCAACACTTCACATGGGTTTGTTCCATGGGACGATGCACATCATCCTGAATACTCAATGAAAGCTGGAATGCCAGATGGTAAATGGGTTTTTATAAATGGGAATAACACACCACGAGTGGCAAGAATTGATCTTACTACTTTCAGAACCACAGAAATTATAGAATTGCCAAATAGTGCAGGAAATCACTCTTCACCATTTGGTACAGAAAATACTGAATATGTTGTAGCTGGCACAAGATTCAGTGTTCCAATTCCTAATGAAGATGTTGAAATAAGTAAATATGCTGAGAAATTCAAAGGAGCAATCTCTTTTATAAAAGTTGATCCCAATAATGGCAGTATGGATATTGCTTTTCAAATTCTAATGCCAGGATTTAACTATGATTTATCACGATCTGGTAAAGGAAAATCTCACGGTTGGAGCTTCTTCTCTATGTACAACACAGAACAATCAAGCACTATGCTTGAAGTTAATGCTAGCCAAAATGACAAGGATTTTATTGCTGCAATTAATTGGAAAAAAGCTGAGGAATATGTAAAGCAAGGAAAATTTAAAGAATTTACCTCAAGCTATGTACATAATTACATTGATCCTAATACACACATGGCTGTATCTGAAAAGAGAAATAAAGTAAAAGTACTTATTCCTTCGGAATGCCCTGGTCTGGTTTATTTTATGCCAACACCAAAATCGCCACATGGTTGCGATGTTGATCCTACAGGTGAATTTATTGTTGGTGGCGGCAAACTTGCAACAGTTATTCCGGTTTTTTCATTTGATAAAATGATAAAGGCAATTGGAGCAAATAAAGTTGATAAAGTTATTGATGGTATTCCTGTTCTTAATTATCAGTCAGTGATTGCTGGAGAAGTAGAGAAACCTGGTTTAGGACCTTTGCACACAGAGTTTGATGCAAATGGCTTTGCTTATACATCTATGTTTGTGTCGTCCGAGATTGTAAAATGGAGCCTAAAAGACTTTAAGGTTGTTGATAGAATTCCTACCTATTATTCAATAGGTCACTTAATGATTCCAGGGGGAAATACAGTTAAACCTTATGGTAAATATGTCATTGCTTTAAATAAAATTACAAAAGACAGATATCTTCCTACTGGACCGGAACTCTGTCAATCTGCTCAATTGTTTGATATATCTGGTGACAAGATGAAGCTGCTACTCGATTTTCCGACAATTGGTGAACCTCATTACGCATTGGCTATTCCTGCAAGTCTAATAAAAGAAAAACAATTGCAATTCTACAAGATGGAAGAGAATAAGAATCCATACAGAACCATCAAGGAAGCTGATGCAAAAGTAGTGAGGGAAGGAAATGTTGTTCATGTTTACATGACCTCAATTCGTTCTCACTTTAAACCTGACAATATTGAAGGAATAAAAGTTGGTGATGAAGTTTACTTCCATGTAACAAATCTTGAGCAGGATTGGGATGTTCCTCACGGATTCGCTGTTATGGGTAATACTAATAGTGAGTTACTTATTATGCCTGGAGAAACAAATACCATCAAATGGTTGCCTAAAGAAGTCGGGATATTCCCTTTCTATTGTTCTGATTTCTGCTCTGCTCTTCATCAGGAAATGCAGGGTTATGTCAGAGTTTCACCTGCTAATTCAAGTGTTAAGTTATCTTGGAATAACGATTAATATTAAAAAATAAGTCAATAATGAAAGCCGGAAATAATCTCGAAATTAAGAGATTATTTCCGGAACTTTCAAAAATAAAAAAACTAAAATGATTTGATCGATTGTTATGAAACCGAAAACAAAAATATTGTTCTCTTGTTCGATACTCCTACTGATCTTAATGTATTTCTTCCCTATTTGGAGCATATCTCTAGAAGCACCTCAATATCCTGAAGGTTTAGGACTATACATCAATATATCGTCAATGACAGGTCATAAAACTAATGATTTAAACAGTATTAATAACCTTAATCACTATATTGGAATGAAAGTTATTAAACCTGAATCGATCAATGAGTTAAAGATAATGCCATACATTATCGGATTCATGATGTTATTTGGAGTATTAATTTTATTAATAAATAAAAAGAAATTAATATTGGTTTGGATTATTATTTTTACGATAATAAGTGTTATAGGGCTTTACGATTTCTATTTATGGGGCTATGATTACGGGCATAATCTTGATCCAAAAGCAATTATTAAAATTCCGGGTATGTTCTATCAACCACCAGTATTTGGCACAAAACAACTACTGAATTTTACAGCTCATTCATACCCGTCAATAGGAGGAATAGCAGCATTCTTATCAATTATTATTGCTTTTATCTCATTAGACGTCTTTAAAAAGAAAAAAGGAAAAAATTAGATATGAAATATTTATTTCTTTCGATATTATCGTTATTGATTCTATCCTGTAAAGCTGAGAATCAAAAAATTCAATTTGGAGTAGATTTGTGTTCCAATTGCAAAATGACAATTTCGGATTCGAAATACGGAGCTGAAATTGTAACAGATAAAGGAAAGATCTATCTTTTTGATTCAATAGAATGTTTGATTAGTAAATTAACACAGGTTGATAAAAATATTGCAAGCAGTTACAAGTCTTTCTGGACTGTAGATTATCTTAGTAAAGGTGATCTGATTGATGCAAAAAAAGCATTATATCTGCGAAGCGAAGCATTACACTCGCCGATGGGGTTGAATTTAGCTGCATTCAAAGATAGAAAAGCCATTGATAAATTTATTAAATCGGATTCAGATAAAGTTATTAGCTTTTTGGAAGTAATGGAGATTGTTAAAAAGGAATGGGATTTATAAAATATTATAAACTGTTTTTTTTCTTGTTATTAATTATATTGCAACTAGCATCAGTTCATCCAAGGGTTTTGGTAGTTAATCAATCAGGAGAATTCAAGTCTATTAGTAATACTCTCAGTAAAGCCATTGCATACGATACTGTGATTGTGAAAAATGGGTATTATAAAGAATCAAACCTCATAATAGATAAACCACTTACCCTGATTGGCAGAGATAATCCGGTTATAGATGGAGATTATAACAATTCAAACATAATATCTATAAATTCTTCAAATGTGATTGTTTCCGGTTTTATTATAAAGAATGTTGGTGTTTCTGCTGTTAATGATAATGCTGGAATTAAAGTCAGTAATTCAACATACTGCAAAATTGAGAAGAACAGACTTTATAATACATTCTTTGGAATTTACCTTGCTAAGTCAAAAAATTGCTATATTTTAAATAATGAAGTTGTAGGAAATGGAAATGTTGAATCTCAATCAGGGAATGGTATTCATCTATGGCAATGCTCGACAATTGTAGTGCAAAATAATAGAGTTACTCAAAACCGTGATGGAATATACTTTGAATTCGTGAGCAATTCCAGTATTCAATTTAATTATAGTTCAAAGAACAACAGATATGGACTGCATTTTATGTTCTCAGATAACTGCGATTATCTTCATAATGATTTTGTTGACAATGGAGCTGGTGTTGCAGTAATGTACACTAAAAATATCAATATGAAAAATAATAGATTTATTAATAACTGGGGTGCATCAGCCTATGGATTACTCCTTAAAGACATAAGAGACAGCTTCATCTATGATAATGAATTTAAAAACAATACGATTGGAATTCTTGCCGAAGGTTCGAATAGACTTGAAATCAAAAGAAATAACTTTATCCGAAATGGATGGGCTGTTAAAATTATGGCAAACTGTATAGATGATGTATTCACCAGAAACAATTTCATTTCCAATACATTCGATGTTGCAACCAATAGTAAACAAAGTTTTAATAAATTCTTTGAGAATTATTGGAGTGAATATGATGGCTATGATTTGAATCACGATAATTATGGGGATGTACCTTATCATCCTGTAAGTTTGTTTTCATATCTAACTTCTCAGAATGAACCAGCAATTATTCTTTTGAGAAGTATTTTTATCAACCTATTAGATGCCGCAGAAAAAGTATTCCCATCGATTACTCCCGAAGCATTGGTTGACGCTAAACCTTTGATGAGACCAATAAAATGATTGAAGTAAAAGACCTATATAAAAGTTTTGGAAAAAATCATGTACTTAATAATATAAATATTAGTATTGAAGAAAGTAAAATTACTGTAATCGCAGGACCAAATAGCTCCGGTAAGACAACTCTTATTAAATCAATTTTAGGTCTTGTAAGTATTGATAAAGGCGATATATTTGTTAATGATGAGAATATTAGTAATAGTACAATGTATCGCGAGAAAATAGGGTATATGCCCCAAATTGGCAGATATCCTGATAATCAGTCTATCAGGGATGTACTGGATATGATAAAAGATCTTCGTGGCAAAAAGCAAATTATTAAAGAAGATCAATTAATTTCAATTTTCGGTTTGGAAGAACACCTTACAAAAAAAATGAGTACATTGTCTGGTGGGACAAGGCAAAAAGTTAGTGCAGTTCTGGCATTTATGTTTGAACCTGATATTCTCATTCTGGATGAACCAACTACCGGGCTTGATCCTGTGTCTGCATCGAAAATCAAAGAAATGATAATTGAAGAGAAGAATAAAGGAAAAACTGTCATTATCATTTCCCATATTATGAGTGAGGTTGAAGAACTTGCTGACAAAGTAATTTTTATTCTTGATGGAGAAATAAAATTTCAGAATACTGTTAGTACAATTCTCGAACAAACAAATGAAAAATCACTTGAAAAGGCTATTGCCAAGATTATTAGTTTGAATTAATTATGAATAATTTCTTAAAAATATTGCAATTCGAATTGATCAATGTGCTGAAAAGTAAATGGATCATTTTCTATGGTCTTTCATTCTTTTTCATTACAGAAGCAATTTTTAGGCTTGGAGGAAGTGGTTCCAAAGCTATTGTTAGTCTGCTCAATCTATCTTTAATACTAATTCCTATTATAAGTATTATTTTTGGAACAATATATGTTTATAATTCCCGCGAATTTATTGAATTATTATTGACTCAGCCGATTAAACGATCTCAAGTATATATTGGATTATATCTGGGGTTAACGTTTCCTCTTTCAATTTCTTACTTGATAGGAATATTGATTCCATTTCTCATTCATGGAATAGCTGAACCAATTGTTCTTGTGAGTCTTCTTTTGTCAGGAATATTCAATACATTTATATTTACTGGTATTGCTATTGTTATTGCTTTGAAATTTGATGATAAATCAATCGGCATTGGAGTTGCTCTTCTGTTTTGGTTTTTCTTCGCTATCATATATGATGGACTTGTGATGATGCTGATCTGGCAATTTAGTGACTATCCCCTTGAGATACCACTGATCATTTCTTCTGTCCTCAATCCTTTAGACCTTGGAAGAGTGATGGTTATGCTAAAATTTGACTTAGCAGCGTTGATGGGCTATACAGGTGCAATTTTCGAAAAATTCTTTGGTGAAACTATAGGTGTAGTAATTTCATTATTTATGTTGTCCTTATGGGTTATTTTACCATTTGTATATGGTCTAAAGATTTTTAAATCAAAGAATTTCTAGGTCATGAAATCATTTATTAATAAATAATTCCTTGAATATCTTCTCTGTCCATCCCGATCCTTTATTAATATAATCAAAGGAAATCTTTCCTAAAGATTCACGGCAATCTCTATCACCTATAGTTTCTATCCAGTTCTTGAAATCAGTAGGATTATTTAGTATTTTCAAGGCTTGTTGTTTGATCAAATGTACAGCGTCAGGAGAATTAGTAGAGCGAGGTCCAGTTGCCAATGGTAGCGAATATCCGGCAGGTTCAGTTACCGAATGAACTCCAACTCCAAACCCACCTCCAATATAAGCCATATCTGCTGTCGCATATAATCTGAGAAGCTTGCCAATACTATCTACAACAATGGATTTGCCTGACATTTCTTCTCTTAATTCAGCCTTGGAATAATTATTTAATTTCTCTTCCAATTGACTTAGTAAAATATAATCATGCAATTTCGATGTTAATAGAGCTAAGTGCTTTTCGGTTGGTTCATGTGGAACGAGAACTAATCTAATTATCTTCTTAAGTTTATCATGTATTAAATTCAAACCTGATAAAATTAAGTCTTCATCAGGTTCCCATGAACTACCGGCAACAAGTATTAAGTCTTCATCAAAAAATATTTCACGTGGAATTATTGGATGTATCCTGGCTTCTCTAATAATGCTCAGAATTCTGTCAAATCTAATATCAGCTGTTGTTTGAATCTCAGTTCTTACATCAAGCTTCTTAAAGAAATTTGTATGTTCTTCACCAACTGTATAAATTTTTCTAAAAGAACTGTAATTCCATTTTGTAAAATTTTTAAAAAATGGATTTTCATACATTAGCTTATTGCTCGGTTTGGTAGCGCAGATCAAATAAGCAGGTATGTTTTTAATTTTAAGCTCAACTAAGTAATTATGCCAAATTTCGTACCTAACAAAAATGACAATGTTAGGATTTATTTTGCAGATAAATTCATGAGCATTCTTTTTTGTGTCTAAAGGTAGATATAGTATATAATCAGCATAACGATAGTTTATTTGATTATTATAACCTGATGGAGAAAAGAAAGAAACCACTAACTTTAACTCAGGATTATGTGATTTTATCATTTCAATCAATGGTTTCGCCTGCTCAAATTCTCCCATAGATGCAACATGGAACCAGATTGTGAATTCATTTCTGAAATTATAATCTGGAAAATCTTTTAGTAAACTCTTACAATCAGCTTCTCTCTGTTTCATTTGAGGGCTGAACATTCTGGCAAAAAATATGTATACTTCAAATAGTGGAAGAATAATATAATTGTATAGAAATGAAATAAGCTTATCCGTTTGAATTAATTCATAAAATACTAAACTATAAAAAAAAAAATCCCCATCAAAGCTTATGCAGTAGATGGGGATTCTTTCTAAAAAATATTAATGATGTTCAGATAAAAATCTTTCAGCATCAATAGAAGCCATACAACCAGAACCGGCTGCTGTTATTGCTTGCCTGTATGTTTGATCCTGAACGTCACCACAGGCGAATACCCCATTAATGTTCGTATTGCTCGTTTTTCCTTCAGTTACAATATATCCAGTATCATCCATACTGATTATACCTTTGAATATCTGAGTATTTGGATCATGTCCAATCGCATAGAAAACACCATCAGCCTGAACTTCATGCATTTCCCCGGTAACAACATTTTTTATTCTCAATCCAGTGAGTTTTTTTACACCAAAATTTTCCTCTCCCAAAAATTCGTCAATGACGGAATCCAATAACCAGTCAATTTTTGGATTTGATTTTGCTCTTTCAATCATTATCTTAGAAGCTCTGAATTCACTTCTGCGATGAACCAAAGTTACTTTTTTCCCAAAATGTGTAAGATAATGGGCTTCTTCCATAGCTGAATCACCACCTCCAACTACATAGATATTAGAATCACGGAAAAAGAACCCGTCACAAGTGGCACACGCTGAAATTCCAAACCCCCAGTATTTATCTTCACCCTTGCCGTAAAGTCTTCGTGCTGTTGCTCCTGTAGCAATAATTACAGCATCAGCTGTATAATGTGTTTGCCTGTCTGACCATAGTTCAAAAGGTTGATGTGAAAAATCAACTTTAACGATATTTTCATAAATTGATTTTGCGCCAAATTTTTGAGCTTGCTGACGCAATTGTTCCATAAATTCTGGTCCTTGAACTCCATCAGGAAAACCTGGAAAGTTTTCAACTTCAGTAGTGATTGTTAATTGTCCACCAGGCTGATTACCTTCGAAGATAACAGTATCCAGCAAAGCTCTGCTGGAATAAATTCCGGCTGTGAACCCTGCAGGTCCTGAACCAATAATGATTACTTTGTGATGCTCTGACATTTTTACTCCAAAATATAATTATACGGCAATATAGACGATTAATCTAATTTTAAGTGTAGCTACACAATAAAAAATTAAAATAATTCTTAAAACTTAGCAATTTTATCAGGATTTAATTCCATGTATTCTTTCCATGATTTTGCAGATTTAGTAGGTGAATCAGAACGGATGGCATGACAAATAGCCACAGCAAGAGCATCCGTAATATCAAAGGATTCAGGAGTTTCACTTATTCCCAATATTGTTTTAACCATGAACTGAACCTGCTCTTTACTCGCATTGCCATTCCCGGTAACTGACTTTTTGATTTCTCGAGGACTATATTCTGAAATAGGAAGCTCAGCCTCAGCTGCAGCAAGTACAGCAACTCCACGTGCATGTGCTAATTTGACCAAAGATTGGACATTCTTAGCGAAAAATAAAGTTTCGAATGCTGATGTATCAGGCTTTGTTCTAATTATTACCTGTTTTAATCTGAGGTATATTTCAACTAGGCGTTGTTCAAGTTTGTCATGTTTGGCATTTAATTTGACAATCCCATATTCGACTAATTTGATTGTACTTTTATTTTTTTCTACGACACCAAAACCACAAATCCTTGATCCTGGATCTACACCTAATATTCTCATTCCCATGGTTTACCGCTATAATTTGCCATGTATTGCTCAATATATCTTAATTAATAAACTGCATAGTCAAGGTCAATAAAGTTTCTCACAACTAATTTTCGTTTTCCAATTGTTCCATAATGGAGTCAGGAATATCGAAATTACCAAACACATTTTGTGAGTCTTCGAAATCTTCAATATTATCCATGAATTTCATTACTCTTCTTGCATCATTCAAATTGTCAATTTCAACCAAAGTTTTAGGTAAATATTCGAATTTACTCTCAGTTACATCAAATTTTTTATCTTCAAAATACTTATAACAGATGTTTAAATCTTCATAAGCACATATAACTCTTGATTCATCGTCATCGAATTCCAGATCTTCTGCACCGGATTCTAGAACTATTTCAAGTAGTTCATCTTCGTTTTTACCATTCGATTTAATTGTAATAACACCTTTTCTGTCGAAGTTCCATGAAACACTGCCTGGCTCTCCAAGATTTCCGCCCAGCTTGCTAATGGCTGTTCTTAATTCAGCAAATGTACGATTCCGATTATCAGTAACGGTTTCTACAATTACTGAAACGCCGCATGGTGCAAAACCTTCGTAGGTTATTTCTTCATAGGAAGTTCCTGGAAGTTCACCAGTACCTTTTAATATGGCACGTTTGATGTTTTCAAATGGCATATTGACAGCGCGCCCGTTTTGGACAGCCAATCTCAAACGAGGATTAGAATCAACATCTCCACCACCATCACGAGCAGAAATTGTTATTTCTTTAGCTATTCTTGTAAATACTTTGCCTTTTTTTGAATCCTTTGCGGCTTTTTTGTGCTTTATATTAGCCCATTTACTGTGACCCGACATATTTTCTTCTTGAATTATTTAATAAATATTAATGTTGTTTTTTTATTTTTTAACTGTTGTTAATGAATTCTTTGCTTCGATAAGCATTGGAATCTTCATTGTTTCCTTAATTTGCTCATTAGGCAATGTATTAATTTCTCCTGATATTTTCTGATTGATTTCACTCCGTTTCAAGACACCTGTTGTTGCATCAATGAATAAAGTTCCTTTTTGTTCTCCAGATAAATTGTAGATCACTTCAACGGGACCCATTCTCGATGGTTTTGGTTTTGAATCAGTTTTTATCTTAGATACCATTTCAAGTTCAATTTCATCCTTGTTTATACCTTTAAAAATATAATCAGTAACATAATTAATATTGAATCCGGCTTGAATTGAATATTTCCTATTCCATTTTTCACCTACTTTTTTAGGTATTGAATCATAGAAATTCAAAGTTTTTTCGTACATATCAGATAGACGCTTACCACCGAATTCCTCCTTGAGAGCATTTGATATAGCTTTTTTAGTTTTATCGTCCAATTTCATATTAGCATCTGGCTTAAGTGATGCAACTACATTCTGGATAATTTCATCAATACCACTAACACTAGTAACTTTTCCATAAGGGGTTTGCTTAACCGTAAAGCCTTTTCCAATCAATGATCCAAGAATTTGAGATTGTGGATTCTTATCATCCTTTTTAATAGTTTTAGAATCAAAAACCTGTTTACCACCAACACCGGCATCTACTTCCTGATAAATCTGTGAATATGATATCTTGGTTAATACATTTTGCTGTGGATCTACATCTTCAATTGTGTATGTGTATGAAAAGCTATTGTTTTGACGCATAGTTTGTTGTTGTCCTTTTATTGTCTGAGTAATCACCTGACTCTGAGCCATTGTCATCTCGTATTTGTCGCCCTTTTTCATGTTCATCTTTAATGTTATTGAACCATCCTTATTTAACAAACCAACAGCAGAAGTTGATGGCTTAACCTGTGATTCTGACTTCGGTGTTTGGTTTGTTTTATCAGCAGGTATACCTGATTCTTTTGAACATGAGATTAAGGCAAAAATCGTAATGATTGATATTAAACTTAATAGTTTTTTCATTTATTCCTCTGTTTTTAAAAACTTGTCTATAATGAACTTACAAATTATCTATTTTAATTAAAGTATCAAAATCAGTTAATCGGAAATATGCTTTCTTGTTTTTTATGAAATTGATAAGTTCTCTATAAATTGGAGATGATTCAAGGATATAAGGGTTACCAATAATTATCAGATGATTCCTAGCTATGGTCATTGATACATTAAGTTTCCTATCCACAATTGAATTATCGAATTGAGTTATTGATTGTATCCTATCTAATAGAAATTTGCTATTGGTAGCAGTGGAAAGAATAATAATCTCCCTTTCTGAACCTTGAAATCTTTCTACTGTATCAACTGAAACAATATCTGAATACTCAATGGGTAATCTTTTTAGAATAGACGCACACTGTGCTCTGAAAGGGGATATCACCCCAACCGTGCTTTCATTAAAATTGTTTCCATATACTCTTTTTATTGTTTCGATGATTTTAACAGTTGCTTCAACTTCTGATATATTAACTTTTTGATGGATATCCGGCTTTGATTCAATAAAAATTATCCTGTAATCAGCTAACAATCTCTCTATCTCATCTTCAGAGTCCTTATGGAAATATTCGATTTCAGAACTTTGTTTTGTTTCGTCGAATACCGATAACTCATTGTTGTAAAAATATGTATTAGGGAATTCCATTATATCGTGATGCATTCTTGCCTGTTTGTCAAGAAGAGAATAACTATCATTCCAGCCATTTGACTTGCAAACCATCAGCAATCGCTCAAAAAGAGAAGAATCAGTAGTGTTTAGTTGAATTCCTTTTAATTCTTCATCTGTCACAATTGTTTTAAGTTTGTTTTGAAGAGTTATTGCAGGTAGCTGCTTTTCATCACCAATCAAAATGAACTTCTTAATTTTGGATACTATACCAATGAGATAAGATTCCAAAATTTGTGATGCTTCATCAACTATCAAAATATCGAATTTCTTAATATCAAAAATTTCAGGATTTGTCAGAGCTGAACTTACAGTTGATACAATTATCCTTGAATTCTTGATTTTTTTGAATACAATATTAAGATCATTTTGTTCAACTATGTAAGAAAGCATAACATCCGTTTGTTCTGATGATTCTTTGTTGCCTAATCGGATAATCTCCGGCTTACATTCAATTAATCTGAGCGAGGAAATAATTTCGTCTATTGCTCTGTTTGTATATGCTAAAATCAGTATGTTGTATTCTGTAGTATTAAGCAATGTTTCTGCTAATGCCCTTAGCATATAACTTGTTTTTCCTGTTCCCGGTGGTCCTTGAATCAGGTAATAATCATTTGCAGATAATGCTCTGCTCAGAATTTCATTCTGTTTTTCAGATAGATAACTGATTGATGCAGTCAAATCTGTATATTCCGGCTTTCTTATGCCTAGCAGAATTTCTCGTTTTCTTTTATCTGAATGTAGAAATTCAACTAACGATCTGAATAGAGATTTTGTTGATGTTAAAGAAGTATCATTGTCAATAGCCCATTCTCCATTATGAAGCGAAATTGAGTCAAATTTATCTTCTATAAGTTTATTCCTTAGACTTAGTCTCAGCCTGTCTCTCGTAATTCCCTTAATAACACATTTAAGCAGTTGTCCTTTGAAAATTCTCTTCTCGGAATCATCCGTAACTGGAAACAGGACTATCATGTCTCCTTTACGGTAAGAGGATAGGAGATAGTCGTCGTTAGTAAACTCAAAGCTAAGATGCATCTTCTCGAAATCACATTCATCATTTATGAGCTTCAGTCCACCAAGTGCATTTTCTGATAGACTTGAACCATTTTGGAGTTTACCGTTCAGTCTTGAATTCAGTTTAAAGGTGATGAAATTCTCTGAGTTTATCCTACCACTTATTAACTCATTAAAAATAAAATATGAGAATGTTCTAAAATAAGAATTTTCGAGAGTATTCAATGATCTAAGGGATAACAGAATTTTATTTAAATCATTCTGAACATAAGAAGTCAGTTCGTTACCCTTAACTCCTTCTAGAAAATCTATAATATCAATTTCACCATTTGCTATTTTAATTTCATTTGAAATTACTTCATTCCTGGCTTTCATAATTTCTTGTTTTAGAGAAATTATATTGGGAGCATTACGTAGATAGCTATCATCTGCTTGTGAGTAAAGAATCATTGAAGATCCCTTTCTGTCTTTGAATGCGGTATCAAGCAACATATTATAAACAGTTGCCTGTGCAAGATGATTTAGCCAAATACCTGATTTTATTACAGAACCATCAGAGTTTTTGTACACAAGATTCAATCCGGGAGCTCTTCCTGATTTAAGTTCAATTACATCTTTTCTATTATCATCATTTTCATATTCAATCAGTAAATCCAATCTTCCTTGTAATCCAAATACTTCTGAAGAAAAAGATGGTTCAATGCTTACCTTTTGAAGGGCAAGAGATTGAATTTGATTTTGAACTTTATAAAAGTGCTTGTTAGCTTCCTGTCTGATATATGCTTTATTTGCTATATCTTTTGTTGCTAATGAGAATATTTGAAGTGGTTTCACTTTTAATCCTTCAAGATATTTTTCATCAAAATTAGCTTCGATATCCTCGATTAAAGAATCGAACAGATAATTGACAATATTTCCAATAACCATAGAAGTTGATACTGAAGAAGAAGAATACCTCTTGATAAAATATGATGCAGGATTCCAGCCGGCACTATTGAATAATTCAGCAATTTCAGTAGCATCTGTATAAAATTCCGGCTCTAAAATAACTATCGAACTATAAGTAGTCTCAATCCATTCCTTGGACTTTTTAACCTCAGTCAAATTCATAAGAGAACCTTCACAGACCTGATTTGCGATTTCTTTCCATTTTTTTTCCAAATATATAATTATCTCATCATAATCCTGTGAATAGCAAAGTAATTTTACAGCAAATTGCGAAGCTTTCTCTGTTTCTACACTTAGAATTTCTTTTACAACAACAGTGATTAATCCTATTCTTTGTCTTGGTTTATTTCTTTTGTAATCGAGATTCTGCTTATACGGTGTTATTATGTATGTTAATTCCTCAGGAATTGTTGTATCGCTAATCTCATTTATGAAAAGAATAATATTAGCCGTAGCTTGATGTAATGAATCATAACTAAGTATTTTGTCTGAATGTTGATGAAATTCTTCGAGGAAATGTCTTGTTGATTTTAGGCTGCTTATGCGGTCTGATGATAAATTTACCTTATCGAGAACATAAATAAATTTAGCATAATTTGAAGCAAAAATTTGTTTTTCATTAATTGTCAGTTGTTTAATTGAATCTTTTAGTATTGAATAAAGACTCAAAACCCTCTCCCTTAAAGAAGCTTGGTCATCAGATATGATTTCAGATATCGTATTGTAGTAATAAGATGATAATTCTTTATCAATCATTAGCCTAGTCTTCGAGCCTTAAATCGCGAATTCTTAGCTGAATTGATGTATGTCCGTTATAATTATATTCTTCTAGGTTGTAAGCAATTGAGAACTTTCTTCCATGGCTACATAAATGAATCTTATCGGCAAGGTTATGCCCAATTGCATCAATTTCAAATTTCATATTAGAATTATCCGGGAAATCAGGATGAGACTGCTGAGCTCTAAATTTTATGTGATTAGCACCTACAATCTTTATTCCATTTTTAGAACTAATATTTTTTGAATAAAATATTGGTTTATAATTATCAAATCCAAATGGTGCAAATTTATCTAGCTGTTTCATAAATATAGGTGAAAGCTCATGCAAATTCAGTTCTGCATCAATAGCTAATTCTGGTGTCATCATTTCATGTGTTAAAACACCACCCGCAATTTCTTCAAACAAATCACTGAAAATAGGTACATTTTCAATTTTCATCGATAAACCGGCAGCATGTTTATGACCACCAAATTCAAACAGCAAATGCGATGTTTGTTTAAGAGCAGTATGAATGTCAAAATTTATAATACTTCTTGCTGATCCCTTTGCCATATTGTGCATAGTTGTAAGAAGGACGGTAGGAAGATGGAATCTGTCAACCAGTCTTGATGCAACAATACCAATGACCCCAGCATGCCAGTCATTCCCATGTAATACTAATGATTTTCTATTTCCGGAAGAAATTAATTTTTCAGCTAAAGGAATAGTCTGCTCAAATGTTTGTTCATCAAATATTCTGCGACGTCTGTTTTCTTGCTCTAACTGCTGTGCCATCTGGAATGCCTGAATTTCACAAGCTTGTGACATCATTTCAACAGAACGGCAGGCGTCGCCAAGTCTTCCTGCTGCATTGATAAGTGGTGCCAAAGCAAAAACAATTCCTGAAGATGTTATTTGACCGACCTTTAAGTTTGTACAATATAAAAGTCCCTTGATGCCTGGACGTGGTTTCTCATTAAGCAACTCGAGGCCAATAGTTACTAGGACACGATTTTCACCGATCATAGGTACCATATCAGCTGCTGACGCTATTGCTACAAAATCAAGATATTCAAACGCTTTTTCTTCAATCCCAAGTCTGATTCCAATTGCCTGAATAAGCTTGAATGCAACACCACATGCTGCAAGGTATTTAAATGGGTAATTTGAGCCGGGTATAAATGGATCAAGTATTGCAACTGCTTTTGGTAAGGTTTCGGCTGGTTCATGATGGTCACAAATAATAGTATCCATCCCAAGCTTAAATGCATAGTCAAGAGAATCTAAAGAAGTTATACCAACATCAACAGTTAATATCAGATTCACATTTTTCTTGTGTGCTATATCCACATTTGATACCGTTAAACCATACCCTTCCTGAAATCTGTCAGGAATGTGATAATCAACTTTAGCTCCAATGCTCCTAAGGAACATTAGCATCATTGCTGTGCTGGTAGTGCCGTCAACATCGTAATCGCCGTGGATCCAAATCAGTTCATTTTGTTTGATTGCATGTAGGATGCGGTCCACTGCTACATCCATTCCATCCATCAAATACGGGTCGTGTATATCTTCAACAGTTGGAGAAAAAAACTTTTTTACATTCGACTCCGTGTTCATCCCACGTGCTACAAGAACGCTTGCCAAACTTTTTGGCATTTTTAAGGAACTTGCTAGTTGTTTAACGGTACTTTCATCTTGTTTATCTTGAAACTTCCAATAATAGTTTAACATTTAATCCAGTCTCTTAATCTAATTGCTTCAAATATAAGAAAAATACACTTAACAAGCAAAAAAAGTGTGTAAGTATTTACACACTTTTTCTGAATTCCAATTTTTTTAGTAAATTGTTTCTGCTAGATTGTATTTTATTTATTTATCTATCTATTATGGATCAAGAGCATAAAACTATAATTCCAAGGAAGCAAAAGGGAAAACGATCTTTGGAAAGAATTCAGATAAAATCAAATAAACTTATTCCTATACATGCTGTATCGGGAATAATCTCTTCAATTGTAGGAAAAAATTTTATTGTCCAGGCTGAAAATCTTTTAGAATTTGAATGCATTGTATCGGGAACAATTTATTCAGAACATGGCAAAGCATCAATATTATCTGTTGGAGATAAAGTTTCATTTCTTCCTCCCGATCTGGAAAAGGGAATAAATTTTGGCTCAATAATTTATGTGGAAACCCGCAAATCATGGCTTTCACGTAAGCCTTTGATAGGTGTTAGGGAAGATGTTGTTGCAGTAAATGCAGAAATATTAATGATTATAATGTCCGCTGATAATCCTGTTTATAACACTAGACTGATTGATAGGTTAATCGTGTCGGCACTTGTTGGCAACCTTAAACCTGCATTGTGCATTAATAAAATTGACCTTATGGATATTGCAGTTCTTAATAGTGATCTTAAAATTTACCGTCAGTTAGGTTGTCCCGTTATATTTGTTAGTGCCCATTCGGAAATTGGAATAGATGAACTCAAATTATTTCTTCACGGCAAGCATTCAATATTTACAGGTCCATCGGGTGTCGGAAAATCTTCTATACTAAATAAAATACTTGGGTATCCTGTTCAGAAAATACAAGACGTAAGTACTAAAACCAGCAAAGGAAAACATACTACAAGTACAGGCAGATTGTTCAGAATTGATGATAATTGTTCGATAATTGATACACCTGGTATTCGTGAATTCGGAATTGTTAATATCAAAAAGGAAGAATTAACACTCTATTTCAAAGAATTCGCAGATTTCTACGAACATTGCAGATTTATGCCCTGCTCTCATACTCATGAACCGGGTTGTGAAGTCAAATCTGCAGTGGAAAGAGGGAAGATAACCGAAGAACGCTATATCAGCTATGTAAATATTTATGAAACACTAAAATAATGCAATTATTTGTGTAAATTTTAAAATGAGATATATACATTTTTTTTTCTTGCTAAATCAAATTAAAATATCGAAATTGTTAACCGTCAAATACATTTAACAGAAACTCAAAAAATTATTGTTTTTGAAATTCTGTTAACAATTAAAATTTATTGAGTAACTGAATCAATAAGATGAAAGAAAGAAATAAACCAATAGATAAATTTAAGGTTTTAGAATTTGAAGAAAAAATTAAGATTTATCGCAAAGCTGCTTTAAATATCGATTCTTTGCATGATATTAAGCCTTCCAGCGATGAGCTTGAAGAGATTATAGATTTTTGTATTGATACAGAAAGAAATCGCGATGCAATGACTCTTTGTGTTCTGTGGGTTTCTCTTGAACCATCTAATCCTGATGCGTGGTTCAAAAAGGGTGTTATATTCTATAACCTAAATGCATATGATAAAGCTGTTGCTTCGTTCAACAAAACGTTGTCGCTTAATCCTTATGATGTTGATGCCTATGTTCATAAAGGACTTACTTATAGTCAGATTGGATTAGCAAAGCTTGCATTGAGAAATATTAACAAAGCAATATCAATGGAGCCGGACAATTCAGAGGTTCTATTTAACAAAGGAATGATTTATCAGAATTTGATAGATTATAAACGAGCAGTGATTATCTTTAAAAAATTAAGAGATGATGATGAATTTCGTAAAGATGCTTATCAGGAAATTGCATTTTGCTATCATTATGAATCAAAGTTTAATCTTGCTATAAAATACTATGATTTAGCGATAGAGGAAGAACCTTTCGATAATTTTCTCTGGTATAACAAAGCTCTTATTCTTAACGAAATTGCACGATATAACGAATCTCTGGATTGCCTTGATATGTCTCTTGCTCTCAACGAAGACTTTTTTCTGTCATATCACAACAAAGGTATTATACTCGCACGTTTAGGCAGGCTAAACGAGGCAATAGAGTCATTTGAAGAAGCACTCCGCGTAGAGCCAGGCGATGTTGATACTTTGTACAACCTTGCCAGTGTTTATGGTGATTTAGGACATTACAATGAAGCTATCATATACTTTTCAAAAGCTATTAAAATTAATGCAAGGCATTATTTGTCTTATTTTGGTAGGGGAGTCTGCTACGATGCTCTTGAGCAGTTTGAATTTGCCATGAAAGATTATGATTCTGCTTTGAGAATCAATCAGGAATATTCTGATTTATGGTATGCAAAAGCAGATTTGCTCTATAATTACAATAAGCACAACGAAGCTATCAAATGTTATAAAAGAGCATTGGAAATCGAACCAACTAATCTGGATTGTCTATTCGACTATGGCTCAACCCTTATGGAAATCGATAATCTGAGCGATGCTAAACAAACTTTCTCAAGAATAATCGAATTAGCTCCAGGTTGGTCTGAAGGACACTATTCACTTGCTAAGCTTTATGCTAAACTAGAGGACTTCCCACAATCAATAGAATTTCTTCAAACTGCAATTAACCTTGATCCAAATAAGAAAAAGGATTTTATCGATGAGTTTCCAAAACTTCTTCCCAATAGAGATTTTGGTACTTTTAGGGATGCAATTGATAAAGGACCAATTCGTAAATGATTTGGTTTAAAATATAAATAATTGAACAATTCTATTTATGTCTTGAATTATGTACGTATGAAATTTAATTTACAAAATAAATCATAATGGAGATCTTTATGAAAAAAATTGGAACAGTATTAATATTATCTATGTTTTTATCGATTAATCTTTTTTCACAAGATGACAAAGTTGATAATATGCAATTTGAGGAAACACCTGTCATTGAAGAAAGACCAAATTACTTTGCTATTGGTGCAGGTTATGTCGGAACCTTCATATTTGCAAATTATTCT
Source organism: uncultured Hyphomicrobiales bacterium (assembly GCA_964464375.1). Classification (GTDB taxonomy): domain Bacteria; phylum Bacteroidota; class Ignavibacteria; order Kapaibacteriales; family UBA2268; genus CAIOZA01. Next base: position 158,229 of record CAYXFU010000002.1, read on the forward strand.
GAAGTAAATAGTCTATTAAGCTCAAATAAACTTGATTTACCAGAATTTAAAAATCCAATTTATATGTCCGGTGCTCATGGAGTAACAGGCATTGGGATCATACCTAATATTAGAGTTGGTTTCTTTGGCTTGGGTGGTACAGCAAATGTTAACAGAAATATTGGTGACACCCTGAAAGGTGCCAGCTATTCCATTAGTCTCGGTGGCTTCTCACTCAATTATGGAATTGTACTTTTTAAATCATTCGCAATTCTTCCAGGTGTCAATCTAGGATGGTCAAGTGCTACTCTTGAGGTTTACAAGACATCCAAGAGTTTCGACTGGACAAAACTAGACAATAAAGATGAAGTTAATGCTTATAATAAAAGAGCCGAAGGTACCTTCTGGTTTGCTCAGCCACATATTGATATGGAATATGCCCTTACTCCGTTCTTAATGGTGCGAGCAAATGTTGGCTACTCTATGTCATTCCTGCCAACCTGGAAATACAATAAGGAAGCCACTCTCGATAATGTACCTTCTGGTCTTAACACTAGTGGAATGACATTGCAATTCGGAATATTAGTCGGATTGTTTAATTTTTAGTTTAATTTTAAAAAAAAATACTTAAATTTGTAGTCTATTCTCAAACACGTTTTGAGAAATGGGCCCTTAGCTCAACTGGTTAGAGCGTCGGACTCATAATCCGCAGGTTGGGGGTTCAAGTCCCTCAGGGCCCACAAAGAAGCCGTATAAACTTAGTGTTTATGCGGCTTTTACTTTTACTATGAACTTAACTATGAACTTTTTATCTCTGACACTATTCGGGCTAAGGAGCGTAATTTTAGGAATAATGGACACTTTTTAGGCTGTTTTTTTTCTTGATGATTTTCCTGAAATTAATAATATTACTAAATTTGTAAATCAAGTTAAACAGAAATAGGCTCTGCTGGAGACCAACCTATCAGGGTTAAAATTGATGGCTGATATAAAATGCTGAAAGGGAATTCTTAATAGGATTCCCTTTACTTTTTAGAAACCTTCATGCTATTTTAAAAACTCCTAAAAGAAATTATATTATGTTACTATTAACCAAATAAAAATATATATCTGGTATTGTTCTATCCTTGAACTTTTATCAGAATATTAATTCAAATTCTTTAAATGCCTCGAATTCTAACAATAATTTTTATTTACTTCACTTTCAGCCTGAAAAATGTTCATTAAGCCCCAAAAAACTATCGGCTCCTATCCAAAAACTAGAAATGAAACATTATATAATGTAGAGTTCTATGTACTCCGTTTGATCCAGAAACTGGCACATTTGAACAGCTATCAAATTAGATATCTAAAGCCAATTTTTAATGAAATTTGAGATCATTTACCAAATAAAATTCCTGAATTTAACTATTTCATTATTACAATCTTATCTACTATGGCATTTCCATGCGAACTAACAATGCAAAGATATACACCTGGCTGCAAGTGACTTAGATTAAGATTAAAGTTCCATGAACCTTCGGGTACATATTGTTCAATAATATCTGATCTTAAAGTACCTAACATATCTAGTATCTTTACCTGTACCAAACCGCTTTGTTGAGAGTTATATTTGAGAGTTACATTGCCGTTAGTCGGATTGGGAGTAATATGCAAATTGTCCTTTGTGATGCTATTATAAGGAACATCAGTTGGAGGGTTGATCCAAAAATTCTCACTGGAGGCATAGATATTATTATCTTTTAGACTTTTAATAACAATTGAATAATCAGAGCCTGCAGCCAATGATTTGGGAACCTTCCATGCGTAAGCATTTGTAAGGCTTTGGAGAATATTCTTTATTACCAATACCTGTGATCCACTTTTAAATAATGTGATTAACATAGAATCTGCAAGATTGGTATTCCATCTGATTATTGCTGTTGAATCACTATATAATCGATCTGATAATTTGGGTTTTGTAATAACTATTGATGGAGAATTTAGACTAAAACTCCAAATTGGTGACCAGGCACTATTAGTTCCATTATAATTTGTCTTAACTCTCCAATAGTAGGTCTTGTTTGATTCCAGATCCAGAGATATACTTGTTTCGATTAAAGTATCCTGTCCAATGAAAGAAGAATCAGGAGCAATTTGATAAACAAAATTATCATATCTTCCTGTGGGGGTCCAGAGTAAATTTACTTTTTTATTATTTTGCAACAATGCTGAATTACTTGGTGACATTAGAACAGGAGCATTGATATTTGCAGGTAACCTTTTGAAACCTAGTATGTATTCTCCTGTATCGGATGCCATTGCTACCAGAAGATTATCATTTGGATCCAAATACGTTGAAAGTTCAGTAAAACTGCCACTTCCTTCAGTCTTTCGATAGAAGACTTTCATACTATCGTATTGATACAAAGGTGGTAATGTGGTAACATCAAATCTGATTTCACCACCAAAGGAGTAAATATTTTCAGTGTTAACAGTATATCTTCCAGGGACAATTACCGGTGCTTCACTAATAAATTTAGGATTCATGGGTGAACAATCATACTTCTTTACTTCGCATAAATTGTACATGAAAGCACTCATAGTTTCGAGAAATATCACGACTCCAGTTTGTGATTTCTTATTATTAAATTTATACGTGTTACCTTCAAGTAAATCTCTCATTACCACATTACCAACAGGCTGGCAAGCCGGTAGTTGGTATTTCAATCCTCTGTAACTAAAGTAAGCAGGGGGGAGCGATAATTCATAAGCAATCTTTTTATCTGGTGTAACTTCAGTAACAGTTCTGAATGGACCTGAAAGTATCATTCCCCAATCAATCAAGGTATTTCCATTAGGTAAGCGCTGGGCTGATCCCATTGCAAAAGTTGCAATGTCGCCAGCGGGGTGTTTGTATTCCCAAACCAAATCTGCTGTTTTATTCTTTTCGTCAACTGAATATTCGACAGCACGTGAATACCAAGGATCTTTACCATAACCATCATCAAAAAAAAGAAAATTACCATTTGAAAGACGCTTAATATCATGCTGTAAACGAAAATAAAGAGGTGCAAACTCCTCATGTTCTCCTTTGATTGCAAAATTACTTTGATTACCTCCAAAGCGCCATATAATATTACCTGAAGTCATGTCAATTTTTACCATTTCACAGGTTGTTGCAAATGAAACAATTAAATTTCCATCGGTATCCAAATGATAGGCGTTTGCATGAACGTGCTCGAAAGTTGCATTGAGGAAATTGTCCAGTGTCTGAGTTATTGGAATATGATCCAAACTTCGCCATTGGAAGACACATTTTTTATTAGCATCAAGTTCTTGGATAACTGAACCAATGACTATAGCATTGGGGTTTCCGCCATTAACAACTTTGCTCATATCTACCGGAACCATTTCATAAGATAACATTAGATAATTACCATTGGGCAGAATCCTAAATTCATGTGTATCTGACAAATATCCGTTCTTGCATTGAACACTATCTATCAGATTGAAATCCGAATCCAATATATAATCTATAACTTTAGCATTTTGTACTTTTAAGGGTCCTATTTGGTGAACATCACCGGCACCAATAGCACTTGCATAGGAGAATAATCCATTAGGTCCCATTTTAAAGTCAATTCCACCTAATAATGGTTTCTGATAAAAAAGTGGTTTAGCTAGACTATCAAGAACTAATATGTAACTAGGTGAATTTTGCGAAATATTAAATGTAGTTAGAAACAAATATCCAGGTGCAGGGCTGACTGAAGTGTCAATCTTTATAACCGGGAAATCAGTTGGCAGTTCACCTAGAACTTCCGGAATATTAGTGTACATAATGGTTTCAAAAATTGATAAAGGTCTGCTATCAATAACCGATATCGGTTGTGAAAATGATAACTGAGTTGTGATTATCAATGTTAGTAGAGTAAGTAGAATTTTCATAGCTTTTCCAATAATATTTCTTTTAAATTATAATATCGCAAAATTAGTACTTTTGTTACAAAAATATATGATTTAAATAAATTTAACTGATAACACCGCTAACATATTCTATTGTTTTAGAATGTTTGGGGTGATTCAAAACGTCGGACGCCTCACCATGTTCGATAATTTCTCCATCATACATATAGACGATATAATCGGCAATTCTTTTGGCCTGCCTAAGGATATGTGTTACAAGAATAATGCTGTAATCAGCTTTCAATTTAAGGAACATTTGTTCAATATAAGAACTTGATTGCGGATCAAGAGCAGATGTTGGTTCATCTCCTAGAATAACCAAAGGCTGAACTGCCAATCCTCGGGCTAGGCACAGTCGTTGCTGCTGACCTATTGAAAGCTTAGAAGCTGGGCTGGAAAGCCTGTCCTTCACTTCATCCCAAAGATTTGCTTCTTTCAAATAAAATTCAACAATCGATTTAAGTTCATTTTTTTTATTTGTTCCATGCAACCTTGGACCATAAGCTACATTGTCAAAGATTGACATAGGAAGTGGGTAAGGTTTTTGGGAGAGTAAACCCATTTTTTTTCTAAGATGGGTAACTTCAGTCTTTGGACTATATATATCCTCACCATCGACATAGACCTGTCCTGTTACTTTAACTTCATCAGTTGATTCAATGAGTCTGTTAAGACATTTTAACAGAGTTGTCTTACCGCAGCCCGATGGTCCGATAATAGCTGTTATCTGCTTATTGGGAATATCTAAATTAATATTTTTCAGTGCCTGTGTAGCACCATAGAAAACATTCAAATTTCTTACTTTTATATTTGATTCCATTTCTATTCTATATTTTGTATTTGTTATGTCTGTTTGTTAGTAACCTAGACAATAAGCTAATGCATAGGACAATTATTGTCAAAATAAGAACTGCAGCAAAAGCACGATCCTGTACTTCCTTGATGGGACTTGACAGCTGAAAGAAAATCGTGAGAGGAAGTGTTGCAGCAGAATCAGTCAAACTTGTAGGTATAGAGTCACTATAACCCGCTGTGAACAAAACTGAAGCAGCATCCCCGATGGCACGTCCGAACGCCATTAAAACAGCTGTTAGAATCCCGGGTAATATCTGCTTTGCATTCACCTTAAACCCTGTTTCGAGTTTGGTTGCGCCTAGCGATAGAGAAGCATGAAACAGACCTTCTGGTATTGTTTGAGATATTTCATCGATTGCTCTAATAATAATTGGCAGTATAAGAATACTGACAACGATGATACCAGCGATTAGTGATGCTTTCAGTCCGAAGAAAATCATTAAAGTAAACCCAAAAGCACCATAAACTATTGATGGTACTCCCCAAAGTACATCAAAACATAGTCTCAAAACTGCTGAAACTTTTGAATCTGCCTTCAAGTAAACATTCATTAGCATTACTATCGGTATCCCCAAAGCAGTAGCCAATGCTGTGGCTCCTCCGGCTATGTAAAATGAACCTATTATTGCATTGAGTATGCCGCCCTCTTTGCCTAAATAGTAGCCTCCTTTTGGGGTTTGACTCACCATAGCCCAGTTGAATGAAGAAAAGCCTTTGATTATAATACTGGTTAATATCAATACTATTATTGACACTATCAGAGTAGCGGATATAATCATCAATACAAGGAAGAATTTTTCTTCTATTACTTTTCTTTTCATTTTCTAAGATTAATATTTTAAATATTTAATCAGTCTGTTCAGGAATAATTTTGAAACGATATTAAAAAAGAGAACAACGCCAAACAAGACTAATGCCGAAAACATCAAAGCTGAATCATACAATGGTATAGAGAGCATTTCTCCGTAATTATTGGCTATCAATGCCGGCAATGGATATCCCGGATCAAATACTGACTTCGGTATCTGGACTACATTTCCGACAACCATCAAAACTGCCAGCGTTTCACCAAAAGCTCTTGACAATCCAAGCACAATGCCTGCAATAATTCCGGGTAAAGATTTCCTCAGAACCACAAATTTTATCGTTTCCCATCTTGTTGCGCCCAGAGATAGTGAAGCTTCTCGCAGTTCTTGGGGTATTGTTTTCAAGATTTCAATGAATACAAGAATAATATTTGGGACAAGCATAACCGATAGTACAATGCTTCCGGCAAGAATACTGTAACCCGTTGAATGTACTCCGAAAAATGGAGCCAGATAATCTCTTATGAACGGAACAATTATGATCACTCCCCAAACACCAAGAATCACAGAAGGAAGCCCTGCTAATATATCAATAATCGGAAAGAATATGTTCAATACTTTTTTACTTGCATATTCTATTAAATATATCGCTGTCAAAAGGCAGACTGGCACCGATATAATTAATGCCAATAACGACACATAGCAAGAGCTTACAAGAAACGGAAGTATCCCAAATTTACTTTTAAGCGGATACCAGTCAATAGAAAATAGGGAATTGAAAAACCCATGGCTTTCGATTATCGGATAGGATTTTATCAATAATCCAATCCCAATAACCAAAACTAAAGAGGCACTTATAGTACCAATGAGATAGAACAAATAGTATGCTAAGTTGTTGGTACGGACTCTTGATCTGAGTGAAGTTCCAAGTTTAAACATAGCATTTTGCTCTAAAATTATTGAAAACTTATTTGATTTTATTTAATGATAATGTTATCTTTTCGGTTGAAAGTTCAATATAACCATTGCTTTTCACAAACTTCTGCCCATCTGTCAGAATCCAGTTTAGAAAATGAATTGTTGCCGGATTAGCAGGCTTTCCTTTTGATACAAAGTACAAATCTCTGGCCGGAGGCGATGGATAAATGTTGTTTGCTATTGCCTGAACAATTTGATCCTGATTATTGTAGAATTTCTCAGCCGGATCCAATATTCCATTTTTATTCAAATCTAAAGGAATAGCGAATAATTTATCATTCATAGCTTTAGTTCTAGGATTGTAGGCAAACCCAATATTATTATATCCAATTCCATTGACATCATTTTGAACAGCCTGAGCAACCCCTGGATCACCAAAAACACCAACACCTTTCAAGTCTTCCTGTTTTTCCCCAAACAATTTTGCCCAGATATCAGCTGCACCGCAAGCATCTGATCTTGAGTAAACCTGAATAGGAGCATTAGATTTTGAAGGATCTCCAATTGCTTCTCCCCATGTTTTGATTTCATTAGTAATGAATATCTTTATCAAGATTTCAGTAGTCAAACCCTTTTGCAAAATATCATTCAAAACCGGATTTCTGGCGTTAATAACCCCAACAACAGCATCTTTGACAACAGGTACAAACCACGCACCTTTATCTACTTCTGTCTGCGAAATCTCTCTTGAAACCATACCCAAATCAACTATACCGGATAAAGCATCTGCTATTCCCTTTCCGGCTCCACCCGCTGAGATATCTATCTGAACATTTGGATGTAACTTGTTGTATTCTTCCTTCCACTTTTGAGCCATCGGATACAAAGCAAATGCACCGGACATTGATATTTTCCCGCTAATTTCTTTATCTATGGTATTCGTTTCTTCTTTTTTACTACAACCAATAAAAAATGCTAAGCATAAAACAGTTATTATTTTTAATTTTACCATTCAATTAACCCAAAAATTTACATCAGAATATTTTTGCTTACCAGATAATCCAAGATACAACTTACAGACTCATCAACCGACAATTGATCTGTTTTTACAACAATCTCAGGATTGTCTGGTTTTTCATAACCGGAGCTGATACCTGTAAAATCAACAATTTCTCCGACTCGGGCTTTAGAATAAAAACCCTTAGCATCTCTCTTCTCGCATATTTCAATTGGAGCATCTATAAATACTTCTACAAAATGAAAATCGGATAATATTCTTCTTGCAGCCTGTCTGTCCTTTTCAAAAGGAGAGATAAGAGAGCACATAACATTAACACCGGATTTTAATATCAATTTAGCAATCTCCGCTGTTCTGCGAATATTTTCACTCCTGTCAGAATCAGTATAACCAAGATCTGTACATAGTCCTTTTCTTAGTATGTCTCCATCCAATAGAACACTATGATAACCTCGTATTGATAATTCAGCATTTAAATTCTCAGAAGTAGTTGTCTTGCCGCTTCCGGACAAACCAGTGAACCATAATACAAATGGTTTTTCCTGATTGAGATTACTTTTACCTTCTTTGCCCAAATCATTATCAATTAATTCATTTATCATTCCACATCCTACTGTTAAATTGGTCAATCTGTCAATTATAATGAAAGAACCAAATTGCTTGTCTGATTTATAATTATCTATAAATACCCTGCTGTTGCAATGAATATCAACTATTCCAACTTCGTTGATATCCAGCTTGTCTGTGGATATTTGATTGAAAGATTCGAGGTTATATTTATTTGCAATTTTTCTTATATTAATATTTGCATAACCAAAGCATCCTTTTATTATATAATTGCCGTTATTCTCAAGTGGTTTAGCATCCATCCAGATAATCGTGGCGTTCACATCCGAATATTTAACAAGTTCAATTTCTTCCGATAAGATGACATCACCGCGGGAAATATCTATCTCATCTTCAAGAATCAATGAAATCGAATCACTCTGAATCGCAGAATTAACAAATTGAAAGCCCTTGATAATGCCTTTGACAGTTGTTTTAATGTCCGACGAAGATACTTTGACTCTTTGACCCAAGGACATATTACCCGAAATTAATTTTCCGGAATATGATCTGAATTTTCTCATTTCATTATCAGTTAAACTATCCATTGCCGATAACTGATAACTGTTTTCTTCATTAAAAGATTTAATAACATATTGTACTGCAAATCTTGATGAAGAACTGCCACTAACACTTTCAAGTTCCAGATTATCAAGCCACTCATAAGCGGTAAGACCATTGTACCACGGCATATTCTCAGAGCGGTTCAATAGATTGTCACCAAAAAGGGCTGAAATGGGAGTACAGGAATATGATATATCAGACATCCCGATTTCAGAAAGATCCCGCATCAGCTGCAAACAATCCTCTTCAATAGATCTGTAAATGTTTTCATCCCAATTCATAAGATCGAATTTATTTACAGCGAACATAACAATTTTAATTCCCATTAAAGCACAGATCAGCGTATGTCTGCGGGTCTGCAAACCTAATCCCTTGCGTGCATCTATTAGGATTATACCGGCATCGCAATGAGAAGCTCCTGTCGCCATGTTCTTGGTGTACTGTGTGTGCCCGGGAGTGTCGGCAACAATGTATTTCTTATCACCCATTGTAAAATATCGGTAAGCCACATCTATTGTAATTCCCTGTTCACGCTCAGACAATAGTCCGTCTAGCAAAAAAGAGTAATCGAGAGCATTAATGTCCTTTCCATTCTTTTCTAATTCTAATCTCAGGGACTGCAACTGGTCTTCAAATATCAATCCGGCATCGAACAATAATTTTCCTATCATTGTTGATTTACCGTCATCAACGCTGCCACAGGTAAGAAATTTAGTGACGTTATTCATCAGAAATATCCTTCCTGCTTCTTCTTTTCCATACTCCCGTTTTCATCAAAGTCAATCAATCTGCCAATTCTTTCGGAGAAATGCGTTGTTTCAAGCTCGTGGACTATATCCTCGAGTGTTTCTGAGTCTGATTCTATTGCTGCTGTAAGCGGATAGCAGCCCAAAGTCCTGAAGCGGACCTTTTTCATCTGCACAACATCATTTGGATTCAATTCAAATCTATTATCATTAAGATTTATCATCTGACCGTTTCTAATTACTACCTCACGTTCCTTGGCAAAATAGAGTGGTACGACATCGATGTTCTCCATTAGAATATAACGCCATATATCTACTTCAGTCCAGTTTGAGAGAGGAAAAACTCTAAAGCTCTCATTGGGTTTATGTTTAGTGTTGAACAGATCCCATAATTCAGGTCTCTGCTCTTTGGGATTCCATGAATGATTACCGTCTCTGAAAGAAAAGATTCTTTCCTTTGAGCGGCTTTTTTCTTCTTCTCTTCTTGCTCCACCGATTATAATGTCAAATTTATATAGATTCAAAGCCTGCTTCAAAGCATCTGTCTTCATAATGTTTGTATAGATGGAACTCCCGTGAGTAAAAGGATTAATATTTTGATTCAAACCATCTTCATTTGTATAAACTAAAATTTCGATACCGTATGTTTTAGCAATTTTTTCTCTGAATTCAATCATCTCCTTGAATTTCCATTTAGTATCCACATGCAGGAACCGTACAGGTGGTTTTATCGGATAAAAAGCTTTCATTGCGAGATGCAGCATCACTCCTGAATCTTTACCTATCGAATACATAATAACAGGATTCTCCGCTTCAGCAATTGCTTCGCGAAGAATATAAATACTTTCGTTTTCAAGATCTTTCAAATACTCGTACAAATCAATAAGCTCCAAAAATTAAAAATGTGTTTATGCTATCACGACCAATAATCCATGCACTAACAATTCTATGAGAAAAAAGTTTCATATATTTTTGCATAATCTTTGTGAATTCTGCCTTCACTCAATCCAAACTTCGCTAAATTATATTTATGATTACTTTTAAAATTACGTTGCTTATCTGCAGTAATCCCTACACTATCAATAAGCTCTGCCGTTGGTTCTATTTCAATAAATTCAAATATTTCGTCCATCAAGGCTTCAAAATCATTCATCATCCTGTCGAACCTGACAACTTTAACCTTAGATGTATTAATCCTTCCACTTACAAAATCATCATGGAATCTCATACTGAGTTCCAAGAATGCATTATAAAGTCTTTCGATGTAAAAAGAACGCTTTTCCTCTGGCAGATTCCAGAAGCCATACCTGCCGTCCAATACACCTGTCACCAAACTAAGTCCAGATGGTACCGTGTCCATAGGATCGCGAAGAGTATATAATATCTTTGCATCAGGGAAATGTTCCAGGAACTCTGGCAATCTGATACCGAGCGAAAAGAGTTTTGCGACAACCTGATGATGTTCTTCGCCTATCAGATTTCGTTTCCAGACTTGTTTAAGCCAATCAAAATCCCTTTTGGATGTATCGCGAAACTTAGGATCAAATTCATTCTTCAAATCTTCTTCTGCCCAAGCCAGGAAAAAACCATAAACAAAAAAACCATCGAAATATCTGAACAATAATGAGGGATCATCTGTTTCTATAGCTGTTAAATTTGTTTCATGTGCAGCATGACCATGAAACCTGGCTGGACTGACTTTTTCCATAGAAGGAAGAAATGGTTTGACAATTTTTTGAATTGTCAGTGCCGGGAAGAGCATTTTCCACAATTTCATCCCAACGCCAACTTTGTTATTAACTAGGAATCGTTGAAGAAATGTGGTTCCACTTCTTGGATTTCCAACAATAATAATTGGTTTAACTATTCTCTGTTCCTTGATTCTGCTAAATAAAAGTGAATCCAGAGTCATCCCGATACCAACTATCACTCTTAGGAAAATTAAACCTAAAAAAGTGAAAATAGGAGTTATAGGTTTTTTAAAATTATTTGCTATAGCAATATAAGCCTTCGCCATATATCCAAGCATTATATCTCCTTGATCAGAAACGAATTATGGAAAATGCGATAGACAAACCTGCACCGGTTCCACCCATCAGACATAAATCACCGCGTTTCACAAAACCGGCTTTATGATAAATTGCCAGTGTCATTGGTATGGAAGCTGCAATGCAGTTACCATGAAGCTTTATGATATTTGCTATTATATCCTTTTTAAAACCAAACATTTGAGCTGCATCTACCGCATGGCCTGAGGCTTGATGAGGAATAAACCAGTCAAATGAAGATGGCTTAAAGTTATTGCGTTCCAAAAGTGTGCTCAATGTTCTCTTTACACTTGATAAAGCAAAGCGGAAAACCTTTGTACCCTGCATCGAAAACAAATTGTCTTCGGGTTTAGTCAGTATTGGATTGTTGGGTGGATGGTTTGTGCCACCGCCTCTGAACTCTGTCAGTTCAGCACCTTTTGGATAGGTGTTCATTTCCCAGTCAATCCATTTGCTATCTTCTCCGTCAGGTGTTGGCTCCAAAATAACAGCTGCTGCTGCATCACCAAACAAAGAAGCACTTTCAGGTTCCTTCAGATTTCTCCAGGGTGTTCCTGCTTCCGAAGAAACAATAAGAATTCTTTTGTAAACTCCACTCTGAATCAATGCTCCAGCTGTATTCATAGCCACCAGAAAAGACAGGCAGGTGGAATGAATCGACCACGACGGAATACCGTCGTATCCCAAAGCTTTTTGGATAAACACTGAGCTGTCCGGAATCAATTGTAATGGAGTTGTAGAAGCATTGATAATGCAATCAGGCGGCGGACCATCCTGCAAAGCGTCTTTTGCTGCTTTAGCTGCCATAATGTCCATCGATTCTTCTGCTATTCTTCGTTCCGATATACCTGTTCTGGAAACAATCCAATCTTCGCTAACTCCAAGCAAAGGAGCAAGCTCTTGGGAAGTTTGGATTCTGGGTGGCAGATATAAACCCGTATTTGCAATTTTGACATTAAACATAAAATGCTCTTATTTGCGATATTAATAATAATAGATTATTCATCATAAGTGTAAACTAATAATAGTATTTGGTAACACTTTATAGAATTACAAAATAACTATAATATTTTTGAAATAAAATAATTATATTGATAGAGATTATAAGCTATTTGCTATTGCAAACAATGATCTTCACCAGATTCTTAATACAAAACGAAAAGAGATTATTTGTTAGTAAAAAATTAATTTTCATACTCCACGGGAGTTAAATATCCTAAACTTGAATGTAATCTTTGTCTGTAATAAAAAACTTTTATTTATCTTCTATGCTTTCGAAAATATGCAGAGTGCTTTTTTTAGTATATCGCGTCCCTCTCGTAAAACCTGATTTTCTCTTGTTAGCTTTGAGATTTCCTCCTCTGCAGGAGTTTGGTGCCACCTGCCTGGGAAAGCATGTTCATGATCTCTCAGATGCTGACCCGTTGTGAAGTGTGTTCTCGTTAATGGATAATTCCCCTGCCAGCTCAGCTATCTTCTTTTATTTATTAACTGCTAGCTTTGCAGTCTGGATTTTGAAGTCTTTGTCGAATATTCGCTTATTTCGCCTATCCATTTTGAACTCATTTCATTGCTAAATATTAAATTTAACAATTTTTTACTCTCTCTTACTACTGTATCTCATACTGGGTGAAGATCACTTTAATAAATCTCATAACACTTATTGCATTTTCAACGACTTATTGATTTAGTTTTATTAATTTCATTTTTACCGGACACTAGTGAAAAGAAATATTATTTTTTTTGTAACAAAATTAGTTAACTAAACATTTCTGTTTATGAGATGAGTGAAAAAATAGTAAATATTGATGATGAAGATCTGTTCTTCAGGTTTAGAGACACGAATGACAATCAGGCATTTATGCTTTTATATAACAAATATTCCAAAAAGGTATTTGCTTATTGTCTAAGAGCCTGCACCGACCGCGATACTGCTCAGGATGTATTCCAAAAGGTTTACACTAGTATCGTTGAGAAGAAACATACTTTCAAGGGTGGATGCTTTATAGCTTGGCTTATGATCATCACCCGGAATTTCGTGTTGATGCAAAAAAGAGCTAATAGACATTTCGATGATGTTACAACCCTCGATTTGCCAAATGAAACATCATCAGGACTCGATTTTGCCTATAATGAATTGATTCATTCTGAAATTGAGAAATTGCCAGAAGAATTTCGGGAAATAATAAAACTAAGATATTTCGATGATTTCTCGTATAATGAAATTGCCGAAATGCTGGATATAAGTATTTCACTTGTCAAGGTCAGGCTTTACCGTGCAAAAAGCATATTATCTAATGCTTTGAAATCCCTAAAGGAGACACTCTGATGTTATATGACGAATTAATACAGAAACATCTCGATGGAGAACTCGACGAAGCAGGGAGGAGCAATCTGGAAAGTATTGCTCAGTCTAATCCCGATGTCGCAGAATCCATCGCAAGTATGGAAACCATCGAAACCAGTCTGGGTAGTTTTAAAACCCAACTGACTGAAAACGATGATATATTTATCAGGGATTTCGGAATGACACTAGTCTCCGGATCAGGAGCAACAGGTGGAGGAGAATCAACTGGTACTTCGAATTCTTCATTCAGAAATTTTATTATGAGTAAAAATATTTATTTTGCAGGATTGCTGCTAGTTGCTTTGACTGGATCTTACTATTTCCTCGGAAATTCCAAAGGTGGAAACGATAAGGAACTATCACCAAAGCAGAATGTTGTTCAAAAAAATGTAATCAAAGATAATTCACAGCCTGCAGATCTGCTTACTCAGGCACCAGTTCAATCAACAGAATCTAAGCATCAGGAGAAAACTTCTGTTCAGCCTCAGAGCGCAAACTCTGCAACAAAGAGTTTAGTTAAAGATGAGATGGAGTTTTCAGTAAAAGATAAGAATAATCAAAAAAATATTGAACTTATTAATAAAATGAAAGTTGCTCTTGATGATTATTCTGCAAAAGGAGATGTATTGAACGCAGCACTGACAGCAAAGCGTTTAGGAGTTCTTTACCGTCAACTAGATGGTTATTCATCCGAAAGTCTGCTTCAGTTCCAAAGAGCATTAAGAATGTCCGAAGGATCCAACAATCAACTCATGAAAGCTGAGGTTTTAGGTGAATTGTCATTACTCTATTTCAAAACAAATCAGACTGAACTAGGAAATAAAACGCTCAATCAATGTATAAATTTATTGAATGAAATGTCATCATCTAGAGTTGATTATTGGCAGAAAATTAAAGCCAAGTACTAAATTTGTCATCGAATGATCTTAATAAGAATATAATCACGGGAATTTGGTATGTTTCTCAATAATGTATTGTATTCCCGTGCTTCAATTATAGTTGTAGTTGGCTTTTCTGGGAAGAAAATTCGATCGATCTTTTCTTTATCAGGATTATTAAATGCAGAAGTAGATAAAATCTCAAAAGTAACAGTTTTCAATTCCTTCTTAAGCTTAGAAATAATTTGAATTAAATTCTCACTAGATTGATTTTTAAGATTTAAAAGTAAATAATTAGATCCATTTTGTGTTTCACTCTTGCTTTTATCTGTAATATTAATAATTCCAGTCGCTGTCTTTACACTAAGACCATCAATATCTGTTAATATTAATTCGTAATTCAATCTTGTTGGTTTCTTATAGTTTATTTTAATACTATCCAAACTTAGATCAATGAACTTAGGCGGATCATTGTCACCTTTTATTGTCTTAAGAATTTTCTTATCTTTTGAAATATTAATAACCCAATTAGAAAGCCCTGCTTCAGATAGTATCTGAGGATAAAACCTAATAGATGGCAAATCCAAAGTAGAATTTGTATCATGAATAATCATGAAATCATTTTTCTTTTTAAGTGATTTTTCTATTGGTTGATAGAAATTATTAATTTTCTTGGTATAAATAATCTGCCAGTTTGATTTTTCTGATCCATCAGATGAAACAAATGTTGTTTTTAACTCTCCATTTAAAATTGATTGATGCTTAGGAAGTAATAATTCATATTTTTCTGTAATAGTTGTAGTGTATCGAATTACATTGTCCTGTTTAAAGGACTCTTCGTTAATTGAAGAGCTAAGTAACCGGATAGTATTGTCCTTTGGTTCAAATGTAAAGACTTTTGCCGTGTCGCGCAAATAAACTGTGTCTCTTTGAACTATCAGATTCCTCTGTTGCGGAAAGTAATTTATCCCAATTCCGAAAGAGAGATTTGTATAGTTCCAAACACTGTTTTTGATAAGATTAGTTATATTAAAACTGACTCTTGCTTCAGGAATAAATCTCCAGCTTTTTATTGATAATTTTTCCCAATTTAAAGCAAGTTTTGCAGTGGGCATTATCAATATGTTATTAGTTTCATTAATCTTTCCGCTTGAATTTCCTTTGGAATTTATCAATTTGAAATTAGGGGGTGAAATTAATTCCTCTTCCTGATTGTAACTTGTTTTTATTGGAGTACTAAATTGGGAACCTATGCTCATATCTATAGCATTTAAGAAATTATAGCCTATCAAAAGTTCAAAACCGGCTAAATCGAATCTTGTTGTCAGGCTTTGACTAATAACACCAGGAATAGGTCTCCCATTATCGGATATAAACACATTCTCATAATCAAGAAATTCAAGTGTGTATTGTTGATAAGCTAATCTTGTACTTAAAAAAAAGCTATCATACAAATTAAAATCAAGATTAAGTCCAAAACCAAAGCTACTCGGTTTTTGGTAAATAGTCAGAGGCACTTCAGCTCTATAAACCCCCTGGAGGGATTTGAAATCATATTTTGTATTGAACAGATTGTAATCAGCAGATATTCCATAACTTCTAATCTGAGCTTGACCAAAGGCAGAAATTAACAAAAGCAAAACTATATATGAAGCTGTTTTTTCCGCCATTATTTAATTAATATTATATCACTCACAAATTCTGAAGACGTAGATAATCTTATTATATAAGTACCGACATTGCTTATAGCACTTCTGGGTATCGTGATCTGTTCAGTCAAAGTATCAGTATGACTCGGGAGCATGTTGGATGCATCAAAAGCCGGTATTCCTAAAATATTAAAAATTTCAAGTTTAGCAATACCATTATATTTAATTTTAAGAATAATATCAGAATTATTTGGATTGTTAACTAGTATTATCTGGAGATTAGAACTTATAGCAGTTATTAATCTTGGATTGTCATAACTTATATCAGATATACTGAGTTGTCCGTTAATAATATGATTATTTACTTTAAGTCTCTCATTATTGTCATTCATCCAAACAAAATCAAGAAGTTTAATTTCAGTAGATTTCGCATCTCCCAGAGTAGCAATCATTTCAGGTAAATTAAACACATCATTTTGTTCTGGTTTTTTTGTAATATTACCTACCAGTTCTTTGGTTTGCATTCCATATTCAATTTTACCTATTTCAGAATAATTCTTAAAGGCACAAAGAGAAGTATTGAATGTAACTAATGCTCTAAATTTACTTGGTAATGCATCGCCATCAAATCTATCGACTTTAATTGGAATTCTGAAAGATTCACCAACCTTATAATTTAAAGCAGGTATAGATAAATCTGAACTTGTCGGCAAATCATCCTCTTTTTTTATTTTAAATTCTAAAGGCAGAACAATAGAGTCTTTCACATCTTCACAGAACATTATAAATTTAGCTTCGAAACTGCCTTCTAAATCATCAGGTGCATCTAACGTAATTACGAGTTTTTTTAATTCTCCGCCTTGTTTAGGTACTTCAAAAGGAGTATTTATTTGAACAGAGAAACTGTTCTTGTAATTATCCCTGACTACATATTTCTGAAAAACAAAACCCTTTGTTGTTTTATTTATTAAACTGACTGGTAAAGAATTTGATCCATTAGATGGGATTTCGCCAAAATCAAGTTTATTAGGATCAAATTGGATATCCATTTTCCCAAAAGCTATTTGAGAAAGCAATATTGCGAGTATTATGTAAAAATAGTTTTTCATTTCGATTCAGTCCTTTTCTAAAAAACAATTTAAAAAAAAATTTGCAATACTTGTAACAAAAAGGTTATAGATTTCATTTCTATTTTTGAGTCGTAGCAATTCAACTTAATATTTTTGAAATCTAAACTCTATAATTATTAATAATGTATTTTAAACAATAATGTTACACTGGAGGTAATATGAAAAGAAATATGATGACATTGATTGCAGTGATGGGATTTATTGGATTCCTTAGCACAGCAATTGCACAGCAAGAGAAACCACTTCCACCAACATATTTTTCTATGACGAAAATGTCAGATGGTAAAGTCGGAACAACTTTTCTTCTAAAATTCAAAGTTGCCCAACAAGGAACTGTTCCTAACGCTTTTCAGGTATATCAGGCACCAGGTAAAACTGATCACAAACCAAATTTCAGAGTCATTAAATCAATGTCTGCTGAGCATAACAACACAGAATATAGCTTTATTATGGTTTTTGGACCAGGTCAATATTCATTCTTTGTGACTTCAGGTCTAAAAGAAAATGGGGTTTTTCTTGAAAGTGATCCCAGTAATTTTGTGTTCTTGAACGTCGAAGGAAACAATCAGCAAATGATTAAAATCGTTTCGAAGCCAGAACATGACGGAAAAGTTAAGATCAATACTGCTTGGCAGTATCAAGTGAAGGCTCAAGCGAACTTTCAAACAACTATAAATTATGCATTTGATGGTACGGTTCCAGATGGCGTAACAATTGATCAGACAACTGGTTTAATATCATGGACACCAACAACACTTGGAGTTTTTGAATTCAAAGTAAAAGCTTATTCTGTCGAATCACCAACTATTTTTGCAATTCAGTCATTAAGAATAACTGTTGTTAATAGCGATGATGGAAAACCACCTGTAGCATGTGCAAAAATCAATGGTCTGATCAAATACGACGATGGAACTAATGCAACCGAAGGAAAAGTTAAAATTTGGTTAGTTTTAAATAAAATTCCTCAAAAAATTCTTTTCGAAACAAAAATTGCTGTCGATGGCACTTATTCAATAGAAGTTCCAGCTGGTGATTACATTGTAATGGCTGAAGGTAAAACATTTGACAGAAAATACTGGGAAAATACAAATGAATTAAAAGATGCTACTGTTATAACTGTTGCATGCAGCACCATAACTGATATTAACCTTACAGTAACACAGAGAACTGATGATGATCATCCAATAGCATGTGCAAAAATCAATGGATTGATTAAATTTGAAGATGGTACTCCTGTCTCAGAAGGAGAAGTTAAAGCATGGGTAGTTAATAATACGAATAAAGAATATCCAAAATTTGAAGCTAAACTAGCACAGGATGGTACTTATTCTTTGGATGTTCCAGCAGGAAGTTATATAATGATGGTTGAAGGTCATTCATTCCATAAAAGATATTGGGAAAATACCAATGACTTGAAAGATGCAACAGTTATAACTTTAGCTTGCAATTCTACAACCGATATTAATCTTTCTGTAGTTAAAAAAGTTGAACCCAAAAAATATACTGTTTCGGGTACAGTTCTTGACGCATCTAACAATAATCCACTTCTGGCAGTTGTTGAATTTACACCAAATGGTGATAACCATAATCAAGGTAAAGAAGATAAGAAAAAAATATCTGTTAAAACAAATGCCGATGGTCATTATTCAATCGAATTATCTAATGCTTTTACTTATACTGCTTTTGGCAGACCTGCAGAAATTGGTATGGGTTATTACGGACAATATTTTGATCACGTATCAAGTGTTCTTGAATCTACAACATTGACTTTAACTGCTGACAGAACAGATGTTAATTTTGGATTAACTTCAGTACAAACCGGAGAAAATGGTACTTTAAGTGGTGTAATACTAGATTCTAATAAAGTTGGTTTAGTATCTCAGGTAGTTGCCTATCTGATTGATTCAAAAAATAATAGTGATAAGAAATTTATCTATAAAGTTACTGCAACATCCGAAGCCAATGGTAATTTTAAACTTGATAACTTGGTTTTTGGAAATTATGTAATATTCTCAGCACCAGATGTTAAAGACTGGGTGCCAGGCTACTATCTTGATGGTAAAAACGTTGTAAAGGGCTGGAAAGATGCAACAGTTGTTGTAATCGACAAAGCCGATAACGGATCAATTACAATCAGTCATACTGCAAAGCATGAACATGGTATTGCACATATCAAAGGTAGAGTTAAAGAAGGACATCATCAGTTATTCAATGCTAATGGTAATTCTAATTTAGTTGACACTTATGTCCCCGGAACTGTCCTTTATGTATATTCAAGCACAGGTGAAGTAATTGATTTCGCAATAGCAGATGCTGACGGAAATTATCTAATGCAGGGATTGAGTGAAGGCACAAATACAATGATGGCTGACAAAGTTGGCTACAATCCTTCGATCACAAATGTAACAACCGATTACAAAGCAAATCGCGATGTTACTGCAGATGTTCTTTTACTTTCTCAGATAGAAGCAGGTGTGTATGACATTATTACAACAGGAGTTTCTGTCTATCCAAATCCTGCAAATGATTTAGTTAATGTTAAGCTTACAGAAAATGCAGAAGTAAATTCAGTAGAATTGGTTGATATTTCAGGATTATTTAGAGTTAACCCAATGTACTATTTTTCAAATGGAATGTTGTCCATTCAGCTCAATGGCTTGGGAACTGGATTATATATGATGAGAATCGAAACAGGAAATTCGTCTATAATAGTTCCGGTAATAATAGCACCCTAATAATATTGATTTGTTCTAAAGTTAATGTCACCTGTGCAAAGCGGGTGGCATTTCTTTTTGAGTTAATCTCATTGATAAAATCAAAAATATTTGTAAATTTGTAATCCAATTAAAAGCCCGGATGGCGAAATTGGCAGACGCGCTACATTCAGGGTGTAGTGAGGGCAACCTCGTGCAAGTTCAAGTCTTGTTCCGGGCACTTACTTGAAAAATAAGACAAATAATTGTAATCTTTGGATTTAACATTTAAGCTAAATTTAGCGGTTTTTCCTCGCTCATCCTTTTGAATCTCATAACCGTTGTGAAACTGTTTCCTCCAAAATTCATAAAAATATAAATGACAACTTGGGATTTATGTGAAAATATCCTATTTCTTCGATCTTCTAGAAAATTCAATGTGATGTATAATGCTCTTTATTGGATTAGTCATAACTAAGGGGAAGAACAACAGTTAATTCAGTACCTTGGTTAAGGACTGAATTACAAACAACCACCCCTTTGAGTAAATCAACATACCCTTTAACTATTGCGAGACCTAATCCTGTTGTGATTTCGTTTGCAGTAGGTCTGTTTGAGAGCTTCCTGAATTTTTCGAAAAGAAGTGGGATTTCGTCCTCAGAGATTCCGGGACCTTCGTCTTTAATGCGAAAGCGAACATATTGCTTATTGTCCTCTTCATGTTGGTCAATTACAATCGATACCTTCTTATTGAATGGTGAAAAAGTAATTGCATTTGCAAGTATGTTATCAAGCAACTGTCTGAGTTTTGAAAAATCAGTATTGATTGAAAGTTTACCCGTTTCATTTGTGAGTAGGATTTCAATGTTCTTAGAGTAAGAATGTGCGGCATTGTCCTGCAAAATTATCTCACCAATGAGCTCAACGGAAATATCATCAGTCATAACTTCGAGTCTTCCTTCGTCAATAGCATTTACCTCCAGCATGTTTGTTATAATGCTTAGCATCCCTTCGGCAGAAGTACGAATGTCATTCATAAATTCCTTTATTTCTTCAACTGAAAACGAGAGGAATTTATCAATAATTAGCTTAGAGAATCCATGAATAACTTTCAAAGGATTTTTTAGATCATGTGCCGCTATGGATAAGAATTTGTTTTTCTCGAAATTTAGACCCAAAAGATGCATATTCTGCCACAAGATAGTTTGTCTGGCTCGACGGAGATCGACATGAGTCTTGACACGAACAAGAAGTTCTTCAGCTTCGAATGGTTTAGTAATATAGTCCACTGCACCAAGATGAAATCCTTCAACCATATCTTCGAGCTGGATGCGTGCAGTAACAAAAATAACAGGTATATCTGCAGTATCTGGATTTTCTTTGATTGCTTTACAAGTAAGAAATCCATTCATTTCAGGCATCATGATGTCGAGTACAATAAGGTCAGGAATGATCTCTCCTGCTATACGAACTGCATCGCGTCCAGATGTGGTTATTGATATCCGATAATCTGTAAGAATATTACCCAGTACCTGAAGGTTTTCTATCTGGTCATCTACAAGAAGTAGAAGAGGCTTTTCATCGAACTGAATTTCATTTTTCATACGTCTAATCTGAAAATTGTAACATGCAAATACAAAAATTTAAATTTTAAGAAATACCATTTCAAAAATTAAAATAAATAGTAAACTATAATTAAGCAAAATATGAATAATATAACAAAAGGCAAAGGAAATTGAATATAAGTAAAGAAGAATTATTTGTAATTTGCTAACTAAAATTTAGACTTCAATGAAAAATTCATATTTATAATTGGGATAATTTATGGAAAGATTAGGTATAAGCTTAAAACTATTTGTAATTTTAATAATAACTCTACCAGGTATGGTTTTGATATCAGGTCAGAGTCTGGACGAAGCATGGAATTCGTTTGACAGAAACGATCATAATAACGCGAAGGAGTTGTTTTCCCTGGCGAGTAAAGAAAATATAAATGATAGAGTTGAAGCTAACCTTATGTTGTTATTGTTGATCAGTCAAGAGAGCCGAGAGTCTGACTGTCTTAAATATCTCAAAGAAGTCTATCCGTTGTTAGACAACCCTAATCCATATTTAATGGCTCTTTGGTCTTCAAAAGCTATTATGAGATATCCTGCTAGAAAAGATGAAAATCTCACTGATTACCTTGAGGAATTATCCGATAATCCCAAGATTGACGGCACAGTCAAAGCTTGGATACATGAAATTTTGGAGCAAAGATATGACTGGCATTACAATTCGTCTAAGTCCAATAAAGCAGGGGAGAAGATAGGAGCGATTTATAATTGGCAGGCAGTTGGAGCCTTCGAGAATATTTCCGCCAGTGGCTTCGATAAGAGCTTTCCTCCAATTGATCATCCTGAGGCAGATTATATTTTTAGGAACAGAGAAGGAGCGACTGTAAAATGGTTTAATGTTGTTAAACCAGCAGTTGGCAAATGGATGAATCTTGCCATGAATTTTGCTTTTTCAAATTCAATAATTTATACACAAACATTCTGTAAAAGTACAATTGACCAAGAAGTTCAATTCAGAATAGGTACCTCAGGCTCTATTAAAGTTTGGATAAACGATAATTTAGTACTAAGTGAAGCTGAAGAACGAAATAATGGATTAGATACCTACATTTCAACAATTAAGCTAAATGCAGGTGTAAACAGGATATTGGTACAGATTGGTGCCAGCGAAATCGATAATTGTAATTTCCAGGCTAGAATTACTAATAATCTTGGTGACCCAATAAAGGATTTGATATATTCAAATGAGTATTCCCCTTATCAAAAAGAAACAGATTATAAATCTAATCAAATAAATTCACCGGCTGAAGCTTATTTTCAGCAAAAAATTTCAGAAAACCCTGATAAATTGTTTTATTACTTGCTATTGGCTGAGGTTTATCTAATGAATGATAAAACCTTTGAAGCTCGAAAATTACTTACTGATGCTCAGAAATTATCCCCGAATTCTAGTTATTTGCTTATAAAAATTATGGAAGTTTATTCCAGAACCAAAAACATGACTTCTCTAAGTTTGGTCATCGAAAAATTCAAAGATATTGATCCTGATAACCCTGATGCCCTAGAGTATATATTCAATGAAGAATTGGATAAAGATAATTATGACGAAGCTAAGAAAATCCTTGAGCGAATAAAGGCTAAAATCATGGTATCACCTGATATTATTGATAAAGAGATTTCTATAGCTTATAAAGAGAAAAGAATAGATGATATGATAAAGCTTGTGGACAAAGGTTATGATTTATACCCATATCATTTGAATTTTGTTAATATGAAATATGCTGTTGAAATGAATGTTAAGCAAAACAAAAAGAATGCTGTAAATATTCTCGAAGATTATCTTGATAAAAATAATAATTATACGATTAGAGAGAAATTAGCTGAACATTATGCAGAATTAGGAGATATAAACTCCTTCATTTCAAATTTTAAACTAATAATTGAAAATGAACCTAATTCAATTAGTCGATATTATCAAATTGCTTCAAAGTACTACGACATTCAAAAATACACAGAGTCGCTCGAGAATATCAAAAAGTGCATCGAAATTGCTCCTTATGTTGGGGCATATTATGAGCAACTCGGCAATACATACAAAGAATTAGGTGACAATGTCAACGCTAGACAAAGCTATATAAGGTGCCTGGAATTAAATCCATACAATTTTCAAGTTAGGGATAAGTTGAGAATACTGGATAATAAAAAGTCAATGTTCGAGTTATTTGAAACATTAAACTACTATAAAATCTATAATGAGGCTCCATCTGCTGAAAAGTATCCAGGTGAATTCGCTTTGATATTGTTAAATAATGTAAATAAAATTGTTTATACCGGCGGTGCCAGCGAAGAGAAGCACCATTATCTTGTCAAGATATTCACCAGCAAAGGAAGGGATATTTTCAAAGAGTTTTCAGTTCCTGTTATGAGAAATCAAAGTTATATCATCGAAAAAGCAGAAGTACTAAAAAAAGATGGTAGCAAACTCAAAGCAGAAGTAAATGAAAATAATGTTGTTTTTACAAATCTTCAAGAAGGAGATGCTGTTTTACTTGTATATAAATTGCAAACTTTCCAGTTTGGTTCACTTTCCCAGTATTTTTCTGACAATTTCACTTTTACATCCTTTATACCCTATGTTGAAAAAAAATATGAACTAATCACAGCTTCAGATATTAAATTTGAATATAAAATGATGAATTCAGATATTAAACCAGAAATTAAAAAAATTCCAGATGAGTTTACTTATTATAATTGGAATAAATATAATCAACCTGGTGTAAACGAGGAATCTTATATGCCTAGTATTTTGGACTTTGGTGAGGTTTTATACATTTCTTCCCTTCCAAGCTGGGATTTCATCTCTAAATGGTATCTCGATATTTCAAAAACAAAATCAAAATCAGATCATGAAACTAAAGAGGTAATTGAAAAGTTATTCCCTAATAAATCGAACATTAATCGATCCGAAATAGTAAAAACTATATATAACTACATTGTCAATAATATCAGATATAGTTCTATTCCATTCCGTCAGAGTGGAATTGTACCCCAAAAAGCAAGTAAAACAATCAATACACAAATGGGAGACTGCAAGGATGTTGCTACCTTGTTTGTTGCTCTTTGCAATGAAATGAATATTAAGGCTACGTGGGTATTAGTTTCGACCAGAGACAATGGACTTAGCTCAATGCCATTACCATCGATTGACTTCAATCATTGCATTGCAACTGTTAATATTGATGATAAAAAATTCTATGTGGATTTAACAAATGATGACTTGCCTTTTGGAAATATCTACGGTTTAAATAATAATGCAATTGCTTTGGAAATTAATGAGAATCCTTTGACAACTATTTTTAATATAGCAGAGATTGAAAAAAATAATTCATGCTTCAGAAAAACTAATGTTACTTTTAAAAATGAAAAAATGACTGTTGAGATAAACTCATTGAGAAGAGGTGGACTTGCCGCTTCAACAAGAGCTAACTACAAGAATAAATCAAAAGAAGAGCAAATGAAAGATATGTCCGAGGCAATTGCTTCAGATTATGCTAATATTAAATTGACTAGCCTCGATTTTAAATCAGGATTAAATGATAATTCTGATAGTATTGAGTATAGTTATATTTATAATGTTAATAGAGTGTTCAATAAGATCAGTAATTTCTTTGCATTTAAAATTCCTTTAACAGATGCATACTCTCCAATTGAATTTTTAGCAAATGACGAAAGAAAATATCCAATAGATTTGTATCAGTTTTCTACAAGTGATGTCAAGGATGAAATTCTAAATATTATTATTCCTGACGATAAAGTTTTGGCAGAAATTCCAGAAACAGTTAAAATCAATTCACGATTTGCCGATTATTTACTTGAATTCCGATTGGAAGGAAATACTATAAATGTTCATAGATCTTTTATTCAAAAGGAACTTAATGTCAAACCTTCAGAATATAAAGACTTACAGAAATTTTATAATGATGTAGTAAAAGCTGATGAAACTCAAATTGCTTTCAAAGCAAAAAAATAATTTATGTCTTTCAAAGGCATAGATGTCAGAGGAAATTTTCTAATTCTTTCTCTGGCAATATTAAAATTTAATAATACGTCTTCAAATCAAAATTTATTATTTTAGAAATATTAGTTACAAAAATGTTAGTAACCAAATTTGGTGGAACTTCAGTTAAAGATGAAATAGCCATTTCGAGATTAGCTGATATTATCAGAAATAAAAAGGGTAAAGTAATTGTTATAGTTTCAGCTATGTCTGGAATTACAGATACTCTTATTGGGATTATCAATCAATTAAAGCAAAATAACCTCCAAAATGCCTTAGCATTTTTGAATCAAATATTTGATCGGCACAATCAAGTTTGTCATAAGCTTGGGCTTAGCTCAACAGCTAATGAGTTTATCAATTCCAAAAGAACTCAACTTGAACAGCTTGTAAGGGCTTTGAATGTTCTTGGAGAAATCAGTCCAAAATCTTATGATATGATCGTATCAACTGGGGAGATTCTCAGTTCATTTATTGTAGCTGAGTATTTTAGTTTAGGTAATGAAAAAGCAGATCATCTTGATTCGAGAGATGTTATCAAATCTGATTCTAACTTTGGTGAATCCAATGTTGATTTTGATGCTACATTCGTTTTATGCAAAAAAATAATCCTTCCTAAGTTAAAAAAATCCAGAGTCATTGTTTGTGGTGGCTTTATTGCCTCTGATAAGCTTGGTAACACAACAACCTTAGGTAGAGGTGGTTCTGATTATTCAGCCGCTATCATTGCCTCTGCCCTTCAAGCCGATAATCTGGAAATCTGGACTGATGTTTCTGGAATAATGACTTCCGATCCACGGCTAATTCAAAATGCCCGGATAATTAAAGAATTGACCTATACTGAAGCCGCCGAATTAGCATATTTCGGTGCTAAGGTACTTCATCCTAAAACAATTCAACCTGCAGTAAAAAATCAGATTCCTGTTTGGGTCAAAAACAGTTATGTACCCGATCATCCCGGAACAAAGATCGTATCGAAAAGTAATCATAAAAAGATTATTAAAGCTATTGCTTTCCGAAAAAATATCATAGTAATTAGTGTCAATTCCAACAGAATGCTTGGTGCTTATGGCTTCCTGAGCAAGGTTTTCGAAGTATTTAGCCGGTACGAAACATCAGTTGATATTGTTACTACCTCTGAAGTTAGCATTAGTTTGACTATCGATGACGACACAAACTTGAACAAAATTAAAACCGAACTTCAAAAGATAGGTGATATTGAAATAAAGAAGGATTATGCTATTATCTGTTCAGTCGGAGAAGGTATCAGAGATACAGCTGGCATTGCCGCTAAATTTTTTGGTGTACTCAAAGGGATAAATATTCTGATGGTTAGCATAGGAGCTTCTGAGGTCAATATCAGTATTATTGTTAAGGAAACCGATCTTAATAAAGCTGTAACATTACTTCATCACGAGTTTTTCGATAATTTAAATGACAAAGAAATTTTTTATTAATATTATTTCAATATGAATACAATAGCAAAAGTAGATATAAAAGCATTAGCAGAACAATACGGAACTCCGGTTTATGTTTATGATAAAGGTATGATAATTCAGAATTATTCTACCTTGAAGAACGCATTCGCTAAATATTACAACAAAACAAAGATTCACTTCTCTGTCAAGGCTAATAGTAATATTAAGCTCCTCCAGATTTTTAAAGAAATTGGTTCTGGTGCCGACTGTTCATCGCCTTTCGAATTGATTCTTGCTGAAAAAGCAGGATTTACTCAAGAGAATCTCCTATATACCGGAAATTATGAAAGTTATTTCGATTTAGAACAGGCATTACTAAGCAATGTTACAATCAACCTTGATGATATCAATTCGTTTAAAAGATTGATTAAAATTCGTTTACCTGATAGAATTTCATTCAGAATTAATCCCGGAATAGGTAGGGGAGGATTCGAGGGTATTGTTACCGGTGGTACTGATGCTAAATTCGGCATTCCTTATGAAAAAGCTTATGATGCTTATAAATTAGCTAAAGAAAGTGGCGTTAAAAGATTTGGCATTCACATGATGACTGGTTCTAACAATCTTGAACCATATTATTTTGCCGAGATTGTCGATAAGCTTATGACAATCGCTGGGGATATTTTTACTAAACTAGAAATTATACCCGAATTCGTTGACATTGGTGGTGGATTTGGTGTTCCTTATAATGATAATGAGGAACCATTGAATGTTGATCTTACTGCAAGATTGGTAACTGAAATGTTTACAGAAAAATGCAATAAATATGCTTTTGGCGAACCATTCTTATTCTTGGAACCAGGAAGATATTTAATTGCAAACAGTGGATTTTTGATTTCAAAAGTAACTGGTATAAAAAATAGTTACAAAAAATTTGTTGGTATTGATTCCGGAATGAATACTCTGCTTCGTCCGGCTCTCTATGGTGCTAGGCATAGAATAGAAGTCTATGATAAAAATGAAAATCAGCAATTAGTTAATATATGCGGTCAAATTTGTGAGAATTCAGATATATTTTCTCTTATGCAACCATTCCCGGATGTTGAAGAAGATGACATTGTTGTTATTCGTGATGTCGGAGCTTATGGTTATGTGATGGCATCAAATTACAATAACAGACTGAGACCGCCAGAAGTTCTTGTTGATGGAGAAAAACATGAACTTATTAGAAGAAGAGAAAATATTGATGATGTACTGAGATTGTACGAATTTTCAACCAAAAGTACCCTATAGTATAAAACCACCCATCCCATCATCAGTCAAAGGTTTATCTACATTATTTTTCTTGTCCATTGCCGGTTTACGGCGTGCCTCTGCGTCGTTAATCGGACAATGCCGTCAGCGTTATTATCGCTATAACAAAAAGAAGTATTCTGTGTTTCATGGTGTTTCCTTTGAAATATTGTTTAGGTTGATATTTTTTTGTGTTAACTTCCATAAAAGTTAATTAATCTCCTGCATCTTTTGAGCTTCTAAATCTTTTTTCTTAATATGATTTATATATAAATTCATTACTATGCTTAAGTTTAACTGCCATATCCAATAATTGTATAAAGATGGAAAAAAATAATCAGGACTTCTCCGAAGAATATGAACATGTATGAAAAACGCTGGTGCTAATGCACAAAAGCCTGCTAAAAATGAATAATAAATATGAGAATATGAAACCATTCTAAATATCCTAGTAATTAACCCAAACATGATTAATGATACTGTTCCTTGTATTAAAGACATATAAAGATAAAAAATAAAATTTTCAAATGGTCTTGGGCTCATTGAGAAAAGATAAAATGAGATATGTACTAAAACAACTATACAATAAATTAGGAAATTTCTTTTTGTCAGACGTTCTTTTGTGTTCTTTTGTATTAGAAAAATTAATAATATTGGATAAGCTATTAATCCTGTAAAAAAAATATGAATAAAAAACAGGTACCAAAGGAACGAAGTAGTTGAATATTCAATATATATAAATATAACAGAAATGATTATAATATTGAATTTATTATATATTTGCGATATAGTATTTATCATTTTTTCTTAGAAGAATATTCAAGGGATTTTGCTTCATTTAAAATTTGTTCTTTACTCCAATTCGTGTTCTTTTGCTGATTATATATAACAGTACACATAATTAACCGATGCTGTAAATTTCCGAAATCAAGGGGCGTGTTGCCAAGTATCTCTTTTGTTTTAACTAAATAATCAGGGCATAAAGGTGTACCACCTAAGAAATCCACGAACAAATTAAAAATAAAATTATAATTACTAATAATACCTTCCCTTTTAGCTCCAAGTTTTTCAATTTCATCACCAACAAAAAAATAATTTAAGCTATTTTTATCAAATATACTAGTGGATTAATTGAATTTTTGCATACCGAATTGTAGTGCACATTCATGTGACACTTAAATGGCTCAGGAACTCCCTCTCCAAGTATGGAGAGGGTCGCTCTCGAACCTTCTTATTTTACAATAAGTTATTTTATATTAACTTTATTAGAATCATAGTTTTATTGAAGATTGTCTTATGTCTTTGATTAAGCAAAATATAGATAAAACAAGCTAAATAAAAGATTTCTGTATGTAATTTGTAACTTATTAGTTATTTTTGTGTAA
>CAYXFU010000003.1:0-145009 GCA_964464375.1 uncultured Hyphomicrobiales bacterium
AATTATTATCAAATAAAATTAGGAATTTAACACAGTTCATTCCCGTGCATACGGGTACCGAAGGTCTGCGTAGCGAATCTATTCCTTTCTTAGTTAAAAAAGATTCCTGCATTAGCTTCGCTGTTACTTCGTGATCGCAGGAATGACAGCCTGGGTCTTGCATTGCAGCATTTACTGATAGTTTCTAGGAATAAATGTGCTTAAATATCGACTATAATCCAATTTCTGCATAAAATAGCATTATCTTGACATGATGCTTGAGATACTCAATCAAAATTTAAGCTCCTACTATTTATTTTGTTTTAAAATTTTGTATCTCATCATAATTAATTTTCATAGCTCGGAGTTTCCGCTTACCTTCATAATTCAAATACAATATTAATGGTAAAAAAATAGGATTGCATCTCAATGTTCTAATAAGGATAGCAGGCCATGAGCTTATCTTTTTATGTAGTTTGAGATATGCTTCTTCGACTTCATAGTCTTTCATTCTTGCTGGACTAAAGAATAACTTACTGCAAGGGATGCTATACTTTGGGTTTAATTTCTGAAATTCTTCGTAAAATCTATTGTAAATTCTTCCTTCTTTCTCAATTATGTTATAAACACCAGTACCAGGTAATGGAATAAGTAAATGAATATATGGGATATCGATTTTATTTTCAATTATGAACTCATGAACCTTATCGAAGGATTCGGGTGTGTCATTATCAAGACCAAACATGAAAAACGCACCAAGAAGAATTCCTGCCATCTTAATATTTTTTAATTGCTGAGAATAACGTTTTTCGTTAGAAAATTTATTGAGTTGCTTGAGGTTAGTTTTGTCTAAAGTTTCAATACCGAAAAAAAGGATTTTGCAACCTGCTTGTTTCAAAAGCTCCAAAACTTCAGTGTCATCGCCAATTTCAATGGTTGATTGAGCTGCCCAATATAAATGAAGTTTCTCATCAATCATTCTTTGTAACAGCTTTTTTAGATATTCACGATCATTGAATAAATTTGCATCGAGAAATCCAATGAATTTATTCTTCTTTTTTATTACCTTTAGGTCATATATTACAAATTCAATATCTCTTACTCTATATTTACTATGATAAAATTGAGGATAACAACAATAAGAACAGGAATATTTACATCCGGCACTCGTCATAGCAGGATAAAACCACATTTTGTGATTTTCAAAAACAGTATAATCGAATGGAAAATCGAGATTCATACCTAAATCATACTCTGGTTTTAAACTTCCATTAGTTATATCATTCAGCATATCCTTCATTGATTGTGGATTTGGATAACCAGTAAAAAATGAGTCAACAACATCTAGCAAAACTACCCTACTGATATTTTCCATCAGAACCCCTATAACAACAAACTTACCGTTATCATGGAATTTCTTCGCAACTTCGAAGGCATGAACAATATCATAACCTGTTGAAGTTAAAATGACTACAGATGCTGGATCATTATAATCAATTTCGTCGAAATATTCAATACAGATTCGTTTCTCCCAATTCAGAGGAATAGTAGCACTAATGATTGGCAGATTATTTGAGAAATTAAATACGGGTAGTCTTTTTATGAGCTTTCCATCCATTGTTTTATAGGAAGGCTGAATAATATAAACACGTTTTTCCATGAGATCCTCTTTTTTCAAAATTTATTTATTTCTAAAGCAAATTAGGTTTGCAAGAAATCTGAATTGTCAAAGATTTGTCAATAAAATGTAAAAATCAATGGTGTTAAAAAGAAAAATCCCTGTAACTTTAGTAATTACAAGGATTTATTCTATTTTTGCAGTCGGGGCAGCAGGATTCGAACCTGCGACCTTCTGCTCCCAAAACAGACGCGCTAACCGGGCTGCGCCATGCCCCGAAAAAGCAAGAATACAAAATTCGCACTTTTTTATGATTTTTCCAAATTTAATCGCATTTATTTTATTCGAACGTCAGAGGAATATTCTGGATACGCTTGTCCCTGCGCTGTTTAGCAAGTTCACGCAAGTCCACAACTTTATCGGCTTCATCTACAATTTCTGCACCTATTATATTTTCCATTACATCCTCCATGGTTAGGATACCATCTATCTGACCATATTCATCTACTACGAGGAACATGTGCTGACGTTGCTTTAGGAATTGTTCGAGAGCGTCGTCCAAAGCTGCATTTTCCGGAATAAAATTTATTTCTCTTGCAATTTCACGCAGACGGATTAGCTCCTGATTTTTTAATGCAGCATTGAGTATGTCTTTAGTCATAACATACCCTATAACTCCATCATCGATTGTTTTGCCCTCCCAGATGGGAAATCGTGAGTACATCTGTAGTTCAGGAAGATTAACAACCTCTCCGATTGTAAAATCAGCCTCAAGACTTGAAACAACTGTGCGTGGTGTCATCACATCGGAGACAAGAACCTCACCAAAGTGCATAACGTTTTTCATAATGCGGTACTCGTCTTCATCTATAGAACCATCTTCTTTGGCTGTCTCGAATAGCGCATTAATTTCATCCCGGGCAATTTCTTCTTGTTTGATGCCAGTCATTACCGATAAAATGAAATGATTGAACTGACCCACCAGATTCCCCAGATGGCATACCAGATTAAGAATAAAAAATAATTTTGTTGCAAGAATCTGGGTGAATCTCTTACCAATACCTAACATAATCATGCGCTGGAGATAGACCAGGACTAAGAGAACAAGAAAAAAGATTGAAATATTAATCCAATCGAGATATGATTCAAAAAGAAATGTGACGAGGAATCCGGCTGAAAGAAGATATGCAATTACCTCGAAATGATAAATTCCGTTAACTGCTTTCTCATGATGAACGTAGAGATGTTCAATTTTTGAACCGTCAATATTGCTTTTAGTCTCAAGTTGATTAATATCATCCTGAGTAAGGTTATCAAGTATTGAAGCAAATAAAGAAGATACTCCACCGATTAACAGAAGGATAGCAGAGAGATAAATATGTAGAATATATTGAAAAACAGACTCCATAAATTAATCGAACAAACTTTAAGCAATGACCTTACTATGAACTGAACTTCTTATCGATAATTGTAATTCTACCCGGATAAACTAATGGTCCGAATGGAGTATTCACTGTCGGTTGAGCATCGAGCCTCAGCCTTGCAGCAGAACCATTTACTCCGCCCAAAGCAAGGGCTAGATTTACAATCCCGTCCTTACCTTTACCACTAAAGAATTTATATAAGTCAAGCCTCATAGTCAATGGAATAATTGTGCTCTGACCGGTTCCGGGTATCTCAATCGGGCTTGAGATGTTACCACTAATAGTAGGTACATCGTCAATATAGAGCTGCCAGTCAAGTCCTGCCAAAGTTGCTGTAGAACTTACACTACCACCCGAACCTGTATTGGGATTCATAGCCGCAACATTAAGTGTAAATTCAGCAGGGAAACTATTTGAGGATAAAGCAGAAGCAAACTTAATACCATCGCTAAGCGAAAAATCCGAAAGCCCCCTTTTGTTACTAAGTCCTATCCCCATAAGATTAAAATTATTGACATTTTCGAGTTTGAACTGCAATCTCTGCAAATTAGTTAACTGTTGAGTTATTTTACTTATAGAGGAACAACTATAGAATGTCATCAAAGTAAATGAAATCAAAAGAATCATTGATAATTTATTTTTCATGGTTTTATTATAACAGTTAAACAAACAGTAAAAATGAAGTTAATGAATCATTATTATTGTTAATTGTAATAAAAAAGCCTGTCACAGAAAACTGCAACAGGCTTTAAAAAAAAATAATGTCTTATTTGTAGTTGGCGTCAGTTAACACTGCATCAAGAGTTTTACCACCAAAGTTGTATTCACCTGCAATTGCCTTAGAAATAATATCTTTCAAACAATTAGTTCTTCTAACTTCGATAGCCCAATTTGCTAGCAGTCTTACTTTAGCAATTAATAACTTTTCCTCAATTGGTTTGCTAAGGAAGTCATCTGCACCGGCATCGATAGATTTAATCTGGTTTGCTACATCATTCAATGCAGTAACAATGATTACCGGAATCTGAGAAGTTCCTGAATTTTCCTTCAGCCGCTTTACAGTTTCGTATCCATCTAGTCTAGGCATCATAACATCCAGAACTATTGCATCAGGCTTACGGGCATCAACTTTTTCCAAGCAATCAATACCGTCATAAGCTTCATCTACTTCAAATCCGTTTGCTTCCAGATATTTTCTTAGAAGTTTCAGTGTGATTTTATTATCATCTACTATTAGAATGAAGGGTTGAGCCATATTTTTCCCCATATATTTATCTGAATCAAGTTTTAATCTATTTAGTATTTTTACAAATATACATTTGCTAAACTACAATATAAAAAAAAATATTAAAAAAATATTGGATATTCATTAAATTATCCAATTATTATTGATAGGATCGGTCATTTAGCTCAAATACTTTAACATTAAATTTGATTAGATTACAATTTTTGATAACTTACTAAGTTATTATTACCAACTGTTAAGTTATTATTCCAAATAATTTTAAATTAAATCAATATTGGCAAAACAATACAAAATAGTAAAATCCGGTTTATTGATATTTTTCTTTTTAATACTGATTGATTGCACTATTGCAAATGCGAATGAATTACCTTATCCCTCAAGAGCCGATAGTGCTCGCTTAGAGATAAATAATATTATATTCACCGGAACGACTGAATTCGCTCAGGAAGAACTAAAAAGAGTTATTCTTACACAAGAAACAGATCTGAACTTATTTCACAGAGGGTTACGTTTCCTTTACGAGCAGTCCAGAATCAACCGCTATGCTCCCGATTTCGTAAAAAAAAATCTGCTCGAAGCTGTGGGTGAATGGAAGGGTGAATTCCAGTTTTATAAAGCTCAAAGTATCGAACTTGATTCAGTCAGGGTTCATAATTTTTATTTTCAAAAGGGATTCCATCACATTGACATTAAAATCTTTTTTTATGGACTTAAACAAACAAAAAAGAATACTCTTGAATTTCGGATTAATCCCGGAAAAAGATGGAAGTTCACAAATGTTGTATATTATGGTCTTGATACTATAGCACTTGAAGTACTAAACCAGATTAATTTACTTAAAAAAATAAAAAAAGACGATGACTTCGATGAATACCGGCTTATGAATGAAATAAGTCAGATTCATCAGACTCTGAGAAGCTTTGGATATTATTATTCCAAATTTGATCAGGATCCGATTAGTATTGATACTGCACTCTGTTATGATTCAGTTACGGTTCATTTTAATCCGGGTGTCAGACAAAAAATTGCAAAGATAACTTTTGTTGATAGCTTGAAGGATCAAGCTGTTGTAGCAATGGGAATGAAGCGGGCACAGTTAAAGATAAGTGAAGGAGACTGGTATAATCCTTCAAAAGTAAACCAATCGGAGCTTAATCTTTATTCATTGGGAACATTTGATATGGTTAAGATTGATACTATCGGTACTTATTTAAACAGATCTGATTCTCTTTTATCATTATTAATAAACCTGCAATACAGGAAACAACAAAATTATGGTGTAGCTCTTTTCCTAAACCAAACCAGCTGGAACACACGAACTAATCTGG
This sequence comes from uncultured Hyphomicrobiales bacterium, assembly GCA_964464375.1. Classification (GTDB taxonomy): domain Bacteria; phylum Bacteroidota; class Ignavibacteria; order Kapaibacteriales; family UBA2268; genus CAIOZA01. The sequence continues at coordinate 5,596 of CAYXFU010000003.1, forward strand.
GTGTAGAAGCTTATTATACTCACACTAATGCCTTTAATGCCGCACAGGTACTTAATCCATATATTAGATTATCAATACTGGATATCAATAACTTTTTTTCAAAGCTCTCTTCTATGGATTTAAACAGCTTTTTCTCTAATTATTCTCCAATTGAACGTGAAATATCAATTGGAATAAATTTCTCTCAACCACTTTTGTTCACACTTGATAATTCGAGAGTTGGATTTTCCTTCCAACCAAATTATTCCCAGAAATCATATAATAAATATTTAAAGCTTGAAACCTACAGTCTGCCAATCAGATTTCCTGTGAGGCTTCCTGATGTCACTTATTTCCAGAATGTATCCATTGAATTGGTGCCTGAGTATCAAAAACCAATCAATTTCAATAATCTGGATACTTTGAAGAACCAAACTACTAATCCTGATGATAAGATTGCTATTGAAGAAACAATATCACTGTACAAAAACCTCAATTCTTATGTCTATAATAGTAAACCATGGATGACAGCCAATACAATAGGTTTCAATATTTTTGGTGACACACGTGATAATCCTTTTTCTCCATTAAAAGGAAATTTCACTTCTATTGGTTTTGACTTGATCAACCCCATGTTCCTGCCATTTGATAAATTAAAAGGTATAGCAAAATATATTCGATTTCAGATGATGTACCTTGGTTTCCGGGTTATCGACCATCAGTCAACTTTGGCTGTGAAAGGTAAGATAGGCTATATTTACTGGTGGGATAAGAACACTAGTTATGTTCCAACAGATCGTCAGTTTTTTGCTGGTGGTGCAAACAGTGTCAGAGGCTGGTCATCAAGAAGATTGAGATATATCACAAACCCTGAGCAGAAAGCAAGCGTGATGTCCAACCTCTCAACATTTGCTCAGGATTATATTGGTAATTCTACTTTAATAGAAGGATCAATTGAATGGAGGTTCAGATTTAACCGACCAAGAGGAATTTATGGCGTTATAGCCGATCAAATCTCTAATGTTGGATTTACTGCATTTATAGATGTTGGTAATGCATTTCAGTGGTTAACAGTTGATTCAACAGGTAATTTCCAGTCTGATTACAAATGGCATTATTATATTACTAAACTCGCCATTGCAGCAGGTATTGGGTTACGTTATGAAACACCGGTCGGTCCGTTGAGACTGGATTTCGGCTGGCCTATTTACGATCCTATGAGAAGCAGTGATGCCTGGATATTCCAAAGAAAGAATTTTTTTAATACTGTTCAGTTCCACATAGCTTTAGGTCATTCATTCTAATTTTTCAATATATTGATGAGTAATTTTTAAACAATTTTTTTATTCAAATAATATGGTTTTAATCGTCATACCGAATCAAATTGGAATCTGTAAAAAAAAGAAATATTGCGGAGTATTATAAGTTATGGGATTTTTAATGTTTGAAATACCGCCAATGCAAAGCTGGGACGGATTACACCCTATGATTGTTCATATTCCTATTGGATTACTCTTATGCGTACCTTTTCTAATTCTTCTAGGGTTAGTTGCTCAAAAAAACAAAGAGACATTTTTTCTCATAGCATTTCTGATGTTATTAGTAGGAACTATTGGGACAATTCTGGCGGTTGCAACCGGTGAAGCCGCCGCCAAAGTAGCCGATACTTCCATTGGTGGCAGCAAATCGATTCTTGAAAATCATGAAGAATTAGCTAAAGTTACAAGGAATATTTATATAATATTATCTATTCTTTATTCAGCATTTCTCTTTTTACCAAGAATTTTAAAAAAGGCAATGAGTTCCAGGTTTACTCTTATTGGTAATATCGCATTTCTTATACTTTTCTGTTTAGGTATTTTTGCGCTGGTCAATACATCTCATTATGGTGGAAGACTTGTTCACGAATTTGGAGTTAAATCCGTTATAAAAGGTACAAGTGGTCAAGAGTCACCTAAGCCTCTTAAGTGGAATTCTGAAAATGACTAATTTATAATTTACATTTTAACTGATAAAATATATGAATAAAGATAAGCCAAAGATTGCAATTATCGGATACGGTTCTATGGGTAAAGAAGTTGAAAGAATAGCTAATGAACAGGAAATCACTGTTTCTGAAATATTCGATATTGATAATCTACCAGATCCGGACGGAAAATATAAATTTGACGTGGCAATTGATTTCACTCAACCAACCTCTGTCATCAATAATATTGAATTGGTTGCTTCACTTGGAAAAAACATGGTAGTCGGAACGACCGGTTGGCTCGAGGATATCAATCAAGCTGAAGTAATTATAAAAAAAGCAGGTACTGGACTTGTTTATGGAACAAATTTTTCAATTGGAATGCAGATGTTTATTAGAATTACCAAATTAGCTGCTTCCCTGACAAATAGCCTTGAAGATTATGACATTATGCTTCATGAACTTCACCATAAGCATAAAAAAGATTCACCAAGCGGTTCTGCTCTCACTCTTGCAAACACAATCATCAAGGAAATAAAACGCAAAAAAGTAATAAATGATGAAATCTCAAAAGGATTGATTGATCCAAGACAGCTTCATGTTACTTCCACACGTGGTGGTGAAATCACAGGCACACATACCGTTTATATTGACTCAGAAGCAGATTCCATTGAATTAACACATAGGGCAAAGAACAGGACAGGATTTGCTTCAGGAGCAGTAGAATCAGCCAAATGGATATACAAGCGTAAAGGCTTCTATGATTTCAATGTAGTATTTGATAAGATAATCAAATAAATCATAAATTTTTAGTTTGAATAAATTAGCCTTAAGTTTGCAGTTTAATCATTTTCAATCAAAGAAATAAATGGATAAATTAGTTATAGAAGGTGGAAAACGTCTTCATGGAAGAGTAACTATATCGGGTGCAAAAAATGCTTCACTCGCAATGATGCCGGCGGCTCTGCTCGCTCCTGGAGTTTATCATTTCAGCAATACTCCTAATCTGCGTGATGTTTATACTATGTCCAGACTATTGGGTTCGATGGGATTGTTCTGCGAACTGAACGGAAATGATTTATTAATTGATGCGAACAACATCACTAGTCTGGAAGCACCTTACGAGCTGGTGAAGAAAATGCGTGCATCTTTTTATGTTCTTGGTCCACTAATCGCAAGATTTGGCGAAGCCAGAGTATCACTTCCCGGTGGATGTGCCTGGGGTCCAAGACCAGTTGATCTCCATCTTAAAGGCTTAGAAAAGCTTGGTGCAGAAATTACACTTGAAGGAGGCTATGTCCATGCAAAATGTGAAAAACTAAAAGGTGCTAAATTCCACTTCGATATATCTTCAGTTGGTGCAACAGGAAATGTTCTTATGGCAGCAACATTGGCAAAAGGAACCACCCTATTGTCAAATGCGGCAATTGAACCAGAAATCACATCATTAGCCAGAATGCTGGTAAAAATGGGTGCAAAGATAGACGGAATCGGAACATCACAATTAGAAATTGAGGGTGTAGATAGCTTAAATGCAGTAGATTTTGAAACTATTCCCGATCGAATTGAAGCCGCGACTTTCTTGATTGCCGGAGCGATGACTAAAGGCAAAATCATTCTTGAAAACACTAATCCTTATCATTTGACTTCTGTTCTTGAGAAGCTCGAAGAATCCGGATGCCAGATTGACGTTACCGGTGAAAGCATCCTTCTCGAAATGGAAGAATCCCCAAAGCCTGTCGATATAACAACATCCATATATCCCGGAATTCCAACGGACATTCAGGCTCAATGGATGGCATATATGTTAAAAGCCGATGGCACTTCGAAAATAACCGAAAACATATATACAGATAGATTCAAGCATGTGCCGGAACTTCTAAGACTTGGAGCAGATGTTCAGATAGCAGACAATGTTGCTATAATCAAGGGCGGAAAACAGCTGTCAGGCGCAACAGTTATGTCCTCAGATCTTAGAGCCAGTGCTTCTTTGATTCTTGCTGCACTGGTTGCCGAAGGATCGAGTGAGGTTCTTAGAATCTACCATCTGGACAGAGGTTATGAAGCAATTGAGAAGAAATTAATCGGATTGGGTGCATCAGTTAAACGAGTAAAATCAGAACTAATTTAATAAGCGGTAATTCAATGTCGAAAATTGAGATTAGAGAATATAAACCGGAATTTAATGATCTTTGGGAGAACTTTGTAGCAAAAGCTAATAATGGAACTATGTTCCATACTCAAAAATTTTTGGATTATCATCCAGTTGGTAAATTCAATTTTTATCATCTAATGTTCTTCAAAGACGATGAGCTTGTTGGAGTTCTTCCTGGTGGACTAAAAAACGATGAGTCTTTTTGGTCGCCAATGGGTGCAAGCTATGGTTCAATTGTAACCAAAGACATATATTACGAAGAAGCTCAGGATATGATTGATGCTCTTCTTGAATATGGCAGAAACAAGAATTGGAAAGAATTATTCCTGATTCCACCTCCAATAATTTATGGCGAAAACTACAATCAGCATATCGAATATGCTATGCTTTATCGAAAATTCGGCTTTGAACTTCATTATATTTCACACGCAATTCATTTAAAACATGGTAAAGATTTTTTAGTACATTTTGATAAAACCGCAAGAAAAGCTTTACATAAAATTCAGCGTGAGAAGATAATAAGAATTGAAGATAGTGATGACTATGAGACATTCAATAAAATACTATTAAGCAATAAAGCCAAACACGATGTAAAGCCAACACATACTTTGGAGGATATGCTTAAGATTAGGGATTTGATGCCAGACAAAGTGAAGCTTCTTATAGTTTATAACGGTGATATTCCTATTGCAGGATCCTGGTTATTCCTTTGCAATGCGCAAGTTGTTCTTTGTTTCTATAACATGCTGTATTATGAATATGAACATTTAAAACCTATTTACCTAATTATGTACGAAACTGTCAGATGGGCAGAGGAAAATGGATACGAGTGGGTCGATATAGGAGTATCCCAAGATACAAAAGCAGACGACCCAATGACACCTTCACTCAATCTTATAAAATTCAAGGAACGTTTCGATTCTCGTGGAGTGCTCAGAACAACATTCCATTATAAATTCAGGGATTAGGCATGAAACACTATGATGTTTGCCTAATATCTTTTGAGGAAATCAGAATTGACGCCAGAACATTAAATTTTGCCAGAACTTTAGCAGGAATCGGCAAAAAAGTTGTTGTTATAGCTCTGGACGCTAAGAACAACGATCCAAGATCAAAATACCGTAAAGAAAATGAACCGAACATTGATTTTGAACTAATTAATTATCCAAAATTTAATAAAGCCTGGCAGAAGTGGCTTTTCTTCTATCCTGATACAATTAAACTACTAAGAACTATTTCGGCTGATATTGTTTTTGCTGAGGATATATATTCGTTACCTACAGCTTACAAACTTAAGAAGAAAAGCAAAGCAAAATTTATCTATGATTCCCGTGAGATTTATTCTGAAATGGGTCCTTTAGCCGGAAGAAAATTAAAACAACTATTCATTGCAATTGCCGAAAAGCATTATCTGAAGCATGTTAACGATATTATCGTTACCGGAAAATTAGATGAAGAAATATTAAGGAACATTTTGGGAGATAAATTCAATTATCACCTAATAATGAATCTTCCTCCTTCCAGGCAAATAATTAAATCAAATTTGATTAGAAATCAATATAACATTCCAGAGAATAAAATTATATTACTTTACCAGGGAATGCTACTTGCCGGACGCGGAATAGAAGCCGTAATCAAAGCATTACCTCATAACACTGACTTATTTTTTATACTATTAGGGTCAGGTGCATTTCGAGATAAAGCAATAAATTTAGCAGAAGAACTTGGTGTTGCAGATAGAGTTATTTTGGCAGGTTCCAAAGACTATGACCAACTTCATGAATGGACATGTTCTGCAGATATCGGAATATCATTAATAGAACCTATTACTCTTTCATACAGTCTTGCACTGCCCAACAAAATGTTTGAATACATAATGGCAGTACTACCCGTAATATGTACAGACCTGCCTGCAATGAAAGAAATTATTGATAAATACCATGTTGGAGAATGTGTACCTACACTTCCAGAACCTAAAGAGATAATCGGAGCTATTACTAAAATCCAAATTTATAGAGATCAATATATCGAGAGCTGTAGAGAAGCTTCAGGAGAACTTTGTTTCGAAAAACAAATCAATGTATTCAGGGAACTGGTGAAATAACATGTACTATATCCTTATTCTGCAGCAGATAATAGCTTCAACAACACACATCATTGCAAAGAATGTATTATTATCAGTGCCATCACCTCTGTTGCTTGTTCTGAGGGCATTCATTGCTTCTACAGGATATATAGTATATCTGATGTTTAAAAAGGAAAAGCTCTTCAGAATTGAACGAAAAGATTTGTTAGGATTTATCATTCTGGCATTTTTGAATATCCCTGTAAATCAGTTTCTATTCTTCATGAGCCTTAAATATACAAGCCCTCCGAATGTTGCTCTCGCTTATGCCTTAAGTCCGGCATTCATTCTTGTTATTGCGTATTTTTTTCTTCATGAGAAACTCAGTAGGCTCAAAACATTAGGAATAATGATTGCTCTTGGGGGAACGTTACTGATTTTGTTCGAAAAGGGTTTGAATATTAGTTCCGATAATTTTCTTGGGAACTTATTAGCTCTGTCTGCATCTCTTGCATGGGCAATTTATACTATAGTTGGGAAGAAGTATGTCTTAAAATATGGAGCTATCTATACAACTGCTGTTGCTATGTGTTTTGGTCTAATATTATTTCTGCCTGTCTTTTTTCTTCTTAGACCTGATTATGCCCTGTCACAAATAGATACATCACTTTGGGGGCAAATATTTTATTTGGGTTTGATTACGTCTGGAGTTGCTTATGTACTTTGGTATTTTGCACTTAAAAAAATGGAAGCTGGGAAACTTGCTGTTTTTAACAATTTACAGCCAATACTAACTACAATTCTGGCAATAATATTCCTTGATTATTCTCTAACATCTTACTTCATAGTAGGTGGAATATTAACAATTATCGGAGTTATTGTTACTCAGCGCGGATAATCATTTCTTAAACACAACCTGTTGGCTTGGGCAATCCGGCTACTTTGCAAGCACCTTTTGCCGGACCTGATGGAAACAGTTCATATATCTTTCTTAAGTCATATCCTGTTTCGTTGCATAACTTACGAATCATTGGAGCTATGCCGAACTGTTTATAATAATCACGCAAATAATTGATAACCTTCCAATGCTCATCCGTGAGGATTAACAGATCTTCAGTTGAAGCTAAAGCAACTGCAACATTTTCATTCCACTGATCAGGATTGTCAATAAATCCATCATCATCTACATTGATACTAACATCGTGCCATTCAAACAGAGGCATAGTTACTCCATTAATAATAAAATTACAATCTAAATAGGAAATAGTCAAATTATTTTAGCCGACCATAATGATTCAAGGTCAGCTAAGAAAATACTAATTAAAAGTTAAATTTGCCTGGTTGGATAATAAAGATTTCATCCTTGTTTATCATCGAAATGCAAATTAACCGATAACATTTAGATTACAAAGAAATATTTTGGTTTTGAAATATACAAAAAATTCATTTTTCTATGATGTTTTTCTGTATCTCATTACTGCCAAAGTATTTATGACAATTGCCATAAATGCCATAACACCAAAATGAAAGCGAACTTCATAAAATCCTGATCCTTTTAGCATAACCATTCTGACTACTTCTATAAAATATCGGATTGGATTAAAATATGTCAGAGTTTGAGCCCATTTTGGCATATTTTCTATCGAAGTAAAGAGTCCCCCAAGCATTATAAATAGTATCATAAAGAACCATGTAAAAAACATTGCCTGCTGTTGTGTATCTGTGATAGTTGAGATAAACAGTCCCATACCAAGACTTGCTATAAGATAGAGTGCTGCAAATGAAATAAGAACCCAAGGACTGCCTAAAAGTGGTATCTTATAAATTAGGAGAGCTATAACTAATCCAAAGATTAATTCGAACATACCTAGAATCCATATTGGAATTAACTTGCCAAGTATGAACTGATATTTACGAATTGGAGTAACATTTATACTTTCGATAGTTCCTATTTCTTTTTCACGGACAATATTCATGGATGAAAGAAACACACTGATTAGAGAAACAAGTAAGACCAATAGTCCGGGAACCATAAAGGTTTTGTAATTCAGGTTCGGATTGAACCAGTTTGAGTAGGTGATTTCAATCTGCTTAAAGTCCGTGGTAGGACTAATCAAATTAGCTCTTATTCCATATTTTAATGATAAATCTTTAGAATAATCCTGGATAATATTACTTGCATAAAAACCTGCCAGCGATCCCTTGGATCCATCAATAGCATTCACTACTATTTGCATCTTTACACTAGATTCACGAACCAGCTGTTTTTCGAAATTCACAGGAATTTCAAGATAAATATCAGCATTTCTTAGCTTAATCTGGTCCTCTGCTTCTGATGTAGTGAAAGTCTTATCCGAAATTTTAAAGTAGGGTGAACCTCTGAATTTCGAGGAAATATCCCTCGAAAATTGAGAATGATCTTTGTCAACTATTATCAAGTTGAGATTTTTAATTTCAAATGTTGCTGCGTTGGCTAAGATTAATAGCTGTAATATCGGCATAACAAAGATAATCGGCAGCATTGCCCTGCTTCGGAATATCTGCTTAAATTCTTTTACAATCAGGAATCGGATTCTTCTCATGACAATCTCACTTTAAAATTCTTAATACTGAGCCCAATGAATAAGGCTGTAAAACCAAACAATACCAAAGTCTCCTTCCAGATAAACGTTATATCCGAACCTTTGAGCATTATATCTCTTATAATTATCAGAAACCATCTTGCAGGCATGATATTAGCAATTACCTGCAATGGTATTGGCATATTTTCGACCGGGAAAATGAATCCGGACAGTAAAATTGTCGGCAACATTAGCCCGACTAAAGATATCATTAATGCCACTTGCTGAGAAGATGTTTTTGTCGAAATAAAAATACCGAAAGATAGAGCTGTAATGATAAATAAGATAACCTCGCCTAATAATAAAAAATAGCTGCCATTTACAGGTACTTCAAAAACAAATTTTCCCAAGAGCAAGATAGAAACAGCGTTTACAAATGAGAGTAATGAATATGGAATTACTTTCGCAATAATAACAATTATTGGCTTCAAAGGTGATACGAGTAGTATCTCCATGCTTCCCAGTTCCTTTTCTTTGGTGATGGATATCGATGTCATCATAGCTGAAACAAGCATAAGGATTATTACAATCAAACCCGGGATAAAAAGATACACCCCTTTTAGCTCAGGATTATATCTCATTCTTAATTCGGGAATAATTCTCAAACCTGATTGACTATTTCTGTTAATTTCACTATTAAAATCATTAATGATAGCTGAAGTATAATTTATCAGTGTGTTGCCGGTATTTGGATCAGAAGCATCTGAAATTATTTGAATTGAAGCCTTTCCTGTTTCTTTCAGATTTATTTCGAATTTCTCCTGAAAAACAACAACTTGTATAACTTTACCTTCACGAAAAACTTGTTCAATTTCTCCATCATCTTTCAAATATGAATAGAGCTGATAATAGCCACTCGATAGTAATTTATTTACGATTTTTTCTGTTGTGGCATCTTTCGAAAAATCCATTATTCCAATTTTTGCATCTTTGATTTCGTTTGTTATAGCAAAGCCAAAAATTAGAATCTGAGCGATTGGAATCCCGAAAAGGATGATCAAACTACGCTTATCCCTAATTATATGAATGAATTCTTTTTTTACAAATGCTAAAAATCTATCCATCATTTGCTCCTTGCCAATTTAACGAAAAACTCATCCATATTACTTACGCCAAGTTCTTTTTTCAATTCAGAAGGTTTGCCCATTGCGGCAATACGTCCATCAACCATCATCGAGATTCTCGAACAGTATTCAGCTTCATCCATGTAATGAGTAGTAACGAAAATTGTAACACCCTTTGATGAAGCCTCGTAGATCATTTCCCAAAACTGACGCCTCGTTATTGGATCTACACCTCCAGTAGGCTCATCAAGGAAAACAATTGAAGGATCATGAATAATAGCTACGGAAAAAGCTAGTTTCTGCTTCCAGCCCAATGGTAAGGATTTTAACAATTCTTTTCTCACACCTTGAAGCCCAAGCTTATTTATCAGCATCTCACTTTTTTCCTTGATTTCCTTATTCGACAAGCCATAAATACCACCAAAGAGTCGTATGTTCTCTTCAATGTTTAGATCGTCATACAAAGAAAATTTCTGGCTCATATAACCAATTTTTTCCTTGATTTTCTCAGCTTGTGTGTATACATTCAGTTCATCTACGGTTACCTTACCAGATGTTGGTCTCGATAAACCACAAAGAATCTTAATCGCTGTTGTTTTGCCTGCTCCATTTGCCCCAAGAAAGCCAAATATTTCACCTTTTTTCACTCTAAATGAAATACTATCCACTGCAGTGAAATCACCGAACTTCTTCGTCATTCCTTCAACTTCGACAATCCACTTTTCATCCATTATGATTTTCCATGAGATCAATGAAACAATCTTCAATAGTCGGGATTACTTGTTTAGCTGATAAATTAATATGATTATGATTCTTAAGTGCGTCTAAAATCATATTTTCATCAGCCTCTGAATCCATCAAGATGGTATGCACACAATCACCAAATGGATATGCTTTCTCTACAAAATCTAGTTTGCGCAGATCACCGATTAATCTGTATATATCATCACTTTTAACACTTATCAACTTTTTCCTGAATGAATTAATTATCCCATCAACTGAATCTACAGACAATAGCACTCCATCCTGAATCAGAGCGACCCTATCGCAAAGAGTAGCTTCGTCCATATATGCTGTAGAAACAAATACTGTTATTCCTTCATTCTTTAACTTTTTCAGCATATCCCATAGTTCCTTACGGGAAACAGGATCAACTCCGGTTGTAGGTTCATCAAGGAAAAGTACATCTGGTTTATGAATTAATGCACACGAAAGAGCAAGCTTCTGCTTCATACCACCTGATAACTGACCTGCCTGACGATCCTTGAATGGTTCGATCTGTGAGTATATATCTGCAACAAGTGAATAGTTCTCAGCGATACTTGTCCCAAAAATCTTCGCGAAAAGATTCATATTCTCTTCAACTGTAAGATCCTGATACAGTGAGAATCTACCTGGCATATATCCGACAGTAGCACGTATCTGCTTATGATCCTTCACAATATCAGACCCATTGACAATTGCTGTTCCGCTATCAGCCAGTAGAAGTGTTGTCAGAATACGTATCAGGGTAGTTTTGCCGGCACCATCCGGTCCAATCAGACCAAATATTTCGCCTGGTTCAACATGCAGATTGATATTCTTCAATGCAGGTTTATTCTTGTAACTCTTGTTTATATCATATATTTCAATTGCATTTTTCATGTTTATTTGAATCTTATTTCTCCAGGCATTCCAATTTTGATTCTTCCATCGTTCACAACCTGAACTTTGAATGCGTAAACAAGATTAGTGCGTTCTTCCTTAGTCTGGATTACTTTTGGTGTGAATTCAGCTTTTTCTGATACCCAGGTTATTACTCCATCATAAGTATAGTAATCCTTTTTACCATTATCAATGAGAACTTTGACCTTACTACCAATTTTCACTTCTGCAAGCTGATCACCACTAACGAAAGCCTTTAGATACATATTCTTAGTATCTGCCACTTTGAAGAGAGGCTTACCCTGTGTTGCAAATTCATTGTTTTCTACATATTTTACTAGAATATATCCATCAATGGGAGACAATATTCTGCATTTTACCAGCTTATCTTCAATCAGCTTCAACTGCTCCTGTTGTGGTTTAATCTCACTCAACAATCCCTGATTGCCTGTATTCATACTTGTTCTTGTTGCAACCATGTTCCTTTCAACAACTTCAATCTCACCATTCATATCATCTAACTGCTTCTGGGTTGCAGCTCCATCAGCTAACAGAGATTCGATTCTCTTCTTCTCCCTTAACAAGTTATTTTTTCTTTCCTGAAGTACATTAATCTGAACTTGAACATCCTGTGTTTTCGATGAGATTGCACCAATTGCTGCCAGTATCTGTGATTTTTGAATATGCAATTGAACTGTATCAATCATAGCCAGAAGCTGTCCTTTTTGGACAGGAGCTCCTTCAGTTATTGTAAGATCAGAAATTTTACCGAATGATTCTGAAGAGACGATAACTTCATCTGTTTCAAAATTCCCAAATGCATCCGATTTATTTCCGTTACCATTACAACCCCAGAAAAGAGTCATCGCTATGAACATCATTAAAATTTTATACATAAGTACACCCTAATTTATTTTATTAATAATTTCCTGATTTTGTCAAAAGATTAATTATTGCATTCAATTTCTGAAGCTTATGAAGTCTCAGAGAAATCTCTGTTTGAGTTTGCTGATTAAACTGATTAAGATAGTCTGTAATCGTTATGGTATTATTCTTAAGTTTAGAAAAATACTCAGCAACAATAAATTTTTGTCTGGTTGATATCTCCTCATCTTTTGCTATCAAAGTATTATATTTATCTATATCATCATCATCTTTTATCAAGCTGATCTTTAGATTTTTTTCAAAATTCTCTTTTTCGATATTAACAAATGATTTGTTAATTTCAAGTATTTCCTGCTTTCTGGAATTATTAAACCAGTCGAACGGCGTCCACTGCATTTTTAGACCAACTATATAAAAGAAACTGCCTGTCGTCTCAAACATGTTTAATTGATTAGGGGAACCATAGGAGCCTTGCCCAAAAGCAAAAAATTTCGGGTTCAGAATTGATGATATCAAATCTTTTCCATTATCAATCTGCTTCTTCTTAAGCTCAAAATATGGATATTCAGGTCTATTCATTATATCTGTATTTTTTTGTAATTCATTAGGAACATTAATGACAACATCGTTTGTTAGTTCTTCTTCAATCCACATAGACAGCATCTTGATAAGTGCCCTTCTGTCAGAAGTAATTTCAGATATTTTCTGTTCTGTTCGAATGATTTCAATTTCTATACTCTGCAAATTACTTCTTAACATAACTCCATTCTTCACTCCCGATTCAATAACATTTTTGTTAGAATCAAGCTGAGACTTAACCAACTCAAGTATTTTCAGATTCTCCTGTAAGAAAAGAATATTGAAATATATCTGATTTACAGCTTCCTTAACTTTAAACAAATTAACCTCAGTCTGTTGATTGTTAACAGACATATCAATATTGCTTTTATCTGAGTTTATCGAAGCAACTCCACCATCCCAAATCATCTGATTAACATTCAATGTTACTTTGTACTGATCTTTCGGTACAACCGGAATTGTAACAATCGAAAGTTTAAATGGCAATTCAAATACATCGGATTGATAAGTACCCTGAGCATCAATCGTAAACTGCGGCAGATAAGCCGTCCATGTTGATTTTTTCTCAAGATCACTTATTGTTTGATAATAGTTCCTCTGCTTGGTCAATGGCGATGTTGACATTGCCTTTTGATGAACATATTTCAAATCGAGTTCCCTCGCATTAGAAATAAATGCGATGCTAACGATTAACACTAAAACTAAAATAATTTTTAGCATCTTAACCTCTGAAATAATATATTTAATCATAATATTTAATTATATAGTTAACGTTTAGTATTTAGTTATTCTACTTTGAGCCAGGCCATTATCATCTTAGGAATTATCAGTTTTCGTTCTTCCATTATTTTCAAAAATTCTTTGTCATCCAGTTTGAAAATAATTTTCAACATTGGACTACCTATAAATGGGAACACACTAAGGCTAATTATCGAAATGATTATCTGACGCCAATCTACATCTCTAATGTTACCGGCTTCAATTTCTGCGCGTATTTGTTCTTCAAGTTGATCACTGATCGGATGATTGTCAAAATTTATCATTGCTTTAATCTTATCCGGATTCTGATGAATCAGGTTAATTACAAAATTTGGAATGAAGGGATGCTTGATCAGGAAGTTAATATATCTTTCAGTAAATGTATATATCTTGGCTTCAAATGGTATATCCACATTCCAGGTAGAGAAGAGCACCGGAAAAAAAACATCGGTTGCCCGCTTTACAATTGCTCCAAACAATTTTTCCTTACTTCTGTAATAATAATGCAGAAGTGCTTTGTTGATTCCAGCGAGATCGGCTATTTCCTGCATTCTTGCTCCATCGAGACCTTTCCTGTAAAAGATTTCCCTGGCAGCCTCATATATTTTCTCTTCGGTTGTTAATTCAATTTTCATGATAATTAACTAAATGGTTAAACTAATTAATCAAATTTAAAAATTTATATTTTAATCTCCAAATTTTTTTTTTAATCTTCAAATGAAATTGTCTTTGTGAATTCTCCAGATAATCGTATTTTTGTAATCAAATGTTGCAAGTTGAGAATATAAAAAATGTATTTGATAGAAGAATATATTGATGAGATAATATGCATTTACTGTAAGAGCAATAGAGTAATAAGGCATGGAACTACCTCCAAGGGTCATAAACGTTTCAGATGTCGTAATTGCAGTAAGACATGGATACACGAGAGAAAGGACATGAACAGGCCCGACATATCTGAGGTTGTTGAGTCCTACCTTAGCGGTAAAACATATCGCGACCTTGTGGATACCTATAAAAGCTCTCCGTTGAGAATAAATCAGAAGATCAGAGAATTTTTAGAAGGTTGCCCCGATTGGGAGAATTTCCTCGATGCTTGTGTTTTAAAACATGATACCAAATTGGTTTATCTCATAGGCAAGAATTTTTCCTGCGCTATCCCAGGTGCAAAAAACAATAATATGTATGTAGCGATGGCAGTAGAGGCTTTGTCATCAATGGTACTGGGATTTGAGATCGGACTTAAGGATTCGAGAAGTGTCTGGCAAACTCTTTTAGCGAGGTTAGATAAACGTAGGATATTTACTCAAACATTTATGACTAACGGCTCAAAGCATATTGAGGAAGCCGTTCTAAGTGTTTATCCAGACGCTAATCTGAGGATTTATTATCATAGTGCTTATCGCGATCAGGAGCTTATGTGTTGTCTTAATAAGTTACCAATAAATATTAAGTTGATAAATGATGCTCTAACATCTTACGAAAGCATGAACAACCAGAATTTGAATAAGTATCTCGAAAAAAATTTCAATATCAACCTAAATGACTTTCTTCAATCTAATCCTGAGCTGTTCACTAAAAGATTAAAGGAAAGACTTGACAGCAGACCTAAAATTAGAATTGAAGGATTGACAGCAGCGTTCCAGACGAGATTCGAGAAATTTCACATGCTGAAGGAAGATCCATACCCGCTTGTTAACGGCTGGATAGCCAAAACTATGATATCCCAATTAGATTCAGGTTTCAGCAGACTCACTATTTATTCTCAGCTACCGGCAAGATCTTCTTTCAAATTGTTCTCATGCGGACAAAAACCCGTGATAATTGAACTTGAAAAGGACAGCGCAATACTTAAGTCATTTGTGATAGAAATTGCCGCAAGGTGCATTCAGGTGCCGATTTTCTACTCCAAATGCAACATGACAACCGATAGCTGCAGTTTATTCTAAATTTAGAATAGATAATTACAATTGTCATTCCTGCGCATCCATGAATCTATTCTATCACCGCATCCACACAGCATGTCATTCCGTACGAAGTGATGAATCCAGTGTATTCTTTTGTATTTCAAAATCAATTCAACAAACATTTCATCCAAAATGATCAAAATCCTTATTTTTCCCTATATTTTTCAATCCCTCTAAATCTGCATCTGATCAAGCGTTCCAATGTTTTTTCAAAATAAGTGAGACGTTTTGCGTTTTTCTGTGTCATTATAATATATGAAGTTACAATTTTAGAAAAAGTTTTATGAAAATGTTTATGAAAAATGATACAATTTTTATTTTATTACTGTTAGTTTTATCTACAAATATAGCTCATTCCTATCCAAAGAATAATCTTCCGGATACAACAATCTGGGAGTATAAGGGAGTTGTATTGAAAGACGCTGACAGCATGGTTTTTCAGCCTTTACATAATATCAATTCTACTTGGGATAGCCTGAATCAAACCTATATTTTAAACAAGATTCCACACAAAGTTTTCAATCTGAATACCTATGATGAAGTGAATGATACTCTATTAATGAAATATGGAAAGCGAGGCGGGGACTATCTGATAACAAAGATAATCGATATCAGAAATCTGAAGAATCCATATCTCACATTTTTATACCAGAGAGCCGGAATTTATCCGAATCGCGGTAATACAGGCTGGTGTGATTCTATTTTGTATGGACCCGAACGTCGAGTAAGTGTGGCACAAGATACTTCAAAATCAGTGCAGGACCCTGATTTACTTCTGATCGAGTTTATGTCTTCAGATTCGGCAAATCTTAGCACACTTCAGAATCCAAAAGAATCAGATTGGAACATACATCCTCGCAGAGGTGGAGCAAAACCTGAAACCAAGAATCCGGCGATGAGTATTTTTGGCGGTGGCGGTTACAGAAGGGGTTTTCTGGAAACAGATAAAGATTCGGCATTATCGTTTGCGGAGGGTTTACGGGCAGATTACACAGATGTTGGGAATGATGATAGATTCGAAAGGGCATATATTCAGATTCCGGATACATTTGTGAAAAAGGGATTCATTCGTGTAAGATTCAGAGTGGATGCACTGAGGAATGGAAATGGCAATGTGGTTAAAGACGATAATGATGATTTCTATCTGGATGATATTAAGATAAATCAGGATGACCCAGACATTGCTCTGAACTCGGTTTATATTCAGAATCCATATAGTATGCTGAACCTAAATACAAAATTTGCAGTTCCTGTCTATCTCAATCTTTCAGGAATAAATACTAATCCAAAAGATTCGATCATTGTTAAAATTATGATTAAACATTCCGGTGAGCCATATTTTACAGGAAATGAGCCTTATTCTTTTGAGATAAAACTTCCAATGGATTCACTAAGCAGTATGACTCAGATTCCATCTTTTAGAATCAAAGATTATGCGAAATATCTGAAAAACGGTAAAAATACATTTCAGTTGTGGGCGGTGATAGATTCCGAAAAGAATAATTCAGATGAATCGAATGATACATTATATCATGAATTTGACATTTATTTGGGAAAAACAATAGCTTATGATGATCCTATAAATCCGACTAATGATATTCCAAAATTTTCAGGAGATCCTGGAATGGGGTTATTTCAGACTCTTTATTATTCAGGAAATGATTTTGTAGAAGATTTGAAATACAGGCAGTGGTCAGTTGGTGAAACAGGTCAAATTGGTTTGAAATTTACCATATCAGAGACCGATACTGTATTTGGTTATCAAGCTTATTGGGGATCATTGAATCAGTCTTTTGAGGATATATCATTCTCAATATACAAGCAAAGTGGTCAGCCCAGTGCTCTGCTAGTCAAGGGTTCTTTGATTTATAAATACCGAGGATTTGATGACTTTAAAAAAGATGCAGTTTGGGATGATTATGTGACTTATAAATTCATAAAACCTATTATACTCGATCCCGGAGATTATTGGTTTGCTGTAGGCGGAATGGGTGAACTGCCTTTTCAACTAGGTGCTACAGCAAAACGAATGGGATTAGTAATCAATACTTACGATTCAGATAGTTTGGGTAGAGGTAATGGAACTTGCTGCGGGTTAAGTAGTGCAAACTTATTAGTTGACAAAACACTTAAATTCAAATCTAAGATAAATAATAAATGGTATAACAATAACTTCTCTGAATCTGAAAATGGGCGAGGAAGTGGTCATTGGGCAAATTTCACACCTAATATGGGTAATCCAGCTAATTCACATCTTAATTATACCGGTGAAATTGGAATGGAGTTTAACACTTTTACAAGAGGCACATTCATGCCAATGATACGGCTTTACATGGATGGAAGCCATCATACATGGAGCGATGTTGGGAATGAGACCAAAACTTCTGATGAAATAGAAATTTCCCCCAATCCCGCCACCGATTTCATAGAAATTCTCGTAGGGACACGGCGTGCCGTGTCCGACCAAAGTGAGATAAAAATCCTCAATATATATGGACAAACTGTATTGTCTGTAGGGGCAATTCATGAATTGCCCCTACGAGTAGACATATCCGTCTTGGCTCGCGGTATGTATTTTGTGAGGATTGGAGATAGAGTTCAGAAGTTTGTTAAGATATAATTTATATTTCCTTTAAAAACCGTTTCTTTGAAATATTCGCTCGAATTTCGCAAATTGCAATTGGTGCAGATAATCCCTTTAGGGATGGCATATTTATAGTAAACGCATCTACTAAAATGATCAGAATCCCGATAGGGATGAAACATTAAAATTTCATTTTCTGATTGACAGATATGTATCATCCCTAAAGGGATTTCGATGCATTTCAGACATGATTTTCTATACATATATCATCCTTACAGGATTGAAATCAAAAAAACACGGTGCAAATAATGCAAAAGTGCAATTCAAAAATCAAGCTGATTGAAATAAAAGACAGTTACAGAAAAATTACATAACTCTATATTCATTAAAATAGTGCAAAAGATGCAATTTACTTTCGAAAAGATGCAATCTTTTTGAAAGTTGGATACTCAATCTTAATTTCTCAAAAACATGATCCAAATGTTGCAATAACAAAAAAAGGGGCAGTACAAAACGCCCCCTTTGAAATAATATTATGCTTGATTCTTTAGTCAATCACTACTATCTTCGCTGATAGTGTAGCTCTCGAATCATTGGCTCTGATGTAATAAACACCCGTCGGTAAAGATCTTGTGTTAAAAGTAAATTTGTATGTCCCAGGTTCCAATGTGCCTGTGAAAACATCCATCACTTTTTCACCCAGATTGTTGAAAATACTTATGGATTCATTCTCAAAAGTAGGTATGCTCAGTTCGATCGCGGCAATGTTCCCGCTTACAACAGGATTGGGATATACAGAGATTCCTTCTAAGTTAGCAATATTAGATTCCTGAACTGATGTTGTTAGCGATTGTACCTCACAAAGAATATGAGTAGTATCAATCATAACAGATGTAGGGTAAAAAATAAGCTCTCTCGTGAAATTCTGCTCTCTGGTAGTTTGAACC
This sequence comes from uncultured Hyphomicrobiales bacterium, assembly GCA_964464375.1. Lineage (GTDB taxonomy): Bacteria > Bacteroidota > Ignavibacteria > Kapaibacteriales > UBA2268 > CAIOZA01. The sequence goes on from CAYXFU010000003.1 coordinate 24,811, forward strand.
AAAGTGTCAATCTTTAGTTGATTATCTGGACCCTTAAAAATAACTCTTACGGGAACCTGAAAAATATCAGATATATTGTCCGAAGGCTGGATTTGCTTCAAAGTAATATTCGCCTTGTAAGTATTCACTCCGGTATTTGTTGTTGAAACCGACATATCAAAAACTGGATGCCCCGACTTTAATAGCCATTGGTCGAAGTACGTCTTGTATGGAACGGCTGGATTCTTGATTTCGTCTTCGAATACCTGTCTGATATCTTCCTTGTTCGCTGATTTATAGCTAAATTTTGTCATATAAGCTCTTAGACCTCTAAAATACTCATCATCACCCAGCATAGTTCTCAGCATGTGATATATCCAGCTAGCTTTCTGATAAACCAGCACGGCATTTCCGGCAAATATTGTGTTTACCGGCAAACCATAGATCGGCGGTAGTGTTGATCCGCCACGCTGCAAGTAATAATCCCTTTTATCCACCATATCAGAAAAATATGTTTCTCTTCCCCATTGCCATTCCTGCCAAATGGCTTCACTCCATGTTGCACCACCCTCGTTCATCCAAATATCATTCCAGCTTGAACATGTTACCAGGTCACCCAGCCATTGATGTGCTAATTCATGAGCCAGTCCACCTATCTCATGATACCTTAGCCATACACGGTTGATTGATGTTATTGTCTGATGTTCCATTCCACCATAAACAAACGGGAAAAGTACGTCCAAACCGTATTTGTCGAAAGGATATTCAAGGTATCTGGTAGAATATACTTTCATTAATTCCAAATTTTTCTCAAATGTCCATTTTGCATTATATTGGCTACCATCAGTAGCTGTAGCGTCATAGTCTTTCTGCCAGACAAAATACTTTAGCTCAACAGTGTCCAATGGATTAGTAACTCTTGGGTAATACTCAGAGTATTCTTTGAATTTTGATGATGCTATATGAACGAGATATGTCGAAACCGGAGAATTCTCTTTCCAGAAATAAGTCCAGTCTGTTGTGTTTTTCTCTACATTTTGCAATAAGCCATTTGATGCAACACTATAACCGCTTGGTACCTTAACTTTCACAGTTACCAACGCCTTATCATGAGGTGAATCATTGCAGGGCATCCAGTAACGTGCATCCTCAGGCTCACTCATTGTGTAAGCTAATCTTTCCTCCACAAAAGCTGAATCATAAGGAGCTACGGGAATAACTCCAAAATACATACGCTTTGGCATAAGGAAAAATCCACGGAATGTTCTGAAATCCTTGCTGACAAACAAATTGTATTCAAAGTGAATCTCCACAATTAGAGTATCATTCTGATTAGCAGGATTATTAAGATTGACTGACAGAATCCCATTGTTTGAAGTAAAAGTAGATGTCAGATTATTCACTTTTACAGAATTGATCTTAAGTTGAACTGCATCAAAATCAATTGTTGTCATTTTTGCAGTATCTACTTTAAGTGTGACCGTATTAATACCGGTCCATACAAAATCCTCAGGTGTTGGAATACCAAATCCACTGGAATCAAGTGTGGATGGACGATTCATCAAGTTGTACCAATCAAAATCAATATCATATTTCAGTACATCGTAAGGTCTGAAATTAGTCACATTAGCCAAAGGTTTGTCAATTTGATGCTTTAAAGATTCCATCCGTCCGCAATTCATTTTAGTCTCTGGATGCTTCCAACCATCCAGACTAATTACTGATGGTAATTCCTGAGAATTCAAGCCTGAAATAACTAGAAGAAATAAGGCTAAACTAGCTGATAATTTGTAAAACTGTCCCATATAATCCCATTAAATTAAAGTAATAAACAATTCTATTTTGTATTTTCCGTTTTGAATAAGACGTTTTGAACAACAATAAAGTTACTAAATAAAATCTAAAGGATAAAAAATGTTTGAAAATATCTCAGTAAAATTAAATAATGGGATCGATATTCCGGTATTGGGGCTTGGGACATATTTAGCTAACCCAGGTGATGAAACAAAAAAAGCTGTTGAATTTGCATTGAATAATGGCTATAGACATATCGATACAGCGGCTTTCTACAAAAATGAAACAGATATCTCTCATGCAATTCAAAACACAGATATTGACAGGAAAGATATTTTCATAACTACAAAACTCTGGAATTCTGATCAGGGCTACGATAAAGCACTAAAAGCATTTGATGAAAGCTTAGACAAACTTGGCACTGAATATGCCGATTTATATCTGATTCACTGGCCCGTCCAGGATTTGCGGAAAGAAAGCTGGAAAGCTCTCGAAAGAATTTATGAAGAAAAAAGAGCCCGGTCAATTGGCGTCAGCAACTATACAATCAATCATCTTAACGAGCTTTACAACTATGCAAATATACTTCCTGCGGTAAATCAGGTTGAGTTCAGTCCATTCCTTTACCAAAAGGAATTATTGGATTTCTGTATGGAAAAAGAAATCTACATCGAAGCTTATACACCTCTCACAAGAGGTAAGAAACTAAATGATCCAACTTTATTAAAATTCGCTGATAAATATGGGAAAAGTACAGCTCAGATATTGATCAAATGGGCTATACAAGTTAATACGATTGTTCTGCCAAAATCAACTACCGAATCCAGAATAATTGAAAATGCTGATATTTTTGATTTTCGTATAACAAGTGAAGATATGACTGTTCTCAACAATCTGAATGAAAATTTCAGAACATCATGGGATCCATCCAATGCACTCTGATGACTTAAGAAAATACGGACATGAATTTATCGACTGGATGGCTGATTATCTCGGTAACATCGAGCAGTATCCTGTTGTTTCACAGGTTAGTCATGGCGATATTTTGAAACAATTACCCGATTCACCACCCAGTGAGTCTGAGTCAATGGATTCGATAATGAATGATTTCAAGGAAATTATTCTTCCCGGGATGACTCACTGGCAGAATCCTTCATTTCATGCATACTTTCCGGCAAACAACAGCGTGCCTTCTATCCTTGCAGAGATGCTAACCTCAACTCTGGGTGCACAATGTATGGTTTGGCAAACTTCTCCAGCTGCTGCAGAACTTGAAGAAAAAGTAATGGATTGGTTGAGAGACATGCTCGGTTTGCCTTCCGAATTCACAGGAGTTATTCAGGATACAGCATCAACAGCCACTTTGGTTTCAATACTGACTGCACGCGAAAAATACACTGATTGGAGAATTAATCAGTCAGGTTTCGATAATAGAAAATTCAGAGTTTATTGTTCAACTGAGGCTCATTCCTCAATTGAAAAAGCAGTTAAGATTGCTGGCATTGGTAAAGAGAACTTGATAAAGATCCCTGTTGATAAAAATTTTGCAATCATTCCTGAAGAACTGGAAAAAGCTATTTTGAATGATATCCATGATGGATTTCTGCCTCTTTGCATTGTTGGTGCATTCGGAACAACCGGCTCCACTGCAGTAGATTCTATAGAACAATTGGGATTAATTAGTAAAAGTTATAATGTATGGCTTCATATTGATGCCGCTTTTGCTGGTAATGCTTTGATTCTACCTGAATTTAGAGATATGGCAAAGGGCATCGAAAATGCCGACTCATTTGTGATGAATCCACATAAATGGCTATTCACCAATTTTGACTGTAGTGCTTACTTTGTCAAAGATAAAGGTGCTCTCATCAGAACTTTCGAGATTATGCCTGAATATCTGAAAACACAGCACGACAACGTAGCGAACAATTACCGGGATTGGGGAATACAGCTTGGAAGAAGATTCCGTGCTCTAAAGCTCTGGTTTGTGATTAGATCCTTTGGTGTAAACGGTTTGCAGACAAAACTCCGTGAACACATTAAACTTGCAGAATACGCTGAGAATAAACTTGTTGAGAGCGGGAAATTTGAGATTCTAGCTCCACGTCTATTCAACGTAATTTGTTTCAGATTTGTTCCTTCGGTTGATTTTAGTAATGATGAGCTAAACACTATCAATTCTGAATTATTGGATTATCTTAATAGCACCGGATCTGTCTATCTCACGCATACTAAGCTGAACGAAAAATATGCAATAAGACTTGTTATTGCTCAGACAAATGTTGAACAAAAGCACATTGACAAAGTATTAAACTTAATTTTAAACTATGTAGAAAAATATCGAACTTAAATAAGATGAAAAAGAAAATCACATTCCTATTATTTCTTATTCTTCTATCTTGCCTGGATCTCATTTCACAGGAATCAGATGATGGAGAATTTAACTTTATTAAATCAAAGAGTGGTGTTAGGGTTTTGTATAATGTTACCGGAAGTAATTTCTATTTCGATATGACTTGTGATTATTTCAAAGAAATAGATTTAAACGATATGTTATTTGTTTTCGATGATATGATGATACAGATTACACCTGTTCCTATCAGTGCCTATACAAAGACGGCATCAAACTCCATGAACGACTCAATGGCTCTGGTTCTACATCAAATATCAGAAATGAAAAATATCCGTGCCCAGATTAAAGGAAAATTTAATATCGATTATTTAATGTGGACCGATACGAATTCCAGATTATGTAATTCGTGGGAATTCGCTGTTCCTGGAATCGAAAAGGACACTTCATCAGAAAAAATTACCCGTCAGATATTTGCGACAACCAGAATCGGAGATCGTGTTCTAATGCTGTCATGCGCCCTAACAAAGCAAACAGACAGAGACTCTGTTCTGAAAAAAGTTAAGGGAGCATTTCTTACGATTTACCAACAGCAAGATAAAATTGATCCTGAAGAACTCAGAAAGAAAATGACCGGAGAATAATCAAAATTACGTCTTATACCAAGTTGCATTCAATTAAACAATTCCCATGGTTCCGAAGCTCCCGCTTTGGAACCTTTCTCAATTCTGTTCCCAAGAAGGATATTGGGGAACAAGTACGAATAATCAAAATTACGTCTTATCTTATTTCTTAACTGAAATGATATATATATCATCACCAGATTTAGTGACACTCCTGAATTTCAGTTTCAGTGAATCATCAAGTGATTTTGTCACATACTCTCCCTGATAAGCATTAATGCCTTCAGCCAGGAGTAATGGAGCTATGAATGTATGGTACTCATCTGCTATATCTTCCTTTAGAAGAGTATTCAGTAGATTATTTCCACCTTCTACAAGAATTGATCCAATATTGTGTTTCCTGTAAATTAGCTTCAGAGCTTCCTTTATATCAATTCTATATTCGTCATTCAAAGGACAATCTTCAATAATTATCCCGGCTGTCTTTAATATTTCTGCTTTTCTGGTATTGAGCCCCTGACCACTACAAAGAACAATTGTACGCAATCTCTCATCATCTTTGAACAAATTGAAATCAAGCGGAGTTGTTAAATTAGTATCGAACAAAACCCGGTAAGGATTTCTGCCTTCAACAAGTCGAACTGTCAGGGTAGGATTGTCTGTTAATGCTGTACCTTTCCCAATACCGACAGCATCAACTTCAGCTCTTAACTTGTGAACATTTTTAAGGCTTTTTTCACAGCTTATCCATTTGGATTTTCCATTAAAGTCAGCTATTTCTCCATTGATGGATTGAGCATGTTTGATTATGACATAAGGAATTTGCTCAGTTATGTGTTTAGAGAAAAAGCGGTTCAGCCATTTGCATTCATCTTCTAGAACTCCACTCAATGTTTCTATACCTGCATCGTTAAGCATCTGAATACCCTGTCCTGCAACCAAAGGATTGGGGTCTTGCATTCCTATCACTACTTTAGAAAACTTTGCTTCTATAATTGCTGGGGCACATGGTGGCTGTTTGCCTTCATGCGAACATGGCTCAAGATTGACAACAATAGTGCATCCTTCGAGGTCAACACCTGATTCAAGTGCAGATTCTATAGCACAAATTTCAGCATGTTTATCTCCATATTTCCTATGATACCCTGATGTTATAAATTCATCATTCTTTAAAATCACAGCACCAACAAGGGGATTGGGACTTACTTTGCCGATTCCTTGCTTTGCCTGATTAATAGCCATTAACATCCAATTGTTATACTCGTTCATTTGTTATTCCGTTTTCAGATTTAAAGTTACAAAATACGGTTTTGGTTGTGCCGGAATGGTCAGTTTCAATGAAAACTCTCCATCTGTTATCTTTACATCATTATTATTTTTTCCATTCCAAACAGTAGAATACAAATAATAATCACCAATGTTAAGTGGCTTTACAGGCTGTTTCGCCTGCATATAATTTTGTTTGTAGTTAGTATTCCAGATCAGATTGCCTTTCGGACCGAAGAGCTCAGCCCTAAAATCCTCTGAAGATGACAGGTATTCTTTGCCTGGCATTGATTTCCGGAGTGCAATCAATCCAATAAAATAGTTGACCGAATCAAGCTTTTCTACCATTGGCAATAAATTCATGGCATTTCTATTGTCGAAATTGAAATTACGAACCAATTCTTTATAAGGACGAAGCATAGTATAAACAGTGCTATCCATAAATATTTGCAATTCAACTGTAGCCGGATCAATATTTACTCTTTGATTAGGAATATAAAACCCTTGAGCTAAGAGAGATGTAGTTATCTTTGAATTTACTGTTGTTTGCTTCATTATCATTTTCGGAAGTATAAAACTCTTGATGATTTTTCTATTTATATTTTTCAGATTAACAGTTATGCTTTTGATCGAATTCATAAATTCCAGTTTATTCTTGCTTGCTCCAATATCATTGTAATTAACGATAATTTGTAATGAATCCTTCCAATCAATAGCATAAAAATTCGGCTTGAAAGGAGGCAATTGATTCGCCTGAATTTCCTTCTTTACTGATGTGCATGCCGTTAGTAATTCAATAACTATTAAACCAACTATTAGAAGACTTCTCATTAAATATCTATTTCGTAATTACAATTGGATAAATCTTTCTTCTGTAACTATTTTGAACCGATAAGAAGTAAATACCGTTCCCATATTTTGCTGATTCAAAAATATATCTATTTTCTCCGTCAGGTAACTGTCCATCAACTAATTTCAAAAGTGTATTTCCTAATAGATCAATAATTTGAATCGAATATCTGCCGCTTTGATTCTTCATGATGATCTCAACATTATCACTTGCAGGGTTTGGGGCTATGCTTATGAGATATCCATTGGTTATATCTTCATCTTCAACAGAATTAGGTTCGCGCCCTCTTCCTGTAAATGTAACTCTATACGAAGAATCTGTAAATGAGTTTGAATGAAAAAATACATTAGTCATATAGGACATGATAGCTGTTGGTTTAAACTCGATATTAATTTCTCGGCTTTCTTTAGCAGGGATAATATATGGAAGAGTGAAACTCTTAAAAGTATAAATAATATCAAATGGATTTTCAAACGTAATTTTATCGATGATAAGATTGCCCGTACCGTCATTCCGTATAACTATTGTTTTTTCGCTTGTTTTTCCAATATCAATACTCCCAAAAAGTATCATATTTGGAGCAGTTGCAATTCTAGGTTTGCGGTGCTCTCCATAACCAATCAGACCAATCATTGAAAATTGTTCATTGTACCCATCGGAAAGGATTGTTATATCACATACATCTTTTTCTTCATTCTTTGGTTCATATTTTATTGGTATTGTTAGCTTCTGTCCAGATTGCAGTGTTGTTGGTCCAACATTTGTTGTAAATGAAAATGATGCTGAAGCATTACCCAGGTATATTTTTGTAATATTTAGTGTCAATTCACCTGTATTCTCTATCTCAGCATTCAATACCTTTGATGTGTCAGTGTAAACAGTATCAAAATCAATACTTTGGGTTACACTTATCATAGGTTGCTCAATAAATCCAAATGCTTTAGTTGCAACTCCTGGTTTATAAAAATCAGGAAAATTATATGCATTTGAGGTTATAGGTAAAAATGATGAACAATCTCGTCTAGAATCTGGTGTGAATTTTAAAGTTATTTCTTTAGCATTGGTTTCACCTGGTTCAATACTGATAGGTAATTGAGGGCTTGTTATCCTAAAGATAGGACCAGCTCCAATCGATGTTACATTTAATGTTGTATCACCATAATTATAAATTTTGAATTTCATTTCTTTTGAATCCCCAACACGAACAGTGTCAAAATTCAGCTCCTGTGGATACATAGCAATAACTGCCTTCTTCGAGGTAGTAGGACTAATTAAACCTTTGATCCCTGCTGTATCAACGTTGATTATAGCATTAAAAGGTACTTGCTTTAAAGTTGTTATTTTCAAATCTTTTCGGGGCCATCTGACTGTAACAGAGTCAATCCTATTGATAGGTCCCAATCCAAAATACCTGATAAATGGCTGCTGACCAGCAAAATGTCCAAGTCCAGCCTGAATCTCCTGCATAAATTTATTAGTTCCAGAATAAATAATTATTCTTGCACCAATGGCACTTTTGTTGCATCCAGCAGGTGGATCCAGTTTTACAGAAAGCCATTTATTATAACGATTTTCGAAGGTTGACTGTCTGTTATTATGTAGCAGTCTTATTCTCATATAAGCTGAGGGCAAGGTAATCCTTTGAGTTTTTCCATCGATTATTGTGTCTCTGTATGTTGTATCTCGCTTCTGGTGGCTGACTAACAAGTCCTGATCACCATCAAGATCAAAATCAAGAGGCTCCATAGAATGTGCTTCTTTGATGGTGTTAAATATTCCTAAATCTTTGGAAATATCTTTGAAAATTCCACCAGTTCTTTGTAGTATATACAATCGCTCCTGACCCTGAGTATTTGCTTGAGGATAAGCCATTTGCCCAATAGCTACATCTAAGTTGCCATCTGAATCAATATCGAACCACTGCCCTCCCTGGTCCCCTAAATGAGAATTGCTGGGTTCATCCCGTTTGAGCATGTCAGTCATTGGAGTGAATTTGTAACCGCTATCAGGACCGTTATTATGTGAAATATGCGTTCTACCCTCTCCCTGATCTAAACCACCATGTACCAAATCCTGGAGTATGTCCATGTTCCCGTCATTATCGTAATCACCTGGTTGAGCTTCCCATTGGCAGAGAGCCTGACCATTATCTCCTGTCTTATCCTGTGCATTATAATTAGCTTGAACAGCATAATCCTGAAAAGTTCCGTCATGCATATTTCTGAATAAATTGCCTCTTGAGTTGCAATACGGAGAAGTCAGAACATCCTGCCAACCATCATTATCCCAATCAGTGACGTTAGCTCCATACATCGGATAAAAATTCAGTTCAATTATTGGTAACTTTACCTGAGTGAAAGTTCCATCCCCATTTCCTTTTAACAAAACATCAGGCATCCCAATGCCATTTGCTCTATCACCGTACCAGGTAGGTATATAAATATCAATCTTTCCATCATAATCATAGTCTAAAAAACACATACCTGTAGCGTTGATAAGTCCGCTAGGATATGAATTAATAACATTAATGGTGTTTAATCCACTGTTTTGAACAAGGGTAAAATGTCCAGTTCCATCATTGAGAAGTACTTCTGATCTATCACCTGGGTCAAGCGTATCTTTATAATATTCTAATCTGTGGTAATAAATTGATGTTACAAGATCAACATAGCCATCATTATTTACATCAGCCATCGCAGCAACATCGATTACCCTTCCCTTTTTATTTGGATCTCTGTTAACATTTATGCCACTTTCATCAGTAATATCCTTAAAAATTCTTTTTTCAGGGCTGGAAGCATCAGAATTAGGTATATTTAGGTATAAATGGAACTGATTCTTCCCTGCATTACCGGTTCCCCAGAGTAAATCGGGGAAATTATCATTATTAACATCAACAATTGAAATCCTTGCACCAAATGCGGAATCAAGCTTTATTGATGACGAAATATCCGAAAGCCATTGACTAATCTGCGATTGACATGGATTACTTAATGCTAGAAATAGAAATGTAACAAGCCAGACTGTTGTTTTTAAGGGCGTAAATACTCCCATATTCTACTCTTTGATATTTGAAAAAAAATAAACATAAATTTATCATATTAATTAGAGAATAAAAAATTTCTTAGCTTAATAATTCACAAAAAATGAATTACGAAGGATAAATTCAGAAAAATTGATTTTTTTCAATAAACAATTTGTTAAATGGCGGAATTTTTTTTAAGTTATGAATTCTTATTATATTATGTAATAAAATCTAATTTAATTGTTAAACGATTTACGTTTTATTTATCACATCAAGTAAAACCAAAAGAAAGGTTATCATCATGTCAATGCTCAAACAGAAATTAGCAGAAATTTTTCCAAAACAAAAGGCTGAAATTGCTGAATTTGTCAAGGCTTATGGCGACAAAAAGGTTTCAGAAGTAACTCTAGCTCAGGCTTATGGCGGTATGCGCGGTGTAAAAGGACTTGTTTGCGACACATCAGAAGTTCCACCTGATAAAGGTCTTATAATTCGCGGAATAGAGTTAAAAAATATAACCGATAAATGGCCAGAAGAAATTCTATTCTTATTGTTAACCGGAGTGCTTCCTTCAGCCGAGGAATTAAAAGATTTACAGGATGAAATCAAAGCAGCTGAAGATGTTCCACAATATGTATGGGACGTACTCGATGCTATGCCAGCTGATTCTCATCCGATGGCTATGTTCAACACTGCAGTTCTTGTAATGCAGAAAGAATCTATCTTTGCTAAAAGATACAGTGAAGGCATGAAGAAAGATGAATATTGGTCAGCAACTTATGACGATATGATCCAGATAGTAGCAAAGTTACCGGCAATCGGTGCATGGGTTTACAGAAAACGCTTCGGCAAAGGTCCACGTATTGAAACCAACAAGAATGCAGATTGGTCAAAGAACTATGTACACATGCTTGGTCTACCTGATAAAAACGAAGAATTCACTAAATTAATGAGATTATATCTCAATCTTCATAGTGACCACGAAGGTGGAAACGTTTCTGCTTATGCAGCTGCTACAATCAATTCAGCATTATCAGATCTTTATTATTCACTCTCTGGCGGTTTGAATGGACTTGCAGGTCCTCTCCATGGTCTTGCAAATCAGGAATGCCTTGACTGGGTTCTCCAGACAATGAAATTATTCAATGGTGCTCCAACTGAAGAACAATTAGAAAAATTTGCTGAAGATACACTTGCATCAGGCAAAGTTGTACCTGGTTATGGTCACGCTGTTCTTAGAATTACTGATCCAAGATTTGATGCATTCCTAGCATTTGGCAAAGAATATATGGCTGAAGATCCAGTATTCCAGACAGTTGCAAGAGTATTTGAAGTTGTTCCAAAAGTTTTGAGTAAAGTTCAGAAGATCAAAGATCCTTGGCCAAACGTTGACGCTGGCTCCGGAGCACTTCTGTATCACTATGGATTAGAGGAATTCAGTTATTATACTGTTCTGTTCAGCATTTCCAGAGCTCTTGGTGTATGTGCTCAGGCTGTGGTTTCACGCGCTATGGGTTATCCTATAACAAGACCAAAATCTTTACCAATTTCAGAATACAAGAAATTAGTTGGTGCTTAATTATATGCTTTTCAAGGGCTCCTTTTGAGGAGCCCTATTTTTTTAAATTCTTTTTTTTAATTTTATCTTTCGGATTATTGTGAGAACGTCATTTTCAACTTTGTTATTTCTTGTTATTGTCTCGTTTATCGTTTCTTGTACTTGCGATTGCAAGAAAAGCTCAGAAGATAAGTTTGATTCTTCTTTGAAGGAAGCAATTTCTCATTCTGACAAGGCTGGTATGAATCAGATATTAATTGTCCAGATTACATTAGCAACGATTTACAATGATGAGATTAAATCAAAATTTGAAAAATATGAATTAAATGTTCTCGAAGCCGACGGTTTGACAATCAGGGCTAAAGGCAGCTCAGAAACACTCAAAAAAGTATCCAGGCTTGAATATGTAAACCACATAAAATTACTGACTGAAAGCGTATATCCGAACAGAAAATGAATTGTAAGTAATTAATTTTTTATTTTTATTTTAGGTGTCAATATGAAAATTACAGTTATAGGAGCCGGTAATGTAGGTGCTACTGTTGCTCAGCTTCTAGCAAACAAAGAATTAGCAAATGAAGTTTTTTTGGTTGATGTTATCGAAGGTATTCCCGAAGGGAAAGCATTGGATATGTATGAGTCAATGCCAATTTTGGAATCAGATACAAGGATCTACGGAACAACAAATTATGAACTCACAAAAGATTCAGATATAGTTATTCAAACTGCCGGCTTGGCAAGAAAACCCGGTATGACTCGTGATGACTTGTTGATTGCAAATGCAAGTATTGTTTCATCATGTATCGAACAAGCTTTTAAATATTCTCCAAATGCTTATTACCTGGTAGTTTCGAATCCTCTCGACGTTATGACTTATGTCGCTCAGCAGGTAACTGGATTACCAAGGGAGAAAGTATTCGGTATGGCTGGTATTCTTGACACAGCAAGATACCGTTCATTCATTTCAATGGAACTTGGTGTTTCAATGCAGGACATTCAAGCTTTGATACTTGGTGGGCATGGCGATACTATGGTACCTTTGACAAGATTCACAACAGTTGCCGGTATTCCTGTTTCCGATTTGATGTCAAAAGAAAAGCTGGATGCAATAGTGGCAAGAGCAGCTGGTGGTGGTGGTGAAATTGTGAAATATCTGAAAACAGGTAGTGCATATTATGCTCCCGCTGCAGCAGCTGTTCAGATGGTTGAATCAATCGTTAATGACCAGAAGAGAATTCTACCATGCTCAGTCATGCTCAATGGTGAGTATGGTTATAATGGCGTAGTTCTTGGCGTTCCTGTAATTCTTGGCAAAAATGGCGTAGAAAAGGTTCTCGAATTGAATTTAAATGCTGAAGAAAAAGCATTACTTCAGAATTCAGTCGATCACGTTACCGAGACAATGAAAGAAGCAGTAGAATTACTCAAAAAATAAGTTTATTATTACTTTGAATGTCCGGGTCGGTTGATGTAACACACCTTCCCGGACTTTTTTATTTTACACATGAATTCGATATGGCAAGATCAAATTTATATTATATTTATTTCAAACCATTCAATGTAATGACTCAATTCTCTTCAGTAGATGGCAAAACTACACTAGGAGATTTGCTAAAACTTAAGGATGATGTCTATCCGGTAGGGAGGCTGGATTACGATAGTGAAGGTTTGCTTATACTAACAAATGACAACGATTTAAAGACTATTGTACTAGATCCTACTTTTGGACATAAGCGAACTTACCTGTTGCAACTTGAAGGTGACATAACAGATTCATCCATTGAATTGCTTGAACAAGGGGTTGAAATCAATATTAATGGTGAAATTTATCAAACTCTACCAGCTGAGATTGAAAAATTGCAAACTGATCCCATAGTTGCTCCGAGGTCGATCCCAATTCGAATCAGAGAGAATGTACCGACAAGTTGGATTAAGCTAAAATTAACAGAAGGAAAGAACAGACAAGCCAGAAAAATGGCCGCAAAAGTTGGTTTCCCTGTCTTGCGGCTCATTAGAATTTCGATTGGAGACATTGATTTGAAAGATATGATTCCAGGCGACATTACGCAAATATCAAAAAATACTATTTATCGGCTTCTAAATATAGAATCAAAAATATCATATTATACTCATTATAAAATTATATAAAGAGTTTGAAGATATAAAAGCATACTGCACCGACTAAAGCTGACATTGGAATAGTTACTATCCAAGCCATAACAATTCTCGCTGCTACCTGCCATTTAATTCCAGAAAGATTGGATGTGCTCCCAACACCTACAATTGCACCGGCTATTGTATGAGTTGTGGAAACAGGAATACCCATATTCGTTGCCATAAACAGAGTTACTGCACCGGCTGTTTCTGCACAAAAACCATGGATTGGTCTAAGTTTTGTAAGTTTCATTCCCATAGTTTTCACAATTTTCCATCCACCAAGCGCAGTACCAATACCCATTGCAAGATGGCAAGATAATATTATCCATAGTGTATCCCAATGGAGGAATGAGAGTTTCATAGTTGTTGGCGCTAAACCTGCAGCTATCAGAATTGCGACAATAATACCCATAGTTTTTTGGGCATCATTTCCACCATGACCTAGTGAATATAATGCAGCTGAGAACAATTGACCCTTTCTAAATACAGAATCAACTTTCATAGGAATCCACTTACGAACAATCCAATAAACAGCTATCATAAATCCAATAGCTAAAGCAAAACCTAAAAGCGGCGCAAGAGGAATAAATAACATTGCTTCTGATAGCTTATGCCATCTAATTATATCTATACCGGCATAAGCAATACCGGCACCGGCAAACCCACCTATCAAAGCGTGAGAGGAACTTGTTGGTAACCCCCACCACCAGGTAATTAAATCCCAGACTATAGCACCCAATAACCCAGCCATTACTACATATACAAAAACCGGATCAGCAGGATTTATTTTAACTATTTTAGAAATCGTATCGGCTACCTTTGGGGCAAAAACAAACATAGCAGCAAAATTAAAAAAAGCTGCCCACAAGACCGCCATCTTCGGAGATAGCACTCTTGTTGACACAATTGTTGCTATGGAATTTGCGGCATCATGAAATCCGTTTATTATATCAAAAATAAGTGCTACAGCTACTGTAATCACCACAACTATCATTATTGAATCCATTTATCACCTGTTGTTTCTCATTAGAAAAGATAGTAATTATGCGTTATCGATTAAAATACCTTCAATAACATTTGCCAGTCCTTCGCATCTGTCAACAGCCTTTTCGAGTCGCTCAAATACTTCTTTCCATTTGATAATCAGGATAGTATCGTTCTCTTTGAATAATCTTGAAATTGAATTTCTCAATACTTCATCAGCATCATGTTCCAGCTTATGAATAGCTGCACATTTATCTTTAATAATGTCAGGTTTCTTCATGTTTCTTAGACCTTTGATCGCAATCTCAAGCTCATTAGTTGCAGTAATAAGAATATCTGCCATCTGAACAGCTTCTTCACGCATATCGTTGATCTCGTAAAGTTTCATGCGGCTAACAGCTGTCTTGATGTTGTCTGCAATATCATCCATCTGTTTAATTAATGCAAAAATGTCGGATCTTTCGATTGGAGTAATGAATGTCTTGTGCAAAGCTTCAGTGCAAGTATGAATGATATCATCTGCATCATGCTCAAGTTTAGATATTTTCTTTGCTGATTCATCTAATTTTTCAGGATGCAAAGTAAGGTTCTTTAATTCCGCACAAATTTCCTTGGTAATAACCATGTGGCTTTCGAAGAAATCAAAGAATTTAAACTCTTTAGGTAGTAAGGCACTTAACATATAATTCTCCAGAATTTGTAAACTATAAGTTTGTAATTTAATAATATTTCTTAACACAATATTAACATATTCTTAACAATCAACAAAAAGAGACAGCCACTAACGTGACTGTCTCCTTTTGAATAATTAAGCAAATTAATTATTTTAGAATAACTCCGAAATTTAAAGCAACTTCCATTCTTGAGTTAGAAAGTTTATTGTCAGATCCAAGAAACATTTTAAAAGTATCATCAAATGTGAGATATGTTCCTTCAAGTCTGATATATGAATTTCCGGAAGGTTTATACTCAACACCTGCTGTAATTCCATTGCCCTTTAAAATTGGAGCATATACACCATCGCTGTTATTAGCAGAAGCATAACGTAATGTTCCGCTGAATGCCTCAGTTGCCTGATAATGAGCAGTTAGAGACCAGCCTGAAAATTTGCCGGCTATTGTAGAGAAAACGGTTGTAGAATCAATCTCACTATATGATGTCACATCTTTAGTAGCTAAATCAAATTGTCCCTTTAATGCAAAAGCATCTGTTATTGAATACGAGACTACAAAACAGTTCAGCATGTGCATTTTGAAACTTGCAGGACTTCCTGCTTCTTCGTTCCCAAAAACACTGGCATAAGAAGCAGTTAAATTATCAATAGGTTTATAACTTAGGAAAACACCAAGGGTCTTATTGTCATTATTCTCCTCGAAAATTCCATTACCATTTAACACATATAATTGCCCTGTAAACTTATCTGACTCGTAAGAAGCTCTAATACCAGCCTGATAGAATGGTTCGAAATAAGTAACAATTGAATGGGAAGTAAGCCAGTTATCCTTTGGCAGTAATGATTCGCCACCAATATGAGTTAGAAAATATCCGGCATCGAACCATAAATTATCGATAATTTTAAAGCCTACATTCGCTTGCTGGATTGCAGGCATCGAATTTCCGGATGAAGGATAAGCAGTTCTATGCAAATCACCATAATGGAATGAAACGGCACCTCTGAAATTGGACCAACTTCCATCAATATTAACCTGTGCTGTATTAAGACTGAACTGATCTTTTTTACTGTTAATATAAGTTAACTTTCTCAAAGATGGATAAATTGATTGTCCATTTATATACCCATCATTATCAGATGCAATATAGCAATCCATATATCCGCTGATATTGACTTTTGGAACGTCAGTTTGAGCGTTTATACTTAGTGATGCGCTAATTGCAAGAATCATAAGAAGGCTGATTGTCTTATACATAATACTCCTTAATTAATTTAAAATTCGATATAGGCTGTTTCGCCATGTAATGTATCGTCCAATCCTGCAATTTCTTCAGTCTCTGTTACCTTAACGGGAGTAATTTTATTTATTAACCAAAGCGAAAAATAAGTAAAAACAAATCCATAAGCGGCTGTACCTAATCCTGCTGCAAGTTGCTTAAAGAAGAAGTTACTGTTCCCTTCCAACAAACCAATAGGCCATGCAACTGATGGATTGTACCTGGCAGCTACTGTTGCGAAAACTCCAAGTAGTATTGTTCCTAATAAGCCACCGACACCATGCACACCCCATACATCGAGTGCATCATCCCATCCCAATTTATTTTTTAAAGATACTGCAAAATAGCAGACAATACCTGCAATAATACCAATGAACACTGCACTCGTAACAGTAACATATCCTGCAGCCGGTGTAATAGTAGCTAAGCCTGCAACAGCACCAGTCAGAAGTCCAACAAATTTCGGCTTCTTTTCCAGAATCCATGCGAGAAACAGCCATGTCATGCCTGCGAATGATGCGGCTACGTCAGTATTTAAAAATGCATTTGCGGTAACAGGATCGACAGCAAATTCACTACCTGCATTGAATCCATACCATCCGAACCATAAAAGTCCTGTTCCCAGTGCTACAAGTGGAATACTATGAGGTCCTTTATCCTGTACTTTTCGTTTTCCGACATAAAATACAGCGGCTAAAGCTGCAAAACCAGCTGTACAATGAACTACAATACCACCTGCAAAATCAAATATTCCCCATTTCGCGAGTAATCCATTGCCCCAAACCATGTGAACAAATGGAAAGTACACGAAAAGCAACCAAACAGTGATAAATATCAAATATGCCCCGAATCTTACCCGGTTAGTGAATGCTCCAGTTATTAGCGCTGGCGTTATTATGGCAAACATCATCTGATATGCTATGAATACAATCAGAGGAATTGATGGATTCAGAGGTGATGCATCATTGATTGTTATTCCCCAAAGAAAAGCTTTATCAAGATTCCCGATAACTGCACCTTCACCACCACTGAAACAAAGTGAGTATCCAACTGCATACCAAATCACCGTTGTCAATCCCATTGATACAAAGCTTTGAATCATAATTGTAAGAACGTTTTTTCTTCCGACAAGACCACCATAGAAGAAGGCTAGTCCTGGTGTCATAAGCATAACCAAACTGGTTGCCAATAGCATAAAGCCAGTATTTCCTGTGTCAAATTGTGGCATTTTAATTCCTGTTAATAATTTGAATAATTACTTTAGCCCATTGTATTAATGGATTCATGCAATTTTGCAATATCAGGTTTAATAGCAAATCAGCATGTTGCGGAAATTAACTTGGGGTATTACGTAATTAATCTAAGTGGATCACGTAGATTTTTAGTTTAGCTTTAAAATAACTCAACTTATATTTCGATAATCTTATTTTTTACAGCATATTTAAGAAGATCAATATTTGATTTTACATCCAGCTTGTTCATCAAATGATTCTTATGAGATTCAACCGTCCTGATACTTATGAATAGTTTTTCTGCTATATCTTTGTTGGAGGCTCCATTCAATAGTAGATTCAAAATTTCTTCCTCTCTTCTGGTAAGTTTTTTTGATATATCATCAATTTCATTCGGAGGATTTTTAATCTGAGTCAGATAGCTCTTGAGAATAATCTTGGTTATTTGTTCTCCAAAAAACTCTCCGTTATCAAATACATTATAAATTGCCTTAAGCAGTTCTACTTTTGTGGTATTTTTGGCCAGATATCCCTTGGCACCTGCTTTGATACTTTCGAGAATATACTCTTCGTTGATGTACATTGATAAAACAATTACATTTATTGAAGGGTATTTCAAAGTAAGAATTTTGGTTATTTCAATCCCGGATAAATCGGGAAGTGAGATGTCCATCAATATAATATCGGGTAATTCTATAGCTAAAAGTTTAATCAATTCAGAATAATTAGATGCTTCACCAATTACCAATACTCTTTTATCATTCTGTACCAATAGCTTTAACCCATCACGAACTAACGTATGATCATCAACAAGTATCAATTTAATTTTTTCCATCAATTATTATCCTTAACAGGTATAGTTACAAAGATTTCAGTTCCCTTGCCCACATTAGTTATGATTTTAATTTCACCGTCTAACAGGCTTACTCTTTCTCTCATGTTGATTAAACCATTGCCCATAGTAATCATGGATTCATCAAAACCTTTACCATTATCTTTAACCTCGAGTTGAAGGATATTATCTTTTAATTCCAGATTAATTAAAATCCTATCAGCTTCTGAGTGCTGAAGAATATTTGATACAGCCTCCTGAACAAGACGAAACAAATAGACTTTGACATTAGTATTGATATCTTCATGCTTCAGATTTGAAGTCAAATCAATATTTATTCCTGAAATTTTCACTATGTCATCGCATAGAGTTTTTATAGCGGTTGCTAATCCAAACTCATTAATCACTGATGGGAGAAGATTATTAGTCAGATTGCGAATTTCCTGTATTGTTAGATCAATCGATTGCTTGGCTAGCTCTAGCTGATTCGTCAATAGCTCTGTATGGTCCGATTCAATGTTTTCGAGAATTAGTTTTGTTCCAATCAGACGTTGTCCAATGTCATCGTGTAACTCAAGTGCAAGCCTTTTCCTCTCTTTGTCTGTTGCGTCGAAAGAAGCTCTGACGGTTTTTTTATTAGCTCTTTTTAACTCTTCTTCCTGAGTAATTATTTTCTCACCCATAGCATTGAAAGTCGTTACAAGATCGCCGATCTCATCCTTTGAATTATAATCAATTTTCTCAAAAGTACCATTCATTAGGTTTAGGGCTGCTTTAGTAAGATTTTTAACAGGGGAAGATATTTTTCTGGCAATTATAAGTGTCATAATAATCACTCCAATGGAAGTTAGAATAACCAAAAGAAACATTTTGTTTCTCATGATGAAAATATCTTTAACTGCTTCCAGTTTGTCTATCTCAACTAATATAAACCAATTTAATCCATTAACATTTATTTTTCCATAGGATCCGAGTACAACAATCTCCCTGTAATCCTTGTAAGAAGCAAAACCGGATTCAGAATTTAATGCACTTTGCGATCCCTTTGTATCTACCTTAATCCTCATTGTAGCATTTTTTATAAACCTTGATTCTGATCGCATCAATTTATCATTTCCAATTAGATAAGATTCACCGGACTCACCGAATCCATCATTAGCACTGTTTTCTACCATTATCCGATTAATATTCTCTTGATTTAATTCAAATACAATTACCTCCTCCTCATTGTCTTCAGACTTCACTCCCTGTATGATGAAGAGATGGTATTGATTTAATTCAGGATAAGAAATTTCAATAAGCTTTGCAATAGAGGCTGATTGCTTTGATGATTCTATATACTTTTTAATGTCGGTAAGCAATCTCTCTCCAATACTACTATTTGAATTTGATAACTCAAATATATTTGAATAATGATCTGATTTCATTTGAATGGAAGCTAGTTTCAGTGAATCACTAGTCTTATTGACTAAATTCCTGTCATTAATCAATGCTATCAACAACTGAATTTCATTTTTTCTATCTACAAAGTACTTTTCAATCTGTCTCTTTTTTACTGTTTTAATGGTAGTTAACTGTTGATCTATTCTTTTATTAAGAGCGTCTTCCGAATTGAAGAATGAAAAATACCCGACAGTTCCTACTGCTACTATATTAATAGCAACAAAAAGCATTATCAGTTTATCGGATATCGAAAAAGTTCTCATTTAATAAAATCTCCAATTCTAACTTTGTAAATTATCAAAAAACTTTAATTATACCCAAATTGAACTCATAGTTTGCTAAGTTATAGAATTTTCGTTAATTTTGACTCTGAATAAAAAACTTACCAGTGAGCAGCAAAACGAAAAATACGAATAGCAATAATGACGGTCAGGTCTTATCCCGAGAATTTTTCTGGAGGATAATTTTTGTTTTTTCTATCCTATTTGTTGGATTCCTTGCTCTAATTGCCCGTCTTGTTGTTCTTCAAATCGTAGATACAGATAAATATAAAAGCATTGCCCACTCTCAGCACGAATCCAGAGTAAGTATCAGAGCTGAAAGAGGGGATATCTACGACAGAAATGGTAAATTACTAGCTTCAACAATCAAAAGTATTTCCTTTGCTATTGATCCTTCTATTCTTAAAGATAGTACTGAAATTGGGAGAATTTGTGAGAGAATTTCTATTATTACCGGTCAGGATATTGACAAGTTATTATCCAAAGTAAATAACTCCAAAGGTTCATTTGTTTGGCTGGCACGAGGCATATTGCCTTTTGAAGCTCAAGGTTTGGATAGCATAAGGAGTAAAGGCTTCATCAAAGTATATGAGCCCAAAAGAGTATATCTCTATGGTTCCCTAGCTTCGCAGGTGATTGGTTGCACAGATATCGACAATAATGGACTGACTGGTCTGGAACTAGCTTTGGATTCTTTACTCAAGGGTCATAGTGGATCGACTATAATGCTGAGAAACGCCGCAAGGAGATTAATTCCGACTCTTTCTACAGCTTCTTCTGAAGCGTCGAATGGAAAATCGGTTAAGCTCACAATCGATATTGAATTACAAAGAATTGCCGAGCATGAACTTAGACTAGGCGTTGAGAAGTCGGGATCAGAAGCAGGTTCAATTGTCATTTTGGATCCAACAACTGGAGAAATTCTTGCTATGGCATCCTTTCCTACTTTCGATCCGAATAATATAATGGAAATTCTATCCGGTGCAATGAAAAACCGAGTAATAAGTGATGTTTACGAACCAGGCTCAACGTTTAAACTTATAACAGCAGCTGCTGCTCTTGAGGAAAATGTAATCACTCCTGATGAATGGGTTGATGGATGTAATGGTTTATTGAAATTTCCTGATTATGAAATCAAGGATGATCACGCATTAGGCAAAGTAAGATTCCCGGAAGCTGTCGAAAAATCAAGCAATATTGTTTTTTCAACCATTGCCAATAATATACCAAGTAATAAATTCTATAAATATATCCGTGACTTTGGTTTCGGGTTAGAGTATAATCTGGAACTTTATGGAGAAGAAAGTGGCAGAATAAAACCTGCGAGTAAGTTTGACGCTGTTAGCAAGAGATTCATGGGGTTTGGCTATGGTATCATGGTTACACCGCTTCAAATGGCTAATGCATACGCTGTTGTTGCTAATTTTGGTGAGATGATGAAACCTTACATCATCAGCAATATCTATAATTCAAACAATGAGGTTATAACTACTTACAAACCGATCAGGATACGAAGAGTGCTATCTCAAGGTACATCAAAAGCATTGATTAATCTACTGGTAGGTGTAGTGGAAAGAGGAACAGGAACTGCCGCTAAAATCGAAGGGCTGAGAATTGCCGGTAAAACAGGTACAGCTCAGCAGGTTTCTTCTGGTTCATATTCCAAAGCAAATTATACCGCATCTTTTGCAGGGATTCTACCGGCAGATAATCCCAAATTTGTAATGATGATTGTCCTTGATAAACCTCAGGGTAATATTTATGGTGGATCAACAGCGGCACCTATTTTCAGAAATATTTCCAAGAGCTGGATTACAATTAACCATGATTTTCTAAATGAAAAACACAAAATCAGTAATTCACTAGACACAAATAGATTCATTACTTTACCTAATCTCAAAGGGATGTCAGCAACAGTAGCGATAAGACTATTGACAAACCTTGGTCTAAAATGCCAGAATCCGGAAAATATTTCAATTATTGGGAATCAACAGCCCAAACAGGGAGCTATAGTACGAGCAGGCTCAGAAGTCTTAATATTAAGTGCATCGAAATCATTGACACTAACACAGGAATCGTTACTTAGTGAAGTAAATGGATTAAATATTAAAAATGCTCTTGCCATTCTTCAAAACAAAAAAATTGCTGTAAGCATTGAAGGCAGTGGATTAGTCCAGAATCTTTATCTGTCTAAATCAGGAGATAAAATCAATTGCAGACTTATTTGTAAATAAACAGGATTACAAACAGCTATTCGACAAAAGTAATCCTGCCTGTCTTCTTCTGATATTACTTAGTATTGATACCTTTTCTACCAATGCAGTGATATTCGAATTTCAATTTTTCCATTTCGGTATTAGAATATAAGTTTCTTCCATCAAAAATAACAGTTTCTTTCATCATATCCTGCATTTTTTGGAAATCAGGATTTCTGAAAACTGTCCATTCAGTGGCAATAATAAGAGCATCTGCTTCTATTAGACAATCATAAAGATTGTCGCAATATTCAATTTTATCACCAAACTTTATTCTGGTATTATTCATTGCTTCCGGATCATAACTAGAAACAACTGCTCCTCCAGCCAGAAGGTCTTCTATAATTATGAATGCCGGTGCTTCTCGTGTGTCATCTGTATCTGGTTTAAATGCAAGTCCCCAGATTGCAAATTTCTTACCTTTGATTTGATTATCAAATCTATTCTTAATTTTTGCAATAAACCGCTTTGTTTGTTTTAAATTAACTGCCTGAGCTGCCGTCACGATATCGAGTGGTGTACCGGCCTGTTCAGTGGAATGAATGAGTGCTCTAACATCTTTCGGGAAACATGAGCCACCATATCCAACCCCTGCGAAAAGGAATCTCTTTCCAATTCTTGTATCGGAGCCTATTCCAAGTCTAACTTTTTCAATATCGGCTCCAACTACTTCGCAGTAAGCAGATAAGTCATTCATAAATGATATTTTTGTTGCAAGAAATGCATTAGCTGCATATTTTGTTATTTCCGCACTTTTAATATCCATTATGTAGATTGGATTTCCACTTCTCATAAATGGCTGATACAGATCCTTCAGGACTTCCTCCGCGTATTCACTTTCTGTACCAATGACTACTCTTTCAGGTTTCAGCGAATCCTCAATAGCAAATCCTTCACGTAAAAACTCTGGATTACTTGCGACATCAATTGTATAATCCGGAACAAATTTATCAAGTATTGCCCTTGTTTTATCAGCTGTCCCTACAGGAACAGTACTTTTATTGATAAGAATTTTTCGTTCCCGCAAATCATATTTCTTTATTATGTGGCAGATTTGCTCTGTTGCATCAAGAACATGATGTAAATCGGCAGAACCATCCTCACTAGGAGGAGTTGGCAAGCAAAGAAAAATTATCTGGCAATTTTTAACTGCCTCTTCGAGATCAGTTGAGAAATGCAGTCTTTCTTCCTTTAAATTCCTTTGCAATAACACTTCCAACCCGGGTTCATAAATAGGAGATTTACCCTGTTTGAGCAGATTTACCTTTTCTTCTAAAATATCAATACAATAAACATTATTACCGGTTGCCGCAAAACAAGTACCTGTAACTAATCCGACATATCCGGTTCCAATTACACCAATGTTATAAGCCATTTATTCTCCAAAAAATTAAGACAGATGTCCAATATCCAATAATTAATCAATAACAAAAATATGAAAAAAAATTCTGTAGTGAATAATTATCTGTGAGTCTTTTTAATTTAATAACAATCGAAGTATAAGAAGAACGAGAATCCCGAGGACTGCTAATAAAATTGCAACCTTAAGAAATTTCTTAATTATGGAAAAGAATATAAGAACTATCAATGCGATAATTATTACTTTTCCATAGTTTGGAAGATTGATAAAAAACTGAATTACGCCATCAAAAAATTGAGAATTCATTAACT
Source organism: uncultured Hyphomicrobiales bacterium (assembly GCA_964464375.1). Lineage (GTDB taxonomy): Bacteria > Bacteroidota > Ignavibacteria > Kapaibacteriales > UBA2268 > CAIOZA01. The sequence goes on from CAYXFU010000003.1 coordinate 49,061, forward strand.
GAGCCTGAATGTAAAAGTAATGATCCCAAACATCTCTCTGTTATCTCTCAACCTATTAAATTTCCACAATCTCAATGCTTCCATTGCCGCGCGTTCCAGTGCTGGGTCAGCTTTTTGCAATGGATACATTGTTGTTACTTGCCCCTCTGCAGACACAGTAAATCTGATCCTAATTTGAGCTTGTGTATTATTGCCAGCTGGATATTTAGGTAATTTCTTAAATAGGACAGTTCTGTTGCCACCTCCACCCCATTCAATGTCTCCTAAGCCTTCACCAGCGCCTGGTCCAAATCCTGTTTTGCCTGTTCCTGTTCCATCTGGTTGCCCGGTCAATGCACCAACATTTTTACCTGCATCCCCATCGAGGGGATTCTTCGAAGATTTTTCTCCGGAAGAAGCATCTGCAACTGCAGTGAGGCTCGAATAATTCTCTGGATCACTGGCAGGTGATTTTGGACTTTTACTGTATTGTGCGGCAACACTGGCATCCTCAAGGTCTGACAATGTCCGAGCTCCCTTATGCGCAGCACCTTCTTTTGATAAATTTCCTTTGCTTGCACCTGTTCCATCGCCGGGACCAAAGTTTATCATTTCGACAGGAACCAGATTCTGGCTATCCAAATTATTATTAGTATTTGTATATTTTGTGATAGAAATCAGCAATAAAAGCAGTATAGTTATACCCAAGGCTATACCAAAGCCTCTGGCAGTCTGCTTATCCCAAGGTATTCTGAACTTTATATTTACCTGATTGTCTTCTCTGTATGGAACATACATGGCTTTCCCCCCAGAAATGCTCCCCAATTATTTGAGTTTAAAAAAAATATTTATTTAATCCTGTCAATCCAAGAACGAGAAAATCCTAATTTAATTGCAGATTCCTTAGCTTCCTGCCTTGATTTGAAGTATCCGTACCTTATTTTATAAACCGTCATGCCCCGCACTTTTTGAAGTTGCAGTGTTGCGTTTATACTTCTCTTTTTCAGCTTATTCATCCATATCTCGGCATCTTCTATCGAAGGTGTAGAATAAAGTTCAATCTGATACATCTCCTCCTTCGGTTCAGGATGCGATGTAGTGTTTACTTTTTCATACTTTGGCTTTTCTTTTGTTTTCGTTTGCTTCTTTGAATGTAAGATTGGTCTTTCAGCTTTATTATTAACCTCTTTAGCTACTGGTTCTTTGATTACTAACTTCTTTGGTTCGGGTTTTTCTTCAACTTTGATAGGGTCAGAAATGTTGACTTCGGCAATTGTATCCTTCTTTATTTCCTTTTTAACTACTAAAGTGTCTTTTTTAATTGGTTTTGGTGGTAAGACTGCTTGTATTTTATCTGTTTTAAAGATAATATTATGGAATTTTGGCAATCTCATCGAGTTGAAATAGAAATATGTTCCAGCAACTAATATTAGTGGTATCAATATGGCTCCGGCATATATTAAAACCGGTACTACAGGAAATGGCTTTCTCTCTTTTTTTTCTTTATTCTGCTTCTTTTCTTTCTTTTCCTTCTTCAGCTCTTTTTTAAGTTCTTTCTTTAAATCAGCTTCAGTCTCTAATATAGGTATTGGTTGTTCCTGACTCTTTACTTCTTGAACTTCAGTTTGTGCCAATGCGTCATTCATTTGTGCAACTTCATCTTCCTGAATTAAAAAGGTAGATGGGTGCTCTGCTTTGATTGAAGATATATCAATCGTTTCAGATGAACCGAGATCATCAACTGACTGAAATGCAGCTAATCCTTCAAGATTTTTTTGTTCGTCAAACTTGGGTTCTGCGTCCTTCTTTTTGAATGGTTTTCTTTTTTTTGCATCATTTAGATCACCTTCCAGCATTGTTTTAAACTCATCATCAAGCTCTACAACTTCATCTCCTGAAATCTGGGGGATGAAATCATCCTGAATTTCTGGTTCATTTTTCTCAAGATCAAACGAAACTCTGGAGGAAGGTTCAACTTCATCAGTATCTGCTGAAATCTGAGTAGCAATATCATTCTCAATTTTTGATTCTTTGGGTTCTAATTCATAAGATACCCTGGAGGAAGGATCTGGTTCATCTCTTTCATCTTCTAATTTAATTGGAGGTAGGAGGTTATCTTCCTCTTCTTTAACCAATTCGTTGAACCTTGCCATATCTTGTGATTCAATTTCTGCGGCTTCCTTTAAAACATCTTCCTGAGATGGAATTCCTGATTCGTCTTCAAACAAATCCCAAGTTTCGCCCGCGGAATCATCTGCGGTGGGTCCTTCTTCAAGAAGTATATTTTCAGTAGGAATTTCCTCAGGTTCATCAGCAATAACCGGTTCGTCCTCTGTTGGAGCATAAGGCAATTCACCAGGATATGTATCTACATCATTTAGCAGAAATGAATCCTGCGATTCCTCGGAAGATGGATCAAAATTGCCATATGCTTCTTCCGGCTTTAAAATACTATCATCCATTATTGCCATTATTTTAAGATCCCAATGTTATCTATTACAAAATTAACTTTTTTTTAGAATTTAAAAAGGATTCCTGCCGACAAAAAAATGTCTTTTTCTTTATAATTATTCCAAATATAGATATTTTGATTTAAAAGATTGTTCATTTTTATAAAAACATCCAACTTGTTATTAACCTTATATTCAATGAACAATGATAAATCTACAAAGCTATTAAGCTCCTTAATATTTTTATCATCGGCAAATCTTGGTGAAACATAAGTTAATGATATATTTGAAGATAAATTCTCATACCAAATGCGGTTATAACCAATATTAATTTTTAGAGGAATATCGTATGGAAGCGTAAATCCCGATAATGACCAGAGACTGTACTGAAAGTTATAGATTAACAAATCAGATTTTGACAACTGCATTTCACCTTCACTGAACAATGCTACCCTGTTTGTATTGCCATACATAATAACAAATGTTGAAGTATCAGCATTAGAATAATATGGAGTTCTAGTCCCCAGGGAATACAAAAGACCTGCACTGAAGTTGTAGTACTCATCTGGCTGATAGTAAGCATTTACCTTCAACTCAAGGTTGCGACCGAAGTCAAAGAATAATGAATCTGAAAGATAAGGATTGGCATTATAAGCACTAATATAATTATTGGGACTCATGTAATTTTTAATAGAAGCTTTATAACTGAAGTAATTATCTTGCTTTAGTTCAGCTCTAAAGTCAAATAGAAAATTGGCTAAAGTAGCATCAGCACTTCCACTTGCAAATTGGAAACCACCCTCTCCAAAAAATGAAATATTGTCTTGATAAAACTTACCATTCAATAGGAATTCCATAAAGTTCATACCGATTCCGTTCAGAGAATGGAAATCAAGATTCAATCTTCCCCCAATTATGAAAGTCTTCCAGTTGTTTTTTAAATCTAAATATGCTTTAATATTGTTATCTGTTTTAGCACTGTTTCCACCAAGCGATAGTATCTGGTAACCTCCACCGGTTGTAAAATCAAAACCATCATAAGAGCCGGTGCTGTTAAGATTAAGACCAAAGCTGAATGCTGTTCTTTCAGGTGCCGAAGAAATTGCATATAGCTTATATTTGTCATATCCCATATCAAATTTTGTGGTAGTTTTGCTGCCTCCAAAGATAAAAAACTTCTCTGGTGCGATATACTCAGAGTTAAGTTTAGCAAATGTTCTGAGATATCCTGAGTTATCTATATGCCCTTGTGAAGCATCGATTCCGGCATTGGCAAAAAGGTTGTATCTGTCAATACCAAAGTCATAACCAAACTCGGCATTTGGTGTAAAATATGTTCCAATACCACCTCTGATAAAACCATCGCTTTTATGAATACTCATTATTTTCAAAGGAAGTACTTTTGGTGGCAGTAGAATTGTTTGCTCTTTCTGAAGTGAATTAATGGAATCAAGTTCAGCTTGAGTCAGCTTATTAATTTTATCTGAAAATTGCTTGATACCTGATTGTACATTAATCTGCCCCCTGCCTTCGATTACATAATTGGGCAATTCAAGCGGCTTAGCCTGAGATTGTTCTGGTACCGGAGCAGGTGTCTGCCCGAATATCTGACCAGACAAAGTCATCGTAATTATTATTAATCGATATAGATAATTCAATTTCATTTTAACAAATTTAGTCTTTATTTCATGATTATTTTTCTAATTGTTTCAGTCTTCTTTTGGCTGTTTTCCCGAAATCGTCATCAGGTCTCAGTGTTGATATTGCCTGATATGTTTCAATAGCTTTCTCATTTTGTTGAAGTCTTTCGTAACATTCGCCCATGTTGAGTAAGGCTAGAGTGAACCAGTCCTCAATTCCAGCAAAATTCTCTTTGACTGCTATAAAAGCCGTAACAGCATCTTCCAGTTTTTCCTGTCTCATCCGTATTTCACCGATTCTGTATTGAGATTCTGCAGATAAAGAAGGGTTGAGATTTGAATGAATCAATTTCTGAAATTCCACAACTGCTGAATCCAACCAGCCCTTGATTCTGAAATACATAGCAATTCTGTAAGAACTTTGCTCTCCGTATTCCTGGTTGGGATATTGCTTGTAAACATCTCTGAAAATATTAATTGCACTTAAAGTATCGCCCATCGAAAATTTGATGGATGCTCGTTCATAACCTGCCTGAGCCGAAATCGGATTGTCGGGATAATTCTTTGCAATTATAATTAATATCGAATCTGCAGCACTAATATCAGCTGTTTGCTTTTTTAGTAGACCTAGCTCAAGCATACTCTGTGGAGCAAAGTCACTCTTTCCATATTTACTGATAACACTTTTAAAAGTTCTTTCAGCATTAGGTAAATCATTCAGACTGACATAGCTCTTACCCATCCAGAACATAGCTTCAGCATTTTTATCATTATCAGGATATTTCTTTATAAAATTATCATATTCATTTATAGCATCATTGTAGTTCTTACCGTTGAAAAACATTTCTCCTTTTTTAAATACAAACTCAGCTGCAAATGGAGAGGTAGGATTAGACGCAACATATTTATCGGCAATCTTAAATGCTTCTTCCGGTTTCCCAAGCGCATTGTAGCAGTATTGCATTCCTTTAACGGCATCAGGAGCTAATGAACTATTTGAGTATTCGTCAACGATAAGATTATATTCTTTTAGTGCCTGTTCATAATTCTCGAGGTTATAGTACCCATCAGCAATTGCGAAATGTGCTCTTGGTACAAGAACGCTTTGAGGATAAGCTTGCAGCAGAAATCTGAAATCATCGATTGCTTCAAGATATTTCTTCTGCTGGAAACGTATCCAGCCGGTTAAATACAAAGAATTTGGGGCATAAGGAGACTTAGAGTAAGTTCGAACGAAAGACAACATAGCTGTGATTGCTTCTTCATAGCTCCCCATTTGATAGAGAGCGTGAGCAAGCTGATAAGCACTATATTGACCTTCTTCGGTATTTGGTGAGTGCAGAGCTGCTTTTCTGTATGTATCCACTGCCTTGCGAAAGTTCCTTGTAACATAGTATCCGTCTGCCTGCCTTGTAAGAACTTCCATAGCATATTTTGTAAGAGGAAATTCCCTTATCATTGTCTCGAATGTTTCGGATGATTTGTTGAAGTTCTTCAGCCTGAAGTAGGACCAGCCTAGTCCGTATAGAGCATCTTCTTTATAGCTGCTAGCAGGATAAAGATCAAGCAGTGATGAATACTTTTCGATTGCGTTGTTGAGTAAATCGATTCTGTAATAAGCTTCTGATATCCAGAACAATGCTTCATCATTTCTTTTGCCATTTTTATTTTCAGATAAATAAGCTAAAAGCGGAGGAATAGCTTCAGAATTTCTTGAATTTTTTACAAATGAAATCCCAAGTTTAAGCCTTGCTTCTCTTATATAAACATCTTTTTGTGGCATGAAGATATATGAACTCTTTAATGCAATCTGTTCAGCTGTTTTGTAAGGTTTAATAGCTTTATCCCATCTCTTCAACTCAAGATTTGAAGCACCAAGCAGAAGTTGAATCCTTACCTGCACAAGTGCTTCAGTGGCTTCTCTTTCAGCTCTATCCAAGGTTTTTACAGCTTTTTCGTATTCACCCTTCTCATAGTAGATTTGTCCGAGCTCAAGCAATGCCTGAGCCAAATATGGATAATCTGAAAGTGAAGTCAAATTTGCAAGATCTTTTTGGGCAGTTTCAACATCTCCATTTCTTTTGATAGCAATGGCTTTGTATAATTCTGCTAATGCAATCACTCTCGCTTCAGTCTGATCAGTGGAAGTGAGAACAGTTTCATATACTTTTATGGCTTCCTGATTTTTATTTTGATTCAGCAATGACCAGGCATAACCAAGTCTGACATAGTTAGTTAGAGTAGAATTGGTAAAGGTTTCGAGAAATCCATGCAGGAAGGATTCGGATTGTTCGTAATTTCCAGCCAGATTGTAAGCTTCCCCACGAAGGTAGAGTACTTCCTCTTGTGCGAAATCAAAATAACTCTGAGGTTCATATCTTAAGCCTGTAGAATCCTTTGCATAAATATGCTTGATAATATTATTCGTGCTTTCGATTGTAATCAATGCTGAAATGGCATCACGAAGAATAAGATTATCATTTACTTCTCTTACTCTCGAAGCTACTATTGAGTTAGAATAAGGATATTTCTTTTGCAGTGTTCTGTAGTAATTAATCGCTAACTCATACTGTCGGTTAACTTCTGCTGACATTCCCAGAGCAAATAGAGCATCATCGGCAAATTTGCCATTGGGATATTTAGAAAAACATTCCTCAAAAAGTGGCTGGGCATCCTGGTAATGACCGCTCTGAGTTAGAGATACAGCTCTCCAGTAGAGAGCATTGTTGGAAAGTTCATTAAACTTTGCTTCACCTTTCAGCTTGTATTCTTCGTCAGATATTGTCTTTGCCACAGAAAATAGTTTTTCCGAATTTTTATAATCTTTCTGATCGAAAGCGAGATAAGCCCTCAGCATAGCCGCATCAGCTCTGTAAGGAGTGTATTTATCGTTGCTGATTAATTTCCCAAGAGCTTTGTCACTCAGAGCAAAATTTCCGTTGGATGCATCAATGATTGCCTGCATCATGACGGCTTTGTCAGTCCCGATTGGATCAGAATAACTTCTTATTGCATGTTCGAGTAATTGTCTCGATTTACTGAATAAATCTTTATCATAGAAATATTTAGCCTGGGTAATCTCATTAGTGTTATAGTTAAACAACGGTGTAACTATCTGTGGATATAGCGGCAACGACAACAGTAGAGATAATAAAACTATTTTTATGAGCTTTTTTACCATAAATAAAATTTTGTATTAATTAATTTTGAAAGCTAATAACGCTTTATGCTGCAATGTAATTTACAAAATTTTAAGTAAAACTTTTAACAAAAAAATGAAAAATAGTGAATGAATTGCTAATTAAATCATTTACTTAAAAAGAATATTACCCAAATTTATCGGAAATTATTTTTTATTTGGATTCTGAAAAATATTTTTTGAAATATTGAAAAAAATAACTAATTTTGTAACTCTAAAATTCCTGAGTAGCTCAGCTGGTTAGAGCATCTGACTGTTAATCAGAGGGTCCGCGGTTCAAGTCCGTGCTCAGGAGCGAAGAATAAAAGAGTTAGGATAATTTTCCTGACTCTTTTTTTTGTGCTTTTAAGTCTTTTAACTCCCATGTCCAACTTTGTGTACAACTTTCAAAAAGATTGGATCTTTTCGAAAGTGAATTGCATCAATTGTATTGTGTTTTTTCAGTTTTCCAATTTAAGACAGAAGAATACAATTACACAGAGAGCCACAGAGTTTTGCATTTCTCTGTGTAACTCTTGTATTCCTCTGTGCAACTCTGTGTAATTTTTAAAAATCGTTGAGAGAACCACAGAGAAAACCAAATTACATCGGATATCATTTTCAGGTCGCTCCTACGGAGCTACGGTTCATATTGTTATTCGTTTTCTACAAACAGGACGCTACTACTTAGCTGAATGCAAATTGCATTGATTGCATCATTTGCATTGGGATTTTCATTTTTCAAAACCTTATTTGTATTTGTCGGTGAACCTTAGTAATAATCTGTTCCACGTTGAGTTTTGACCTTATTCGAATAATGGAATAAGGTCATAATCAGTTGGGATTTGCCTGTTACTAAGGTTAGCAGACTAAATAAGGTTTTCATTCTTTCAGGTCGCTCCGATGGAGCTTTGGTTCGTTTTGTGTTTTTTTTCTACAAACAGGACTCTACTACGTAGCTGAATACAAATTGCATCTTTTGCATCAATTGCATTGTGTTTTTTGTTTTTCAAAACCTTATTTGTACTTGTTGGTGAACCTTAGTAAAAATCTGCTCCACAGTGCGTTTTGACCTTATTCGAATAATGTAATATGGTTTATGATCAGGGGGGATTTGCCTGTTACTAAGGTTTTATCCGAAGAAATAAGGTTTTCAAAGATCAAAATCAGCATCTATCTTTAGGCAAAAATGTGCATCTACCAAAATATCGTCTAATGTTTTATATCTGTGAACACAACTTTTCATGTGCAAGATGGACAATTGAATTTTAATCTATTATATAGAAAATGAATAAATGATTTAAAATTTTGTTTCTTTTGGTGGAAATTCCTTCCCCAATCTATGTAAAGAGTCCTTGTATTTTTGATACCCATCATAATATCTATTAAAACCAACAAATTCAATTTCCTGATAAAACCAAAAATTATCTGTTTTATAATCATCTTTAATAATTATTTCATTTATTTTTCCATCAACTACCTTACCTTTGAACTCAGGATATAATTGTTTAATTTCATTTTCATCTATGTTAGAAATTATGGTATCAGTTAAACTAGATATTTCCCAAGTATTATGAACTTTCAATGAATCAGCCCTTTTAATATTGTTTACCCATAAAATATAGAAACAATTTTTTGAATCAACCATTCCACTGTCACGGTATCCATTGCCAATAAAACAATGTAGTGTATTAGGAATAGATTTAAACAGATATCTATGAGGAAATTGTATTTCCAAATAAGTGTTACTAAATAAATGATTCATCTTATCATATGAATATATCCTGTATTCTTTATATGGATAAGTACTATACTCGCCATAATAATCGAAAAAATCGCCCCATTTAGAAAATTCATTATTCATACTAGGGAGATTTGTACATTTAACTGTAAAATACTTTAGACTTATTTCTTTTCTTGGCTTATCAAATCTATTAAAATCCTCAAATGCTTGCTGATTTTTATTACAAGCTAATAGTGTTAATAATATCAATATTACTAAATACATCTTTTTCATAATTATTTCCCTGTAATCATGTTAACATTCGAACTAATATTTACATTTAATTTTCTATCCCTAAGACACACGAAACGATCAAAAAGTTACAAATACAGAATTTTCCCCACCCTTACCCTCCCCAACAATTGGAGAGGTAATTATTACAATTTACGAAATGGGATTTGTTTTATCAAAAATACGGTTTTTATTGGAAATATAAATCGTATAAAAATCATAATTAAATTCTCGTGAAACTTGTTCGTCATATCACACGTACTTGACACAGTGTAAATATGTAAAATTACAGGATGATATCATGAACACCAGAATAATTAAGCTGATACTGTTTTTCTCAATAATAATGCTCACATTCCAGAATTGCAACTCCAAAACGAGAGGCACTGAAGGATCAATATATGAGGATGCTAAATCCGCCAAACAAACTAACCAGACAGCTGATCCAATTACATTAAGCAGACATACAGCCGTAACCAGTGCCGTCAAAATCTGCGAACCTGCAATAGTCGGAATAAACGTTACTGAAGTTCGCCAGGTGGAATACCGCGATCCATTCGGGGACTATTTTGACGATCCGTTCTTTCGTCAATTCTTCGGCGATCGCGGTAGAAGAAGGACTCAGCAATATCAGGTGCAGGGTTTGGGATCGGGATTCATCATCTCCCCTGACGGGTATATCCTGACAAATCATCACGTTGCTGGACAGGCATCGAAGATCATTGTAACCATGACTGACGGAAGTAAGTACAATGCAGAAGTTGTTGGCTCTGATATGACTTCAGACGTAGCCTTACTAAAGATAGACGCCAATAATTTGGCTTATCTGAAACTTGGCGATTCGGATGACATTATTCTCGGCGAATGGGTGCTCGCTTTTGGCAATCCATTCGGTCTGTTTGATCTTAATGCTAAGCCGACAATTACTGTTGGAGTTGTTTCTAACTCTGGAATTAATCTCAACGAGCAGGGAAGAGTTTATAAGGATATGATTCAGACTGATGCAGCAATCTCATCGGGTAACTCCGGTGGTCCGCTTGTTAATGCTTTGGGAGAGGTAATCGGGATGAATACTGTAATTTTTTCAACAGCTCAAACCGGCAGAGGAGCAGGAAGTATAGGCATTGGCTGGGCAATTCCTATCAATCGCGTAAAGACAGTTGTTGATTTATTAAAAAAAGATAAGAAAATAAATCGTAATTTTGATATTGGAATGGAGATAAGAGAAATAGATGACGAAGTGGCTCATTATCTTCAGATCAAAAAGCGTGACGGAGTGGTCGTTCTGGGCGTGAGCAGTAAATCCCCTGCAGGACAGGCAGGAGTTGAGCCCGGAGACATCATTCTCGAAGTAAACGGCAAGAAGATACTCAGAGAGAATGATTTTACTTTTGGTATGGCTGACAACATGGTCGGAGATAAAGTTACATTCAAGCTGCTTCGCGACGATAAGGAAATGTCATTGAGCTTCAAATTAACCGAAAAGGTATTGCAACGTGGAAGAAGATAAAACAACAGAAATCATAACAGAGAGCGGTAAAGTAGATGCTCCTAAAAGTATAATTAGGGGCAGTAATCTTGTTAAGAAATATGGTAAACGTACCGTAGTAAAAGATGTTTCTGTTGAACTTCATCAGGGAGAAATCGTAGGTCTGCTTGGTCCGAACGGAGCAGGAAAGACAACGACTTTCTATATGATGGTAGGGATGATTAAGCCAAACAGCGGTAAAGTTTATATGGACGAAAAAGAAATTACTTCTAAAGCCATGTATCGCAGAGCTAATCTCGGAATCGGTTATCTCCCACAGGAACCGTCTATTTTCAGAAAGCTTAGCGTTGAGAAGAATATCAGAGCAATCCTTCAGATGCATAAGATGACAGCTCAGACAAGAAAGGACAGACTCGAAGAACTGCTTGATAGTTTCAATATTAAGCATATCCGCAAGAGCAAAGGCTTTATGCTTTCTGGTGGTGAACGCCGCAGATGCGAAATTGCACGCAGTTTAGCTGCAAATCCTAAATTTATTCTTCTGGATGAACCATTCGCAGGTATTGACCCTATTGCAGTTATCGATATTATGTGGATGATACGCAAGCTAAAAGCTCAGGGAATCGGAATCTTAATCACTGACCACAACGTTCATGAAACTTTGTCCATCACCGACAGAGCCTATATACTCATTGACGGAAGTATTTACACAGCCGGCACAGCAGAAGAGATTGCAAGCAATCCGGAGGTTAGGAAGCAGTATCTTGGAGAGACATTCAAGCTGGAGAGATACGACTAGTTATTTGAACTACTTATAAAAAATACAATATAGCACCCAGCCTATCATTCCTGCGAATGAGACTGAGTGAAAAGTCAGTTCTAGATGTCATTCAGAGCGAAGCGAAGAATCCATGTATTTGTATTTCCATGTGAAACAGCCTGGATTCTCACGGTCGCTTCGCTCCCTCAGAATGACAGAATCATTGTTTTCATACAGTATCTAATGCAGGAATCTATTATTTACGGTTAAACACGAGGAAATACCTGTTCTCGAATACTTTTTTATATCTATTGCTGTAAGATGAGATTATCTTCTCCGGAATTGAGAAATACCTCATAGCATCACGTGTTCCAGATTTGTTGAATACCAGAGTTGAGTTATTTATTTTAGAAATATCTCCAATTTCAGAGTTCGGGATTCTAAAATTCTTAACCGGAAGTCCACTGAATTTTATTAGCCTATGAGAATATCCTGAGCCGGTCAGCATGAGTATATCGCCAGAATTATGGTTTTTCAGATGCAGTCCGCATTCTTTGTAATCCGGAAGCCTGTCGCCAAAATAACCGACGGTTGCTTCTTTGTATGCAGCGACATTTTCACTCGGATTATTCAGATTGAAGGCATATTGAGTTAAAAGAAGTAAGCTGAATATCGCTACAAATGCCATTTGATGTTTATCATTTTTAATTAAAGTTATAATATAAGCAAGAATTGCATTAATTGAAATAACAGCCAAAATTACATATCTGTAATTGAGTCCGCTCATTGACATTTCAGTCAGACCTGAGAATATACCTATAAAATTGAAAATAGGAATGAACAGGATAAATAAAAGAAGAAAATTCATTTGTTTTAATTTCAAACGGAAGATAAATGGCGTCAGTAGCAGAATAAATGCAGATATTCCGAATATATTCCAGTATGACACAACAAATAATTGTAGAGAATGAAGCAGATTAAATTTTGTCACATCTCCTGAAGAACTGAATTTGGATTGCCATGTTGTAGAGAAGAATTCAGCATTCAGGAAATAGAACCAGCTACCGTTAACAGCCTTTTGGAATATTATCCATAAAATAATCCCGGAAAAGCTGATTAGAATCAGTTTGAAGAATTGAAAATTATTAAGTTTATATTTGAATCTATACCTAAAAATGAAAATAGCAAAGAGAAAGACTATGGGCCAGGCTTCGTACCTGGAAAGTGTGGAAAGCATAAGAAATATCGAGGCTTTCAACAAATAATCGGGCTTTTCTTCTTTTATACATTTAATAAAATAATAAAAAAAGCCTGCCATAGTGCTTAGCACAGATAGTTCGGACATAGCACTTGTTGAAAGATAAATAATGTTTGGATTGAGAGTAATTGCTAGCGACAGAAACAGTGCAGATAAAGGCTTCCGTGTTATAAGAAAATTCGTTTTTGTAATAAAAAAGACAATGACTAAATATAAAATCATATTTGGTATGCTAGCCGCAAGCCCGCTTTGATACAATGTTTCCGACAAACAAAATGGGATAACAACCAAATATGGAAGCGGAAGCCATGTAAGTTCTGTGAAAATTTGAGGGTAGGACGTTGTTTCAAGCAAGAGCGCCGACTGAACAATTCTGGAATTTGCATCACCATAGAATACATTTGCCGAAGGATCAGTTTTCAATAAAAGCAGGAGTGAGATCAGAGCTATCGACATTGTAATGAAAATGTTTATGATTACAATCTGATTCTCATTTTTTAAAAATTTTGATAAATCTATTCTTGATTTACTTTCTTTCATTAGCTAAGAGACATGCAAGCTTGTAATCGAGTTGGGTTGTTATCTTTATATTCTGAACTTCACCTTCAACCAATTCGACATGTTTGCCCATTGTTTCTAGCAAAGCTGAATCATCTGTAGCGTATATTTTCTCCTTCATAGCTTTTTTATATACTTCGAGAATCAGTTCTGTCTGGAAAACCTGAGGTGTCTGGACTGCACGAAGCCGTTCCCTATCCAAAGTTAGAATTGGTTTCTTTCCAACATTAAGCATTTTGATCGTATCAGTTGGGATGACTGCAGGAATAGCACACCCCTTTGCCTGGGCAGTTGTGATTAGATTTCTTATGTGATCTAAAGATGGAAAGGGTCTAACTGAATCATGTATCAGTATTATCTGGCTTTTCTTGGCTTCTTCAGTCTGGAGAGCGTTATAGATTGAATCCTGGCGTTTGCTGCCACTATTGACAACTCTGAATGTTTTGTTGATTGGATATTTGTTAAGCATCTCGAAGGTCTGCTTAATCCAATGAGGCATAGTCGCAACTACAATGGTTTTAATTGCAGATACTTTTTCGAAAGCTCTTATAGTCTGAATCAGGATAGGGGCATCACCCAGTATTTCAAACTGCTTTGGTAATCCTCCGCCAAATCTTTGCCCCTGCCCACCGGCAGGAATAATTAAACAAGCATTCATACTAATTATATTTGTATTTTTCTGTTATAACAAGTGGAGAATATAATCTGAAGTCTCCAAAACCATTGTGATCAATAAAAACAATCTGTTTGTCGGCGTAATACCAGCGTTCGTAATTCCTGCCATCGGATAGCCTGCTTCTGTCATAATTTGCCGGAGAACCGTAAATAATATAAACCATGCCCATATCTGTTCTCCAGCCATCGGTATAGCTTTTATAGTTGTTGTTAGCATAGAATATTCTCGAATAATATTCATCGAAAGCTTCATTCCTATCCGTATTCGGACTTGGATCGAGTTTTTTCCAGTAATCTTCAAATCGAAGTTGCTTTTCCTGAAGATTAGAGCCTGCTTCAATGAGATCGATTTCCGCTCCTGATGCAATATACTTTAATTGTTTAATTGCAAGTTCCAAATCCTGAACAAAATTTCCGCCGATTGACTTTGTATATTTAATGGAACGCTCAGCAGTGGCAAGATAATCCTCTTGTGCATAATCTAACTTTGGTGACGTCTTGAGTGCTAACACACGAAGAACATAAGCACCTTGCGACAGATTCTCAGGAATGTTGATTCTCAGATAATGCTGAACGCTTTTTCCTGAAATATTAAATCTTTGACGGGGACTTTTGAATATTGCATCCTTTTTATCATTGATTATTTCATAAACAAAGTCTGCAGAATCAGCACCTGCAAATGAATAAGACTCGAAGAAGCAGAAGAAGAATTTACCTAAATCACCAATATTATCCGAAATGTGAGGTGTTACTACAAATCTTCCATTTTTTTCTTCTATCGAGCTAACAAGCATTAGCCCACTCACAGAAAAAGGATATTTGCTGAAATCGACAATTGTTTGGTTGCGGGTTCTCTGATAAGACTTACCACCCCGCTTATCTTCGATGTTTACATCAATCTGATAGCGTCCTTTAGGCAGTTTGAATATATTCTGCGAGAAATCAAATTCACCATTGGCACTCTGGGTGACAGAATAGTCCTTCTCAACTATGGTTCTAGGAATTATTTTATTTTCGACTCTGTTCCCGTTTTCGTCAGTAATCTTGATATTTGCTTCGTAAACAGCGGCATAGTTGTTTTCGTTTTTTATAAAACGTAACGACTGATATGGCACTATTACATAAACGTCGAGTCTGCCTAACGAATCAATATCTGACTTGAAAACGACAGCATCGAAGTAGAAACTGATAGTATTGTCGGGTGTATCCTTATCATGTCCGAAGACTGTCAGCGGAAGAAAAAGTAAAAGACATATAAATCGAATTGCTTTCAAATAACAGACTTTCTTTTATCATTATCTATTGTTAAGAATATTATGACAAATATAGACAAGGAATATTTTGAATCAAAATTATTCGTTAGGTTAAGAACGACTTATATCATTGACAACGTCTTATTGTATCTCAGACATTTCAGTCCAAAATTTTATGGATGTTATATCAACAAATCTTTCGATGATTAGATCTTCACGAACTTGCTGACTCTATGCCCAATCCTCACAAAATACATACCCGGAGCCAAGCCGGAAACATCGATCTTGACATGTCCCCCGCTGGTGCGTGTGTCTGCGTGCTTTGCAGTTTCTTACTCTTACAAAATCCAGAGAAACCCCCAAACCCTTTGAAAAAGGGGGTAAATACAGGAGTTTCAATTTTTTGTTTTGTCTCCCCCTTGCTCCAAGGGGGATTAAGGGGGTTTCCGCATTATATCTTCACAAATTTGCTGACTTTTTCGCCGAATCAACAAATCATTTCATTTCAAAGTACATAAAGCAGATATCTATCAATCCAGAATTCTCCTCACTTCACTCCTTCCCGACAATTGTTAGAAGAAGTAATTGTGGATGCAAAGTTTTTCTCTCATATTTTCCTATTCAAGCAAATGATATTAAAAATAATTGTTGTATATACAAATAAGATTTTGTAGATTGCGTCACTATGAATTGTACAAAAGAAAATAGTTTTTGTCATTGTCTGATTTATGCTTCCAATGCTTTGGCAAGAAGCATAACCAAGATGGCGGATGAAGAGTTCGGAAAGATTGGTCTGGCTTCATCTTATGCTTTTCTGCTGATGACAGTGAATAAGCATAATGGGATACAGCCGACTGAGATCAGCCAGATTATGATGCTCGCTCCTTCTACTGTAACCAGACTGATAACAAAGATGGAATCTCAGGGTTTGCTGGAGAGAAGAATTGAAGGGAAGAACACACACGTTCACCCGACGGAGGCATCGTTAGCAATGGATAGTGAGATCAAATTGGCATGGAAGAGAGTTTATGACCGATACACAGATAAACTCGGAATGAGCGATAGCGGACAGCTTGCCGATATGGTGTATGAAGCCGCTGTAAAATTGAGTTAAAATATTTTTTTGCTAAATACTTGTATATACAAATTAAAAAGGAGAAATTATGATAAAGATAGGTATTCTGGGGTCGGGAGTTGTCGCAAAGGTTCTAGCGGCTGGTTTTATTAAATATGGATACGAAGTTATGCTTGGTAGCCGCGATGTCTCAAAATTAGCCAGCTGGCAATTAGAAACCGGAGCCTGGGTTGGAACTTTCGAAGAGACTGCTGATTTCGGTGAGATTATTGTTCTTGCTGTCAAAGGTAATGCCGCTAAATCTGCACTAGAAATAGTAGGCGCCGACAGACTTAATGGAAAAACCGTTATCGACACTACAAATCCGATTGCTGATTTGCCACCTGTTAATGGCGTTATTCAGTTCTTCACAACTCTGGATAGGTCTCTGATGGAAGACTTACAGTTACAAATGCCGGAAGTAAATTTTGTTAAATCCTTCAGTTGTGTGGGAAATCCATTTATGGTTGATCCTGATTTCGACGGGACAAAGCCTACGATGTTCATCTGCGGGAACAACGATTCTGCCAAGAAAGACGTCGAAGAGATTTTAGTGAAATTCGGTTGGGATACTGAAGACATGGGAAAAGTTGAAGCAGCCCGTGCTATAGAGCCTCTCTGTATGCTCTGGTGCATACCGGGTATGCTGAGCAACAGTTGGTCGCATGCATTTAAGTTGTTGAAGAAGTGACAGACTCAATGGCTTTCAGTCAGTCTCATAATATGGGAATCACAGGCAATTAAAAACATTAATAATTTTATTACAAACATTAAGGAAAAAAATGAAAACATACGCAATACTTGGAGCTACCGGAAACACCGGTAAACCGATAGCTTTGGGATTAATAGCCGCAGGACATAAAGTCCGCATTGTATCGAGAGATGCAGCAAAAGCTAAAGAATTAACTGATAAAGGTGCAGAACTTTTTATTGGCGATGCTTTTGATGAAGCCGCAATAACGAAAGCCTTCACAGGAGCAGATGCCGCTTATGCCATGCTAAGAATGGACTATGGCACAACTGATTATGACGGTGATTCAAAAAAAATAAGAACCGCACTCGTAAATGCTGTCAAAGCTAGTAAGGTACCAAATTTGGTTTTCCTTAGCAGTGTCGGTGCCCACCTCGAAAGTGGAGCAGGAGTTGTGCAGGGGTTACAACTAGCAGAAACAGAATTAAGTAAAATTGAAGGATTGAATGTTCTTTATCTCCGTCCCTCATTCTTTATGGAGAATCTATATGGACAGATAGGAGCTATTCAACACATGGGATTTATGTCCACTCCTGCACTAGGCGACGTTAAGCTTCCTATGGTTCACACAAAGGATATTGCAGAAGTTGGTCTAAAGAAACTACTGGATCTTGATTATAAGAATGGCTCAATTCAGTACATATTAGGACAGAGAGATGTATCTTACAACGAAGTTACACAGATACTTGGCAATGCAATAGGAAAGCCAGACTTGAAGTACGTAGAATCAACACCGGAAATGGCGTTGATGGGAATGACACAGATGGGAATGAGCGAAAGCATTGCTTCTAAGATGATTGAACTAAATCTGGCATTCAATGACGGCAGAGCTTTGACAGCACACCACAGAGATAATTCGAATACAACAAAGACATCAATAGAAGAATTTGCTCATTCATTCAAATATGCATTTGAGAATAGCTAAGATATAATAAATTCTGCTTTGTAGGGGTGAATTTACTTCACCCTTACAGAGTAATATAATTATCAACAATCCTCATGATGAAACTGTAATTTACTACCCCAATGATATGATTTCGTCCCTCGAATCCAGCCGTGTTGGCTCTCTGGCTGCATCTCAGGACTATTTTTGCTTTACAGAATAGGATGTTATTCAAAGATTTATGAAACGATAAAGTTTTTATTATCTAAATTTTATTTTTATTTTATATTTCTTTAAGACCAATTAATTCTAATTGATATTTTGAAAATGCCTAGCGAAAATACAAAGTCATTTATCCTTAAGGAATTAGTTCCTATTTTTATCGTATTTCTTTTGATTTATCTTTATAGTATTTCGCAGGTTTTGGCTATCTCTCACGATAGTATTAATTACTCGCATCTGATTTCAAAAGGTATTTTCTATTTTCATCCACATCATCTTCTGTATAACCATTTCTCGTGGTTATGGTTGCAAGTCTGGATGTTTACAGGAGCTAGTCCAAGTACTCTTATTGCCTCGCTGAATTCACTATTTGGAGCTATGGCAGTAACGGTTATTTACTCGATAATCCGCAAAAGAATAGGTCTGAAGGCATTGGTTTCACTCGCGGCAGTATGTTTGCCGGCTTTCTCCTATGGTTTCTGGTTTTACAGTGCTTGTGTCGAAGTATATATAATTCCATTGTTTTTTATTTTACTGACATTCTTTGTTTTAACATCAGATTTAAAAGGTAAATATTGGCTGGTTGGTTTATTCCATAGTTTAGCAATGTTGTTCCACCAATTACACTTTCTCTTTTTTATACCTATAGTTGGATATATGTTTTTGGTTGACAGAAAAGCATACAAAAGTATTTGGAGAGAATTTGGGAAATATGTAATAACCTCCATCCTGATAGTAGGAATTCCATATATTCTGGTTATTTTATTTTCTAAAGGATTTTATACTATCACCGAAGCCTGGAATTACATAACATATTATAGTGCGAATGATTCTCAGACTCATTATTGGCAATCATGGAGACTGAAGACAATACCAATGGTTTTGGTCGGATTCTTCAGATCAATATTTACATCTCATTACTTATTCGCTATGGCATTTTCAACTGCTTTATTGAATCGAGTATTTCCAGATAAGTATTTTGCAGATGAGGCTTATCTTGTAAGAAATCTATCTGAGCCTTTTGCAATAATATTAATGATATTATCGGTTATCTTCATTCTGACAGTAATATTTCTGATTATTAAAAATCTCAAATATTTCAAAATAGTATCTTCTCAGAACAGAAATTTATTCATATTAATATTCTTACAGCTAATTCCCTATACTCTATTCTTTTCATTCTGGGATACGGCTAACCAGGAATTTTGGATACC
This sequence comes from uncultured Hyphomicrobiales bacterium, assembly GCA_964464375.1. GTDB lineage: Bacteria > Bacteroidota > Ignavibacteria > Kapaibacteriales > UBA2268 > CAIOZA01. The sequence continues at coordinate 68,499 of CAYXFU010000003.1, forward strand.
TCAATCTGTGTTTGTTTGGCTGGGATTTGTATTAATAATTAAAAACAGCAAGAATTTACTAGTTATACCGATACTTGCTTTCCTGTTGGCTATTGTCAATTATGGCGGCAGTCTGCATTTTTCAAGAGATGCAGTTAATGATTATTACCTATCAAATTTAAAACCGGTATCGGAGATTGCAGGTAAAGAGGACATGGTTATTATTGAGGATTCATATTATTCAACAATATATATGGAATATCTGACTGATTCTAAGGTTGTATCATTATACTCTTATTTTATGATGAAAAATGATACTTCAAAATTCATTGATAAATTTAGTCAAATAATAGATAATCAAATTAAATCCGGCTTCCCAGTTTATATTGTCAGACAAACTCCTAAAACCGAAATGACTATTGAAGAAAAAGCAATCGTAAACAGAATGTGGTCTGTTTATCAACCAATAATGCGTGAATTAATCCCAGGGAATAGTAATTTTTATATCATCAAAAGACAAAAGAATTAGTGCAATTGAGGCTGTGTGAAAACTACGATTTTGTCATTCTGAGGGAGCGCAGCGACCGTGAGAATCTTGTATTCATGCGGACTAGATTCCTCACTTCGTTCGGAATGACATCTAAATCAGACTTTTCACACAGCCTCAATTGTGGGATTATTCTATCAAGTTGCTATCCAGGAAGAGTAGAAAGTTTGATTTTGTAGTTGCTAACGCTTTATACTGATTTAAGGCTAAGGAACACAAATTTGATTTCATGTAATTTTGATCAAAATTACAATTTTTTTAACAAAGCTAGAAAGTACTAAATTCATTAAAAGAAGCTAAAATGAAAAATTATAAAAATTATTTTTGTTTATTATTTCGATTATCTTTATTTTTGTAGTTCTGTAAATTAAATTAAGTAAAAAATAAGAATTTTGCGAAGAGAGGAACAATGAATTATACCGGTCCAAAAGTCAAAATTTCTAGGAAATTGGGGCTGGAACTTACTCCAAAATCAAGAAAAGTAACTGTTAAGAAACCTTATCCTCCTGGTCAGCACGGTGCTACTAAAAAGCGCGCTAAGATGTCTGATTATGGACGTCAGCTACTCGAAAAACAGCGTTTAAGATTGCAGTTTAATATTTCTGAAAAACAGATGCGTAATTTTTACAAGAAAGCCGCCCAGATGACAGGTAATACTGGTGACTTGCTTGTACTTTTGATGGAATCACGTCTCGATGCAATGGTCTATAGAGCAGGTTTTGCCGCCACTATCTATGCTGCTCGTCAGTATGTAGGTCATGGTCATATTATGGTTAATGGCAAAAAAGTTGACATCCCTTCATATCAGGTGAAGCATAATGATGTTGTTTCTGTTAAGGAAACAAGTCGCAAATTGGATTGCTTCCAGGATTCAATACGTAATGCCGGAACACCACCGTATCTTGCGTTGTCAAAAGCTGATTTCACAGTTAAATATTTATATCTTCCACCAAGAGAGGAAATCCCTGTAATATGCGATATACCTCTTGTTGTTGAATTCTATTCAAGATAATAAGTAATTTCTCTTTAAAAAAAACCTTTCGGATGATTTATCCGGAAGGTTTTTTTATTTTTGTAAAAGTATTTAGGAGAAATAATGAACAGAAGAAATTTCTTATATATATCCGGTATTTCATTGGCTGTCAGTTCAGTCAATACATGGAGGTTGTTATCACAGAAAGATACTAAGAATGGTAGGAGTAAATTCGATGAAATTATAGCGATTTCTCAGAAAGAAGACTGGTCTAAACTTTCTTTGAATTTAATAATTATCAAATCAGCCCTCAAATTTATCGATACTCCCTATGTCGGTGGTACTCTTGAAGTATATGATAACGAACAATGTTTGATAAATTTTGACGGACTGGACTGCGTTACATTCTTTGAGCTTTCGCTCTGCCTTGCAAGAAATATTAAAAGGAATAAGTTAACTATAGATGATTTGTATGATGAAGTAACTTATACCCGATATAGGCATGGTAAATTGAATGGCTATGAATCCAGATTGCATTATACTTCTGATTGGGCTTTTGATAATGAACAGAAGCAAGTTGTGGTTGATTTTACTAAAACTCTGGAAGGTGTCAGATTCCCGTTGAATGTCAATTTCATGTCGAAGAATCCCAAATATTATAAGCAATTAAAAAGCAATCCGGAGCTCGTTAAGAAAATATCCTTTTTGGAAAGTGAAATCAACAAAAGAAAGTGTTATTATATTCCAAAATCAAAAATAAGCTCCATCCAATCTGAGATCCAATCCGGGGATATAATTGCTATCACAACTAATAAGAAGGGTATTGATTACTCTCATACCGGTCTTGCTTATGTGAAACATGAGGATAGACATTTGGATTGTTCTTTCATTCACGCTTCATCAAAGAAAAAGAAAGTAACTATCGAACCTTCCCTGGTTAATTATCTTAATGGAATTGATTCAGATACCGGAATAACTGTGCTTAGACCTCTAGATATACCCTCAGTTGAAAATAAATGACCGGATTCAAAGAAATTATGATTACACTCAGAACTTTCAATAAGGAGTTCTGGTTATTAAATGTAATTCAAATGCTCGAAAAACTAGCATACTGGACCGTTTTGCTTCAGATGCCTATTTATACTGCTCAGAAAGGAATCGATGGAGGATTGAACTGGGAGCAGTATATTAAGGGTGTTGTGTTCTTCGTGTGGGCTATGGTGCAGAATATCACACCAGTCTTTGCCGGTGGAATAGCTGATAAATTTGGAAGAAAGAATTTGCTTGTTATTGCAGTGGTCTTTATAACAATCAGTTATAGCATTTTGGCTACTCAAAGGGACTTTAATCTTTTTCTTGCAGGAGTGATTTTACTGGGAATAGGTTCCGGGATATTTAAGCCGGCTCTTCAAGGTGCTCTTACAAACACTATGACTAAGACGAGCTCATCCATTGGATGGGGACTCTATTTCATGCTGATGAATTTTGCAATAATCGCTGCTCCTCCATTATCAAAATATTTGCGTGAAATTAGTTGGAGTTATGTTTTTTGGGGAAGTGCAGTCATAATATTTGCTAATCTGCTGTTTATTTTCACACTTAAGTCCGGCACGAGTCTTTCTGTAGGCAGTAAAGAATCAAGTTTTCATTATAAACAAGTATTCAATAATCTAAAAAACCCCCAAATATTTTTATTTCTGATTTGCATGTCTGGTTTTGCAATCATCTATATGCAGTTTTACGAAACTCTTCCAAACTTTATATATGATTGGAGCGATACATCCAATCTAGCTGCGACTTTTTCTCTACCACGTTTTATGCTGATGGATACCCCCAGAGGTTTGATGATATCTTATGAGTGGCTTTATAATGTGAATACAATTCTAGTAACAATATTTGTAGTGGCTACTGCATGGTTTATGGGACTGATTGATAGAATAAAAGCTATTATCATTGGTATAGTGATGTCAATTCTTGGGTTAGCACTGACAAGTATTTCTATCGACGGACACTGGCTTGTTGCCGGGATTATAGTTTATACCTTCGGTGAAATGATAACAAATCCTAAATTCAATGATTATCTTTCTTCGATTGCACCTAAAGGTTTAGAGTCTTCTTATATGAGTTATCTTAATATTTCGATGGCTATTGGATTAGGTGGCGGGTCATTACTTGGAGGATTTTTCTACGGGAGAATTGCTGAGAAATCATCTCTTGCTCTTGCCTATATTCAATCTCATGGGGTACAATTCAATGGAGATAATGCAAACGCTTTTGCATTTTTATCAAATAGTTTAGGTATTAATCCCCAACAAACTACTTTACTTTTATGGCAAACATATAGTCCAAATTTAATCTGGTTACCGTTTATAGTAATTGGAATAGTATCGGTGATAGGATTAATATTATACAGAAAGAAGTATATTTCTAATTAAAGTAAATATATTCGTATGAATATTTCTTGAGAATATTGCCGGATTTGTCTGTTTGAATCTCTTTACTGACTTTTCCGTCCGGATTGTACATGTAGGTGAAAATTATCTGCAGAAAACCAGATGAATCGTATTTAATCCGCTCTACCAAACGTTGATCGATCTTATAGATTATTGTGTCGCGGGATTGATTGTTGCCACCAATACCATCGTTTATTCTAGTACCGATAACAAACCCCTGGTTATTGAAATTATACTCGAACTGAGTTCTTGATTTGAGAACTCCAAACTTATCGAATATCGTTTCTTCGACCAGGTTTCCCTTGAGGTCGTAATTGAATTTATTAATAGATAATGTGTCGCCTTTAGAATCCTTTGAGATTTTCTCCAGAACCAATCCCTTAACATCTGTTGTGTAGGAATTGACTACAACATCAGAAATAACAGAATTGTTGAATGTTTTGATTTCTTCAATTGTTAGATTGGAGGAATAAGTAATAACTGTTTGAGAAATCAATGAACCGGATTCGTTGTAAAGATCAGATTTGAGAAGCTGACCACTGTTATCATATTGTTTATGCGATACAATTTTAAGTTTTTGATCGGTAGAATTTGATAGAAGCCACTTTGTTTCAGATTTTATTTTGTTCCCGTTTTGCGGACCTACAGACATATCCTGAGTGCATGCAGCAAGCACCACAACAGATAATAGAATTAATATATGTCTAATTTTTTTCATTTGATATTATAGTGTAGAATACAATTTGTAATTTATACTATTTTTTCATAAAATCAAAAAGAAAACATTTGATTTCTAGATAATAACACTGTTGAACATAAAAAGTTACAGATAAAAAGAAAAATAAAAAAATTGTGAATAATTTTATGTTTAAATGTTAATTTGCAAAGCATTTTGTAGTTGAATTGATGAAATCATTTTTTTATAAATCAAAAATACAATTTGGACATGAAAGAATCATTATTTAATTTTAAGATAGAAGTCCTCTCAATTATTGAGGTAATATGAAAAATGTTGCGCTATATGAAAATGCTGATAAGCCGGAATCGGCTAAGTATGCCGAGATATCAGCAAAAATGCTTTTAAATCTTGGAGTGACTGTTTATGCTAAACCTGAGCTTTTAAAGCACTTTTCCCCTGAGATAGCCAAAGAAATTAAGTCCATTCAAGCTGTTGAGTTCGAAAGATTTGCTGATGTGGTTATTTCTTTTGGTGGCGATGGAACTATGCTCTCTGCAGCTCACCTACTGATCAACTCTAATATACCAATTATGGGGATTAATGTTGGTAAGCTCGGATTCCTTGCAGAGTACTCGATAGCAAATCTCAACCAGGCATTAACTGACCTTATGGAAGGGAATTACAGAGTGGTTGACAGGTTCGTGATTGAGACCACATTAAATGGTGAGAGATTATATGCTTTGAATGATATTGTTGTTGAGAAACGGCAATCATCCAGAATGATAACAATTACCACTTATGCAAATGACCATCATATAGCTGATTACAGGTGCGACGGATTAATAATTACGACACCAACTGGTTCAACAGCATACTCATTGTCGTGCAATGGACCGGTTATTGCACCCTCAACGCATGTACTATGCCTCACACCAATTTCACCACATTCACTTAATCTCAGACCACTGATTATCCCTGATACGAATGAGGTGAAGCTAAGAATAGCATCGCCTACAGGTGAGGTTAATTTAGTGATTGACGGGCAGATTTCAAAAGTTGTACCGAATGACGTTGAGATAGTGATCAAACGTTCCGATGCAATAATTAAACTTATTAAGCCACTGCAAAGCTCTTATTATGACCTGCTAAGACGTAAACTCCTCTGGGCGGCTCAAACAACGGACCTTGGTCCAAATGGAAATGATTAATTTTTAGGTAGAGAAACAACATGCTTACATTAGGATACTTGAACTGGAGCGTTTCACAGGAGATTTTCCGATTAGGACCATTAGCAATCCGCTGGTATGGTCTGCTCTTCGCATTGAGTTTTGTCATAGGCTATTGGATAATGGATAAGATTTTCAAGATCGAAAAGAGAAGTCATCACGATCTTGAAGCTTTGACAATCACAATGATTATCGGAACTGTGTTAGGGGCACGCATCGGACATTGTTTGTTCTACGATCCTGTCTATTATCTATCTAATCCACTACTCATACTTAAAGTTTGGGAAGGTGGGCTAGCGAGTCATGGTGCGGCTATTGGTATCCTGTTGTCATTATGGTATTATATCAAAAAGCGACCAAAATATACGTTCCTTTGGGTGATTGACAGAGTTGTAATAGTAGTAGCCCTATCCGGTTTTCTGATAAGGCTTGGGAATTTTTTCAATTCAGAAATTTTGGGATCACAGACTGACGTTGCATGGGCAGTCGTTTTCACAAGGATTGATAATATACCAAGGCATGCCGCACAGCTTTACGAGGCATTTGCTTATCTAGCTGTTTTCATCTATCTTTACTATTCCTATATGAAATCGAATGCAGGAGCTTCAGCCGGTCGAATCTTCGGGCAATTTCTTGCCTTTGTTTTCGGTGCAAGATTTATTATTGAATTTTTCAAAGAGGTTCAATCTCCCTTTGAAAAGGGACTACCTCTGGATATGGGGCAGATCCTGAGCATTCCATTTATCCTAGCCGGTATTTATCTATGGATAAGATCCGGGAGAAAGTTGAAAGCGATAAAGTAGAAATTTTTGTGATTTCCTTCAAAAATTTATAGTATTTCCAGAAGTTTATTACCTACAATTTTATAAACTTCTGAACCTTATCCCCAATTCTGACAAAATAAATGCCAGGTGCTAATCCCGAGACATCGATTCTGAAAATTTTTATAAAATTAAAATTCCTTTTTTTAAAATTTCATCGCGGGCGAATAAACTATCTTCAAAATCTTCATTTCGGAAAGGTAGTGGAGAAATATCTTGCCCTGCTTTTAGAATATAATCTGTTAATGACAATAAATCTAAATATCTATTACCTTTGAATTTATCCGATATTAATGCCAAATCAATATCGCTCCATTTGTCTGCTTTTCCACTGGCATAAGAACCAAAGATATATGCTCTTTGAATCTTAATACCGTTTTTTTCAAGCATGTCAATAAAAATTCTAATCTTATTACTTACTAAATCCGGGATTTCAACCATAAATAAAGTTCCTTGATTTTACAAATATTTTCATAAGTAAATTCTTTAGTACAAATTTTATAAAAATTCAGTTTTTCTTCCGGATAACGTGCTTCAATATTAAATGCATTGGCATTGATTAGGAATGTTAATTGCTCTTGACTAAATTCTAAAGAAGAAAGATTTGCTAATTTAAATAAATCATGAATCCGTGGTGGGACTCTTCTGTGTTTTTGACGAAATGTGCTTTTAATATCTTTTCTAAAACCAAATGACCTATAAAAAGAGAATATGAATAATCTTCGGATTCGAAAAGATGCTCCATAACAGGAATATCATTCTCTGAAATTGTTATCCAGTACTTAATTTTGTCATTAATATCCATTCAAACCCTTTTATATCGCATCATTCAATACGATTTTTTATTTCATTTCTTTTACATCTTCACAAATTTCCCTACCTTATCACCAATCCTCACAAAATACATCCCCGGTGCCAAGCTGGAGACATCAATCTTGACTTTTTCCCCTCCTTTCCAATGAGGGGTGTCACGAAGTGTCGGGGTGGTCTGTATTTCTCCAAACACATTATAAATCTTTATAGTCACACCCCCTGACCCACTCTCAAGAGTGGGATAAGAAATTTGTATGAAATCCGTTGCGGGATTTGGATAAATCACCATTCTGTCAGATTCTAAAAAATTACCATATATACTTGTCGTAGCTGACTTAAAGTCTAAATATCCGGCTGATAACTCATTATTCTCCAGCATTACATATTTATCTTTGTTGTTGAATTTCTGAAATACAGCAAGGACTTTATCATCATTAGTTCCAACTATACTATTAAGCATGTTACTGTAATCGAATTCTTTTGTTTTGAGGAGCTGAGACCATTTTTCTTTACTATCAAGTTTTAGAGAGTAAAATCCCCTAGCTCCCGACCAGATAATACTTGATCCATCAGTGGAATTTATCATACTGGCTTTCAAAAAATTCATTCCTGGTATAAAATCAGATATTTTTTTTGACTGATCTGGCTGACCTCCAAGATTGTAATAAATGCCATCAGAGTTTGCAAAAGAAACTTGAGGCTGATTACTAATATTTGTTATAATCTTCGGCATCATATCAGGAACACTATTATTTGTTAACTTAATCGTTTCTTTTACATCTGAATTTAAAGTAAACAGATAGATTTCTCTATCGTCAGCAGTCAGAAGATTATTATCGCCATCTTTCTCGTAAACAATAAATAGTTTACCGTCTCCGGCAATAGCTGAAGACCAATGTAGCAATCCACTTTCCGAAACCATTTCCCTTGGTTGACTAAAATTATCTGAAACGAAATCTGCACTATATATTGATGCTTTAGTTGAAGCATTGCCTGCGATTGTTGAGCCATCAGTCGATTGCCATAATAACTGACACGATCCATCATTCTTTTTTAAAAGTCTAGGTGCAAAATCGAATTTATTTGGTAGGTCAACGTCTCCTCGCGAAGAAACTATATTCTTATCAACATTGACAATAGCGAACTTAAGCTTAGCCGCAGATAGATACTGTTGAACATTAATGTCTTTCAGACCATTTGCCGGAAGTTCATTCTGTTCCCAAACTACGAATACTTGACTTGCTGATAGAGCTATAATCTGTGGATTTCTATTATTTTTCCCATCATCAATGACTTTTAAACTATTTTCCAACTTATTATTTTCGAAATTACCAAGAATAACATTTCTTCCCGATGCTTCTGGTGTAGTAGCGGCTTCTGCCCAAACAACTGCATAGTTGCTTCCGTTTACATTGCAAATACTTGCTGAAGCATCAAATGGTGTTTTAGCTGATAACATTATTGACGTTGAATCAATTGGAAGAGATTCTGTTAAGAACTGTGGTATATCATCATTCTGTTTGGCTATTCCACCTCCAATTGTCCAGGTTTGTTCTCCGCTGATTGATCCTACTCCTGCAATTTGCCCGAAAGCACGAAAAGTTAGAGATCCACTTGCACTTGGTGTCCAACTTGGTATCGGAATCGTAAGTGTTCCGGAACCTCGGCCTTCAACAAAAAATCCGGCAATACTTCCAATACCTGCTGATCCAACTACTGAAGCTGTAAGTGTGCTTCTAATTTCTCCACTTTGCCAAAACAGTTCATCGCCTTCATTTTTGAAATTTGCATCACCGTTTAGGTCGAGTGTTATAGATGTCCTTATTCCTGCGTTCAATAGACTTGTCAGGTATGAACAAACCTCACCGGCAACAGGTATGTCGCAGAAAGAACTAACACCGGGTATAACCTTCAGAAGGTTTTCTTCCTTTTCATAGAGCTTGATAGGGAGATTTGCTGAAATATCACCTGTAGTTTCCAAGCCCGATGGTTTCAATGTATGGTGTGCAGATCCATCACCGGTTAAATCAAATTGTTGATCACCGAGCCCTATGCCTCCGTGAACTGTTATTGTTTTATCAAAAGTAGTTCCCAGTGACGATACTTCAAGAGGGAATTTCAGACCTGTTTCCTTCAAACCCCATGTTCCTCCAATATATGGAGTAATTGCCGGAATGGTTATAGATGCATTAACATTCGGTTTGGGCCACTCGACAAGCGGAGTCTTGATGTAACGAAGTTCGGGATCGTTTCTTTGTGTTATATAATCCGAAACTGGCCCTGCATAATTGCGCATGTGGACTACATAAGGTTCAAAAATAAGTGTATCAACAAAACCATTACAACCGATAGATTTAAAATAGATCTTATTCTGAATATCCGCAATAAAATCTTTTCCCATTTCTACTTCAAACCAGGCAGTGTTTCCTGTGATATTCGCATCTTTAACAGGAGTATTATTTACTTGATACTTTACAGATGTAGGCATGCGATCAGGAAGATAAGTAATTACATGTTTGTTTTTATCATTAAGATTAATTTTATCAATGAACGTCATTTCCAATTGTTTTGTAACAGACTGATGTAAAGGGATGTTACACGAGAACTCAGATGTAGATCCATTAGTTGTTGTCAATGTGGCAGTAATTCCATTTTCTGGTAGAGTTCCGATATCAATTTGGTAAAAGCTAGGGCTATTAACAATGAACTTTTTAATCCATTTCTTGCCCTCACCGCTTCCTGATTCGTCTTTATCAGTTTCATATATATCAATTCTTGAGCCTGCGGGAGCATTGCTTCCATAGAGTTTCCCTTTAACTAGGCTGTCTAATTTCGGCGGCTTTACATTCTCCTGAGTTAAATCAGCATTCTTAATCCCAAGTTTTGCATTTGTATGAATTATATTTTTTATATAAGTGTTTTTGGTTGGCATAATGCCAGCAATTATCTCTGTGGAGATCCCATGTCCTTGATTATTTGCAATGAAATTTGGTGCATAATCAGTATTAAGATCAGATCCGATAATATTATCCTCAACTGCTCCCTGAAGACAAACTCCATTCCAGCTGTTCGGCATTGGTGTATCATTACCTTCTATACCGCCGATGCTGTTACCAAACACTTTATTCCCTGTTGGAGTACCTATCTCGGTTGCATCTATTGACTGAAGAAGAATACCATTTTGCTGATTAAAACCTATAGTATTATTAGAAATCGTATTATTGGAACTGATAACTACTATACCGTTTCCGTTCGGAGCAGCTGACAGATCACTATTGCAACCAATAAAATTGTTCTTTATTGTATTCCCATCAGCCGGAACATCCTGAGTAGCACCAACCTGAATTCCCATTTGTCCGTTGCCAATAATTATGTTGCCTTCCGAAGCAGAATTACCACCAATCATGGAGTTAGCAGCTACAAAGACAATTCCCATTCGTGGCGTGGTATTATTATCCCCGATCACATTTTTTTTAATTATTTGATTGGATGTGCCACCAGGAATACTTATTCCTGAATGAGTATAATATTGAATTTTATTGTTCTCAATTACATTATTGTCGCCATCAACTCCAATACCTGTTAAATAAGAACTACCCGGCTGACCAATCACACAACGAGTTATCTTTCCATTTGAACCAATAAATATTGCAAAAGCTCCTCCTGTTGAAGTAAAATTTACACTATCTATAATACAATTATTATTTGCTGCAATGCCTACTCTCATTGCAGGAACATCTATAGTTAGATTTTTGATTGTACAATTATCCCCCGTTGCAATAACTCCACTAATGATTACATTTTTTCCAGAACCAGATATCAAAGTACAATTCTCTGGTAAAAAAACTTCCTCGGTTGGATCTAAAGCAATTGTACCGGAAATATCGATTACAATAGTATAAGCCGTGGGTGAGCCAGATTTATCCTGGAGAAACTGAGCTTCTTCTAATGCCGCACGTAGAGAACATTCATGGAAAGTATCCTCACATCTGCCATCCTCCCTTTCGTCATCTGGTGTATTATCATCATCCCAGGCATGTGCATCTCTGAGTGAAGTAACAGTAAATTGAGAAAAAGCATTCGTGGATAGTAATGTTGAAATTACTAATAGCATTATATAAAGTATGAATGTTTTCATAATATTTCAGTAAAAATAGTAAAAAATAATTTTCTTTTTTATTATGGGAATATAAATTTAAAATCAGATAACACTAACAATTGAACTAACGTTGATATAAAGAATTATTTGAGATTTTTCATCAACTTAACAATGGAATAATATTTTTTTCAAATTTATAATATATTCACGAATAAAACAATCAATTATTCTTAAATATCCAAATCAACCAACAATTTAGAATAAACACTTTAAGAAATGAAAGATTCATAGATCAGCAGGTTCTAGCTTTCAGAACCCGGACTCTACATGCGAAATGTAGAAAGGTCGATCATATCTGCATTAATAAGTTATCAATAACATTTACTCCTTGTGATGGCAGGGTTACAAATTCTCCATTGATTTAATTGATTTAATCGCTTCAATTCTCTGAATAACCGGTGGATGTGAATAATGCAGAGATGCATAAAATGGATGTGGAGTCAGATTCGACAGATTGTGTTCCGATAGCTTCTTCAGAGCGTCTATCATTGATTGTGGGTCTTTTGTGTTTGTAACCGAGAATTTATCTGCATCATATTCATGCTTCCGGGAACGGATATTCATGAAGACGGAAAGTATCAGATCGATTGGTGCATAGAGCATCCCGAAGAATATCAATCCGGCATAAACAGACTTTGAGCTAAGATAAAACGCTGAATATAACATATCAGAATTGATGAAAAATTGTAGCAGATAAAGCATTACACCGATTCGAAGGTATTGGATCACCGATCCTGTGAGAATATGCTTCAGTTTGTAATGTCCAATTTCGTGAGCAAGAACAGCTGTCAGCTCAGGAACAGTGTGCTTCTCAATAAGTGTGTCGAAAATCGCAATGCGTTTGTTCCTTCCGAATCCGGTAAAAAAGGCATTAGACTTGGATGATCGTTTCGATCCATCCATTACGAAGATATTCTTCAATGGGAACTTTACTTTTTCGGCAAAGCTGAAAATGGAATCTCTAAGCTCACCTTCTTCTAAAGGTTTAAATTTATTGAATATCGGCAGAATTATCGTAGGTGCAATATATTGAAGAATTAGCGAGAAAACTAAGATGAAGCCCCATGCATAAAGGAAAGTCCATGCTCCGACATCAGCCAAAATATAAAGAATAGATGCCAAAACCGGGATACCGATAAGAGCAGATAATGCAGTTGATTTGAGAATATCAAGTATGTAAGTTTTTACAGTTGTCTTGTTGAATCCATATTTCTCTTCAATCACAAATGTAGAATATATACCGAAAGGCATTGATACAATTGAATTCGCAATTAACAAGCCTGTTACAAAAATAATCCCGCGAACAATTTCATTCTGTACATTCGCTCTGACAATATTGTCAAGCCAGGCAAATCCACCTAGAAACCAAAACAGAAGAGTAAGAACAAGACCGAAAGTAGATTCAGCAAAACCAAAATATGTGTTTTCCTTTGTATAATTCTGTGATTTCAGATATTTCTCACTATCTATCAAACCTCGGAATTCCTCTGGGAGTTCCTTCCTTAGATTTTTCAGATTCAAAATATCTGCAAATAAATCAAGCAAATAGCTGACAATTATTGCAGTTAGAATAACAATACCGATTATATTCATTTAAGTATATCCTTTAAAGCTTCATTAAATTTGCTGAATTTGAACTTATTTCCATGATTTTGTATTAATGCAGAACTCACTCTCTGGCTGAACGTTACCATCTGTGCGGATTCTCCTAATATTAACTTCAAAAGCAAATCCGGTACTTTGAAGAAAGATGGTCTGTTCAGTGTTTTTCCCAATATTGTTGAAAAATCTTTCATTGTTACTGGATTGGGAGCTGTAAGATTAACTGCGCCTTTGATTGAATCATTCTCAATGATAAACCTGAAGATTTCAGCCAGATCATCTATATGAATCCAGGACATCCACTGCTTGCCACTTCCGAGCGGACCACCTGCGAAAAACTTATATGGAAGAATCATTTTCTGAAGTGCACCACCATCATTGGCAAGGACTATTCCGATTCTTGCTTTAACAACCCGAGTGTACATCTGAGCATTATTTGCAGATTTTTCCCAATCATCTACAACGTCGGCAAGAAAACCATCGCCTTTTCCTGAACTTTCTTCTAGTAAAGTATCACCATTATTACCATAATAACCGATTGCAGAAGCATTGATCAGTGCCGGTGGATTAGTTAATCCGCTTATAACCTTCACAATTGCGTCAGTAGTTTTTATACGGCTACTGAGAATAATATCTTTATATTTCAGACTCCAGCGTTTATCTCCAACGGATGCACCGGCAAGATTGATTACAGAATTTGTGCCCTCCAAAGATTTAGCAAGCTCATTACTCCCTTTTGAAGAATTCCATTCAAGATGTGTATCAGCAAAGGGTAGAACCCTATGTGATTTCTCAGCATCTCGGCTGATTATCTTAAGATTATATCCATTTTGGCTGAGATTTACGGCTATAGCTTTTCCGAGTAATCCGGTTGCCCCTGTTATCGCGACTGTCTTATTCAATTCACTCTGAAGAAAAATAGATATACTTAAAATCTGCGGAAATATTGTAGAAAATAAAAAAGCCCTGTCAGAATAATACTGCAGGGCTTTAAAAAAAATCAAGAAATGATTACTCTTCGCTGATAACCCATACTTTGAGAGTAGCAGTTACTTCAGAGTAAAGCTTAACCTTAACGTCGAATACACCAAGTGATTTGATTGCATCATCCAACATAATGTTTCTACGGTCGATTTCGATTCCGTGAACGGCAAGTTCTGTTGCAACCATTGCTGGTGTAACGCTACCGTAAAGCTTACCTTCTTCTCCAACCTTCATAGGAATAGAAATCTGGAGTTCAGAAAGCTTAGCAGCAAGTGTTTCAGCAACACCTTTTTCAGTAGCCTGAATTTTAGCGAATCGTTTCTTTTCTATTTCAAGTGCCTTTAAGGCACCATCGTTTGCAAAATAAGCAAGATTTCTGGGGATAAGATAGTTGCGAGCATAGCCATTCTTAACTGTGACTATTTCGCCCATCAACCCTAAACTTTGCACTTCTTTTCTTAATATGACTTTCATTGTCTTACCTCATTCCAATTTAAAATTATTATTCAGCGTTTTCAGTTTCGACTGCTACTTCTGGTTCTTCAACAACTTCCTGTACAATCCTGGGTGCTTGAGGATATTGCTGGCTGTGCTGGGTTCTGCCTCTGTGTGAATTCTTTGGACCCATTTCAGTTGGGGCATTAGTAGTTCCAGCCTGCAAAGCTCTTTTAGCTCTGAAATCGCGTAAATTCTGAGGAAGAAGCAAGGTAAGATGACGCAGAATTGTGTCCTCCAATACCAAAAAGCGCTCGAAAATTGGGATAGCAGATGGGGAAACATTAAATACAACATGGACATAAAATCCATTGAATTTTTTGTTAATAGGATATGCCAAACGTCGGCGCCCCCATTTGTTCACCTCTATTATCTCGGCCCCATGGTTTTCAATGTAATTAGTTACTTTTGAAACCACGGATTCAATGTCGGATTCTTCCAAAGCCGCATTGACGATAAAAGTTGTCTCATAGACACGGCGCAAACTCATATAATCTCCTGTTCGAGTAAAGCTATGTAAAGCTATTTTTTAAAAATTAATTTTAGAGAACTACAAAAATAGATAAATTATCATTATCCACAAAAATTATTTTTTAGTATCTTTTCTCTTAAATCTTTCTTAAATAGCAGGATAACAGCTTATAAGGAACTTTTGGGCAGTTTTTGAATATAATTTTTGATTTAATTATATTTGTGTTATCATTTTATTTTTGTAATTTTGAAATCCTTTTGTGCGTCTATATGATTGCCTTAAGGCTCATACTGTAAAACTTACAGTGCGTAATTTAATATTTCCCGTTCTGATCGTTTTCAGAGCTTAGCAAAAATTTTTAGAAAAGGTGCATTATGGAATCCGAAACCCCGAACAACCAGACACAAATGGAACTTTCTGAAGTTGATTCAACTTCTGAAACTCCCGAATCAGTAAGCAATGACGTTGCCACTGAAACTCCAGCAGAGATAGCTCCCACACCGGAAGTTGTTGAAATTCCTCCAGTGGTTGAAGTAGCTCCCACACCCGAAGTTGTTGAAGTTCCTCCAGTAATTGAAGTAGCTCCCACACCCGAAGTTGTTGAAGTTCCTCCAGTGATTGAGGTAGCTCCCACTCCTGAAGTTGTTGAAGTTCCTCCGGTAATTGAGGTAGCTCCCACTCCGGTAGTTATTGATGTTCCTCCGGTAGCAGAAGTAGCTAATGAAGTGAAAGTAGACTCAAATGAAGCTCATACTGAAGAACATGATGAAAAGAAAAATCAAAAACAAGAAAAATTTAATGAAATATATGCTGAACTAGCTACTAAAAAAGAAAATAAAGAGCTTATTGAAGTTGAAGTTAAAGCCAGAATTAAGGGTGGTATGAGAGTTAGTTACCAGGAAGTGCCTCTTTTCCTTCCCGCATCTCATTTCTCTCTCAAACGTACTCCTACAGAGCAGGAGCTGAACGAAGTAATCGGCAAGACATTATTAGTAACAATTCATGAAATTCAGGAATACGATGAAGGAAGAAAAGCCGTTATCGTTAGCCGTAAACAGCAATTAATGCATGATTTCTGGGAAACTATCAACGTTGGAGATATCGTCGAAGGAAAAGTTAGTTCAATCGCATCATTTGGTGTGTTCCTCGATCTTGGCGGTGTTGAAGGATTGATTCATATTTCAAGACTATCGCAAGTCCGCATTGACGATCCCAACAAGCTTGTTAAAAAAGGCGAGACAATGAAAGCAGTCGTTGTCGAAATAGACAAAGAAAAAAGCCGCATTGCTCTCAGCCGAAAAGAGCTCGAAGAATCCCCATGGGTCAAGGTTGAAGAACAATTCCCTGTTGGAACTACTCAGAAAGGTATCGTTCGCCGTCTGACGGACTTCGGAGCTTATATTGAAATGATGCCGGGAGTTGACGGACTTCTCCGCACACCAGAAATTTCATGGACAAAAAGAATCAAGAAACCAGGTGATGTGCTTAAAGTCGGCGAAGAAATCGACGTATTTATTCTTGCTTTATCCGTAGAAAAACAAACTATATCATTAAGTATAAAGAACACTCTTCCAAATCCATGGACACAATTGGTTGACAAATATCCTGTGGGTGCAGAATTTGACGGAGTTGTTTTCCAGGTTATGCCCCAGGGTATCATTGTTACTCTCGACAATACTGTCGATGGGTTCATGCCCCGCAGCAAAATGAAAAAACTTCTTCAGGGAACAAAAATTCCCTATCAGACAGGCGATCCTATCAAAATCATCATCGCTGATCTAATCCCCGGAGAAGAATCACTTATTCTTTCTCCAAAATTTGAAGATGAAGGTGCTTACGCTTCCGATAATAAACCACATCATCAGAAGTCAAGAGAAAGAGAAGATTCAAAAGTAAAGGTTCCACCTGCAGCCGGTATCTCATTGAGTGATATGCTCACCGAGATTCAGAAAAAAGGTCTCCTTTCGATGGATTAATACATTTGGACATTTCAATTTTCAAAGAGGGTTGCCAATAAAGCAACCCTCTTTTTGCAATGTGTCATACCTTAGCATACTTGTATCTGCTGTATTCTGTCATTGTACGGGCACAGCGTGCCGTGTCCGAACAAAGCGACATAAAAATCTTTAATATTTATGGGCAAAACGTGTTGTCTGTAGGGGATCAAAATCTTGAACCCCTACGAATCGATGTCTCCGGTTTGGCTCTGGGGATGTATTTTGTTCGGATTGGAGACACAGTACAAAAGTTTATAAAGTTATAACTTAGCTTTGGAACTCCCTCTCCAAGCATGGAGAGGGTCGGGATGAGGTTGGCACACGATTCCCAATGATCAAATATTAACAAAATAAATTAAATATATTTTCTTTAAAAACCGTTTCTTTGATATATCATCCTGTTTTTCGCAAATTGTATTTGGTGACTTGGGAAAGCACAAATATTCAATCCCTAACGGGATTGGGTTTTATTTTTGTTTCTTTGATTTCTACAAATATTCAATCACTACGTGATAGAATAAAGGAACTCCATCGGAGTTCAATATTTGTAGATCAATAATATTCTTTTGCATTTCCTTATCCCGTTAGGGATTAAATACTAAAATTGAAAAAACACGATGCAAATTGATGCAAAAGTGCCAAAAAAGATGCAATTTGTATTAATTCCCTCTCCAATTGTTGGAGAGGGCAGGGTGAGGAAAATTCTGTATTTATAGTTAATTGATCTTTGAACGTTGTTCATCGAAACTAAAGTCAGCATCTTATTCTACCAATTAAGAAAATCATAGTTTAGCTTTAATTTCAGTCCACCTGATCGCACCTGCATAAGCGAGAAAGTATAAATGTCTGCTTCAAATCCGATACCGAAACTATCTGAAAAGTAATAGTTATAACCAATTCCAAGGTAATATGTGTAATACCAGTTATTAACGTTAATTCTACTGTTCATAGCTTCGATAGATGATGTAACATAAGTTGTACCAAGTCCGCCATAAATTCCGATACCATAAAGATTCATATTGAATATCAACAAAGCAGGATAGCCCTTCAACGAAGCACGGATGGCAGCACTCCCGAATTCTGAATGAGGCTCATTTTTCTGAATATCCATTATATTTATTCTTGCTGTTTGCAATCCGATATTCACCCTGTGGTCAGGCTTCCAGAGAATTCTCAGCGATGGGGAAAAATTCTGCAGTTGAATCTCAGAAATAAGTGTATTAACGTCAGTATTATAACCCAATCCTAGTTCAGCAGTAAAGCTAAATGTAGAATCACCTACAGATCTCGATTTCGAGAAAAGACCGGTTGATAAAGCAAGGAATACCAAAATCATCATTATGTTTTTACTCTTTCGCATAAAACTCGTAAGCCACTTGTGTAGGATAATTTGTTAATATACCATCGAATTTGCCATCCTTTATGAATGTGTGAATAAAATCAGGGACATCGAGTGTCCAGACGAATGCCTTTTTCCCTTGGTCATGCACAGACTTAACCCGATCTGACTGCAATCCAAGTGACCATCTTGGAGCCCAGACTTCTGCAGAAGCTTTGATGAATAATGAGCTGTCAAGTTCGCATAAAGCCGGATAGTTCTGATGATTCTCTATTTTCAAATAGGCATTTAATATATTTTCATCAGGAATTCCGATTAATACCTTAATGTTTCTTTTCTTAGATCTTGCATCGTCAAGGAATTTTTTCTGTATGGGTGCAATTTTGCTTACAACTGAAGGATCTTTACTATCAAGCCATACCAGTTTTATTGCAGTGTTGCTCATTGCAGCTTTCAAAGCTTCTTCCAATGTAGGTATTCGTTCGCCGTTCTTCAGAGTGACGAATGCCCTCAGCTGAGCATAAGTATAGTCCGATACCTTCCCAATGAAGTAATCTTCGTTGATCAGCCTTTTATTCATGTACTCATCGTGAAAGATTACCGGTACGCTATCCTTAGTTAACTGCACATCAATTTCTATTGCATTCACACCCAAACGTTCGGAGTACTTTATCATCTCTGCAGAATTTTCTGATGCAGGAAGTCTGTCAATGTTCCTGCCACCACCACGATGACTGATAATGTAGAAATTTGTATCCTGATTAATTGGTCTTTGGTATTCGAAGGATACCTTCTTGTCAATACCATCCAAATTATATGTACCGGTAAGAATCAAAACAGCAGGTTTTTTCCCTGAAAGTAAATCGGATGCTCCAGCTGCCGGATCAATGGACAATGACATTGAGCCAGTATTGCTGTTCTGGGCAAATCTCCAATAGCCTTCAAAATAGATTATTCCCTTTTTCTCGCCGGCATAGAGAATTGCATAAGAGATACTTTTACCAAAAAATACTGAGAATTGATCTCCGGTCTTCTTAATCACAGCAAGCGGACCGAACTCATCAGCACCGGGTTTGATCCTATAAACTCCTTCAAGAAGAAAATCGGTTTCTCCTGGTAGAGACTTTGTACCCTGCAGAACCTTTTTCTCATCAATCGGTATTGTTGGCGGAGCCAGATCCGGATTACATGAGATAATAAATAATCCAAGCAGAAATAATATTGATAATTTTAATTTCATAAAACAAACCCCAGTGAAAACTCTGGATAAACCAAGAATTCATCTATTGTTGTGAAGCTAAGCCAGGACTGATAGTAGAACTTCGAGAAATTGAGCTTCATACCCAAGTTAACCCAATGATTTTTCCATAATGGCTGTTCAAGAGAAAACTTCAATCCAAATCCCGAAAGTGGCTTGAACCATTCACCTAGTCTATTCCCTTCGGAACTATTGTAAATATAATAGCTTTCTACATCAATGGTTGCCGAGAGAACAAAATCCCCAAAATCGTATCCGGTGGAGATGTAAGGACTGAGAATCATACCTGTTGCTTTGACATTAGTGAAGCTAAGCTGAGGATGACCGAACCAGCCTGCGAATTTCACACCACCAGCTAAAGACATATTTTTATTCAGAAATGAATGTTGGAATGCCAGGCTAAAGTAGTTAGTGAAGTAATTTGTATTCAGCTCGAATATTGTTGAGATTTGCCCGGGTAAGCCCATTCTGAAGGCGAAATTAAGTATAGGAGCACTGTTGATTTCTTCTTCCACTACTTCTGTAGGCAGTTTCGATAAGCTTGCACCAACTATGAATTTTGTGTTCCAGTTTTGATATTCATGAGGGAAGTAGAAATACTCTTCCAAAGGCTTGTCCTCAGCGAAGATAAGCGAAGAAACCATGAAGAACATTATTAATACTTTAAATTTAATGGTGCTTTATTAAAATTCTGAACAATAAGCAGAGTTAGACGATGAACAGTGGTTTTGATTTAAATGTCCTGTTTTGGAACTGTTTTTCCAAAATTAAAAACCATGATTTGAATTTAAAATTATCATTCAGTTACTCAGAAAATTCATGATAATCACAGTTCATACAAATAGACTTGATTCTTGACTATGTTCAGAATAAGAGCCAAAGATGTCCTAAACCTGAGAGGTGTAGGACATCTTATTAAGATTCATGCTTGCTTGGAATTGTAAATTGATTTTGGAAACCATTTAACGAGTCCCAACGATTTTCTACAAATTCACTGCTTCGCCATAAGCCTGGGCTGATGCTTCCATTATTGCTTCACTTAATGTCGGATGCGCATGGATCGTTTTGATGATTGTCTGTGCTGTTGCATCGAGCGATCTGGCTAATCCGATTTCAGCAATCAGCTCAGTTACTTCAGGACCTATCATGTGAGCACCAAGTATTTCGCCATGCTTAGCGTCGAATACAATCTTAACAAAGCCCTTTGTTTCGCCGATTCCATTAGCCTTGCCACTGGCAGAAAATGGAAACTTGCCGACTTTTATGTCATGTCCAAGTTCTTTTGCCTTGGCTTCGGTTAAACCAACACTTGCTACCTGTGGCTGACAGTAAGTACAGCCAGGGATATTTGAGTAATCCATCGGCTGAGGATGATGCCCGGCAATGATTTCTGCACAGATGATTGCTTCTGCAGATGCTTTGTGTGCCAGCCATGGAGCCCCGGCAACATCACCAATAGCATAAATACCCTCGACATTTGTTTTTAGATAATTGTCGACTTTTATGAATCCTTTTTCCGTCAGTACGCCGAGTCCTTCCAGTCCTATATTCTCAGTATTTGCCTGAATACCGATTGCGTTCAGAGCCAGATCAGCCTTCAGCAATTCCTGGGTCCCATCCTTTTTCTCGATTGTAACTTCAACTTCATTTCCTATTGTCTTTGCTGAAAGAACTTTAGTTTTGGTCAGTACTGTGATTCCGTATTTTTTGTAATGTCTTCCAAGTTCATTTGAAACATCAACATCTTCTATTGGAAGAAGTCTGTCCATCATTTCGATAATTGTAACTTTTGTTCCGAAAGCATTGTAGAAATAGGCAAACTCTACACCAATAGCACCTGCACCCATGATTATCATCGAAGACGGGATTTCTGTTTGGAGCATTGCCTGTGTGCTGGTTAATACTCTTACTTTGTCAACATCAATACCTGGGAACATTCGTGGACGGGCTCCTGTGGCAATGATGATGTTCTTTGTGTTGATTGTATCAGTAAGCTTCCCATCAATATCTGTAACTTCAACTACATTCTTAGATTTTATGAAACCTGTACCTTTGATTGTCTGTACTTTATACTTTTTGAGCAGGAATGCCACACCCTGAGACATCTTTGTTGAAACATCACGGCTTCTCTGAATAACTTTAGGGAAGTCAACCTTTACCTCCGGTATTTCGAAGCCAAATTCAGTGGCATTATTAAGAAAGTGCATGTATTCTGCACTACGCAATAATGCTTTAGTTGGAATACATCCAATATTGAGGCAAACCCCTCCGAAATTTTCCTTTTCGATACATATAACATTGAGTCCGAGCTGTGCGGCACGGATAGCGGCTACATATCCGCCAGGACCGGAACCGATAACGACTAAATCGCTTGTGTGAGTATTCATTAACTTTCCTTAAATTAAATAGTTTAGAATATATATATTTTTATTTCTGTTAGCAAGAATATATAAAAACGAAGTGAAGAACCCTAAATTTTTAGAATTCTTCACTTCTGTAGTTTTTTGTTGATTTCCTGGAATTAAACTATCGGTAATTCATCGGGGGCTTTTGTCAAATGACGTGCACCCTGGCGAGTTACAAAGATGCAATCTTCAACTCTCATACCAAATTTATCGGGCAGATAAATTCCGGGTTCGATTGCAAGAACACAATCCTCAGGAATGATTTGGTCGTCTAATCGGAAAGTAATGATAGGTTGTTCGTGAGCAACAAGTCCGATTCCATGACCGAGTGAATGCTGGAAATATTTACCGTAACCGGCTTCTTCAATAATGCTTCTCGCAACTTTATCAAGATGTTTACCGTTCATGTGTGGACGTACATCCTTGATGGCGGCTTCTTTTGCCTTGATTAATAGTTGGTAAACAGCTTTCTGTTCTTTTGTCGCTTTACCTACTGCAACAGTTCTTGTGATGTCACTTCCAAAACCATGGAACTTGCAACCGAAATCCATCAGTACAATATCGCCGGCTTTGATCTTACGGTCACTTGGGGCACCATGAACTAAAGCACCGCGAGGTCCGCTTGTAACAATAATATCGAATGGATCGCCTTCTGATCCTAATTTTCTTGAATGATATGCAATTTCATTAGCCAGAGCTTTTTCTTCGACTCCGGGCTTAATCATCTTAACTATTTTCTTGTAAGTTTCCTCTGCTATTCTGCATGCCTGCTCGATATATTCAAGTTCTTCCGGAGCTTTAGGCATTGTGTATCTTTCGATTTCCCCTGGTTCGGTAGGTTTGAATTTT
Organism: uncultured Hyphomicrobiales bacterium; assembly: GCA_964464375.1. GTDB lineage: Bacteria > Bacteroidota > Ignavibacteria > Kapaibacteriales > UBA2268 > CAIOZA01. The sequence goes on from CAYXFU010000003.1 coordinate 91,550, forward strand.
AGTGGTCTTACCTGGTTTCTGATATTAACAGCAACGCTATAAGCAACCCTGTCTCCTTCGAAAGCGAGTGTATCCACTCCATCAAATAATTTATTTTCGAGACCATAAGTCCAGAAGTCACGGGTAATGTATGTTTTCATGTTTGGAAGAGGGTAAAGTTCAGTTTTTATCTGCTCTTCGTATCTATCATCAGTGAAGAAGTAAATTTTATCATCAAAAATAATAATAGCTGCATCAGAACCTGAAAAGTTGGTCAGGTAGCGTATATTAGGTAAATATGTTATAACCAGACCATCAGCTTTGATTTCCTTGAAACGGAATTTTATCTGATCGAGTCTCGTATCGACAAGATCCGGATATCCCTTTGCTTTGACCGGTTCTGCTTTCTTTTGTTTCGACATAAATTTCTCTTTTTATTTATTCAACATCTATTAACTTAATTATCTGTTTAACTGAATTATTGAGCGTAGTAATTCGGTGATTCTTGAGTTACTTTCACGTCGTGAGGATGTGATTCTTTCAATCCAGCCGCAGTGATTTTCACAAATTTTGATTTTTGCTTCATATCTTCTATTGTTTTGGCTCCACAGTAACCTAAAGCAGAGCGGAGACCTCCAACAATTTGATATATAGTGTCAGATACTGTTCCTTTGAAAGCAACACGACCTTCAATTCCCTCAGGGACAAGTTTAGATAAGCCGTCTTCCATATCCTGGAAATATCTGTCGGCAGATCCCTGCTGCATTGCACCTAGAGAACCCATTCCACGATATATTTTGTAAGCTCTTCCTTCGTAAAGAATTTTTTCGCCCGGACTTTCCTCATGACCAGCAAGCATTCCACCTATCATAACTGAGTCTGCTCCGGCAGAAACAGCTTTTGATACATCTCCGGTTTGTTTAATACCGCCATCTGCTATGATTGGAATATTATATTTTTTTGCAACTTCATAAACATTCATAATTGCAGTCAACTGTGGAACACCTACTCCGGCAATAATTCTGGTTGTACAAATTGACCCCGGACCAATACCTACCTTTAATCCATCAGCTCCGGCTTTTATCAGTGCTTCAGCGGCATCGCCTGTTGCCATATTCCCAGCTATAACTTCTAAATCCGGATATTTTCTTTTAATAGCTTTTATCTGATTGATCACTCCAACTGTATGTGCGTGAGCAGTATCAACGAATATTGCATCAACATCCTTAAGCACAAGTGCGTCTATTCTGTCCATTGTGTCTGCGGAAATGCCAACAGCCCCGCCTACTCTAAGTCTTCCGTGAGTGTCTTTGCATGCATTTGGGTGTTTCTTCTTTTTTTGTATGTCTTTGAATGTAATCAAACCCTGAATTTTTCGATTTTCATCGACTACAGGTAGTTTTTCTATTCTGGATTTTTGGAGTATTCTTTCTGCTTGCTCAAGAGTTGTGCCGAGTGGTGCCGTTATTAGATTCTCAACTGTCATGTAATCTGCTACCGAGTCATCTGGGCTTGGATCGAATCTAAGATCTCTGTTGGTGACAATGCCAATCAAGATTGAATTCTCATCTATAATCGGAATACCGGAAATACGATATTTGTTCATTAGTTCCAGTGCGTCACGAACTTTTTTATCAGAAGTGAGAGTGATAGGATTCTGTATCATTCCGCTCTCGGAACGCTTGACAATATCTACCTGTTCAGCCTGCTGACTTATTGACATATTCTTGTGAATAACTCCCAATCCTCCTTCTCGTGCAATGGCGATTGCCATATTTGCTTCTGTTACAGTATCCATTGCGGCACTTAGAATTGGAATATTCAAAGTAATTCTTTGTGTTAGTCTTGTTTCGAGGTTAGTATCACGCGGCATAACTTCGGAGTATCCCGGAACGAGCAGAACATCGTCATAAGTTATTGCTTCACCAAGAATTTTGTTCTCTATCATTTTTTTCTTGTATTATTGGTTTACTTTTTATTAAATTCTATTTATACATAAGTTCAGAATCTAATTTAAAATTTATAGTAAATGAATTTCGGAACTGTTTTTCAAAAATTGCAAATTACTAAGCTACAAAATTAACACTTTTTCTTGAATTAAGAGTTAAGGTTTTTTAATTTTGCATATTCTTTTTATTCAGACCCTGATAATAAAATGAAAATTGCCTATTTATCAACGTTCTATCCATTCCGCGGAGGAATCGCACAGTTCAACGCTGCTCTTTACCGCGAGCTCGAAAAAGACAACAACATCCGTGCTTTCACATTCAAACGCCAATATCCAAATGTCCTATTCCCGGGTACAAGCCAGTTTGTTACAGAACAGGACACGGCAGATAAGATTGATGCCGAACGGGTACTCGATACAATTAATCCGCTGACTTTCTGGTCATCTGCCCGTAAGATCAATAAATATGCTCCCGATCTTATGCTGACTAAATTCTGGATGCCATTTTTCGGTCCGTCTCTGGGTCAGGTTTGCCGTCTTGTTAAGAAGAAAGGCACCATTAACATTAGTATTCTTGACAACGTACAGCCCCATGAAAAACGCCCAGGTGACGATCAGCTGATTAGCATGTTTCTCAAGCAAAACCAAGGTTTTATTGTGATGAGTGATACTGTTAAAAACGATTTGCTCGATTTTCAGCCAAAGGCAATCTACAAATCTGTTCAGCATCCGCTTTACGATCATTTTGGAGCAAAAGTCGACAGAAAGCAGGCTTGCGAGAAATTGATGATAGATCCCGAAAAGAAAATACTGCTTTTCTTCGGATTTATACGTTCCTATAAAGGGCTCGATATACTGCTCGAAGCTCTGGAAGCTTTGCCGGAGGATTATTTGCTAATAATCGCAGGCGAAGTTTATGGAAATTTTGATGAATATGAGAAGACAATACGTGACAAAAACTTATGGAATAAAGTGAAACTCTTTGTCCGCTATATCTCTGACGACGAAGTACCTCTCCTCTTCTCCGCTGCCGATGTCTGCGTTCTTCCCTATAAATCAGCAACTCAGAGCGGAATTATAGGAATATCCTATCATTTTGATTTACCGGTAATCGCCACCGATGTCGGAGGTTTAAGGGAAATGATTACACCATTCGGCACTGGAATGGTGGTAGATGAACCCAAGCAGAACAAACTATCTGCGGCAATAGCTGATTACTTCAATATGCAGATGAGATCTACATTCGAAGGAAATATACAAAAGTATAAGCAAATCGCTAACTGGAAGTCGCTTGCTAAAGATATACTGAGCTTATATGTGGAAATTAAGGCTTAAGTGTGGAGAAATAATTTTTAATATAATATCTATAATTCAAGAAAGCTGAAAATCAGAATTGATTTATCAAATACCCCATTTTGTTATGACTTTTGCATTTCATCATTTATATCCGTAATTTAAAATTGTAGATACTATACAATTTGTGTAAATGATTATGGCAAATTCAACACCCGTCTTAGAAGTTATCAAATTCTCCGTCTGGTTTTTTATTTTAATTCTTATTGCAATTCTATCTGACGTTGTTCTTCACCAATTCGGTTTGGTTTGGATTGGTCGTTACTTTGGTCTTGCCGGATCCTTGATTATCGTTCTATCTTTTATGTACTCCATGCGCAAGAGAGGATTAATCAAGCAGGGCAACATCCGAAAGTTGCTTTACTATCACGAAATTGCCTGTTGGACAGGTTCACTCTTCGTTCTGATCCATGCCGGAGTCCACTTTTCGGCAATTATTCCATGGATAGCCCTTGCAATGGTACTATTAAACCTCGCCAGCGGCTTTGTTGGTCGCTATCTTCTCAAGGAATCCGGTCAGATGTTATCAGTTCTTGAAGCTGAATACAAAGCAAATGGGCTCTCCGTAGAAGAAATAAAAGACAAACTCTTTTGGGAATCGCTGACTTTTTCTTTGATGAAGAAATGGAAAAAATTCCATCTCCCTATTGCATTTATGTTATTGATCACTGCTCTGATTCATATTGTATCAATTTTATTCTTTATTAACGAGTACTAGATGAAAAGAAGTATATTTTTGCTTGTTATTATTTCCGGGGTAATCCTTATACTTTTTGCTTGCTATTTCCCCAATCTGGCAATAAGTCCGGGTAAGCTTTCATCAGGGCACGAAGAATTAGTCAAGAGCTGCACCAACTGTCACTCATATTTCGGTGGGGTTCAATCTTCAAAATGTGTAGTATGCCATAAAATAGACAAGATCGGACTTGTTAAAACCAATGGAACTGCTATAGTTAATTTGAAGAATGTTGAGAATTCTTTCCATAAGTATCTACTGACAAAGGATTGCTTTGCTTGCCATCAGGAACACAAATATCTTAAATTCGCCAGAAGTATCCGCAGGTTCGATCATATTCTCTTTACTATTAATGTCAGAAATAATTGTATTCTTTGCCACAAGAAACCTGTTGATGAACTTCACAAAGAAATTAATGATAACTGTTTGACCTGTCATAAATTGAATAAATGGAAGCCTGCTACATTCGAGCATAATAAATACTTTGTTCTAGACAAAGATCATAACACATCTTGCACAACCTGTCATCCACAGAACAATTTCAAGGCATATACATGCTATGGCTGCCATGAACATACTTATGAGAAAATGATCGAAGAACATCGCGAAGAAAGCGTTAAGTATCTGACCAAATGTGTGTCATGCCACAAGTCAGCAAACAAGCACGACATGAAAAAAGAGGGTGGCAGCGAGGGTGAAGGAAATAGTGAGGATCACAAGGACAATGATTAACTTTGTGTCAAAAAAATTCGTCTGAACTGTGATTTATATGATTTGTGTGATTGAAGGCATGAAATTAAAAATGCATTTAATCATGTATTTCATCATATAAATCATGAGAATCATAGTTTAGACATTTGCATAATTTTTTCTCTTTAATATCTCATTTTTTCTTTTTAATTTCGCTACATGACGAAATAAAGCAAGGATGGGTAGTACTGGTAAAATCTTATAACAATAAGGGCTCCACTGCATTAGCAAGTGAAGCCCTTATTATAAAAATTACTTCTATTATTTATTTCTTCTTGAACATTCGTTCGAATTCCTTCTTATTCTCCTTGAACAATTTCCATTGCTCACCGGTAAAAATCAGCTTTAATTGTTTCATTTGTTCAGATCTGATTTTCTTCATTTCTTTCTTTGATTCATCCTCATCTTTACCTGTATCAATCATTGCCCTTTGAAGTGCGTCCATGGCTGTAAAGAAATCCAGATTTATTTTCATTGCTTTGCTAAATTGATCATCATTAAGTGTAAGTACAGTCTTCATTTTCTCAGTCAACATTCTGGCTTTCTCCGGAGGAGGCATCATGTCACCCTTTGGTACTTTGGTTGCAGGCTGTGCTGAAACCAAAATTGGTATCAGTATAGCAAGTAAAACGATAAAACTAATGCTTTTGAATACTCTCATTGCCAATCCTTTCATAATTTAAATAATAATCAATATTAGAAATATACAAACCAAATATAGGTATAAGTGTATTAAGTTAAAAATAATAATTATATTGTAATTGTTTAATTTTAATTTTAAAATATTTTAAATAAATCAAGATCATTGTTTCAAATTAACTAATGAGCTATTTAGATAAATCGATAGAAACAAAAGAGAAGAGTTTTGTAGCATTTACGTCTGTGATAGCAGCAATTCTACTTACATCAATGAAGTTAATCGTTGGACTGATGACCGGTTCATTAGGTATTCTTTCGGAAGCTCTGCACTCAGGGCTGGATCTTATTGCCGCTGTTATGACATTATTTGCAGTTCGGATTTCCGACAAACCTGCTGATCACGACCACAATTTTGGTCATGGAAAGATAGAAAATATTTCTGCTCTCGGTGAGACACTTCTCCTGCTGATTACCTGTGTGTGGATAATTTATGAAGCCGTTCACAGACTGATGACCGGTGAGATAGAAATAATTGTCACTTTCTGGTCTTACGCTGTTATTATTGTATCGATTATTATTGATTTTTCCCGCTCACGTGCTTTGATGAAAGCCGCAAAGAAGTATAACAGCCATGCTCTCGAGGCAGATGCTCTACACTTCTCAACAGATATACTCAGCTCTTTTGTTGTTCTATTGGGTTTGGTAGCTGTCCAATTCAATTTTCATTCGGCTGACGCTATTGCCGCTTTATTTGTAGCAGTTATCGTTATATATATTTCCTACAAGATGGGCAAAAAATCAATCGATGTTCTCACAGACAAAGCTCCACTCGAAACTGTTAAGCTTGTGAACGAAATACTGGCAAAAGTCGATGGGATAATTCAATATCATGACCTGAAAGTTAAATCAATGGGTCCATCGACATTCATTGCCGCCACTATCCATGTTGATCCTCATCTGACAATTCAGGAAGCACATACGATAGCCGAAAATGCAGAAGCTCACATTAAAGCTCAGATTAAAAACTGTTCCGTCCACATACATGAAGAACCGGATGAATAGATAACTCCCTTTATTAAATAATTTTTTACTTATTTGGGGGAGATTATGTTAAATTCCTTAAATTTGAGATATTGTTATATTAATATCTTGAATAATATGCACATGATTATCAGAATTTTCAATTTCCGGTTACTTGTTGTTTGTCTGTTTCTGTCCTTACCCCTTTATCTGTTGTCAAAGACAGAATACGAAGCTATTCATAAAGGTTTGTCTTTAGAACGTTTCGAAATTGATGGGCAAATCTTAAAACTCTATTGCGACTTTAGTAATGTTCAGGTTGAAGCGTTTGATCCGGTTACAATCAAAGTATCACTTTTTACTGATTTTGAATTTAAACCTGCCGAATCATATTATGTTATCAAAAAATCTGAAAATTCCTCTGTTTCGATTACAGACTATTATAATTATATTGAATTTAAAACAGATTCTATAACCTTGAGAATCAATAAGAATCCTTTATTGTTCGAGTATTATCATGAAAATAAATTACTTGTAAAGGATACGGTTGGATTCTTTAAATTATGGGATAGTCGTGGTATTCGTTTTAAGATAAAGCCCGATGAGGTTATATATGGCGGAGGATCCCGTGCTTTACCTATAAATCGTAGAGGCAATATCTTAATGATGTGGAATCAAAACATTTTTGGTTACGATTGGGGTGCTAATTGGTTAAATCATTGTATTCCCTTCCTGCTTTCTACGTATAACTATGGTTTGTTTTTCGATAATCCTTCACTCGGATACTGTAGTGTTGACGAGAATAAGTCCGGCATAATTCAATACAACAATGATGGTGGTCAGTTTCGATATTTCTTTATTTATGGAAAAAACTTAAGTAATATTCAGTCAACTTACATGGGATTGACGGGGGAACAGCCGCTACCTCCTCGTTGGGCAATGGGGTATCTTCAGAGTAAAATGTTCTTCTACAATTCCGAAGAAGTCTCAGAATGTGTTGCAGGAATGAGAAAAAGTGGTTTTCCTATGGATGCTGTACTTCATGATTATATATGGTTTGGTGCCGGTCTAAAATTAGGTGCATTCAAGTGGGACACTTTAATATTTCCTAATTATAAAGAAATGATTGATAGTCTGTTGAATATTGGTATAAAGACAATACTAATTACTGAGCCATATTTTAGAGATTCTTCTGAGAATCATAACGATTTGAAGCAAAGAGGTTATTTAACCAAGGATACAAACGGGAATGACGCAAAGATTCCAATATTTGGATTATCTCAAGGATTGATAGACTTAACTAAACCCGGCGCAAGTGATTGGTTTTGGTCAAAATATTCTTCTTTGCTAAAAGACAAAGTTGCCGGTTTCTGGAATGATCTTGGAGAGCCGGAAGTTCACGATCCTATTTTGAATCATTATCTTGGAAAAGCAAGAGACGTACACAACTTGTATTGTAATTTATGGTCAGAATTGCAATTCAAAGGATTAAAAACAGAGCGACCTAACGAAAGACCATTCATCATGTCAAGGGCAGCATCTCCCGGAATTCAGCGATTCGGTACTGTCTTACAATGCGGTGACGCCAAAAGAAGTTATTCTCAAATAAAATCTCAAATAAGTATATTATTGGCTGCCGGATTGGGAGGTTTAGCTTATTTTCACACGGATATTGGTGGATTTGCAGGCGAAGGAGTTTCTGATTATGAATTGTTTACCAGATGGATTCAATTTGGAATTTTCTCTCCAATATCAAGAGTACACATGGCTGGAGGAGTTCCCAACGAACCATTTCGGTATCCCGATTCAGTACAGCAGGTAATCAGACCATACTTCAATCTACGCTATCAACTTCTGCCCTACAATTACACACTTGCTTGGGAGAATACAACCTTTGGTTATCCTCTTGCAAGACAGATGAATTACTTCGAGGACAGGAAAGACTGGCAGGAAATCGGAGATCAATATCTTTGGGGTTCCAGCTTTCTAGTTGCTCCTGTCTATGACTCTGCTGCCCGCAGCCGTACTATTACTCTTCCCCCTGGCAAATGGATAGACTTTTTTGATAATACTGTTTATGCAGGAGACAGGAAGGTTACTATTGATGCTCCACTGGAGAAACTTCCTCTATTCGTTAAGAGCGGCAGTATTATCCCAATGGCGAACAATATGATGACAACTGCTTACTTCAAATGGGACACACTGACAGCTGTTTATTATCCGGATAAAGATGTTAAATCATATTTTAAAATGTATGAAGATGATGGTAATACACAGGATGCTGACAAGATAAATGCACATCAGTTCATCAATTTTTATGGCGAATCTGCTGACAGCCTGATCAGTTTTCGCATATCGCGTTCCGGTCCGGGTTATAAAGGTGCTGTAACTTCAAGACAAATTATGCTCAAGATACCGCATATTAACTTCATACCTGACTCTGTAACTATTAATGGAAAGACTGTTGGAATTACATTTAGCTTTGATATGTATAATAGCGTTGAGCAAATATCTTACATTAATACCAAGGATAGCAGTTTACTGGTAAAATTCAACTGGTCTATGGATAGCACAGAGGTAAAACTTTACGAACTAACAAACATCATTGATACAGTTGAGCCTGTTCAGCCGAATGACTTTATTTCAGTTTTCCCAAATCCATTCTCAGATAAAGTAAGAATCAAACTAAATATTGACCACTCCGAAATGAAATCAATGCGTATCGTTGATATGTTCGGCAGGGAAGTTTTTGATTTCGATAATTTAATTAAAATAAATGGTGATGGAGATTTTTACTGGGATGGAAAAAAATCGTCGAACACATATTCAACTCCAGGGGTTTATATTTTAATCATAGATACACAGCATGGCAAATACGTACGGAAGATTATTTTCAATGGAAGATAGATTCCTTAAAATAATATCGGGTAATATCCGACATAACTATTTCAAATATGCTGATTGTTAATAAGAAATCATTAAAATTTTTTTATATTTGAATAACTAAATTTCAAAAAGAAATAATATCGGAGAAATAAAAAATGGGTAGCGCACTACACGTAACAGATGCAACTTTTGAAGCTGAAGTATTGAAATCAAATATTCCTGTGCTTGTTGATTTTTGGGCAACATGGTGTGGTCCTTGCCGCATGATAGCACCCACTATCGAAGAACTTGCAACAGAATATGAAGGTAGAGTCAAAATTTGCAAAATGGATGTTGATAATAACAGAAATGTACCAACCAACCAGGGAATAAGATCTATCCCTGCTCTATTGATTTTTAAAAATGGATTAGTTGTCGATAATATTGTCGGAGCAGTTCCTAAAGCCGCGATTGTTGAAAGATTATCATCACACATTTAATGATCAGATTCAATTTGTCAAAACTCCGATTGAAATCCGGAGTTTTTTTTCATCAGAAAATAAACATGAGAGCTTGACAATAGGGTTATTTATAATTCGTCTTTGATTAAAATTAATATCAATTAAATGTCAAACTTTTTTAAAGAATAAATTTAGGATTCATTATGGAACACTTAACAAAACAAACATTTATCGACAAGGTATTTGATTACGAGAATAACGCTGAATGGAATTTCAAAGGCGACAAACCCTGCATCATCGATTTTTATGCTGATTGGTGTGGTCCCTGCAAGATGGTTGCCCCCATTCTGGAAGAACTTTCAGTTGATTATAAGGACAAAGTGCAGATTTATAAAATCGATACTGAAGCTGAGCAGGAATTAGCCGCAGTATTCGGAATCAAGAGCATTCCTTCTGTTCTTTTCTGTCCCGTTGCCGAACAACCAAGAATGGCAGTTGGTGCTCTGCCAAAAGAAGGATTCGAACAAGCTATCAATGAAATATTCAATATTCCAAAGCCAATAATATTACTATAATAATCAAATACTGGAAAACGATTCTTGGTGGAGTAGCCGGTGCAACAGCCGGCTACCTTTACTATCATTTTTGGGGATGCACCAATGGTTGCCCACTCAAATCAAACTGGATGCTAATGACAGGCTATGGTCTGCTCACCGGTATTGTAGTCATGTTCCCATCGAAAAAGAAAAAAGCAGAATAAGTTAAGAAGTGGGTTTAACCCTGAATAGTTCTAAATATAAAAAAAAATCCCGTCGAATTTCTTTCCGGCGGGATTTTCAATTTAAAATCTATATGTTTTATTTCAGGCTTTTCTTATATTCTTCTATAATGTCTTCCTGAACGCTCTTAGGCACCGGAGCATATTTGAGGAATTCCATTGTGAATTCGCCCTTACCCTGAGTCATTCCGCGTAAATCTGAAGAATAACCGAACATATCCTTCAATGGAACTTCAGTCTCAACAACAACAAATCCAACTTCATTGCTTGTGTTGATGATGATTCCTCTGCGCTGATTGATCTGACCGATAACAACACCCTGGAATTCTTCCGGAGCAGTTGTTTCGAGCTTCATGATCGGTTCAAGAATGATTGGCTTTGCTTTGGGGAAAATTTCCTTGAGAGCATATTTTGAAGCAATCTTGAATGCCATTTCCGATGAGTCAACTGCATGTATTGCACCGTCGTTTAGAACTGCTCTTACGTTTACCATTGGCTGATCGATAAGGAATCCTTCTTTCAACTGTTCGTGGAATCCCTTGTCGCAAGCTGGAATATATTCTCTTGCGATTACACCACCAACGATTTTATCGACGAATTCATAATTCTTATTTTCTTCAGCCGGAATCGGCTCGATATATCCGCCAACACGTGCAAACTGACCGGAACCACCTGTCTGCTTCTTGTGAGTGTAGTTGAACTCAGCTCTCTGAGTGATTGTTTCGCGGTAAGCTACTTTAGGTTTACCGATTATAACTTCGCAATTATATTCACGTTTGATACGTTCAACATAGATCTCAAGATGAAGTTCGCCCATTCCGCGTATAATAGTTTCACCGCTGTCTTCGTCGCGTTTCACCTGGAAAGTAGGATCTTCTTTAGTGAATCTGTTGAGTGCTTTCGAAAAGTTAACTTGTCCTGATTTATCCTTGGGAGAAACAGCAAGTTCGATAACAGGACTTGCGACGAACATCGATGTCATTGAGTAGTTGCATGTATCATCAGTGAAAGTATCACCTGATGAACATTCTACTCCAAACAAAGCTACAATATCTCCTGAACCTGCTTCATCGATGTCATGCATTTCATTTGCATGCATACGAACCAGACGAGGCACTTTAATTTTCTTTTTAGTTTTAATATTATGGATGAAGTCACCCTTTTTGACTTTACCCTGATAAATGCGCATATATGTAAGCTGACCGAAACGACCGTCTTCAAGTTTGAAAGCGAGCCCTACGAATGGCTTGCTGTCATTTGTTTCGAGAGTAATCTTTTCTTCGTTATTATCAAGATCGAGTGCATAATTTTTCTTTTCGTTAGGTGCTGGAAGGAAAGCTCCAACAGCATCGAGCATCAGCTGAACTCCTTTATTCTTTTTTGCTGTTCCCACCAGAACCGGAGTAATGTGCAAAGCTATTGTCTGGCGTCTGATCGCCGGGATCAGTTCTTCCATTGTAACTGGCTGATCAGCTAAGAATTTCTCTGCTATAGCATCTTCGAAGTCGGATAACTTCTCGATGAGTTGATTTCTGCGATTTTTAGCTTCTTCCAAAAGATGTTCGGGGATCTCAGCATAGCGTATATCTTCGCCGCTGTCGCCGTCGAAGTAAACAGCTTGCATTTTGATCAGATCAACCACACCTTCGAAAGCATCTTCCAGACCGATTGGAATATTAATCATTACAGGGCTGATATGAAGCTTTTCGTCTAATTGTTGAACCACTCTGTCTGGATTAGCACCCGAGCGGTCAACTTTGTTGATGAAGGCGATTCTTGGAACAGCATAGCGGCGCATCTGTCTGTCAACAGTTGAGGTCTGACTCTGAACACCGGCTACACCGCAAAGAACAAGAACTGCACCATCGAGAACACGAAGCGCACGTTCAACTTCGACAGTAAAATCGATATGACCCGGAGTATCAATCAAGTTAATATGATAATCTTTCCACACGGCATAAGTAGCGGCGGATTGGATTGTTATTCCCTTTTCTCTTTCGAGGTCCATCGAGTCCATTGTCGGACCTGAACCGCTTTTGTCGCGGACTTCGATAATCTGGTGAATTTTTCCGGTATAGAACAGAACGCGTTCGCTAAGGGTGGTTTTCCCTGAGTCGATGTGCGCAGCTATACCTATGTTCCTGACTTTTGATATGTCAAGCATTGTCGTAACTTTCGAAAATTTAAAAAAGTAAAATTCTATTCCGCATTGAACAGTATAGAAATATTGTTAACGATTAAAATAAAATATTATTATTTTTAGTAACAGAAAAACAATAATTGTCCAAAAGGAAATTGCAATTTGCACTTTTTTTGTTAATAAATAATAAATTTGAAAAGATAGGAATGCGACTTCTTCAATAATCATTCGATAAATTCTTTTGTTGAGTGGAACTTATTAATGGAATATCAAAATCAGAATTAAAGTTATTCTAACTTCATAATAGTCTATTAAATCTTAATTCCTTAACTTTGTACTTACTTAAGAAATCAAAAGCAATAAATGAAGCCGATATTTTTTGAAGATCAGTTGGAATTCCGTAAGTGGTTGGAAATCAATCACTCCCAGGAAAAAGAAATAATCGTTGGTTATTACAAAGTAGGCACCGACAAGCCGAGTATGACATGGTCGCAATCTGTGGATCAGGCACTGTGCTACGGATGGATTGACGGGATACGCAGATCAATTGATGAAATAAGCTATTGCATACGGTTCACTCCAAGAAACCCCAAAAGTGTCTGGAGTGACATCAATATCAAAAAGGTAGCAGTGCTTACTGAACAAGGATTGATGAAGCCGGCAGGTATCGAGATTTTCACTCATAGAAAGGAAGACAAATCAAGTATCTACAGTTATGAAAACAAACCTATCGCCCTGTCTGAAGAATATGAGAAAATATTTAAATCTAATGGAATGGCTTGGGAGTTCTTTTCAACTCAGGGACAATCCTATCAGAAATCGGTATTTTATTGGATTATGAGTGCAAAACTAGAATCCACGAGGATATCCAGGCTCGAAAAGCTGATAGATGCAAGCTCACAGCTGATGAAGGTGAGATAGTTCTCAATAGGTTCAGTAATAAATCAAGACAATAATTCATCTTAAGTTATTTATTAAATAGACTTCTGACTTATTGTCTTCTTCCGGCAACGCTTGATAAACTCCGCTTAATTGATGTATTAGCCTTGGAATTTCAGTACAACCAAGCATATTAACTTTTGCAATTTGATTATCACGCAATTTTGGAGCGAAACTATCATATAAATCCTCAATCTCGTCCTCAGCAATTTGAAAAGTTAAACTAACATAGTCATATATCTCTTGATGGAATTTTGCAAATTCCTTATAACTTGTAAGTTGTTTAACAATAACTTCATCAAATACCTTGAGAGTCTCACACAATGTTTCAGGAGAAAAGCCTTCTGACCATCTTTGATGTGTTATTTTGTCTATATATTCCAGAAAAAGTGACCTGTCACTACTTCTTATAGTCGCAAGAATCAAATGATAAATAGTGCAAGAATAAGTCTTAAAATCAACTAACGGTATTTGCTTATATTGATTAAACTTCAAATCCGGGTCTTCATCCAATATATATTTATTTATTTTGAATAAAATAGTGTCCTTTTGTTCTGACATTTTTTCATAGATAATAAAATTTGCTCTTTTTGCAATTCTCTTTAGTGCGGCTTCATTTCTTAAATGCCATTCACCCGGATGGCTTTTCATTTTTTCCAGAATGAACAACAGTCTTCTCGAAATGTTATACCGGGATGTTGGCTTCCAATCAAGAACTCTCTGAGTATAAGAAGAATCAACATTAAGAATTTTGTCGATATAATTTATCATCCACAATTTTTCAAAAGTTTCCGAAGTGGAAATTCTGAAGACATTGAAGCATCGATTCAAAATCAACGCCGGTAAAGCCAGAAGCTCAGGCAAATAGATAGGTTTTTTTGACTTACCAAAGAAGTAACCTGTCGATAGTTCATAAATTGAATTGTGTGATGTTGATAAATTGGGACTGCAATTATACACATCATAATCAGGCAGTTCCTTATGTTTGTCGATTATTTTGCAAAACAATAGACATAAATCTCTTATATGTACATATGGAATTGCAGAAATTCCTTTGCCGGCAATTATTCTTGAATCGAAATTTTTGGAAAGCCATCTCATCAGGAATTTATAAAGAGGTGCATACTCGCACCAATCGCTAAACACAGCCGCAAATCTAACAACAGAACATGGAAAGAATTTAGAATATTGCATCAATAACTCTTCCCCTGCCTTTTTGCTCCTGGCATAATGATAATCTGCATCGGGAGATGATTTTTCTGTTACAGCTTCGCTAGTCTTGGGGAATTTACATGCTGCTATTGAGCTTGCAAAAATAAATCTTTTGATGTTGAGTCTGGATGCCAATTCCAGCATGTTTTTCGTTCCATCAATATTGACACTTTGATAAGCTGAATTGTACTTATATGTAAAATCATAGTATGCAGCTAAATGGAAGATATAATCAATTCCACCTTGCGATTGAATATAATCAATTGCATCATTCAATCTTGACTTATTTGTGATATCGCATTGAATCCAATGTAGATTTCTATGGTAAGATATATTTGATTCCTTGATTGATCGTCTTGCTATTGCATAAACAGTAAAATTTTCTATCATCATCTCTATCAAATGACTACCTACAAATCCACTGGCTCCGGTTATTAATATCGATGGTAGCTTGTTCACAATCTTCCTACCTTCAATCTTGATTGCATTTAATGAAAAGTTTGTACAAGATAAAAGCAATTATACACATTAAGAAATCAATAATTCCAGAAAAAAGAATTAACCAATTTGTACTTCCGAAAGTAAAGTACAGTAACAAAAATAATGTAGCGCAAAGCTTAACAATAATTGTAAAAATCACCATACTCTCAAATTTCTTTAAGCTAATCGCAGGCATAGTATAGCCAAAAGCCATGACAATATGAAAGACACCTCCCTGGATTTGAAAGAAATGCTCTGGTGAGGGTTTAAATCCGAAAAGAATTCTAATGTCATTAGTTACAAGAATTAGTCCTATCCCCACCAGAAATGAATGAAGTGCCATTACCCAGAGGAATATTCGTAGTAATATGTCCAATTTAAGCTTCATAATATCACTTTCAAAATTAGGGAGTTGAAGCCACGTTAATTTAACTATAAGTATCATCATTTGCAAGCACCGTATCATCTTTTTTATCAATGTGTTAGAAGAATTCTTGCAAAATATTTACAGCTAACATTTACCCTAAATTTGTCAAAATACTTCAAAAAAATGTTTACATGTATAATGTTTCAATTTTTTTTGAAAAACTTTTTTTAACTCCTGTGATTCAATGAGATTTTTACTCAATTTTATATATTATATTTAAAACATTACTCAACTATCCTTAAATTTGTATTATCGTAATCATACTAAAGAAATAAAAATGACAACAGACGAAAATAAATTTGAGATGATAGCCAAGACTTCGTTCGCTTTGGAGCAGGTTCTGGCTGATGAACTGGAAACTATCGGTGCAGAAGATATCGAAGTGCTGAACCGTGCTGTGTCCTTCAAGGGCACTAAGGAAACTATGTACCGTGCTAATCTTGAACTACGTACGGCTCTTAGGATTCTGAAACCTATTTACTCTTTCCGTGTACGCGATGAGGTGGAGCTTTACAAAGAAACAAAACGATTCGATTGGGATCAATACCTGACTCCCAATACAACTTTTGCTATCAACTCTGCAGTTCACTCAGAAAATTTCAATCATGCCAACTATGTGGCTCTGAAAGTCAAGGACGCAATCGTTGACCAACTGCGGACGGTTTACGGCCGCCGTCCCGATGTCGAGCTGGAGAATCCCGATCTGAGGCTACACGTACACATCAGCGACGAGAAATGCACTATCTCTCTGGACAGCTCCGGCAATTCACTGCACAAACGTGGCTATAGAATTGGTCAGGGTTTGGCTCCTATCAACGAAGTTCTCGCCGCTGGAATGATCCTCCTCACCGGATGGAACGGTCAGTCAAACTTTGTCGATCCAATGTGCGGTTCTGGTACTTTCCTGATGGAAGCAGCAACAATCGCCTACAACATTGCACCGGGAATTAAGATCAATGATTTTGGATTCATGCGTTGGAAAGACTGGGACGAAAGCCTTTGGAAGAAAATTGTTGCAGATGCCAAAAGCCGCGAGAGAGAATTTGATTATCAAATTATGGGGTTCGACGAATCAACTAAAGCTATCAACACTGCCAAAGATAATATAAAGAATGCCGAGCTTGGCTGGAAGATACTTTTGAAAGCCAGTAAACTTCAGGACTTAACGCCGGAAGTCCTTCCCGATGGAGGACTTGTGATGATCAATCCACCTTATGGCATTAGGCTTAACATAACCGATACGGAAAGACTTTATAAGGCAATCGGCGATGCACTCAAGCAAAATTTCCTCGGGTTCAGTGCCTGGATTATCTCATCAAATAAAGAAGCTTTGAAGTATATCGGACTCAAAACCTCACGCAAACTCCAGCTATATAATGGATCGCTTGAATGCAAGTTCCACAACTACCAGATATACAAAGGCTCGAAAAAGGCGAAATACCAGCAGGAAGGGGAAAAGGAGAATTAATATTATCTACTTCTCCACTTTTTTGAAGCGATTTGCGTCCAATGAAAAGAAGTTTGCATGCTGATATTTTTGAAATGAACTTATTATTTCACGATCGATGGAAAAGCAAAAAGTATATATTGAAACAACTGTTATTAGCTACTTAACAGCTAAACCAAGTAGGGATTTAGTTGTTGCCGCACAACAAGAACTAACACGTTTTTGGTGGGAATCCGAGAAAGACAATTACAAGATATTTATTTCAGAATCAGTAATAAACGAAGCAAGTGCAGGAGATAGTACTGCCTCAGAATTGAGACTAAAAATTTGCGAGAATATTCCTTCCTTGGATATAGATAAAAGAGTCTTAGAATTAACAAAGATAATTTTATCTTCAGGAATAATTCCTCAGAAGGCTGCTGAAGATGCTTTGCACATTTCAATCGCAACTGTACATAATATCGATTTTATTCTTACTTGGAATTGTAAACATATTGCAAATGCAAATATTAATAATCAACTTAGGAAGATAATAACTCAAATCGGTTATGAAATGCCTGTCATTTGTACGCCAAATGAACTAATTATGGAGTAATCTATGTGGAATGACCCAATTGTTGACGAAGTACGCAAAGCTCGAGAAGATCATGCAGCCAAATTTAATTACGATATTGATGCCATAATTCAAGATCTTCGAGAAAAACAGAACAACTCATTGCGATCTTTAGTGACTTACAAAGATGGGAAATATGTTGATGCAGAACTACTTGACCATATATCAAAAGAGATGGTCGAAAGTTCCTCGTGAAAGTAAATTTAACCTCACGCAAACTCCAGCTATATAATGGATCGCTTGAATGCAAGTTCCACAACTACCAGATTTACAAAGGCTCCAAGAAAGCGAAGTACCAGCTGGAGAAGGATAAAGAATAAGAGCATATGAGTGTTAACTTATAAAACTCAGTAAATTTACAACTTTCTATCGGATTCACATCGAAAGTCTGCATCAACAGATTTCACGAGAATGGCAAATCCTTTTTTCGAAAATCTCAAAATTGACAATCAGCAGCCAAATAAAAAATATATTATAAAACATATTGCTATATTCTCTGAGGAATGTTATCAGTACAATACGAGTTAACTCTTTGATAATTAAGAAATACATTAATCGAAACAATATTTGAGGCTAAACTAAAAATAATATTAGGATATAATTATTTTATTTATTATTTTTTCCTAAATATTTTTCCAATTTTCTTTGGAGTCTGTTATGAAACGAATTTTTTTACTCGCAGTATGCTCCTTTATTATTGTTTCAGCATTTGTTCTAGAGGCTCAAATTACAGACAGTAAAGCCATTCCTAACAAATTTCCTTATTGCCATAAAGGTACGTTAGTCTGGTTAAACATTTTTGCAATACCATCACATGTAGCGCATGGCGATGTACCTGCAGTAATGAATGCCGCCGGACAATGGGTGTGTCCGCCATGCTCTCCAACAATTAAACATCCAAAAACTTTCTGTCCAGATGGAACTCCCCAGAAATGGTATTGGGATGTCACAAGTTGCCAGTGGGTTCCAAGAGATTGTTGTCCTAAACCAACTTACAAACATCCAAAGACATTTTGTCCGGATGGAACTCTTCAGCAATGGACCTGGGATCAAAGTATATGTAAATGGATACCTATAGATTGTTGCCTAAAACCAACTTATAACCATCCACAGACGACTTGTCCAGATGGTACTCTTCAAAATTGGTATTGGGATGCAACAATATGTAAATGGATTGCAAAGGATTGCTGTCCTCAACCAACCTATAACCATGAAGACACTAAATGTCCTGATGGAACACCCCAACAATGGACTTGGGATCCAACCATTTGCAAGTGGATACCAAAAGATTGTTGTGATCCGAACACCACTCCTAAGCCTGATTGTCCAGCTGGGATGATTTGCTGCTGGGATTGGGATGCAGCAAATTGCAGGTGGATGATGGTACCTTGTACATTCCCACCATGTAATCCGAATGATCCGACTCAATCACCATGTGATTGTACATTACCGGATGGAACAATTATACATTGTCCTCCAAATTAAGATTTTAAATTCGTCCGGCGGCATGTCTGTATAACCTGCCGCTTGCGGCTAGATTATTGGAAAACTTGCAATTTTGCGTTTTTCTACAAAATCCCTTGATATTTATCAGTGTAACAAACTGTTTTATCAAGGGATTTTTATAATTGATTCCGAAAATATGAAAACCAAGAGACAATAAATATAAAGGTCATGGATAATATGGATAAATAATACAAGAGAGTACTAATGTTTATTTCTCCACTTATAAAGTCCGATTTCCAATCAATTCACCATTTGTAAACTTTCATATTAAGAAATCTTCCTCTAATTATTCCTTCATCTGGAATTATTGAATTTTATTCCTGGAAATCCTTGTCTGAATAAAACGAAAATCAAAATCAAACCAATCTATCACTCCATAAATATGAGATGAACTTGTAGAAAAAAAGTTCTACTTCGTGATCGTAAAATCCCACGTAAGCGTATATTTGAGTGGCATTCTTATCAATATATCTGTATTAATACTAAACATCGTAATACTATCTATTCCATGATAAACTCCATTAATACGGTCGGGCTGGGCCGGGTCCATCTTGCCCATTAACTTACCACCACCAAATCCACCGAAACCCTGGATAAAATAGTATGCAAATGGTATAGGTGTCTGATTCGTGTAGGTTTCAGGCGGTGGATTGTTGCAATAGCCTGAATACTCTTTTTTTGACGTTGTTGTTGCAGCTGTCAAACTCGTTGATGGACCTAATTGAATAATGTATGAGTCGTCCGCACCGATCGTTAATCCGGCACCAGTGATCTGCAAGCCAGGTGAGGCACTGGAGAATGTTTGTGTCGTAGTTTCTTTGTCCGTTACCCATCTATCCTTTACAGCATCGCAAATATAAGTATAGGTTTTCTCGTGAACTGAGACCCAGTTTGCTGTTCCTTTGAATCCAGCATCATTCCAGTTCGCAGTACGATCAACTCCACCTTCAAATTCAACTTTGGACAGATTGTACTCTAAATTGGCAGATCCTTCTTCTGTCTTAGTCTGCTTATATCCACTATTCGGTGAATAAGTTCGAGTACCGCTTATCGATGCCGTAAGAGATATTCTTCCGCTTACTCCTATTGGAAATATTCTGAATACATTATAGTCACCTAAATTCCATCCGCCTTTACCCGTAGTAAGTGCTTCTGCAAAAGAGAGCAGTCTCGGACCATGAGTCGGCGAAAGGTTATTATTACACCCGGGCGAATGAGGAGTGCCGTTAGATTGAAGTAACGATCCACAAAGGTAAATTCCCACATGTGAACCCCATAAAATAATGTCGCCATCTTCCAGACTCCCTTGTGGGAGTTGCTGCATATTCTTCATTTGTAAATATTTATAGTCTGCTGAAGTTCTGAATGCCTCTGTCCATTTTGGCGCATCAGTAATTTCTTCTACGAAGAAATTATACTTTGGTACAACAGGTGGCAAATTTGCAGCTTGAGTCATAGCCCATATCATACCCGAGCAATCAAGTCCATATATTGATAAATCCTTACATTGACCTGTAACACCGGGAGGAATTTGTCGTTTGTCATAGTCTTTCGAACCCCAACTGTAAGCCAATCCTGTTTGAGCAGGTTGATTGCTACCGGCAGAAGGATGGGTATGTTTGCTGTCATCCACTAAATAGAATCCCATGGTGTACATCCTTGCTAAAAACAGACATTTCTGAAGACTTGGGGAAAGAGTAGTCAGATTATTTCCACCCAAAAAACTGTATTTGTTTAAAAAGGTAGGGTCATTTTCTTGTAGAAATGTACGAACATCCTGCCCATTCTCAAGGATAATGTCCTCTAGTCGAAAAGATGTGTCTTTAACGGTTTCTAAAAAATTCGACTGAGCTTCGGTTAAAGGTACATCTTCTGTTATAGTATTAGGATTTGTAGGGTTCGATTTATCTTTACAGGAAACCAAAAAAAACATGCCCGCAATACAGATTGCTAAAGCTGCTAATAGTAGAATGGCGTTTTTCATAATATTTGACTTTAACCCCCTACTCGTTTGGCTTTTCGGATACGCCCCGTTTGATAAGTGGTAACTGGTCTCCACTTTTGAGTAAAATTATAAAGTTAGCTTTGGGTAAATAAGAACAATAATATTATATTCATCTATTTATATTACTAATTTAACAAATAACTTAACAATATCTAAGAAAATATTTAAGGTACAGAATATTGCCGTCAAAATATTATTTATCAATTACACTTAATTACTCCGATTTGTTTAGTATTGATATATTCCATAATTTTATTATTGAATAATGTTTAACTTTCAAAAAAGACAGAAATTATGAGAACGATCTTAGTAATTGGAATAGCATTTCTTTTTGTACTAACAGCCTGCAACAAGCCTACAGAAGAGATTAAGCCAGTAGCGAATGTTATGAAAACTGTTAGTTATGATGAACTTTACAGTAACACATTCGATGCTCCCAAAGGAAAAGTAATTGTCGAAGGCTTATGTGTTCACGTTTGCAAGCACAGCGGCAAGAAGATATTCGTTATTGGAACCGATCCGAACAAGAAAATCCAGATCTATGCAGGAGAAGGACTTTCGGGGTTTCCACCCGATATCGAAGGCTCTAAGGTTAGAGTTGTAGGTATTCTCGAAGAAGAAAAACTCGACATGAAGTATGTTCAGGAGATGGAAGCCGATCTTGTTGCTGAAGAAAAAGAGCAGGCTAAATTAACTACAAAATCATGCGTTTTCGAAGACGAGATGAAGAAAATCAATGATCTGAAGGAGAAAATCTCGAAGAGCCCCAAAGGATATTTTTCACTTTATTCGATGACTAGTACTGAATACAAGAAACTTTAACCTACAAATAATATGAATTTATATAAGCTAAACCGGATTCTGCACAGAGATTTCGGCTATTTCTATATTGGTTTGACAATAATCTATGCCATATCAGGTATTGCAGTCAATCATCGTCAGGACTGGAATCCGAACTATTCAATAGTTAACCGAGAATTCAAGTACGACAAACCAGTTCAGTACAACAATATTGACATAAAGCAGATAAACGATATTCTGTCTAAGGTTGGTGAAACCTCCAACTACAAGAATCACTATTTCCCCAAGGACAGCATATTAACTATATTCATCAATGGCGGAAACGTGAAGGTCAATCTCCATACAGGCATCTGTTCACAGGAAACCATAAGGAAGAGACCTCTTTTCTGGGAAGTAAATTTTCTGCACTATAATCCTGGAGGGCTTTGGACATGGTTTTCCGATATCTTCTGCGTAATGCTGATATTCCTTGCAATATCGGGGCTATTTATCATTAAAGGCAAAAATGGGTTAAAGTGGCGCGGTACAATACTGGGAGCGATTGGAATTATTATTCCGATATTGTTTCTACTGTATTATTTGCTGTAGAGGGAGTTGCAGACACAATATTTAATAGCATTGCTACTAGACTTAATGTTAGCCAGCTTCAAACTTTCAAGGTGTGCATTACCAAGACTATCGCAATGTTTGGTTTTGAAGTGTTTAAATTTTTTCCCCAAAAAAGGCTGTCCCAAATTTCTGAGACAGCCTAATTTTTAATAAAATAGATTAAGTGTTTATTTTATTCTTTCAAATTCAATTCGTCTGTTCTTGGCTTTGTTTTCTGGCGTGTCATTTAGAGTTATTGGCTTATCAGGTCCAAATCCCTGAGTTGACATTCTATTTTCAGAGATACCCTTATTGATAAGCCATTTCTTCACTGAGTTAGCTCTATCTAAAGATAATTTTACATTTTTATCTCTTTTACCAGCATTGTCGGTATGTCCTGTAATCAATACTTCCATTTCAGGATAAGCAACAAGGGTTTCAAATGCTTTCATCAATACTGAATCAGATGCTGGAGTAATAATAGCTTTTCCTGTTTCGAAAAGTACACCTTCGAGGACGAGTTTTGTTCCTATCTTTTGTGGACCTAAGGTTTTCTTGCCGAAATCATCGGTTGGGTCGAGTGGATTTTGTTTTTTGGAAACTTCAGTTCCATCATCAACTCCACCGCCATCAGTATCTTTGTTGAGAGGATTAGTCTTATATGTAAGTACTTCCTGGCCATCTGTAAGTCCATCGCCGTCGGAGTCTAATTTGCTAGGATCGGTTTTATGAGTATTTACTTCCAGACCATCATTGAGACCATCACCGTCGGTATCTGCTTTGAGTGGATTAGTTTTATAGGACAATACTTCCTCACCATCTTTTAGCCCATCTCCGTCGGTATCAGCTTTGAGCGGGTCAGTTTTATATGTAAGGACTTCCTGGCCATCTGTAAGTCCATCACCATCGGTGTCAGCTTTAAGCGCATCTGTTTTATAAGTGTTAATTTCCTGTCCGTCGGTTAATCCATCACCATCTGTATCGGGATTTAAAGCATTTGTTTTATGTGTTAGTATTTCCTGACCATCGGTAAGTCCATCACCGTCTGTATCAGCTTTGAGAGGATTAGTTTTGTATGTGTTGACTTCCTGTCCATCAGTGAGTCCATCTCCATCTGTATCAGGATTTTTGGGATCAGTTCCTAATAGTTTTTCCTGTGCATTAGTCAGCCCATCTCCATCGATATCATCATTATCAGGACCTAAAGTGTATGATACTCCTAGCATAACACCCCAAAAGCCATCATTCTTTTCGTCATGAGGAGGATTGAGGTCGTCAACAAAGCAAATGTTTCCCTGTCCTGTAAGTTCTAAAGCCCAAGTGCTGTTAAATTGATACCTAAAGCCTAAACCTGCAGGGATAGTAAATGAAACTCCACTTTCTTTTCCATTTGGAGCAATGAACTTATCCCACTTAGATGCATTCCATGTGAGTAGTCCTACACCTGCAAAGGGAAAAATGGTAAAGTTGTCACCTAATTTTAAGAGATTATAGCGTAAGCGATAATCTAAAATAAACATTGAAGTTTTGTAGTCGCCCCATCCATGCAGGTTGGGATTTGTACCTTCATTCATGATGTAATTTAATCCGATTTCTCCCCATACTTTATCATTAAAAGTATGCAGAAAAAAACCACGAAACTCTGCAGCAACAGGTCTTTCGACTGATTCGTTAATACCCCAGCTTAAGCCACCACCCAATCCGATTGAATATTTTGTTTCTTGTGCATTTACTGCCACAATTGTAGCAAGTAAAAGTAGTAATAGGGTTCGAGCAAATCTGATCTTCATAATCTAGTATCCTTAACAAATTGAATTAAAAATAATATTATTTATTGACATTTAATGTAACAACAATCATATTCAAAATATATGATTACATTAGAAAATATATTCAGCGGTTTTTGACGTATCAAAAGCAGATTATTTAATTCTATTTGTTTTTCAGAGTATTTTGTAGTTCTTTTAATGCATACAAATCATGTGCAAGATCAATTAAATTTTTGATTGCTCCTGCAGTTAGAGGAAAGTAAATGTCATTGAAACGCTTTTTGACATCATCATCCGCAGATTCTAGAAGATTTATCAGCATTTCATGTAATTCTTCAATGGTTTTACGCATTTCATTGTGGAGCTGGGCAATACCATCTATTTCGGGGTTTCTGCGGATAGTTTGGTTGAGGTTCCAGATATATGCCCCAGAAAAGATTATTTTGTCAATCAGTTCTATTTCATTGAAAGTAGCTGCAATCTCTAATACAGTAGCCAGATCATTGGGTTTGCGGAGTTTCCCATCTCTGATAGAATTCAGGAAATTAATGATTTCCAATGTGTCTGCAGATATCTTCATCGTTAGTACTGAACAGTTGTTAGAATTGAGTTAAATGCTTTGATAATGTCCTCACGTGTTGGTAATACGATACCTTTGAGATTCATTGGGAATACTGACATTTCGTAGTATTCATTGAGAGATGATTTATATACTGCCGAAATTCCATTCATAGTATTATCTGCATTAGCATATTCATATTTGGAGAAATTTCGTGGTCCCATTGTTATTGTAGAATACTTGCCAATCTGATGAACTGATGCGGCTGTCTTTTTTGCCCTGCGTTCCATGCTAAGACGGGATATACCGAGAAGTCCTTCCTTGGCAAAGATTTCATCTATTTTGTCAGCTTTTCTTATGAGGCTGAAGACTACACTGATTGAATACTCGGTATTGACGGCTACAGCAATTACATCTACTGGTGCAGTTTCTTCCATATTGATCAAGAACCAATCACGGGGAAGATAGGCTATCATGTCTCCTGCATGTGAACGGATCATAATGTCTGACATCGCCATTTCGGGTTGAGGGCTGAGGTTAAGTATCAAAGGTTTTTCTTCGCCTTTGTCGTCATTTTTAACAACAATACAACCGCTTAGATAGACTAAGAGGATGAGAAATACCAATATATTTATGGATTTTGTATTCAATTTTTTTGTCTATTCATGCAAGTTACGAAATCATGTGCTTTCTCAAAATTCAAAAAATTCCTGCATTAGCTTCGCTTTTACAACGTGATCTCAGGAATGAAAGCTTGTAAATTCTGCAATTGTCTATAATTAAATAAATAATTGCATTACAAATTTAACGAATTTAAGGCACATTTTTATTCAGATTTGAATATTTTTTCTCCGGCTTCGATTTTCAATTGAATAAAGTTCTGCTCTGGAACCCTGGCACAGCTGTATTTGTGGTTATAGGCACAATAAGGATTGTAGGCATAATTGAAATCCAATATCAAGGTTTCTTTGCTATCGATAGGAAAATCAAGATATCTGCCAGCCTCATAAGTGTCTTTGCCGTTAGTCTCATCGAAGAATGGTACAAAAAGTTCCGGTGGATCAATAACCTGACCATTCTTCATCGGAAGGAAACCTAATAAAGAATAGGTTGAATCCAATAACTTAAACTCTAGTTTGCAGTATTTTATCATAAATCTTGTGATGTCTTCTTTCGAAGTTCGGAACTTGACTGTGTCCTGCTTCTCGAATTTGATAATTTTTGCAGTAAAAATAAATTCTTTCGATTCTGGGTAGTATTTCAGTCCTTCGAAAGTAGGTTTTATTTCTTCAGGTATTGGTGAATCTTTATCCGTTTTGAATTGACTATCTTTTGACATTCTAAACTGAGAGAGTTCTGATGGATTCATTAGTGTTTTATTCAGATCAGATTGAGTTTTACCACCGCAATTCATCAGGGTAAACCCCAGAAAAAGAAATATTAAGCAATTGCGAAATTTCATTTTATTTTTCCATTTAATATTAATTATTTATTTAATTTAAATTCAGTATCGCAATTGAAGCAGAAATAAGTGCGTTTCTTTATTGGAATAGGAATGCCAAGAATAAGTATTGACGCAGCAAGTATTTTCTCAGAAAGACCGTGCGGTCTAACATTATCAGAACCACAGCTTGGGCATTGAATATTGATTTTATTATTATCTTCCTGAATATCATCGACTGGTATGTCTGAAGCTTCAATGTCTGAATCGTCATTTATTTCAATATGTACTGAAGCCATGATTTCTAAAGCCTTCTTGAAATCAGTATCCTGTACATAAAGCTTTATTCCTCCTGCAACCACTGAATTGATTGCATACGACACATTATCATCACGTGTGAAGCACTGAATACCTTCAGATTCGAGCATAGTTCTGACGAGATCCATTTCATAGGGATAAGTGTAGGTTGCCAGTTTGATTTGCTTGTCCATACATCCTTCAAGTTAATAAAATCATTACCATGATTCAATGTGCAGGGAGCCCGGTTTTGCCTTTGTATGGCGTGTATAACCAAATTTATCGAGATATCCGGAGACAGACGTAACCATCTTCGGATTGCCGCAAAGGAAGAAATGAGTCTTCTCCGGATCAATTGCAAAACCTACTTTTTGCAGAACCTGAGCATCCAGATGCTCTTCGATGTATCCTCTAAGTCCAGGCCAGTTGTCATCTGATTTTAGGAGTGTAGGGAAATAGTAGAAGTTATCGAAAGTACTCTCGATGAATTCGAGCTCACTGAGATAACCTAAGTCCCACGGATAAGCAGCTCCATGCATAACTGCTAGCTTGATCTCTTTGTGATCGTTTATATGCGAGCGCAGAAAGCTAATATAAGGTGCCAGACCTGTGCCTGTAGCGACCATAACAATGTCTCTGCCTTCAGGAGTATTGTTTAATGTGAAAATGCCATGGATTGTGTCTCTAACCCAAAGGCGACTCCCAACAGTAAGATTGAACAAACGTGGTGTTAGTTGACCTGATTTAACCTGACTAATATAGAATTCAAAATTCTGCGTCTGATGATTAGCGGATGCAATGGAATAGGATCTGACAATCATTTCGTTGTCAGCTATCCTCTCAACTGAAGGAACAGAGTTCTGAGATCTTGGTTCCTGACCTAGTAATCCAATTGTAGTGAACTGTCCAGCCTTGAATAAAAGGTGTGGATCATCCGTTCTGATGCGCAGAATACATAGATCGGGTGTGAGTAAAATTTTTGCAATAACAGTCGCATTGTAAGGTGCAAATTCCATAGTAAATCCGTTCGTAGTTTTAGTCAATTATCAAATATTAAATATAACAAGAAAATTCATAAGTTTTAAATCAAATGTTGGCTAAATGACGTTTTTCAATAAAATCGCTTGGATTTCTGATAGATTTTGTCTTAAAATTGGATATTGTTCTCAAAATATGGAGAAATGAAACAAATTAAAATCCCTGATTTTAAATCAATTTGCCAAACCAAAAAAGGATTACATCAAATGCAACCCTTGTGATCTAAATTTAGTTTCAATCTCATTGCTTCTTTTGGGGAAAAAATGGGAAGAAATGATCGAATGCTCTAAGCAAAATGAATGGTGTAACTATCAATAGAAATGATATTAACAACCCTTCCTTGTCGAAATAACCCGGGAAGTATTCTGTGAATCCTCTCATGCTTTTTGAGACCAACTGACCTCCGATAACAACATTCCATCTCATAAGTAGCACTTGCAGAAGAAGCATTCCTGATGCACACCAGATAATAAAGTTTCTGATTTTTACATTGAATTTAGCTAATGATGTAACCGAGAGCATTAAAAATGGAACAATTGAAAATAGTCCAATCTGCAAATAGATATACGAAATTTTCAGTTTTCCATTTATTAATTGCTCTAAAATTGCCCATTTTTCAGTTTTTTCGTAAGAGATCGATAAGACCTCCATTAACTCAAGAGTAACAGCAATAATCATAAAGCCCCAGAGCCATTTTGACAATAAGTCAATAGATTCCTGGTCAACTTTAATTTTTCTTATCCAATGAACGAACAGATACAAAAAGATCAGAACAGCTAATCCGGAAACAATCGCGGAAAAAATGAAAATAATGAACATCAATGGAGTTGACCACCAAAGATTAGCTTTAATCGAGCCAAACAGGAAGCCAACATAGCCATGAAGAATACATGCTACCGGAATCCCAATCCCTCCTAAAATTACGACTAATTTCTTGTCATATCTTTTGGTATTTTCGTTATCATTAGTATTACCTAAAATCAGAACTTTATATATGTTCTTGGCAAAAC
This sequence comes from uncultured Hyphomicrobiales bacterium, assembly GCA_964464375.1. Classification (GTDB taxonomy): domain Bacteria; phylum Bacteroidota; class Ignavibacteria; order Kapaibacteriales; family UBA2268; genus CAIOZA01. Next base: position 120,351 of record CAYXFU010000003.1, read on the forward strand.
CGGTTGATTTGTTGAATTTTTCAATAAACTCACTTCTATAGCTGAACCACACTTCCAATACTACGATTATCATATAAGTCAGATAAACGAATCCAAATCCACTCATTGCAGACGAAAAATTTGGTGTCAACATAATGTTAAAAGCCCGCTCTGGTTTGCCCAGATGATTCAATAGAGGAACGGTAGCAAACAATAAAAAAGCTAAAGAAGCAACAAGAGCATATCTAGCGATTGATTTAAGCTTTTCCATACCAAATACATGATAGAAGGACGAAACAATAAAAGCACCTGCAACCATTCCTGTGATATAAGGGTACAACACAATCATTACAGTCCAGTATATATGAATCTCGTTGGGAAAGAGATAATTTTGTATAGCTTCCATTATTTAACCTCCAAATCAAGTCCGATGTAATAACATTTAGGATTAGTTCCTAAATCAGGTTTAAGCAATCCATACCTTCTTTGGTGAAGAATTTTACGAATTTTACTATTTGGATCCTTCAGGTTGCCAAATATCCTTGCCTCTCGCGGACATGCATTAACACACGCTGGTTCTTCGCCTTTATGGATTCTGTGATAACAAAGAGTGCATTTATCAGCCGTTCCTTTGGCATGGTCAATATATCTGCATCCATAAGGGCAGGCTTGAACACAATATCCACAACCGATGCAATGTTCCTTATCAACAAGGACAACTCCATCTGGAGTGTGATAGGATGCTCCAACAGGGCATACCTGTGTACATGCTGAATTACGGCAATGATTACATATTTTGGGAACAAAGAATGCTTTTACTATATCTGCTTTAAAATTATCCTCTTTGAAACCTTCCATTGCTCCATTGGGAGAATCTACCCTAACTATTTCTTCCTTATTTATTTCGTATCTTTCAACCCAGGTTCTGAAGAAAGTATCGGGAACGGAATTTTCAACCGAGCAAGCTCTAACACATGCGCCACATCCGATACATTTAGTTGTATCGACAATATAACCCCAATCGAACTTCAATAAGTCATCATATTTGAGTACTTCAATTTTTTCACTACCTTTACTAAAGGCAAAGAAAGAACCTACAAGCAATCCTGCTGAACTGTATATACCTAATTTTAAAAATTGTCGTCTTTCTGTGTTATCCATTGTGAATGTCCTTTTGTTAATATTCCGGAATAACTTACATTTAAATAAATAATTGGCTCGAGCTGCTATACCTATTCATGACAAGTTGTACAAAATACCTTAGAGTGGCAATTGTAACATAATGTCTTGCCCTTTTTCTGTACTGTCAACTTGTGATCTCCACCGGTAAATTGCTCACTATGTGGCATATCAACCTTGTGGCATGACAAACAATAGTCCTTTTGATGACATAGATTGCAGGAAGCATCAATCTTTTTAGATATTTTGTTTACAGCAAATTTCTTATGCTCACCCTTCCAGTTGCCTGGATGTGGATTGCCTTTTAATTGTAAATTCATTTTGTGGATTTGCTTTTCATGGCAATTCAAACAAATTTTTGTGTCAGTTTTTTCAATATTTTTAATGTTACTGATATGATTGGGCCAATCAACCTTAGGAGGATACTTGGGATCCTTAAATGGTTTGTTTTCGTGGCACAAGAGGCAAAACTTAGCATTTCCATTCTTGTACATTCTTCCTATGTTATCGCCTTCTTTATGGAAAAGATGACAGGTTCTGCATTCTACATAATTATTATGTGGTTTCGAATTGAAATCTTTCACAATTTCGGCATGGCAATCTTTACATTCAAAGATTTTTGGATGATCTGCTACATCATAAAAATTCTTTGTTGGTTTAGTCTTATGGCAATCAGTGCATTTATAGACAATTGGATGTAAACGGGATTGTCTGGAACTTGTCAATAGGAAAATTGGTTCATGGGGACTATGGCATTCAATACATTTTGCTGTTGAGTCAGTAATATGCAAGAACTTATAATGCTCTTTTTGGTTTACCTGAGGGAAATCAGAAGGTCTGGCATTCAATTTCCTATGGCAAAAGAGACATCCCTCTAATTTAAATTCCTTTTTCAATACAGATTGGGCTTTTGAAATTTTTGAAGAAACAGAATCTTTGTGATAAGCTACATGTAAATTACCGGCACCATGACAATCGACGCAAGGAACATTGTAATGGGCATCTTTCTCGTGTAGATTATAAATATCCTTATGGCATTCGCTACAAGTATTATCATTCTGATTTATTACTTTTTGAGATTGAAGTTCATTAATTGCATCCCATCTGTAATGACCATGCTCATTAAAACTTTTTGGTTGCAACATTCTGTCAACAACAGCAGCAATAATAATGAGGGACACAAGAATTAATACCACTGTATAAATATGCGATTTATCTCTCATCAGTACCTACAAGAATATAGTAAAAAAAATATTGAAATATATAAAATAATTGCTCGTCTCTATCTTGTCGATAGAAATAAAATTAGATATTCAAAATACAGACACCGATTTTCTTAAAATTAAATAATATTTTAGAACAAAACAAATATTTAATCTCCTAATTTCTACTATAGCTCTGATCTAACCATTCTTTTTGAATCCTTTTTTTTATTTGATAAAATAGTTAATCATTTTATTTAGTTTATATCATTGATACTTAAAAGACATGATTGATTTTATATTATTCTTTCAAATAAATGATGAAATATAACAAATAGGAACATTTGCATCATGTTACTGCATCCTTTGCATCTTTTTTGGCACTTTTGACACTATTTTAATGAACGAAAGGGTATATAGAAAGTTTGTAACCACCTTATATTAAGATTACATTACTTTTGGAATGGCACTTTTGCATCATTTGCATCGTGTTTTTTCAATTTTAGTATTTAATCCCTAACGGGATAAGGAAATGCAAAAGAATATTATTGATCTACAAATATTGAACTCCGATGGAGTTCCTTTATTCTATCACGTAGTGATTGAATATTTGTAGAAATCAAAGAAACAAAAATAAAACCCAATCCCGTTAGGGATTGAATATTTGTGCTTTCCCAAGTCACCAAATACAATTTGCGAAAAGGCATGGAATTTATCAAAAAAAAGGTTTTAAAAGGAAATAAAAATAGAATATATAATTGATTTTGAGGAAATGCAGGAATCAACCCCACCCCAGCCCTCTCCACGAGTGGAGAGGGAGAACTAGAGCCTGCCTGCAAAGGCATTAATTAATTCCTGATTGGCATTGAGATTTGTGCCAATAATGAATAGGAAAAACAATATGGTTGATATTTTCATGTGCTGAAATGACTATATAATAATTTTTATTTTTTTAATTTTTTCTGTGGTAACTTTGCCATAAGGACTTACTTCGTAAATTGTGTCCATATTAGTAAATGTAAAAATATCTATATCTTTAGAGTATTTTTTTCTGTAATAGTATTCATTTCCCACATCAGAATACTCTTCAAAAACAATATTATCTTCGAAATTTATTTTGAAATTAAATGAATCTTCATCAATGAAAACAGCAATTATTTTTTTTCCTTCAAGTATTTTAATTTTTTGGTGTAAAAGTTCATACGAATCATCATGTAGTGAATATTGATTATCACAGTAAAATTCATCATTGTTCAAGATCCGCCAAAATTCGACGACCTTTAAGTCAATTTCACAACTAATCCACGTTTCAGAAGAAGCATTTGAGCTTTCATTATTTACTTTATCTCCTATTTGGATAATAATAATAGAACTTAAGCTAAAATATACTTCAAAGCATGTTTTGCCGATTATTGATTTAAATGATTCAATTAGTTTTTGTTTGTTGGATTTTCTCATTATTTAAACTTTCTTCCTACAAATTCTCTTGCTAGTTCAAGTAAATCTTTATCTGGTAAATTTTTTCCAACTTTTGCGCCAGGTATTTCCTTAAGATGAAATTCCCTCTGTAATGCTTTTGTCCATTTCTCACCTATTTCTTTCAATGCAGATGCTAAAGCCCATTTAGCTTTACCATTACTTGGACCTGGATCACCCATTGGATCTTTTTTCCCAGTACCTTTAGAAGCTGATTTATCTGAACTGAAATCCTCTCTTGCCATGTTCCTCGCTTCCATGACATTTACTTTAGTGCCAGAAGCATCAGCAGGAGTAGAAGCACCACCTAGAACATTTTTATCAATATATGAATTTGCATTTCCTGACCCATTTACAGCATCTGTAACAGTATTTATTAAACTTTCAGATGCATCTCTAATTTTTTCTCCGTTAGTCACTAAAAAATTAACCCCTAATGCACCGCCTACTATAATAAAAGCATCCCCTATACCTATCCCAACTGTGCCAATACCCCAAATTGAAACAACTACTGCTCCAGGACCATTGCCAGTAATGTCTTTTAATCCTATAGGATTATTAAATGAATAATGATAAGGATTCCAGCCTTTATATTTCTCAAATTCAGGATCAATACTAGTAAATCTGCCGAAATTATCTTCGTATTTGCGGACGCCGAAGTCCCCCAGCAGGGATTCGTTGTCTTTCTCTTTGGCTATGAAGCCTGTACGGTTGATATTGTCAAGACTAACGTCAACATTTATTCTTTCGCCAAATGGCTTATAATCGAATGCACTGGAGACAACATAATTATTATCATTCGTATTCTTCCTCAGCACCATACGGACATCTCCGAGATGATCTCTGATGGAATAGTCTTTACGCCACACACCGTTTTCGTCAACACGATAACTAAAATCAATAGTCGAACCTGCCCCATAGCTATTGTATTCGACAGGGTATAAAAATGCAGTTCTGGGTGGCGAGGGTTGAGCACAAGAGGATAAAGGAAACAGAAAATTGGGGAAAAACGAGAAAAGGCTTAGTATTTAATTTATTCCAAGTCGTTCTCAATTCGGAAGGCATCATACTTTTCGTGATTTTCAGTCCAATCGTTCATCACCGATTCAAGTTTGGCAGTTAATTCAATACGTTTCTTTTGCTGTAAACGGCTGTTTGCCAGATCAAGAAAGAAATCTGGATTCTCGAATTCTTTATCCAGAGCCGCAATTGCTTGTTCCAGCTTGGTGATTTCATCTTCACACATCTCGACTTGTTTCTTCAACCTATTTTCTTCACGTTGAATCACTTTTTGCTGTTCACGTGCTAGTTTGTCCTTACCCTGCTGTGGTGCACTTTTGGAACCTGTTTCGGTTTTCTTGTTGGTTTCCAGCTCCGAAAGCGAATCTACGCGATGTTTATCTAGGAAATAATAAATATCTCCCATATATTCTTTGATCTTCTTGTCATGGAAGAGGATTGTTTTATTGGTTAGTCCTGCGAGGAAGTCCCTGTCATGGGATACGATAACAATAGCACCTGTAAAACCGAGCAGAGCTTTTTTGAGAATATCCTTCGAAACCATGTCGAGATGATTAGTAGGTTCATCAAGAATGAGGAAATTTACAGGCTGAAGTAGCATTTTAGCAAGAGCCAGTCTGGATTTCTCGCCACCGGACAGGATTCTGACTTTTTTATAAACTGAATCTCCACCAAAAAGGAAAGCTCCCAGCAGACTTCGCACTTTTGAACGCATATCGCCTGTTGCAGCACGATCAATAACATCGAAAACTGTATCGTCGCCATTTAGAAGTTCTGCCTGATGCTGGGCATAATAACCGATTGAAACATTTGAACCCAACTTAAGCTCCCCGTTAAATCCTTCTAATCCGGCTAATATCCTGGAGATAGTAGATTTACCTTCACCGTTCTTCCCGACGAATGCAATCTTTTCTTCCCTCTCAATCGAAAAGTCAATTCTATCGAGAATAAGTTTTGGACCATAACTCTTGCTGAGTCCCTTGGCTTCTGCGATGAGCCGGCTGGAGCGTGGCGGGGCAGGGAAGCGAATGTCTATTCCGGAATTATCTACATCTTCGAGTTCAATTCTCTCCACTTTGTCCAGTGCCTTTATTCTGGATTGGACACGCGAAGCAAGAGTAGCTTTAGATCTGAATCTTTCTATGAAGCGTTCGGTTTCCTTTATTTGTTTTTGCTGATTGAGGAAAGCATTCAGCTGATGCTCACGCTGATCATCGCGGATAAGCATGAACTCATTGTAGGAAACACTCATATCAAAAATCTGAGAGGAAGCAATCTCGATAGTTCTGTTTGTAACATTATTCAGAAAGTTTCTGTCATGCGATACGATGATAATTGCACCCGGATATATGCGCAGATAATTCTCAATCCACTGGATAGAATCAATATCGAGATGGTTAGTTGGCTCATCGAGCAATATCAAATCCGGCTTACGCAGGAGGAGCTTAGCAAGTTCGATGCGCATTTGCCAACCACCGCTTAATTCGGTAACATTCCGATAGAAATCTGTCCTGCTGAAGCCAAGACCGAGCAAAACAATCTCGACCTGTGCTTCAATAGTCAGTCCGCCGATAATTTGATACTGCTCATTGGCTGTATGAACTCTATCGATCAGTTTTGCATATTCTGATGAGTCGTAATCAGTTCTGTTCGACATCTCATCAGTAAGCTTTACGATGTGTCTGTCCAAATCCAGTATATGGCCTAATGCAGATTTTGCCTCGTCGAACACGGTCTTGTCCGATATAACAATACCCTCCTGAGGGAGATAACCGACAATAAAATCATTAGGTTTGCTAATTGTGCCTTCTTCGGGCTGTTCAAGACCTGCAATCAGCTTCAGCAGAGTAGATTTCCCGGTACCGTTGCGTCCAATAAGACCAATCCGATCCTCGGGATTTACATTAAAGCAAATACTATCGAAAAGATAGCGTCCGCCAAAGCTTATAGTAAGATTATTAACAGCGAGCATCGAATATTTATTCAGAACAATCAAAGAAGCATATAACGTATCTAAGTAATAAATAGTGAGGATAGGGAATTCATTTGTCTGAACTATGATTTCAGGGATTTTCCTGATTAAAGACATGATTGAATACACTTAATATCGTGCTTTTAATCCCCTAAATCTCATAAATCCCAGTTCAGACAACACTTTTCACTTTACAGCTTTATGAACTTCCCAACTCTATCCCCAATCCTAACAAAATACATACCTGGAGCCAAGTCAGTGACATCAATCTTGACCTTTTCCCCTCCTTTCCAAGGAGGGGTGTCACGAAGTGACGGGGTGGTTAGGATTTGTCCGAACATATTATAGATCTTTATATCACTTTGTAAGGGCGAACGGCCGTTCGCCCCTACGGGTATTTCTATGAAGTCGGATGATGGATTTGGATAAATTTCAGTGCTTGTTCCAATGTAATCCTCATTAATACCGACAAATTTCGGTTGAAGATTGATTGATTTCATTGCTTCCACACTGTCTCCAAGCGTATTGAACAGTGTTAATCTGATGACATATTGATCGGGTGTCAGTCCGGCTGTGTTCCAAACATATATTGTGTCGTGATTTACTTTCTTTTTTATATCCTTTGCCAGCTGAATCCATTTTGTATCTGAGTTGCGCTTATATTCGATTTTATATGAGCCGAATTCTATATACTTATTTAAAGGTCCTTTCTCAATCCACACTGAACCGATAATCGGAACTTTAGATTCTACAGAAGCAAGAGATGGTCGCTCCATGTTTATGAACCAAACCGCACTTCCCTCATAAGGAACGGGATCTTCTGCGAGTGGAGTTTGAATCACGATAAGATTTGAGTTTCCAACTGCTGATGCTACTCCATTAGTAAGAGCAGAATAGCCAAGAATACCGAAACTATACCCCTGAGACCGGAAAGCTGTTGTCAATGTCGAAAATCCATAAACAAGAAATGTTGTATCTGTTGACCAGACGTATCCTCCTGTGCCGTCACAGAAAGCCTGATTTGCTGTTACCTGAGATTTACCCTGTGACCCAATCTCGCCAACAATAGATCCTGTAAGATTGATAATTGAATTGTCGAATGTATAAATACTCCAGGTCATAACACTGGAATTGATGAGTCTGAACTTCCTGTCTGTCAGATTGGGCTGGTAGTCAGTATAGCTGGCATTATCAACCAATCCGTTGATATTCTGTTGACCTTTGCCTCTGAACCACAAGCCAACAGCTCTGATCTTTGAATCTGAAATTTTAATATCTGTGCTGTCCTCGGGCATCAATCCCCACATCACATTGAAGCAATTGTCAAGATGAACATTATATTCGATTCCCTTGAATCCATTCACCGATTTGTTGCAGTCGTATTGAGCAAGAGTATCACCCTTGGGAAACTTGAAATCAAGTGAAGAACCCTTACCCAGATGATGCCAGAGAAGAACAGTCTTTGCATTACTTATATCAATAGTGGAACTATCTGTGATGACAAACTCACCTGCTTCGTTTATCCCATCTATCTTATAAGTGGGTTTGCCATAAGTTCCGCTTGTTGTGAAGCCATAGTTCTCAATGTTCTTGAAATCAATTGTTCCTGAGTTAGCAAGAACGATATTATGGGAGAGGTTGCTGTAATCGAACTTCACATTGGTAGCTTTAAACACGCTGGTACCTGTAACGAGTATACTTCTCTCATAGAAGTATTTCTGAGGCAGATAAACATTAGAACCTGAAATTTCAAGTCTGCCGTTATTTAGCAGGAAAATATCACCGAGTATAGTAGCTTCGGCTTTGGTAATGCGGAGCAAACCGTTCGTCCCGATTATAATTGGTCCATTGTGCGACCACATTGCCGTAACATCCATTGTGTCATTAACTCCGAAACCGACTATCAGAGTATCGGTTTTAAGAATAGCATCGAGCCTCCGTTTCGAAAAGTCCGGTGATGGCATCTGACCCAGCTTCTGCATCATCCGCGATGGTGCAGGATTTATACCGTCGGATTCGCTTCGTTGTGGGGTCACATTAGTTTGTGAATCTGGATTTGCCAGATAATATTCGTTTAGACTTCCATTTTTTTTGTAAAATTCTTTTGGTAATGACTGACCGAATATATTTATACTTAATGCAGTCAGCGAAAATGCTATGCAAATAAGAGTAGATGTTGCTTTCATGTGTCGACATTTAATTAGTTTGGTAATATAATTTTGAATGAAAAAAGACTAGATTTCACTTCGATTATTTTATTTGAATATATTCCGTAACTCTTCGTCAATTGAATTTCATTTTAATCATATTAAACTTATGAAATAAAGATTATGAAAAATCTATTAAGATTAGTATGGCTGCCACTTTTATCATTATTTGGCTGTACGACAAGCTATCAGCCACTGGATGTTGTGTCACATGTGGATCTGGAAAAGTATCTGGGCAAATGGTACGAGATATCCTCATTTCCGCAGTCGTTCCAGAAGGGCTGCAACTGCACAACTGCTGAGTACATTAAGACTGAAGATGACTATATACGGGTTCTCAACTCATGCCGGAAAGATAGTCCTAAAGGTGAGTTGAAGACAGCTGAAGGTAAAGCTTTCCTTACTGACGATAAATCCAATGCCAAACTCCGAGTTCAGTTCTTCTGGCCCTTTCGTGGAGATTACTGGATTATTGATTTGGCTGAGGATTACAGTTATGCAGTTGTTGGGCATCCTAACCGTGAATACTTATGGATTCTATGCCGAACTCCGAAGATGGATAAATCACTCTATGATGCAATCCTCGCCAGAGTCAAAGCCAAAGGATTCGACATCGCAAAGCTGAATGTAACGAATCAGGAATGTAATAAGTAGAGTATAAACCCGGATTATTCATTAGAAAAAAATAAAAATTGTTGTAAATCTGCTCCTAGTGTGTCATTCCTGCGATCACGAAGTAACAGCGAAGCTAATGCAGGAATCTTTTTAAGCTAAGAAAATCATAGATTCCCGTATGCACGGGAATGACAAAACTGAACAGTGTTTTCAAAGCATAGATAACGTTCTAATGCACAATTAGGGATAAAAGTAAACATCCGGAAGGTTATGAAATTTCCGGATGTTTTTAGTGATTGCTGCTTTATATAATACAAATAGCACATCAGATTTAGATAAGGATAGCCTTGTAGCCGTAATTAATGATTCCGGCGTCGCCTTCTTCCATAATCTTTCTGAAGATCAACTCTACTCTTGCACCGATTTTCATTTCGTCTTCTGTGCAGTCCACAACCTGAGCTGTGAGTCTTGCACCTTCATCGGTTTCGATGATTGCGATTGGAAATGGTGTCTGCTTAGCGTAGTCATCAGATGCAATATGTATAATTGTATAGGAAAGGATTGTTCCTGTTCCTTTCAATGTAATCTTTCCGAACTCTCTGTCACCTGTTTCAGGGCAGATGTATCTAGTTGGTAAATACACTTTTCCGCTTTTGAATTTTGTTGCTTCAAGTCTGTAGCGGTGCGGTATTTCGCGTGAATATCTTGGACTAATAGCCATTATTGTGCCTCCAGAATGTGTACAACAGAACTTCCACCGGAACCACCCATATTTTGGGTCATACCATATTTTGCATTTTCTACCTGACGTTTACCGGCTGTGCCGCGTAACTGCTCGACTGCTTCGATAACCTGGGCTACGCCTGTTGCGCCGACCGGATGACCTTTGGCTTTGAGTCCACCGCTTGAGTTGATAACCAGTTTACCGCCATAGGTTGCTTCTCCGTTTGCGATTGCTTTTCCACCTTTACCGTATTCGAAGAAACCAAGTTCTTCTGCAACAATAATTTCAGCGATTGAGAAACAGTCGTGAACTTCTGCAAATGCGATATCCGAAGGTTTCAAACCTGCCATTTTATATGCACGTTCACCTGCGAGGCGAACTGCATCCAAACGTGTAAGATCCTTGTGATCATGCAATGCAATTGGACCGGTAGCGGCACCGATAGCTTTGATTTTGACAGGATTCTTAACGAATTGCTTTGCTATATCGAGTGGACAAAGAATAACAGCTGCAGCTCCATCGGTTATTGGTGAACAATCCATAAGTCTGAGTGGATCGGCAACCATCGATGAAGAAAGAACGGTTTTCATATCCATTTCGAAAGGATACTGGGCATTAGGATTATGTACAGAATGTTTATGATTCTTGATTGGAACCTGAGCCAGTTCTTCGCGTGTTAAGCCGTACTGGTGCATGTATGAACGAGCCATCATAGCATATAAACCAGGGAAAGTAACTCCTGTATATGCTTCGTATTCCTGATCAGAAGCAGTTGCCAAAACGAAAGTACCGTCTTCGATATCCCACATTTTTTCAACTCCACCTGCCATAACGATATCGCTCATACCTGAAGCGACTTCCATGAAAGCTGAACGAATAGCAACACTGCCTGATGCACAAGCCGATTCAACTCTTGCGGCTGGAATTCCGCGCTGACCCATATAATCTGTCATTACAGATGCTAAGTGTTCCTGATATGTATAGAGTCCACTGGACATACAACCGACATACAAAGAATCGATTTTATCGACATTAGCATCTGCCATTGCTTTAAGAGCAGCTTCGGCAAACATGTCACGGATGCCTTGATCCCAAAGCTCACCGAATCTTGTCATCCCGACGCCGATTATTGCAACTTCTCGCATAAATATTACTCCATTTATTTATTGATTTACTTTTTTATATAATATTATTTAAACTTACATCAGATGAATTAATCAATCAAGATTATTCACCAAATCTAATCTTTTTACGATATGCTACATATTGACCGTAATCGAGATAAATTTTCTTTCCGTTGAGCATATCCCTTGTTTTGGGAGCCAGATCCTGAACTTCTGCAATTTTATCCTGAGCTTCAAAAATGAAACCATCACTGCCGGCACCCGAACCAAATGAAACCATGAATATTTTCTCGCCGGGCTTGACAATGTCAAGTATGGCTGTTAATCCTGTTGGAGAAGAACCCGAATAGGTGTTACCCATAAGATTGACAACCCAACCCTGATCCATCTGCTCTTGAGTGAATCCGAGAGTTTTACCAGCTTTAAGAGGGAATTTGCCGTTTGGCATGTGGAATACAGCATGAGCGAAATCACTTGGCTTCATTCCTGATTTTTCGAGAAGAATACTTCCGCAACCGAGTAAGTGCTTGAAGTAAGCAGGCTCACCGGTAAAACGTCCGCCATGTCTTGGATAATGCTGATACTCGCGACGCCAGAAATCGGCTGTATCGCTTGTATAAGAATGTGTGTAGAGAACATCTGCCAATACATTTGTTTTACCAAAAATAAAAGCAGCTCCACCAGCTGATGCACTGTATTCGAGAGCATCGCCCGGAGCACCCTGAGATGTATCGGCACCGATACCGAGAGCATATTCCATGTTGTCTGCCTTGACGTGGCTATAAGCAACATACATTGCTTCTGAACCGGCTTTGCAGGCAAACTCGAAGTCAGCAACGTGAACATCAGGTCCAATACCCATAGCGTCCACAAGAACAGTTCCTGAGGGTTTTACTGCATAAGGATGTGATTCTGATCCGATATAAACAGCTCCAATTTTCTGAGGGTCAATACCGGCACGCTTTAGAGCATTCTTTGCGGCAGCTACTGCTATTGTAATAGTATCTTCATCCCGGCTGGGAACGGTTTTTTCCTTCATGAGCAAACCGCGTTCTATTGCGACAATATCATCGCCCCATTGACTGGCGATTGTGCCTGCCTTGATGCGGTAAGCTGGTACATAAGCACCATATCCGACAATTCCTACCATATTAACTCCAAATGATTAATGAACTGAAATTTTAAAAAATAATTATGATAAATACTGATTTTTAGATGCAATATATAAGACAAATTCAGTGTAACTCTATATAAATGGGCTGTTTTTTCATTCCTGCACATCCAGGAATCTTGTATTAAAGCCACTAGCAAAATAATAACTTTTTTATACAGTCTCTTTTCATGATCTTGATTGAGATAAGATTACAAATTTACCAATTTTTCTTTGCTTTTCAATATTTTCTTTAATTAACTGGCATTTAAATAAAGACGTAGTATCTTCCTTATTTGTTTAGTAAATTTTGATGGGAAAGAAATGGTTGTAACAAACAAACTGACTATGGTTTTATAAACTGTACAACTTTATGAATTTATCGCCAAGATATGCTCAACCTGTCAGGTGGAGTCCATAAATGATAGAAAATGTCTGATTTGTGATTGTTTTATTCAACATATTTTAACCCCGGATTATGCATTAGAAACAATCAATAATAATTATCAAAAAAATAATCAATTTTTTGCCTTCCCATTTCACCGAATAAAACAACATTAATAAGTATGATGTTTTTCTTTTCTGAATATGAAATGCAATAGCCGCCTTCAGTAGATTCATCCCAAATATCAATTTGAGTAGTATCATAAGAAGTAATATTTTTCTGAGAATATTGGTATTTTGTATTTATTTCTTGGATAAGAGAATCAGCAGACTTAGTAAAAGTTAGACCAGTAAAGAGTAGTAAACTGGATAATATTATAAATGGTTGTTTCATTTTTACTTCAAGAATAAATATTAACATTGCAATTTAACAAAATCCTTATAATATTATCAAAAAAAAACGTGGAATTAGCGGTCCACGTTTTTTTATATATATTAGGAGTTATCGTTTATTACTGTATTTCTACATGTGTCTCGTTCGGTTTGTTCTTCGGCAGAGTCAGTGTCAGGACTCCGTTGTTGTAGTTAGCTGAAATTGTGTCAGCATCCACATTCGTCGGAAGCTTGAATGCTCTGGAAAATTCACCGAATTTCCTTTCACTGCGAAGAACTGTTTGTGATTCTGCCTCATCAGCCGATTTATTTCCTGCTACTGTCAATATTCTCTCGTTATTTACGCTTACTTTTACTTCATTTTTCTTTATGCCTACCAATTCCAAATCAAGATAGAAGGCCGTGCTGTCCTCAGAAATATCGACTCTGGGTCTGAATGTACGCTTGTAGTCAGCCGGATTGTAATCAAAACCGGGCTTTGTGTAATATGCAGGATTGTGCCTGATGTGTGCGGTTGCTGTTGGATCACAGCATGATCTATTTAATGTATTGTTCATTGTTTTCTTTCTTCTATATGTTTATTTATTGTTTATTTTTGTTTGGATTCCCGCCTTCGAAACTGTGAGAAAATTACGATTCTGTCATTCTGAGGGAGCGTAGCGACCGTGAGAATCCAGGCTGTTTTACAAGAAAATGCAAATACATGGATTCTTCACTTCGTTCAGAATGACCTCTAAATCAGACATTTCACATAGTCTCCCTCGCGGATATAAGCTTAAATTCTCTTTGTCTATTCAATGTAACCAGAGGCTGACATATTCTGAAATGATTTATCACGTTCCATATCTTATGCTTAGGTTCCTTGTTTTACGACATTTATAACAACTTATCATCTGCATTCAGAACATGTCCGCCCCAATGGCAACTTTAGCTTTGTTTAGCTTAACGCGATCTCGATTTCCTTAGGCTTTTTTGGCTCTGTCTTTTCCAATGTAAGAGTAAGGAGACCATTATCAAACTTCGCTGTAACTGAATCTGATTTAACCGTTTCGGGTAATTGGAAAGTGCGGGTGAAGGAACCGTAGGTTCTTTCGACCCTAATATAACTCTTGTCATTTGCTTTATCCTCTTCCTTTAATTCGTGTTTCTTTTCTCCCTTAATCATTAGTATCTTTTCTTCGTTTACTGTAACCTTGACGTCTTCTTTTGCTATACCCGGCAATTCGATATGGAAGAAGAGATTCTTCTCATCTTCTGATATATCAACTCTGGGTGCAAAGCTACCGTATTCGATATTGAAACCCTTGTCAAGGTCTCCAATAAAATTATTTACTTTTCTCATTGCAGTATCGAAACCGCGTATTGGATCAAATGTTATGATTGACATAATTGTACTCCATTAATATTTTTAAAAATTAATTATTTATCTAATTTCTAGTCATTCTGAGGGAGCGAAGCGACCGTGAGAATCCAGGCTGTTTTTTTAAAGTGAAAAATACAAATACATGGATTCTTCACTACGTTCCTAATGACTAATCAGTATTACGAAATAGTAACAACCATTTCTTTTGGTTTTGGCGGCTCAACCTTAGCGATTGTTAGTTCGAGCAGACCATTCTCAAATTTTGCTTGCACGTTATCGGTTGCGATATTCTCCGGTAGTACGAATGTACGCTCAAATGAGCCGAATATACGTTCTGTCCTGTGGCTAGTGCTACTAACTCCGATAGACGATTTTTTCTCTCCCTTGATGATTAACATATTCTCTTCATTGATGGTTATCTTCACATCTTCCTTGGACATACCGGGCAATTCAGCAATTATATAAACATTAGCTGAATCTTCTGAGATATCAACCCTGGGCTTGAAAGCACCCATTTCGAAGTTGATACCTTTTTCCAGTTCGCCCATTAGAAGGGACATTTTACGGGTAGTGTTCCCGAAGCTGCGGAATGGATCGATTTTTAATAACATAAGAACTCCTTTTAACAAATATTTTAACAAAATTTATAATTCAATTTCAAAGACAAAATATATACTTTGAAAAAGTGTGCCAAACTAAAAAATCTGCCATTACGGCTGTGTGTAACGACATATCGGCAGTATGGGATTTTCTAAGCAGTCAGAATGTCATAACCGCAATGCAATAATGGCAGTGATTTACTGCCATTATTGCATAAGTAATTTATAATTTACTTTTTATTATCTTTTAATGATAGCTGTGATTTATGTTTCCATTGGTAAGTGCGAAATTTGTAGCTGATAAACTCCTCTTGGAATATCCAGGATATTGATGGATATACTGTTTATCGCAGGATACAAAGATTTCTTTCAGTCGTTTGTCCCGATAGTCATAATGTTTTCTAGACGTTTACTGCAATCCGCAAAATTCTGAACATTATTTGAAAAGAATTTATTTAACAATAAAGAATATACTTGAAACGTTTTAAAAACTAACTGGTTGAGATAATAAACTATTGTAAATTTCGATTAATTATTCTATATACTTTAAACGCTCCTTTGACATGTCAGAGGTGCGTTTTTTGCTTTTTTTGGAAAATAATTATTTAATAATATATATAAGGAGATGCTATGCGCATACATAATAACATAGGAGACCTTATCGGCAACACGCCTTTGGTCAAAATCAACAAACTTGCAAAGGGAGCTCCGGCTGAACTTGTGGCAAAGCTGGAGATGTTCAATCCATGTAGTTCCGTAAAAGACAGAATTGCATGGGCAATGATCTCTGATGCAGAAAAGCAGGGATTAATAAAGCAAGGAACGGTAATTATTGAACCAACAAGTGGCAACACTGGTATTGGTCTGGCTTTCACTTGTGCAGTGAAAGGTTACCAACTTATCTGCACAATGCCCGAAAGTATGAGTATCGAGCGTCGTAAAGTTATCAGACGCTTCGGTGCAGAGATAGTTCTTACTCCGGCTCCACTAGGAATGAATGGTGCAATTGCAAAGGCAAACGAACTAGCAGCAACATTCGAAAGTGTATATATTCCACAGCAGTTCAAGAATCTGTCCAATCCGGAGATTCACCGCAAAACTACAGCGGAAGAAATCTGGAATGATACTGATGGTAAAATAGATATATTCATCGCAGGAGTAGGCACAGGTGGTACTATCACAGGCGTTTCCGAAGTACTTAAAGCAAGAAAGCCTTCATTGAAGTCTATCGCAGTCGAGCCATTTGAATCACAGATACTTGCAGGCGGTACTCATTCACCGCATAAAATACAGGGAATCGGAGCAGGTTTTATACCGGATATCCTTAACACAGGAATCATAGATGAAATCATTCCAGTAGCCAGTACAGATGCAATCCAGACAGCCAAAAGAGCTATCCGCGAGGAAGGACTACTAATTGGAATATCATGCGGTGCTGTTCTTTATGCGGCGATTCAGGTAGCAAACAGACCGGAGAATGCCGGCAAACTAATCGTATGCGTTCTGCCTGATACAGCTGAGAGGTACCTGAGCACTGATCTGTTTTCAGATATTGAAGCATAGGATTAACAATGTTAAAAAATGAATTTGATAAATTAGTTGAAGAGCTTAGCCGGAAAGAAGAACATCCGTTTCTGAACAGGAGATCCGCCAGCGATAAGCCAATGCCTGATATCAATATCCTGAATGAGATAATCGCAAGGATTAAGAAGGTTCTGTTCCCGGGATTTTGGGGATACACCGAGATTAATCCTCATTCGATCCAATATTACATTGGTGCAAATCTGGACATGATCCAACGTATGCTTTCCGAGCAGATTAAGCGAGGATTTTGCTTCAGCTGTATAGAAAAAGATCCAAAGTGCAAGGAGTGTGAGACAAATTCAAGGGATATTTGCAATGGCTTCCTGAATGAGATCCCAAAGCTGAAGAAGCTGATTATCGGTGACATTACTGCCGCCTTCGATGGCGATCCGGCGGCAAAGAATTACGAAGAAGTTCTCTACTGTTATCCGGGGATAATAGCATTGACATATCACAGGATTGCTCACGAGTTATCACTTCTTGATGTCCCGATTATCCCGAGGATGATCAACGAAATAGCTCATTCGCTTACAGGGATTGACATTCATCCAGGTGCATCGATTGGAGAATCCTTCTTTATAGATCACGGAACTGGTGTTGTTATTGGAGAAACCTGCATAATCGGAAACAACGTCAGGCTTTATCAGGGGGTTACTTTGGGAGCCAAAAAATTTCCGCTCGATGAGAATGGACAACCGATCAAAGGATTGCCACGCCATCCCGAGATTGGCAACAATGTCGTTATCTATGCAAACGCAACGATTCTGGGAAGAATAAAGATTCCCGATGACTCTGTTGTTAAAGGTAATTCATGGATTACAAGTGTTGAAGATATTTAATAACAGGGTCAATCAAGGATGATTGACCTACCTAATACACTGAAGGACAAGCATCCTTGCTTGTCGGAATATAAATTGTGATTCAGAAAGGACACGGCTCGCCGTGTCCCTACTAATACAGAACACATTAGCAACTTGTTCCAAAGATCCCTCTTGGGAATAAGAATTTATATTCCAAAGCGGGAGCTTTGGAATTAGAAGAATACATTGGTCAATCAAGGATGATTGACCTACCTAATACATCGTAGGACATGCATCCTTGCTTGTCCTGCAATAAATATCTTAGAATTTGATTTAGAATGGTAATATCTGCTCGCTGCCTGCAAAGTTATTGTCGCGCGGGATGTGAATTGAAATTGTTGTACCTTCTCCAACTTTTGAATCAACAACTATTTTACCTTGTAGTAAATCGACATATCGTTTGATTATTGTTAATCCTAGGCCATTCCCTTCGGCTGAGATAACATTAGATCCTCGATAAAATGATTCGTAAATGTGTGGCAAATCTTTTTCCGGAATACCATAGCCATTATCTTTCACTTCAATCACCAGGAAATTACCACTTTCTAGAACAGCAATTGTTATGCTAGAGTCAACCTGTGAGTATTTGATTGCATTTGAGAGAAGTCCATTGACAATACCAGACAATAGGTTTGGATCAGTTTTGAAATAAAGGCTTTGCTGTTCGGATATAAACTCAAATGTATGATTACGCTTATCTAAATCCTTGACCCTTAGCGATATATTTTTGCAGAAATCTACAACCTCAAGTGTCGAAAAGCGTACTGCATGTCTTGTAAGATCATTCCTATTGATTACGAGGACATCGTCGAGAAGCTTAATCATACTGTCGACAGCTGTTTGAATCTGTTGAAGTTGTTTATCAAAACCTTCAGCCATACCTTTTTCATAGAACTTCTGAAGTAGGTAAGTTGAGGACATAATAACAGTCAATGGAGTCCTGTACTCATGCGAAACAGTTGTAACAAAATTAGATTTCATTAGATTGAGATCTTTTTCATAGAGTAGTGCCTGTGCCATCTCCTCTTGTGCATCACGAAGTTGATCCTCGGTGATGCGCCTTACGTCGATTTCATTGTGGAGATCCTCTTGAATCAATTCAAGTCGTTCGAGCATCTCATTAAAAGCCTTGCTAAGTTTTCCGAATTCGTCTGTAGAAGAATATTCAATTCTTTGATTCAGATTTCCGATTGAAATATTATCAATAACTTTGATAAATTCCTTAATAGGTCTTGTTATATAGTTACTTAATATCATTATTATAAATAAAAAGAACACAACGAACAATGCACCTATCAGATAAATAGTAATCTTCAAAGTGCTGAGACTATCCATGAATTCATTTGCAGACAAAGCAAAATAAAGATGCCCTACTGTGAGATTATCGTGTTTGATGGGCATATAGATTCGAACAGCCTGCCCATCTATTGATGCACGATTCTTTTTACCATTATTGATTTTATAGTTTAGAATATTGGCTCTATCCGGATTAGCTTCTGCTATCACCATGTCCTGTGTGTCAGTAACTAATATATACTCAATATCCGAGTTCAGTTTTACTATTCTGAGCTCCTCATTAATTCTTTCTCTGCTGTTGCTGTAAATATCTTCGCCCAGATGATAAGAAACACTCATTCCGATAGCATTTGCTTTTTCGTACAATTTATTAACCGAATAAGCTTCGAATCGATTTAAAATTGATATTCCTATTAGTCCGGAACATAGCATTAGAATTGTACCAAAAGAAATAAATAATTTCCTTCGGAAAGGGAGATTCCTATATTTTAACCGATATTTGTGTAATAAATTAATGTTATGCTGATCTTAATTTATAAAATAGTAGTAATCGGAGAATTTAGAATTTTCTTTAAGTATATTTTCTGTTCCGGTGGGACTTTACTACATTACTTTTTTGAGTTTTTGGTAGTGAAATGGGTTTAATTCAAATCCCAACGATTGAAGAATAAAGTTTAATTGCATTTCTTTAAGTGCTATTATACTGGGGACTGTGGATTAAAAATCAATTCCGTTAGATAGTTCTTGTCCTTTTAATAATATTTTTTGTTTAAATTGATAACTATGTTTATATTGCTTATCAATTAAAGCATCATATTATTAACCACCTTTTATCGGGGGTTTTATGAAAAAATATTTTTCAACTTTCTTCTGCTTATTTTACTACTAGTTTCGGCGAGGCTGATTACCGGCTGTTCGAAGGATACAGTGGTAAATCCCGGAAATACGGATACCACATCCACTAATTCGATAAATATCACATGGGATAATTCTAATGTGGTTTTCGCAGATAACGAAAACTCTGACATAGTTCTATTCGACACAACATCGAGCGTTATCCACTTCAAAGGAACCAGTACTAAAGCTAAATCCCTGAAGGCAGACGACAACTTTGTTATAAATAAATGGGAATACTATAAGGTTGTAAAGACAGTTAATCAGGGTAGCGAAGTTCTAATTACTGTTGGACCAGCCAATCTGACAGATGTAGCTAAGGACGCTAACCTCACTTGGAATCAGTATGTAAACTTTGATAAACAGGAAATTCTAAACGGCATCAAAGCAATCCCCGGCAGTCAGATTCAAGTGGTAACTACTGACAGTGTCGGCTATTCAGCACGTGTTGGCTCTTACCTTTATAGCATCGGGCTCAAACTGCTCAGCGGAAAAGTAAGGATAAATATTACTTGCGAAAAAATCATCTTAGACACTAAGGTTGCTAAACTAACTCTAATTGGCGAGGTTAGGAATTTTAGAACAAGGGGCAAAATAGAAGTTGTAAACCATCAGCTTATGATGTATGATTCACAGAGTGACTATCTCGAAGGCGAATTCGATTTGAAGGCTGTTGCAGCTGGATCGGGTAGTGATTTAAAGATAGAAGTACCTCTTCGATTATTCAGATTTCCAATCGCTGGTATTCCAATCTTGTTCTTCGACGTTAGATGCTTAGTGGTTATGAATGCACTACTTCCGGCAGGAGCCTCCACACTACTGGATTATAAATTCAAATTTGTTGTCGATGAAGGCTTTCAATACGATGTTCAAAGCAAGAAATGCACACCCAGTGCAAATGTAAGAACGTATGAGATGAAAGAAAACTCTAAACCTCAGTCCGGAGCCGCCGGAGCGATGGCTATGTCTTGGGGACTTGCCGTACCACGCTTCGAGATAAGACTTGGTCTTCCATCTGTTTATAATACAACCATAGGCTGGGTACATTCAGCATATTTAATTGGCGGTGATTACACTTTCACTCCACCCTGCCAGCAATCCAAAGCAAGATTCATCGGTGCTTACGGTTGGTCATTGGGTGCATTCGGATTGAGTGTAGCAAGCGGTACAGGTAACCTTTGGGATTATGAGAAAGTATTCCTGAAAGCTGGAGACTGCCCTTAAGTTAATTAATAATTGAGAATTAATAATTAATAATAATACAGGAAAAATCTGAGATGCAGGGGCGTTTATAATGCCAAAGGGTTGTCTAAAAAGCAATCCTTTTGCATTATTCAAGTGCTCCTAAAAGCTTTTTTACCATTTGTTCGGATTTATAGCACTCTAACTTGTCTTCGGGATATTTAGCCACTTGTTTATAGAAATCGAAATCATTGACTAATTGTTTACCCAACTCAATAGCTTTATCTATCTGGAATTCGTCTTCCAGACAGGTAGCTGGGAACAGCAGACTCGCATGACCTGTCGCTTTAGTTGTAATTATAGGTATTTGAAGAACAGCGGCATCCAACACAAACCTTCCCCATGTATATCTCGGATCAAGATTTAACCATATATAAGAAGAATTATTCATTCGGAAGAACTCTGAGATAGGCAATAATTCCCTGACGGACATACTCTCGTCGCTATGATACTCCTTGGCTTTCTGCAAAAGATATTTTTTATGAATAGATCTGTTTTCAATATGCTGAAGAAGATTTTTGGGCTTACGGCTAATCTCCTGCTCATAAGTAACATAAGGCAAACCAATTCCTTTAGCGGCTAAAACATCGTTGATCCTCGTTAATGCAAGCGGACAAACAAAAATTTCCTTCTTTCTTTTTTCATAAGGAATTCTCAATTTTGAGATTAAATCAACCGGATAGGGCATTCCAATATACTCTACCTTGGTTTTTGTTAGATTCCGGAAAAATGAAACAGAATTGATGTTGATACAATTCACCAGATCGGAGTTAGCAAATAATTTCAGAATAGCTAGATTCGGAGTTAAATAATCGCTGGCAGAACCTTCAATCAACGTAACCCAGGTTAGTTTTTCAGGTCTGTTCTCAGCAAGATAGATGCTTCTAGCCAGCTCTTTACCCAAATTTGAATTACAAATAATCAGATCATAATTCTTCAAATCACGAGGCATTGTTTGAAGAATCGGTTGATATACCCCATCGAAAGCATAGACCCATGTTTCAATTCCGGTTAAGAAAGTTTGATCTATAGGTCTTGACTTTGCAGTCCACTTCTTTGTATCACCACCCAGCACAAGAACTCTGGGATCTGAAAATTTCATATTATCCAATAATTATTACATTATACTGAATGCTCTTGACGATTAAAGCTTCACAAACTTTTGTACTCTATCTCCAATCCTCACAAAATACATACCCGAGGGAAGGGAGGAGACGTCTATTCGTAGGGGCAATTCATGAATTGCCCCTACAGACAATACGTTTTGCCCATAGATATTATTAATAATCAAATTGTTTTGTATTGACGAAAGGCCGTTCGCCCCTACGGATATTTCTATGTAATCCGTTGCAGGATTCGGAGAAAGAAAATTATCAGCATAAATTGTCAGCAGAGCATCAACTGAAATAGCTGGTCCTTTGCTGTAATAGACCGAACCGGAATCTGTTCCACACCACATTGTACCATCATCGCAAAGAGTGGCAGCCGGTATTATATTTGAATCAAATTCTGTATTCAATGGTTTCCATTTATATCCTCCATCAATACTTGTATATACCCCATTTCCGCTGGCAAGTAACTCACCATTCGGTCCGATAGAAAACGAATATTTTCCTGCCAGTAGATCATTACCGAGAGTCTCCCAAGTTTCTCCGAAGTCACTACTCCTAATAATATAATTATTTTCAGATATACCAAAACCATAAACATAGTTCTTATATTTAATTATTTTTTCAACTCTCTGAGAAGTACTTAGAACTAATTTCCAATTCTTGCCATCATCTGTAGTCTTGTAAATAGCATCATTATAGATAGATGCCAGAATTTGACCATTATCATTAAGGGCTAGTGCAACAACATAAGGTCTTTTGGTGCCACCATAATTTGGTAGATTTCCTTTGCATGAAGTCCAGGATAGTCCAAAATCAGTTGATTTATACATATCTTCATCATCGCTTTGACGGGCATAATATAAAACCCCATCTTTATCCAAATCAAAATCCTCAGGGGCTCCATCTTTTATAATCCATGAATTGCCATCATTCGTCGAGTAAAAGAAATTCATCCTCGAGGTTCCGACAATCAAATCTTCTCTGCTGATAATTTTACTATACCAGTTTCCGGTTGTGCATTGAGGAAAACATAGTTTATAATTCAGTCCTTTGTCTTCTGTTATATAAAGACCATACTTGTTTGCAACCAGAACTTTTTTTTCACTTAATGGATGGATAATATCGATAGGATATTTCAAGAATCTCATATCAATTCTATCAACTTTTGCATTAAAAGAGTATCTGTAGATACAACGGTCATCATTAAACATTACATGACCATTTGTATAATGTAGATTATAAAGCTTGTTAAGATTTGGCTCTCCAAAGCAAGAACTATCTTTATAAAAATAATACCAGTTCTTTCCTGAATCATTGGTTTTTGCCATGGACACAAAAAGATGATTATAATGATATATAGTACCACTAACATCAATAAAGTAAGAACCATAGTTCGAGGGAGAATTTTCCCTTGAAATTATCGTATCCCATTGATCCGATTCATTATTGAATTTGCATAAATTCAGTCTTTGCCAATAAATTGAATAATCATCAGCGGTGAACACTCTTTGACTGCTGCCTGCTGAGAACAAATCCCATGATTTTCCGTAGTCAGTTGAGCTGTATAATCCATCATAATTCGTTGCGAATATTTTTCCGCTGGGAGTAATCGCCAAGTTTAAGTTATATAAGTGGAAGTCCTTACTTAATTCAGCAAAAAATGTCCATGATTTCAGATCGTCCGAAAGCTCGTAAACACCGAAAGTATCAATAACACAATAGACATTTTCATTCGTGAAAAATATCTGTTTCTCTCCTGCAAGCTCATTGGGTTTTAAATTCAATTCAAGATTATTCCAGATTTTGTTCACTTCATCATAATAGTAGATGGTAAGTCCATTTGTAAAGATAAGCCCTGATAAACTCATAACGAACTTAGATGACATTTCATCCCAGACCCTTGTAGTTACTTTATCGAATGGAGTCACAATCCAACTGGCACCAAAGTCCGAAGTCATGTGAATGTTGTGTGTCCTGGTATAAGTAAATACATAATTCCCTGTTGTAGCATAGAAGGAATTGTATCCACCACCAAGCGGACCATTTGTTTTCTCCCATGCTTCAGCTCCAAATAAATTCAAACTGCTTAGAAATAACAAGAAGTAAATTAGTGTTTTCATGATTCACCTTCATTTATAATAAATAATTCAATATTTAACAAACTTCCCAATTCTATCCCCAATCCTCACAAAATACATACCAGGAGCCAAGTGGGAGACATCGACTCTTACTTTTTCCCCTCCTTTCCAAGGAGGGGTGTCACAAAGTGACGGGGTGGTAGTTG
>CAYXFU010000004.1:0-5206 GCA_964464375.1 uncultured Hyphomicrobiales bacterium
AAAACAAAATTAAGAAATATTATGAGAATTGAGGTGTATATTTTTAGAACTGAATCCAATATCAGTGAACATCAAGACAACATTTCTATTAATATGTCACTCCTAAGGAGTTTCGATATACTTTTCAATCATTTTTTCTTCATTCTCAGTCATTCATTTTGTATATTTGAGTCTTATAGAATAAGCACTTTCAGAATGGAATATAACACGATGAAAAAGTTACTTCTTTCTTTGCTATTACTAGTTGTTACAATGCCTGTGTATTCTGCGGAGCCTTTAGTCAAGTTCTATCTGAACGATGGAACCTTCAAAGCATATAACTTAAGCGAAATTGACAATCTTCGATTCCCGAATGCACCGGACACGCTTCAGCTTCAGGTATTCACAAAGGACAGCACTTACTATTATCCTGCTCAGCTGATCGACAGTATCAAATTTTTTGTCGATGAAAAAAACGAGGACAGAATCCACCTTTGGCATGACGGCTTCAAATGGGATTTCGGAGTACATGAAATTGACAGCATTCTTATTTACTACACAAAACATGTAGCTGTTACTATCGGTACTCAGCACTGGATGTACAGAAACCTCGATGTTGATCATTACAGGAATGGGGATTCTATACCGGAAGTGAGAGACTCTGCACAATGGGTGGATAATTATTTTAAAGAAGAAGGGCAATGGTGTTATTTATACAATGATACCAATATAGGGAAAACATATGGTAAATTATATAATTGGTTTGTAATTAACGATTTAAGAGGTATAGCTCCTATAGGATGGCACATAACTTCTGATGAAGAATGGTCAAAATTGGAAAATTTTCTTGGAGGTAGTTATATTGCTGGTGGTAAGTTAAAAAGTAATGGTGTACTTGAAAACTTAAATGGACTCTGGCATGGACCTGACCCAGGAAATACAAATGAAAGCGGATTCACAGGATTACCGGCAGGGTTTTATGATTTTTCTCGTTTTAAAGGATTAAGTAGAGTTACTTATTGGTGGACATCTACAGAAAATGAACAGGATTTATTGGGGAACGTCTGGATAAGACACGTATTTGATTCGAATGTATATATTCTTAGAAATTCAATAAACAAAGGAGTAGGTTTTTCAATTCGATGCATAAAGGATAAGTAGTTTGTCTGAACTGTGATTTATATGATTCATGTGATTAAAGGCATGAATTAAAAGTTTACCATGACATGCATTTACAAGAATCTGTTTTTGTATTATTTCCCCGTAGGGGAAAAATATTAATAGAAAAACACACCAAACCAGCACACAAAGCTCCGTAGGAGCGAAATAATGTGAGTAGAATTATATGTCGCCCCTACGGGGCTATGACACTCTCTCATACACATTTTCTATTAATATATCACCCCTGCCGGGGTTTTAATAACTTTTAAACCATTTTTATAATTCTCAATCATTCATTTTTCTATTAATATATCACCCCTGATGGGGTTTTGGTAACTTTAATAACCATTTTTTTTATTCTCATTTAATCATGTATTTTATTTCCCCGTAGGGGAAAAATATTAATAGAAAAACACCCCAAACCAGCACACAAAGCTCCGTAGGAGCGAAATAATGTGAGTAGAATTATATGTCGCCCCTACGGGGCTATGATGCTCATTCGTACAATTGTTCTATTAATATATCACCCCTACCGGGGTTTTAATAACTTTTAAACCATTTTTTCCTAATTCTCAATCATTCATTTTTCTATTAACATATAACCCCTACCGGGGTTTTAATGAGTTTAATAACCATTTTTATAATTCTCATTTAATCATGTCTTTCATCATACAAATCAAGAGAATCATAGTTCAGACATTCTGCTTTATAATTTTCCTTTTATATCTCATTTTTTCTTTTTAATTTCGCTATATGACGAAATGAAATAAGGAAGATAATGAATGATATAATAAAAATATTCAAAGCTCTGTCCGATAAAAACCGGATCAGAATTTTGCTTATGCTCACCCGAAAGCCACTCTGTGTCTGCGAAATCCAGGATATACTCAAAGTAACCGTATCAACTGTATCTAAGCATCTTTCAATTCTGAGAGATGTTGGGTTTATATTGGACGAAAAGGATGGCAAATGGGTGAACTACAGGTTAAACACAACATCCAAGGATATTGCTATCAATCAGTTTATACTTTTACTGCCAATTTATCTTAATGATGATGAATTGATCAAAGCTGACAATGAGAGAGTCAATTCCGTAAGCAGACTAAATTTGTGTAATATTGAAATTAATCTATGATGTTTCGTTAGTTGTCTAATTGTAAAAGAAATTTAAGGGTAAAGATGAGAATATTAGTCCTATGCACAGGGAATTCATGCCGCAGTCAGATGGCAGAGGCATTTTTAACCGCTTATGATGATACTTTTGATGTATATTCAGCCGGTACGAATCCGGCTGTAGAAGTCAATCCAAGAACTATTCAGGTGATGAACGAAATTGGGTTTGACATGAGCGGACATTATCCCAAATCGGTGGATCTGTTTATCTATGATGATTTCAACTATGTGATTACTGTTTGCGGCGGTGCTAAAGAAGTCTGCCCGGTTTTTAATGGTATTGTCGAACATCAGCTTCATATCGGATTCGATGATCCGGCAGAGGCAACAGGCACAGAAGAAGAGATACTCTTTGTTTATCGCCGAGTTAGAGATGAAATCAGAGAGAGGATAGTAAAATTTCTTGAGGTTGAGGATGATCTGATTTAATAGATTTATTAATTTAATATTATGTTAATTTTTAAAAAGTACAAGCTCCTTATTCCATTGGCATTAGTGCCTGTGTGGATTATTCTGTATATTTATCTTGAGCCATTGGCTAACGGACTTGTTTACGATGTATTTGGAATGGATAAAACGCTTCGTTTGACCGAAGCAATCAGGTTTTTCATTTTCGAAGTACCTAAAGTGCTTTTATTGCTAACCCTGATAGTGTTTGTGGTGGGAATCATACGCAGTTACTTCTCTCCCGAAAAGACACGAAAAGCACTTGAAGGAAAATCACTTCTGGTCGGGAACATTATGGCAAGCTCATTGGGGATTGTGACTCCTTTCTGCTCCTGCTCGGCAATACCATTATTTCTAGGATTTGTTGAATCAGGAATTCCACTGGGAGTAACATTCTCATTTCTGATAGCAGCACCAATGATTAATGAAGTTGCACTGGTTCTTCTGTTTGGGTTATTCGGCTGGAAAACTGCTCTGATATATTTAACAACAGGTCTATTAATTTCAATCTTATCGGGTTGGATAATCGGTAGTCTAAAGCTTGAAAAGTGGGTTGAGCCATGGGTTTACGAGATTAAAGCCGGTAAACTTGAAATGGCTGAAGAAGCCCTTACCATAAATCATAGAATTGATGCAGGGTTCACGGCAGTACGAGAAATTGTTTCGAAAGTTTGGATTTATATTGTAGCCGGTATCGCCGTCGGAGCAGGTGCTCACGGCTATGTTCCGGCTGATTTCATGGCATCGTTTATGGGCAAAGATGTTTGGTATGCAGTTCCTCTTGCTGTGTTGCTTGGTGTGCCGATGTACTCCAATGCTGCAGGGATTATCCCGATTGTACAGGTGCTGTTGGAAAAAGGGGCATCGCTTGGAACATCGCTGGCGTTTATGATGGCGGTAATTGGACTATCACTTCCCGAAACAATTATTCTGAAAAAAGTGCTAAAGCTTCCATTGATTTTTACATTTGTTGGAGTTGTTGCAGTTGGAATTATGATCGTGGGGGTTTTGTTTAATATGATATTCTAATGCATTTGAAGAGTAAAAAATACAAATGTCGAATATCGAATATCGAACACCGAATGTCGAAGGGAAGAGGAAATACAAATGTCGAATGTAGAATATCGAACATCGAATACTGAACACCGAATGTCGAAGGGAGAGGGAAATACGAATGTTGAATATCGAATACTGAACACCGAATGTCGAAGGGAAGAGGGAAATACAAATGCTGAATATATTAATTGGGAGGACTTATGAGTAAAGGTTTTGATTTGGAGGATAGGCTTATTGCTTTTTCAATCAAAATAATGGAAATTGCTGAGAAATTGCCAAATACTAAATCCGGAATTTATATATCTGGTCAAATGATTCGCTCCGGTACATCACCTGCATTAAATTATGCAGAAGCTCAAAGTGCAGAATCAAGAAATGATTTTATTCATAAGATGAAAATCTGTCTGAAAGAATTGAGAGAGACTCTTGTTTCTCTTAAAATTATCTATAGAAAACCAATCATTAAAGAACTAAAAATGATTGAAGAAATTATGAATGAATGTATAGAGCTTATTTCGATTTTTGTAAAGAGTATTGACACAGCAAAAAAGAATCTGATTGCAAAAAGCAAGAAGGGGATTGAATAATTTGTTATTTTGAAATTTTGTATTAAATATTCGAAATTCGATGTTCAGTGTTCGATATTCGAAATTATGTATTAAAGCTCGATATTATAAATTTTATAAGGAAAAAAATTATTATGGTTATCAAAATTCTCGGATCAGGTTGTTCCAAGTGCGTAAATCTTGAAAACAAAGTGAAAGAAATTGTTAAAAACAACAACATCGATGCTACAGTTGAAAAAGTATCGGAGCTTCAGGACATTATGAAATACGGAATAATGAGTACTCCCGGACTGGTCATCAACGAAAAGGTTATTAGTTATGGCACTGTTCCCAAGGATAGTCAGATTCTCGAATGGCTGAAGGAGGCTAATTAATATGAGAAAGTTAACACTGTTAATCGCTATGGTTAGTATTTTCATTATTCTCAATCCAATGGAAGCTCAGACCAACAAACCGATGGTTACATTCATCGAACTCGGCTCGGACAAATGCATTCCCTGCAAGAAGATGCAGCCGATACTGAAAAGCATCGAAAAGAAATATCGTGAGCAAATTAAAGTTGTTTTCTATGATGTATGGAAAGATGAGTATAAAAGTAAGTCTGATGAATATAAGATAAAGCTGATTCCTACACAGATTTTCCTTGATGCTAACGGTAAAGAAATATTTAGACATGAAGGATATTATCCCGAAGCACAGATTGATAAATTTCTGCAGTCCAAGGGTTTGAAGGTTAGGAAGTAGGGACGAGGGACGAGGGACAAGGGACAAGGGACAGGAGAATGGGACAGGGGACAAGGGACAGGAGAATGGGACAGGGGACA
>CAYXFU010000004.1:5306-69203 GCA_964464375.1 uncultured Hyphomicrobiales bacterium
AAGGGACAGGAGAATGGGACAGGGGACAAGGGACAGGAGAATGGGACAGGGGACAAGGGACAGGAGAATGGGACAGGGGACAGGGGACAGGAGAATGGGACAAAGAGCAAGGGAAGAGGGATTCATTTTTGTTAATTAAACAGGAGAATTTATGCGGGATGGTTTGTCAGAATTGAGATTTTATCAAATATCTATCGAACTTTGGGACAAGTGTTGGAGTGATACTGAATTAATGGCAAAAGATTTTCGCGGGAAAGAAATCGCTAAACAATTGATTAGGTCATGCGGCTCAATTTCTGCAAATATTGAAGAAGGATATGGTAGAGGATTTGGCAAAGAATATCCTCACTTTTTAAGAATATCAAGGGGTTCAGCTCGTGAATCAAAAGGCTGGTATCAGCGAGCTAAAACATTATTATCACATGAAATAATTGATGATAGGTGTCAATTAATTGATTCAATAACAGCAATGATTACAAAAACCATACAAACATTGGAAAACAAAAAATGAAAACACATCCTAATCCCATGTCCCCTGACCCTTGTCCCTTTCACTTAAACAGGAGAATTTATGCGGGATGCTTTGTCAGAACTGAGATTTTATCAAATATCTATCGAACTTTGGGACAAGTGTTGGAGTGATACTGAATTAATGGCAAAAGATTTTCGCGGGAAAGAAATCGCTAAACAATTGATTAGGTCATGCGGCTCAATTTCTGCAAATATTGAAGAAGGATATGGTAGAGGATTTGGCAAAGAATATCCTCACTTTTTAAGAATATCAAGGGGTTCAGCTCGTGAATCAAAAGGCTGGTATCAGCGAGCTAAAACATTATTATCACATGAAATAATTGATGATAGGTGTCAATTAATTGATTCAATAACAGCAATGATTACAAAAACCATACAAACATTGGAAAACAAAAAATGAAAACACATCCTAATCCCATGTCCCCTGACCCTTGTCCCTTTCACTTAAACAGGAGAATTTATGATTGAAGGCATATTCGATTCATTAAGTAATTTACTTTATGGTAACTTCTGGTTAGCAACATTCTCTGCCTTTGCATGGGGATTGCTGAGCATCGTTCTCAGTCCATGCCATTTGTCGAGCATACCTCTGATAATCGGATTCCTAAGCTCACAAGGTGAGATAAGTCTGAAGCGGACATTTAATTTGTCACTGGTTTTTGCCATGGGGATTCTCGTGACAATAGCCATTATCGGTGGAATTACACTTGCGATGGGACGATTGATGGGTGATGTCGGGACGATTGGCAATTACATTGTTGCGGCTGTATTCTTTGTGGTTGGCTTGTACCTGCTCGATCTGATTAAACTTCCTTGGGACGGTGCCCGAATGAGTGGAACAAGATTCAAAGGGCTGCTTGCCGCATTGGTTTTGGGGCTTATCTTCGGAATTGGTCTTGGTCCATGTACATTTGCTTTTATGGCTCCGGTTCTGGGTGTAGTTTTTGAGGTGTCAGCAACCAATTTGGTTCTTGCTCTGTCATTACTCGTAGCTTTTTCAATCGGACATTGTGCTGTAATTGTGCTTGCTGGTACATTGACAAAGAAAGTGCAACAGTATCTGAACTGGACGGAGAGCTCGAAAACAATGGGGTATATCAAAAAAGTGTGTGGTATCCTGGTTATTTTGGGTGGTGTTTATATGATTTATAATACTTTTTAAAAGGAAAAAATGGAAAAAATTACTAAAAAGCTTAGCTTTCTGGATAGATATCTGACGCTGTGGATATTCCTCGCTATGTTCATCGGTGTCAGCTGGGGATACTTCTTCCCGGGAATTGTGAACTTTTGGAATCAGTTCAGTTCCGGTACTACGAACATACCGATAGCTGTTGGACTAATACTTATGATGTATCCACCATTGGCAAAAGTCCGTTACGAAGAATTAGGCGATGTCTTCAAGAATGTCAAAATTCTTGGGCTATCTCTGGTTCAGAACTGGATCATTGGTCCTATACTTATGTTTGTGCTGGCAGTGATTTTCCTACAAGATTATCCTCACTATATGGCAGGTCTGATTATGATTGGTCTTGCTCGTTGCATCGCTATGGTCATCGTTTGGAACGAACTGGCGAAGGGCGACACAGAATATGCCGCGGGTTTAGTAGCTTTCAATTCCATATTCCAAGTATTATTCTTCTCGGTATATGCTTATGTGTTCCTGACGGTACTTCCCAACTGGCTTGGATTGCAGTCTTTTAAGGTCGATATAACGATAGGTCAGATTGCAGAAAGTGTGTTCATATATCTGGGAATTCCTTTCTTAGCCGGGATAATTACGAGATTCAGTTTGATTAAACTGAAGAATAAAGATTGGTATCACAAAAAATTCATTCCGAAGATCAGCCCGATAACGTTGATAGCTCTGCTATTCACAATCGTTGTGATGTTTTCGCTCAAAGGGGAATATATAGTCAAAATCCCTTTCGATGTAGTAAGAATTGCAATACCGCTACTGATTTATTTTGTTGTCATGTTCCTGGTATCGTTTTATATGGGTAAGAAGATAGGAGCAGACTACTCCAAAACGGCAACTCTATCCTTCACAGCCGCCAGCAACAATTTCGAGCTGGCAATTGCCGTCGCAGTTGCAGTATTCGGAATCAATTCAGGGGAGGCGTTTGCAGCTGTCATTGGTCCTCTAGTCGAAGTTCCGGCATTGATAGCCCTGGTGAATGTAGCATTGTGGTTCCAGAAAAGATATTTTGGAAAAGAAGCAAAACCGATTAATTTCTAAGGACACGGCGTGCCGTGTCCACGAGTCATGGGTCAATCAAGGATGATTGACCTACCCAATACACCGTAGGACAAGCTTCCTTCTTGTCTGCACTTTATTATTTTACAAAATGGATATATTTTGTTAAGTTTGGATGATTTGTACGTTATTCACGTTAAGAAAAGTGAAAAGTCTCTGTTTATCTTAGAAAATTTATAAGGAATTTAGAAACCATGGGAATCTTTACCTTTTTAAGACCAAAATCAATTAGCAAACAATTTGTTAATGTCCACGATTTTAACCAAAACAAAGACATGCAAATGAAAATGACAACACAGGTAATAGACCAGTTAAGAAAATTAGATATTAAAAGGGAAAAGGAACTTTCACTTGAATATTTCTTTTATACCAACACAATTGAAAAGGCAGAACGGCTTGCGTCTGAAATTGTAAAACTCAATTATAAGGTTGATTATTGGCTCTCAGCGGGGGACCCCAAATTATTCATTGTTACAGGATGGACAACCAAAATGAAAATGGATAATGAGATTGTAGAAAAATGGACAAAGGAAATGTGTGAATTAGGTAATAAATATGACTGTGATTTTGACGGATGGGGAACAGATCCTAATCAAGCCTTGTAGGGACACGGCGTGCCGTGTCCACTTGAAAGCATACCCATACATCAAAATATTACAAAAATAAATATGCCTGACCATTTGAAAAATCGAAAATCAGTAAGAATAAAAGAATACGATTATTCCCAACCAGGGTATTATTATATTACTATTTGTACTCATCAGAGAGAACAACCTTTGGGCAAGATAATTAATGGACAAATAGAGTTAAGTAATTTTGGTGTAATTATAAAGGAAGAACTCAATAAGACTGAAAACTTAAGATCAAATATCAAAATTGATTACTACCAAGTAATGCCGAATCACATTCATTTAATCTTGATTATTGATAAGAAACTTGAGGACACGGCACGCCGTGTCCCTACAGAAGCATTTGGAGTGCCTGTTCAAGGATCATTGTCAACAATCATTAGATCATTCAAGTCTGCTTGTTCAAAAAGAATAAATGAACTTCGAAAAACTCCTGGTTCACAGGTCTGGCAATCTTTGTTTTTCGAACATATAATCAGAAATGACAAGGAATTATATGAAATAAGAAAATACATTGAATTCAATCCATTGAATTGGGAAGATGATGAATACAACAAGTTGTATTAACACATCCCTAATGTAGGGACACGGGGTGCCGTGTCCACAACTCGTGGGTAAGAATACTGGTCAATCAAGGATGATTGACCTACCCAATACATAGTAGGACAAGCATCCCAGCTTGTCTGTACATTATTTATTAAATGTTAATCAAAATTCCTTAATTTTGAATAAATAAATTATTCAATTCTGTTTGAAGGTCATGTCTTGAGATATAAGAAAATCCGCGGAAATAGGAAACGCTTGAAATTGGTTGAACTTTGGAGACAATGGGGGCTGGACATTGATTTGGATCGTCTGGCAAATTACCAATATGAATATACGAAAATATATGTTAAGCCTTATAGTAATATAATGCTTTTAAATAGTCAAATTCCTCAGCCAAAAGGAATGATAAAACAAAAAATGTTAAGTGGCTTAATTGATATTTATGATTCATGGAAAGCAGAATTGGACAAAAGGGGTGAGCCTTACTATCTGAAGATTTGGTTATTCGAGCCTCGCTTCTCGAAATCACAAGTTGTTTGTGCAATTGGCAAAAGAATTGAATATTATGAAAACACTTTCTTTGAGCCAGAATTAGAAAAAATTTTCCACCCTGATAATTATGGAACTCTCAAAACAAGACTTGCTAAGTTAAATTGGAAACATAGAATAGACGAAGATTATTACGACAATTCAGATCTAGGTAAACCTGCAGATTTTTCTAGACCGGAAGATTATGAAGAACACAAAAAATGGTTTGAAAAACAACTGAAAAAACCACATAGGACGATAATACTAGAAGAACCAATTGGTGACATTACTGAAACGTATTGTTTCAAACAGGGAAATTTATGGATCGGTGGTGAGTAATAAAGAAAAGACGTCGTTAAACGTTACTACAATTATATTTAATTTGAAAATAGGAAAAAGTGGAAGTTACTATTTGGTTTTGGGTGTTCTTTAATGTTTTCGTGCTATTGATGTTAACATTAGATTTAGGTGTATTTAATAAGAAACTGCATGTAATCAGCACAAAGGAAGCACTTACATGGTCAGGTGTCTGGATTTTTCTGGCATTATGTTTCAACGTATTTATTTTTATTGAATTCGGTGAAACTAAAGCACTGGAGTTCTTCGCAGGCTATGTAATAGAGAAAGCACTGAGCGTCGATAATATATTTGTATTTGTTTTGATATTCTCATATTTCCGTATTCCGCCAATTTATCAGCATAAAGTTCTGTTTTGGGGAATTATTGGCGCATTGATTATGCGTGTAATATTCATATTTGCAGGTGTTGCTTTATTGGAGAAATTCCACTGGTCAATCTATTTCTTTGGCGGAATTTTGATATATACCGGTATCAGAATGCTTACTCATACAGATAAGCAAATTCATCCGGATAAAAATCCAATAATTAAGTTCTTCAAGAAAATTGTGCCGACAACACATGAACTTCATGGTGATAAATTCTTCATCATAAAGGATAACAGAAGGTTTGCTACTCCGCTTTTCGTAGTCCTGATTATTATTGAGCTTTCCGATGTGATCTTTGCAGTTGACAGCATCCCGGCTGTATTAGCCGTCACTCATGATCAGTTCATCGTTTATACGAGCAATGTCTTTGCAATTCTAGGTTTACGATCACTATATTTTGCACTGGCTAATATAATTGAGCGTTTCAAATATCTATCAGTTGGATTAGCCATCATTCTTGTATTTGTCGGTATGAAAATGGTTATTGTCGATGTTTTCCATATACCAATTCACTATTCGTTGATTATAATTGTGTCTATTCTGTCATCAAGTATTTGGTACTCGTTGTATAAAACGAAGAAGATGATCAAAGAGTAAATATGGTCAAACAATGATGTTTAACCTACCATAGGACAAGCATTTCTGGCTGACTGAACATAAAATCCTATAAGTTAAATTAAATTTATTAATTTTTTTTTCAGGTTTAGTCGAATTCATGCAACTAATTTGTTTGTGGCATTTCTCCAGTAGGGACACGGCACGCAGTGTCCTAACGGTAAAAGGATAAAGATGAATCCCTACAATATAATCACTTATCTTGAATCTGTAAAGGCTCATTTTATGTGTCCCATCAAATTTGTGGAAATATGAAAAGTACTCTTATACTTATTGCTTCAATCTTCTTGATTTTTTCCTGCAATAATAAAAAGGAAATGATGATGAATCCGAAAATAAAAATAGAATTTCAGCATTTTGTAGGATGTCCGAATGGTCCCAAATTATTGAAGAATCTTAAGGATGCAATGATTGGATACGAAGATAAAATTGAACTTTCCGAACAGATAGTTGATTCGCCTGATCTAGCCAAAAAATTTAATTTCCGTGCCTCTCCTACATTATTAATTGAAGGAATGGACATCGATGGGAGGACTGCTCCGGAAAATCCCTCTCTGGCATGCAGATTTTATCCCAATGGTTTGCCTACTAAGGAAACAATTAGGTTGAAAATTCAAAATATTATGAAAAAAATGTTATTTCCTTAGAAATCGTTCGAATGTATTGATAGCTGAAACTTCCCTTAAAAGCAGGAATGTGGATTTGAACTTTTTTCCATTCATTGAGAAAAATTTAATCTTGTGTTATTACTCTGAATTGGGTTCCTAATTGCTGAAATAGCTAGCCATTTCAATTTTTATGCTCATTTCTTTACAAAGAATTGATTAAATTTGTATTCAAGTTTGTAAAAAGTTGTATGTATATTATTACTTATCTATACTATGCCGTAAAAGTAATATGCAAAAGAATATTCGAAGAAAAATATTAAGAAATGTCACCAAAGCACAAGTTTTAGAGGAACTCGAAAAAGTAGCCGAATACTATAACTTTATTGAATTCAGCAGACAAAAATTTGAAAAAGTAGCTTCATTTGGTTCAGGTGTTATTACAAGACAGTTTGATGGAAGCTGGAGAAAAGCACTTGACTCCCTTAATATACATCTAATGAATAAAGGAATAACTTTATCGCCTCGTTTATCTACTCGTAATCAAGTTCATTCTGACAAAGAACTCTTTGATGAGATTGGTAGAATTTGGAAATTAGTTGGACATCAACCATCTTTGACAGAATGGAGAGAGGCTAATCCCAAAATTTTATATAATTTCGTCAATTTTCGATTTAGTCGATGGATTAAAGCTTGTTCAGAGTATATAGAATATGTGATGGGGAATGAAATTCGTGAGGACAATTTCATTATACCCGATCAGCTACCAAAAAAAACACAATTAAAAGCTCGATATTTTTATAAAAATAGCAATTACAGAAATATTACTATCCTCTCAAGAATGAAAATTCTTAGAAGGGATAATTTTTGTTGTGTGTTTTGTGGCAAAAGTCCCGTCACAGATAATAGTACAAAACTACATATTGGACATATAAAACCTTTTTCACAGGGTGGCAGTTGCTCAATGGAGAATCTTCAGACTATATGCAACGAGTGTAATAATAGAAAAAGGAGCAGTTTGGTTGATATTTTTTAAAAAAATAAATTAAGCTTTGCCATATATATTTCATCACATTGGGATAGACTCAGATTTGAATTTGATTGTTCTATAAATATTAAATATAGTTTATAATATTGACGAGATTTTCTTTTATATTATTCTTCTTATCCTTCCAGTTTGCTAGTTCCCAGTGGGAGCCATGTAACAATGGACTGACTGGTGTTGGTGTAAATACAATCGTAGTAAATAAAAATAAGATTTTTGCCGGAACCGCAGGAGGAGGCTTCTTCATTTCATCAGATGATGGCAATAATTGGATACCAAAGAATGATGGTTTACTTGATACCACTGTTGTATCGATAGGATTCAGCGGGAATAATATTTTCGCAGGAACACGGAATGCCGGGATGTTTCTGTCAAAAGATGAAGGTAACATTTGGGCGGAAAAGAACAACGGATTTTCTCTCAGCTCTGTTTGGTCAATTGCTGTCGATGGTGAGAATATCTATGCCGGAACGCGCGACTCAGGGATATTTCTATCAACTGACATGGGTGATAGCTGGTCACAAATAAACAATCATCTGATTTACATACGTTCTCTTTTGGCTGACGGAGGAGATGTATTTGCCGGGACTTACAACAGTGGTATGTATGTTTCTGCAGATCAGGGCAAATCATGGATGGAGAGAAACAATGGCTTAGATGATATCGATATTAGATGCCTTGGTAAGAATGGAAATGATATGTTTGCCGGGACGAGTGCTCTTGGGATATTTCATACTACAGATCAAGGATTGAACTGGCATAATGAAACTATTGGTATGGATCACTACGGCTCAGTGTGGGCAATAGTCTTTGCCGGGGATAATATTTTTCTGGGTAGTTACGACAGAGGTGTATACCTTTCAAGTGATAATGGAAACAACTGGCTGGAGAAAAATGCAGGATTTTCTGACACATCTGTTACTCTTTTAGCAGTTAATGATAAATATATTTTTGCCGGAACTGGAAGTGGAATTTACAGAGCCAAATTAAGTGAAATCATAACAAAAATTAATGATGATAACTCTTTATATGATAATTTGATAAAGATATCTGACACACATGAATACTTACATTTTTATTCTAAGAATAATTACACAATCAAAGTCTTTGATATGCTCGGAAATCAGATCTGCACTCAAAACAATCCATCAGAGATTGTAAAAAATCCCTTCCAGTCTGGGGTTTACATCTGTTCAGTCACATCTCCATTTAATATCCAAATATTCAAATTTCTAGTTATAGAATAGGGTAAATATACACTTTCTTTATTTAACCTGACTCATAATAATTTTATCAAATATTTTATCCGACAAATGAATACGCATCCAGATCATTAATTTTGCCCATTTTCCAGCCGCATATCTCGTTTTAGGTTTATCTGACATAATTGCTTCTGAGATAACATTAGCAATTACTGAGGGTGGAGAGTTATCTCCTTTGTCATAAGTTCTTTTCAAAGCATTTGCCAGCAAATTGGTCATTTTACTATATGCTCCTTTACCTGATCTATCAAGCATTGGTTGAAGTGCTACATCGCCAAATTCAGTAGCAATTGCACCCGGTTCAATGATAATAACATCGATTCCAAATTGCTTTGTTTCAAGCCGCAAACAGTCGCTCCAGCCTTCCAAAGCATGCTTGGTGCTATGATACCAGGCTCCAAGAGGAGTGTACATTTTGCCGCCCATTGAAGATATGTTAATAATTTTACCGGAGTTTTGCTTTCTCATATATGGCAATACTAACTGAGTCAATCTTGCTACACCAAACAAGTTAACTTCAAATTGTCTTCTCGCTTCATCAATGGTTGTGTCTTCAACAGCTCCATAAATTGCGTAACCTGCATTGTTAATTAGTACATCAATTGTTCCCTGTTCATTAATTATCCGGTTAACACACGAAATAATCTGATCATCTTTGGTTATATCCATTTCAATACCATGTCCACCGGCATCAACCAAATCCTGCATTTGATCGATGCGTCGAGCCGCTCCATAAACAATATAACCTTCCTTGATAAGCTTAAGTGCTGTTTCTTTGCCCATTCCTGAAGATGCACCGGTAATGAGTATTATTTTTGGTTTTTTTATCATAAATTTGTCTTTACTTCTTGGAAAAAAATTTATTTTAAATTGAGAATACTTTTAACATTTGATGAAATTCGAATACTTCCTTAAGGAATAATCAATTATATAATAATTATTGACTAATCACTTAGTAAAATATTTAGCCCGTTGGTACATTCAATTGAATTATTTCATTAAGAGTAATTTAAATTGCATCTTATCTTCACAATATTTTTAAGATATATACTTTAGTTTATCCTAAGATTATTTACTTTTTTAAGATAAAATATTATGGAAACTATAGATTTAACTCCGATTACTGTCCAAGCAACCATCAATTCTCCTATCGAAAAGGTTTGGGAATTTTGGACACAACCAAAACACATAATAAAATGGAATAATGCAAGCGATGACTGGCATACAACCAGATCAGAAAATGATTTGAGAACCGGAGGTAAGTTCCATTCCAGAATGGAAGCTAAAGACGGCAGCATGGGCTTTGACTTCGAAGGAATTTATGAAGTCGTAAATCCCAATAAGCTTATTGAATATTCTTTGTCTGACGGAAGAAAAGTAAGAATTGAGTTTTTCTCCAAAAGCAATGAAACCACAGTTTTAGAAACATTCGATGCAGAAACTGAAAATTCAATAGAATTACAACGAGCCGGCTGGCAGTCGATAATGAATAATTTTAAAAAATATGTAGAGACGTTATAATGGATATCTTGAAAACTATTCGACTTATATTAATACTTTTTTTAATATATTCGGGACTTGAGGCTAAAACACTGGATGTTGGTTCAGGTTTCCAGTATTCGAATCTGAATGAAGCCGTGAATGATGTATCTCCTGGTGATACTATTTTATTCCATGAAGGTCAATATTCAGGTGGTCAGTTTGTTGCTAATCTTCAGGGACAAGCATCGAAGTGGATTTACATTAAGACATATCCAGGTGATGAAGTTATTATTACCGGTGGTGGATATTCATGGATGCTGAGCGATCCGGCTTACATTCATATTTCTGGTTTTATTTTCGAAAAGCAAACCGGAAACGGACTGAATATAGATGATGCTGGGTCTATGGATTCTCCTGCTCATGATATTGTTATTGAGAATTGTACTTTTAGAGATATCAATGCAACCGGAAATAATGATCTGTTGAAATTATCAGGAGTAGATTCCATTATTGTAAGGAATTGTAAGTTTATCAATGGTTCACCCGGCGGAAGTATGATTGATATGGTTGGGTGTCATCAGTCAGCTTTCAGGGATAATACTTTCAGGAATGGCGGTTCGAATAGTATTCAGGCAAAGGGTGGAAGTAGCGAAATAATGATAGAACGCAATACTTTTATCAATGGTGGGCAGCGATCCTTAAATATCGGTGGATCAACGGGGATTCAGTTTTTCAGACCGCAGGGAGTTGATTATGAAGCATCGGAGATTTATGTTTACTCAAATATTTTCTTTGGATCACAAGCTCCAATTGCGTTTGTTGGAGCTGTCAATTCCGAGGTTATCAATAATACTATTATAACACCGGATAAATGGGTTATAAGGATTCTTCAGGAAACGACTGAACCAAGCTTCAAGAAATGTCAGAATAATTCTTTCGCTAATAATATTGTTTATTTAAATAACAAAGGTATATCGGAGAATGGAATAAACATTGGCTCTAATACTCTGCCCGGAACTTTTACATTCACTAATAATTTGTGGTATAATTACGAAAATACTAACTGGAAAATTCCCAATTCAGCAACTACACACGTCAACACAATTTTCGGTCAAAATCCTTCATTTACAAACCTAACTGATTCAATTCTGACAATTACTGAAGCTTCACCTGCAATTGGCAAGGGTACTTCTGTTAAAAACACAAGAGATTTTCTCGGAAAGGACTTCAAATCTCCTCCTTCGATTGGAGCGTATGAGTACTATAAGCTAGCATCCGTTGATACGAAAAATGTATTAAATTCGTTGAGAATATTTCCAAATCCAGCAAGTAATATTATTAATATTCAGATCGATGAAGGCAGCATACCGGAATCTGTCGAAATTTTTGATATTAATGGGATTAGTATTGATGAATTTGATTATTCGGCTGAAAATGAAATCATTGCAATAGATATTAATTCTCTTCCGGATAAGTATTATTTTGTTCGAATAAAATTAGATAAAGAAACATTAGTGGGAAGATTTATTAAAAAGTAATTTTCAATAAAGTATAGATAAATATTAATCCTGTAAGCAATATAGATATAAATGCTTACAGGATTTTGTATATTTAGACAACGATTGAAATAGTTATATGATTTTATAATTCAACATCGATCAGAATTTCCTTTTCAAATCTAAGGAATTGTGCGATTCTGCTGATTACTTTGACAATGGGAATTTCAAGAATTTCTGCAAAATCTGCAAGTAATTGAGCTTCTTTGTCGGTCATTATCCCATCAGCCAGAATTATATGAAGAGCTACTTCGAACAAAAGCATAGAATTTTTGGTTTGTTTACCAAATTGAGAATCCAATAAATACTCTTTAACTGAATCATATTCATTGCTTTTAACTTTTTCAAGCTCTGATTCAAGTAATATATTAAAGTCGTCCCAATCAATTGACATCTCCTTACAAATTTCTTTAGTAACGAATGTTTCTTCTTCCTTATGTTCGTCATCAGACATAATAGAAGCCGAACAAATCCTGGCTAAATCATCTATAAAATCTTTGGAGTAATCCAGGACAGAGAAAAAATGAATGAATTTATCGTTTTGAAACCATTTGCTTTCAAGTCGTTCTTTCACTGTGTCGTACTCGGGAGTATATAAGAGAAGTTTTCCATTCTCACTTCTTATTAATGTTGCACTATTAGACATAACTAAATTCCAATTATGTTATAAAAAAGGAAGACAAATTATATTTCTAATGTTAATATTTAAAGAATTTTGAGTTAATAATGTGTGAAGATTGTTAAAAATTCTTAAAGAACCAATTATTGGATAAATTAAAGCTTATAATTCTTCGTTATCCTAATCTAAAAATCTTTTGATTTCCATACGTATGAAATCAGGTTCCATGACTAAACCAAACAATATCGATGAATATATAGGCACTTTCCCTTTGGAAACACAATCACTTTTGGAACAGCTGAGATCTATAATACAGAGATCCATTCCAGAAGCCGAAGAATATATCAGCTATGGAATGCCTTCGTTTAAGTTCCATGGAATGTTAGTTTACTTTGCAGGCTATATAAATCATATTGGGTTCTATCCCGGAGCATCTGGGGTAGAGACATTCAAAAATGAATTAAAAGAATATAAAACCTCGAAAGGTACGATACAGTTTCGGTTAGACAAACCATTGCCAATAGATTTGATTACAAGAATAGTTGAATTCAGAGTGATGGAGAATCTCGAAAAGAAATTAGCTAAAGAAGAAGCGAAGAATAAGAAGAAGAAGTAATGAGAAGCGCAACACTTTCAAAGTGTTGGACATCTGACAGGAAATTTTCAATACCCTTAGTAACTTTATAGCTAAATTTGTGCATAGTGTTTAAAGACTAGCGATAAATTAAAAATTAGTTATAGAGAAATATTTGGATTGATTCAAATATTTTCTTTATATTTACTTCTGTTTTTTTGACCCTGAAAGTGAAATTTTTTTAAGGAATTCAATATGTTAACCAAAACTGCTCAAAATAATATATCAAAATTATCTCCAAAGTTGCAGTTAGAACTTTACAGATTCATTGACCTACTATTAAATAAACAAGAACATACAGATACCTCAAAGAGCAAGTTTAGCTTTGATTGGGAGGGTGGTTTGTGCGAATTAAAGGATAAATATAACTCGGTAGAATTGCAACATAAAGCGAATATGTGGAGATAATATAGAGAATGGGATAAAAAAACCCGGCTTCATCACCAGCATCTAATATCCGGGAGAGGATTTACCGAGACTGCATTACAAATTTAATAAAATAAACGATGATGATCAAAACTATTATTCAGGAAGAAAAAAAGTTTTAAATTTATTAATCAATATTATTTCAGCATTACAAGCAGATGAAAAAATTAATTCTTAACGATGATGAATATACCACATGGCTTACAGAATTAAAGAATAAGGTTAGAA
Source organism: uncultured Hyphomicrobiales bacterium (assembly GCA_964464375.1). Classification (GTDB taxonomy): domain Bacteria; phylum Bacteroidota; class Ignavibacteria; order Kapaibacteriales; family UBA2268; genus CAIOZA01. The sequence goes on from CAYXFU010000004.1 coordinate 18,992, forward strand.
CTGTTCAAATTAAAGCAGCAGTAAAAGTTAATACCGAATTACTGGGTTTTTATTGGGATCTTGCTCAGGAGATTATCAATAAACAGTCAAATACTAAATGGGGAGACGGCTTTTTATCAAAACTAAGTTCTGATTTAAAAAATGAGTTTCCTCAAATGAAAGGGTTTTCGAAGAGAAATTTAGAATTAATCCGCCAATGGTTTTTATTCTATAATGATAAGCTAAATACGAAACAACCTGTTTCGCAAATGGAAAAATTAAAAAGCGAAAAAGATGTAGATGTATTGATGCAAATTCCTTGGGGTCATAATATTGCTATAATTTCTAAGTGCAAAAACAAACTGGAAGCTTATTATTATGTTCAAAATACGATAGCATATAACTGGAGCCGAAGTGTTCTAATACATCAAATTGAAAATGGACTTTACGAACGTGAAGGAAAATCTATAAGCAATTTTTCTATTACTCTTCCAGCTGTTCAATCTGAGCTTGCTAACCAAACATTAAAAGATCCATATATTTTCGATTTTCTATCGTTAACTAAAGAGTATAATGAATTGGAACTTGAAAAAGGCTTAATAGATCATATAACTAAATTTTTGCTTGAGCTTGGTTCAGGATTTGCATTTATTGGAAGACAGCTTCCTCTCCATGTAGGAGAACGAGATTTTTTTATTGATTTGTTATTTTACCACACCAGACTTCATTGCTATGTGGTAGTTGAATTGAAAGCTGTTGAGTTCGAACCAGAGCATGCCGGGAAACTAAATTTTTATCTAAATGCAGTAGATGCTCATTATCGCTCTGCAGAAGATCAACAAACGATTGGTTTATTAATTTGCAAATCTAAAGATAGATTAGTAGCAGAGTATTCCTTGAGTGATATTACAAAACCTATTGGTGTATCAGAATATCGACTAGCAAAATCATTACCCGAAAAATTTAAAAATAGTTTGCCAAGTATTGAAGAGCTTGAAAAGGAACTATTAGAAAGTTGATATAAGAATTGTGGATCAATTTCATTTAAATCATTACAATTCAGGAATAAAAATGTGAAGAAATTAATTTCAGTAGTACCTTTAATCATTCTGCTAAATCTATTTCTAGCTTTTGGACAAAATAGAATTATTCATTATGTCAATTTCGAAAATCCACCTTGGGTACTTGGTTGCGACACATTAGGGACTCAAACTGATATGAATATATGTAGTTGGGCAGCTTATCAGAAAGCTGACAGCGTTTTAGAGATTATATGTCAGGATTTTATAAAGTTCCTTGAATTTAGAATTAAAACTGAAACTGATAAGTATCAATTGAATGTTCAAAAAAGGCAAAAAGCAAAACTTATTAGCTCAATGAAAGAATTTAAAAAATTAAGGGATAATTTGTCAGACGTAAATGCATTTGAGTTTGAAGGTGGTTCAATTCGACCATTAATTTATAACGTTACTGCATTGGAGATTACAGTTAATCAAATCAAATTTTTAACAAATCTATTTAGTAATATTACTAAACACTATGAATAGAATCTGATGCTATCGCAAAATGCGATAGCATTTCAGTTATTAATAATTATTTCATATTTACAATGTCCTTCAAAGTGTTGGACTTCTGAAAAACTACTCTATCTTCTCCAGCTCTTCTTCCAGCTGCTGACGCGAATGGATGAGGCTGTATCTACCACCCATCGCTATTAACTCGTTATGTGTGCCTCTTTCAATGATTTCGCCTTTGTCAAGAACGATAATATGGTCGAGTTCCTTGATCGCAGATGTTCTGTGCGATATGATTATCGTTGTTCTGCCCTTCATGAATTGCCTGAGAGATTGCAGAATGCGGCTCTCTGTTTGTGTATCAACAGCCGATAGTGAATCATCAAGTATGAGAATCGGTGGATTCTTGACTACGGCTCTGGCGAGAGATACTCTCTGCTTCTGTCCTCCGGATAGTGTTATTCCCCGCTCACCGAGCAGAGTTTCGTACCCATTCGGGAATGTTTTGATGTCTTCCTCGACTTCTGCAATTCTTGCTGCATACTCTACTTCTTCTCTTGTGGCGGAACTTTTACCGAAACGGATGTTCTCCTCTATTGTCGCTGTGAATAGGAATGTATCCTGAGTAACCATGCCGATATTGTGTCTGAGTGTTGCCAGTGGTATTTCGCGAATATCGTGTCCGTCTATCCTGATCGTTCCTTCGGGAGCTTCATAGAGTCTTGGAATGAGATTAGCAATTGTAGATTTGCCAGAACCAACCGTGCCGATTATGCCGAGTGATGTGCCTTCTTTGACATCGATGTTAATGTTTTGTAGGACATAGGGAAGATCTTCTGCATAACGGAAGTTCAGATTGTTGATGCTGATCGCACCATGAATTTCATTTATATCATGATTAGTCTTTTCATTATCAATAATCTCTGGTTTTGCGTCGAGAATTACTCCCAGTCTTGCCGCAGAGGCAGAAGCTCTCTGCACAAGGTTTGTAACCCATCCGATTGCGGCTACGGGCCATATCAGCAGGTTGATGTATATGAAGAACTGTGAGAGTCCTCCGAGAGTAACTTTGTGATTGATTACAAGATAACCACCAAAACCAAGAACTATTATTTGGGTCAATCCGACAAGAACCATAAGCAGAGGCATGAATAAAGACTGATACTTAGCGAGCTTCATGTTCTTGTCGGCATAGAATTTGCTCTGTTCGCCGAATCTAATACTTTCGTAATGCTCGCGAACGTAAGCTCTAACGACTCTTATACCCGAAAAAGTCTCCTGTGCCTGAGTTGTAAGCTTCGAAAATTGCTCCTGAACGCTGGTGAAGTGTATGTGTACTTTCTTTCCAATAAAATATGTCGAAACCGTAATCAAAGGTAGAGGAAGAAGTGCAACCCAAGTCATAGTTACATTCAATGATAGCATATAATACAGCGCAAAGCTGAAAGTAGTCAGAGTATTTGCAGCATACATGATTGCCGGACCGATAAATTCACGGACTGCGGGAATGTCATTAGTTGCATAAGACATAAGTCTGCCGGTCGGGGTAGCATTGAAGAAGTTAGCTGACTGAAGCTCAAGTGCAGTGAGATAGTCCCTTCGCAGATCGTACTCAATCAATCTGGACATGACAATAATCGTTTGACGGGTTAGGAACATGAACAAACCACTTCCAACTGTAAGGAGCATGATTTCAGCAATCGAATAGTAAATATTCGTCATGGTGTATTGCTTGGACTGAATCAAATCGATTGAGTTGCCGACAACACGTGGAAGATAAGTAGAACATATATTTGACAAAGTAACAAACAGGAAACCGAGATAGATTCTGCTTTTATATTGCTTTAAATATGGTATTAGTCGTTTTAAATTCTTCATATTTTCTGTTGATTTTTTCCTATATCTCGCCTAAGATAAATAATTATTGCATTGATTGACTTGAAACAAATTTTTTAAATTAACAATTTTGTTATTTACATAAAAATTGACGTTTTGGGGAATAAATACAATATTAATTTTTTGAAATGTAATCTATGAACATAAGTATCTACTTTACTAAAAGAAGAAAAGCTTACTATTAAATAATCCTCATTTTCTTAATAACCTCTTTTCAGTGGCTTCAGCAAATCTTCAAGACCGTTCAGTCTGATTTCGTACATTGTCTGCAGTAGCATTCCTAGTGTACCCTGCGGAAATCCCTTACGATTGAACCATTCGAGATACGACACCGGAAGATTGCATATCAAACTTCCTGCATATTTACCAAAAGGCATTTTCATCGATACTAGCTGCAAAAGAATCTGTGAATCCGGTTCCATAATTATCTGAATTTTTAAATTAGTATTCAAAAAGTTTATCAAATATATGAACTTTGATCAAATTATTAGCACTTCGCTAAATAAAGTGGGTAATCGCATTTAAGTTTACCAGTAATGAAGTAAATTATATTAATAAAGTTATCAATATTTCTAAAACCACGAGCCCTTTAATTCGCAAGATTAATCTTAAAATTTATATCTTCACAAACTTACTGACTTTATCCCCAATCCTCACAAAATACATACCCGGAGCAAAGCCAGAGACATCGATTCTTACTCCCTCCTCGCTTGCGGGGAGGGCTGGGGTGGGGTTAACGATCTGCCCAAAGATATTATAAATTTTGATCGTCACACCCCCTGACCCCCTCTCAAGAGGGGGATAAACAATTTCTATGAAATCGGTTGCGGGGTTGGGGAAAATCATGTCGCTATTTACTTCTGTTTCATGTTCCGGAATATCAATATCAGTTGCCATCTGCTCGGGTTCTGCGCATAATGTCCATGATAATATGTCATGCGTTTCCATGGATGTTCCGGTTGCAGATGTAAATCCAACATAAGCCTTGCATCCATTTGTAAGATTCATCAAACTATCAAGATTGAGGTTGCTGAGTTCGAGAACAGGATTTATAAATTTAGCAGTCGTGTCGAAGTATATTTTCAGTTTGTTGGGCTCAATATTGTACTCAATTTTGGCATAGTATATAGTACCATCAGCCTTTAATTTCTGTATCTGATTGGTAGTATTAAGATTTGCTTTCGACTGGTGATTCGCTGTATTCGGCTTTGTCCCGTTTGTAAATACAGCTATGTGGCTTCCATCACTATCGGAATAAGGTTTATCGGTATTTTTGTATGAATCAAATTCTATTGCTATGCTGTTCGATATACCTTCAAAACCAATTCCGCCACCATAACTACCGCAGGCAAATGTATCTGTGTTTTGGATAACAAATGCTATTCCATCTGCTCCGGGTGCTGAGCCATCTTCATTCGCATTCACTCCATTTGTCATTCTGAAAGAAAATTCTGTTGTGAATGCATCTCTTACATTCACCTTCTCTGGATTCCATGCGGCACCTGTAGCTACATTGTTTGCAGGTGTCAGCCTTAGGAAATCATCAACTCTGGATGCAGAATTCCTCAGAACCAAGCCATTTAGTGATTTGAAGTTCAGATTGGTTTTTCTTTTATTACCCGGATTTTCACTATATTTGATAAGAAATGCGTCAAATCCTCCTACCGGACTGAATATAAAGCTGTCAGGTAAGGATACCTCATTGTTATAATACCCATAATCGTAAACATTACCCATTTTGTCAATTGAACAATGGTTATAATAACCGAAGGCACAGTATCGTATATTATATGACCATGTTGGCATAATATCGAAATAGCCTTTCAACTTGTCATTTGTATCACACTGCACAATGAAATAATTACTTGGAAAAAACTTGCTACTGTCCCAGAATGTTACAGTTCTATTTGGATAAACAGAGCCTATTAAATAAACTTCATCTGACCTCCCAATGAGAATCTGCCGGAACCAAACATTACCTGAATCTGTCATCATTTGTCTGTGCCATAGCATTGTACCATCATTATTAAATTTGATAATATGATGCTGCTCATTTATATAAATATTGCCTCTGCTATCAATATTAAAATCATTGAAAAGATGATTTGCCCAATCATTTATAGTTGTATTTACCCAGTTTAATTTTCCATCGGTTGTGTAAGAAGCCACAAAATTGACTAGATCATCTCCAAAGCCTCTCTTCTGATATACACCATCTCCAAAGTCGGTTGAATCTTTAACATATCCGAGTAAAACAATATTTTTGTTGAAATATTTAATAATTCCCGTTAATCCACCCAATACTTTATCTGTTTTATACATGAATGTTTTTGCCCATTTGCATATACCATCGGTAGAGTATTTAGCTAAGAAGTTATGAGTATTTCTGCGATTATCCAATGTAACATTATTTCCAAAATCTACTGGATTTGCTTGATAGCCACCCATTCCTCCAACTATATAGAAATTGTTTTCATCATCAAAGCAAAAATCTGTCGTTACCCATCCGGCACCTTTCAACTTCCTAGCCCAAAGGCATCTTCCATCAGGATTATACTTAACAATGAAACTAAAATCACTTCTAGTCTCAACAGTAGCAATTACCCCGTCACCAAAGTTTAGTGTATCTGAGTCGGGTGAATTTGTCAAAGTAAACGTGATGTAAACATTGTTAAGAGAATCAGTATGGCATGCAAATACATAATATTGGTTGGTGATCAGAAAAGTTCTTACCCATTTATAAACGCCATTAGTATCATATTTAGCGACAAACATAGACGTTTTATACTGGTCAGCACTTACAGTCCTGCAACTGCCAAAGTCAATATCCGATGATTTGGATATACCAGTAACATAGATATTTCCTTTTGCATCTGTGCATTGTGCATGATGAACTTCATCACCCATGCCGCTTATTTGATTCAGCCACTCAATTTTGTGCGAATTTAGATCAAAATCCGTTAGTTTAGCTCGGTATATACCTTTACCATCTGTGCCAACAAAAATATATTTGTTATTGAAAGCCATAGCGGATATTGTAACAAGTTGACTCCCAATATCGTCTCTGGGAATGCCGTCATTAAATTCTTTCCAATTGTCAGCATTATTTTTAGAGAGGTAAACTCCATTACCAGGGGTATAAAATCGTCCGGTTCCAGCAAAAACATTATTTCCGAAAGAACTCAAGCACCAAACACTTTTGGATGTTAATCCATTGCTTTTTAGAATCCAGTTTTCTCCTAAATCTGTTGAGCAATAAACCCCTGAGTCAAGTGTAGCTGCATATAGTACACTACCACTACTTGTTATTTCTGTAATACCACTAGAGATTAGTCCATTATTTTTTCTTGCCCAAGTTTCTCCAAAATCTGTTGATAAGGATATGCCTCCGGTTGTGACAACGAATAAGTTATTCCCAATTGATGTGAAATTATAAGACCATAAGCCATATAAACCTGAAATTTTTTGTGTCCAGGTTTCTCCGTAATCAGTTGAAACGAAAACACCGGCATAAGCAGTTGCAGCAAATATTCTTTCGCCTAGAAAGGTAACAGCAAAAACATGTCTGTCAGTAAGCCCGTTGATTTTTGGTACCCAGGTATCACCATTATCTGTGGAAAGATATATCCCAAGATTCTGATCACCACATGCGAAAACATACCTTCCACTTACAGCGATACATCTAACCTGACTAGTAGTGTCAACTACTTTTTTAGGCTGCCAGTTATCACCATTATCAGAGGAAATATATATTTGGCCGCTATCGCTGCAAGCATAAATATAATCATCAGCAACGATAATATTATTGAAATCCGGACTTAAAATACCACTATTACATTCTTCCCACTTAGTCGAAGCAAGATTTGAAAAACTTATTATCAAACAAACAAGTAAAAGTGCCTTTTTCATTATTTTCTTTCTATATATTAACAAATGTACTTCTTTTATTTTGTCTGAACTGTGATTCTCGTGATTATTGTGATGATTAATACATTTACCACCCCGTCTCGACTGCGTCGAGCCACCCCTCCTTGGAAAGGAGGGGAAAAACTACAATTTCACAAATTTGCTAACTTTTTCCCCTATCCGTACAAAATACATACCCGGAGCAAAGCCAGAGACATCGATTCGTAAGGGCAATTCATGAATTGCCCCTACAGACAATACAAGTTGACCATAAACATTATATATTTTTATCTCTATAGATGGACTCCACTTGGCAAGTGGAGCCCATCTTGTCAAATCGATTTCTATGAAATCGGAGGCAGAGTTTGGATTTAGATCAGCATTCAAAACCAAGTTGTCTTCTATTGATGTTAAGCCGGAACCTATCCAGTCGGAATAGAGCTTAGACCGGTTTGTGTTGGTAGAAAATGTTGCTCTTGTTTGACGAAATCCAATTTTATCGGGTTTGTAATATACAGTAAATTGGTATTTTTCTGTTGGTTTGATGGATATTGTGTCTGTAAAATCTCCATTGTAAACTGTATCTTTGAAATTGAATCCTTCAACTTTAAAGAAATCTGCTTTATCTGCCTGAGGCCAGTTCATTCCGGTAATCTTTGCATCTAAATTACCTTGATTTAATATATCAACATTTTTGGAAACTATACTTCCAACTTTAACATTACCCCAGTCAGCATCGGTAACAACAACTATTACTTCTCCCATCTTGTACTGGACTTTGCAGAGCGGAATATCGTAACAACTTGTTTCGGCGACAAGGGAATCCCAAACAGTACCGCCGACCTGTACAGGTGCAGTCGCACATACTTCTACTGTGATTGAATCTCCCTTTTGAATAATAATAGGATAAATTATCGGGTAAGTCTGTGAGTTCTCATTGATGATGAACTCCACACCTTTTTTAGATTTTAATTTGTTGACTATTGCTATTGTGTCTCCGTTGTTCTTTATGGTAAAGTACTTTGAACAAACAGTATCTTTCTCCTTAAGAAAACCAAAGTCGATAAGATTTGTAGATGCAATTAATATTTGTGGCTTATAGGTATATACTTTTGTGATTGAAGTACCTGAGTTTGTTACAAATTCTATTTCAGCGTGTGCTTCTTTCATTTTGTCAACTGCATTTATGAACAAAGTAGTACTTTTGCTAAAACCAGGCTTATAGTTTGAGTCAAAAGTAATATTAAAATTATCTGTTATTTTTGGATTAATTCTATAAATAGCAATTGAATCATTGTTCTGGGGGTATGTTTCGACTCTTAAAGCATGAAAACTACATACATTTGAGTCAGCTACTGAAATTGAATCCTTGATATTAAGAAAATAGTTGTATCCGACAGGATAACCATAAGCAAATCCATCCATTGATCTATCCCAGTTACCATAAACATAAGCGGCGAAATCGGCTTTTTCTTTTTTCTCAAAGTCAATATAGTCACCAAAAATATAATAGTCTCCCGAAGAAATTGCTTCTGTTATATATGCATAAGGTGTACCATCAATATATTTGATACTGTTGCCAAATTTTGCACTAAATTTCTGGGGATTATTACCTGGTGATCCTATGTAAAGATAATCAAGATTTTTCGCTTCAAATGTTACATAAATGTAATCATCGATAGATTCCGGGGATCGCCATGAAGCATAGTTTGTCCAATGGTTTTTTGGGGTCAAAACAAGCAACATACCTTGTCCATTGCGGGAAGGAGCCTGTGGTTGATCGACACTTGGTTTAGCTTGAGGTGTTACGGAATTAAACGACCATGCTTTTCCATATTGGCCAACTAAAACTTTTTTATTTGCTGAATAGAAAGCAGGTGCATCCTGATTAATAATGTCATAGAATTGCTGTTTTTTCATTATTGGGCTTATCTGCTTTAAGCCGGCACCATCTTTCCTCATCTGAGATATAATTGTATTGTCTTCAGTAGCTACAAATCTAATTAAATCTCCAACATCATCCTGTATTATTCCTCGGGGTCTGTCGGCATATTTTAAGGGAGCTGATATATACTGAGTGCCGAGTGCTTCGAGTGGAGGCATTGATTCCAATAAAGCATTTCGCATAAAACCACCGCTCATGCCCAAAAATGTGTACTGATATCTTGGGAATGCACCCTTGGTGTGACCGGAAACTACACCGATTGGCTTAGAAGACTGAATATAGGTTCCGGTCAAATCTGTAGTGTTATCCTGGCTTTGCCCGGGTTTTTCACTTCCCAGAATAAGGAAAGTCTGCCCTTTCATTAAATTAACAGATCCGATTGATCCCTTTTTAACTTTTTTTACGGTTTCAGTTGTCGGCATATATGTGATTTTGTTGTTATCTTCATTCGATATTATTAGTATCTGCGGAGATCTGTAGTCACCATCCTGCTTTAACTGATCCTGATAAAGGTTAAGAGTAAAATACTCAGTTCCAGAAAATGCTGCCGGAATAACATTGAATGCCTCACCCGACCACCTGTATGACATATAAACAGTAACTGTAACCGGGTCGTCTGACACAACATGAATAGCCAAATTCTTTGCAACCTCCGATTCTTTGTTCATCAGAATGTCTCCGTATGGAACCTGAGTGATCTGATTAGCTCTGATTTTAACATTAAGCAAAGTTCCAGTCTCTGCGTCTGATATTGTCGCCCGTGTGTCAACATTCGAACTTATCCAGAGCGCGAGAGGATACATTCCGCGAATTCCTTCAGTTTGTTCCTTGCCAAGATAAGGAATACCAACCCAGAATTCAGTACCGGCAGAACTGGATTCTTTACAAAATAAAGATGTTGTTAGAAGAATAAATACAAGCGTAATTAGGTAGGAATTTTTCATAATATCTATCTTTCAATTGTGAGATTAAATTCAATATCTTTTTCAAAATTTGTCACATCATATATTATAATGACACAAAAAAAGCTAAAACGTCTCACCGATTTTAAAAATAGTCCGGAAATTATGTATGGTTGCTAAGATGCATAAACCACAAAAAATGTCCAAATTATCGTTTTTTTTATATTTATATCAATATTACTACATAACACAATTTAAGGGAAAAAGTTACAAGAGTGAGGAAAATAAATCAAAAATGCCAACAAATCGATTTTTCTCGATCATATTTCTTAAATTTGTAATCTATGAAAATATAATATTAGGAATACAAAATGCTCGATCTTAAATTTATCCGCGAAAACCCTGATGCAGTCAGGATTAACATAATAAATAAGAATGAATCTGCTGATATCAATGCAGTTCTTTCTGTTGACGAGAAACGCCGCAACATCATCCAGGAAGTAGAACAGCTCAAAAATCAACGGAATACAGTTACATCCGAAATCGCAGTTTTGAAGAAGAACAAAGAGGATGCAACAGAGAAGATAGAAGCCATGAAGCTCGTTTCCGACCGTATAAAAGAGCTGGACGACGAACTCCGCGAGGCTGACGAATCTCTGCGTGATCAGGTGTCACGTATACCAAACATGGTGCATTCATCTGTCCCAGTCGGCAAAACGGCAGAGGACAACGTAGAAGTCCGCCGTTGGGGCACTAACAAAATGGTTCAGACCAAAAATCACATCGAAATCTCAAAAGCATTGGGAATTATAGATTTTGAACGCGGGACGAAAGTTTCTGGTTCGGGTTTTGCATACTATGTGGGGCAGGGTGCAGCTCTCGAGAGAGCCTTGATCAACTTCATGCTCGAAAAGCAGACAACCGAAAACGGATATACCGAGCTGATGACACCTCTGATCGTCAATCCCGGTGCGATGTTCGGAACAGGACAATTGCCGAAGATGGTTGACGATATGTATTTCGCCGAGAAGGACAATCTCTACTTAATCCCCACAGCTGAAGTGCCAATCACAAACTTTTATGCAGGTGAAATGCTGAAGGTGGAAGATCTGCCGATAAAATTCTGCGGATATACACCATGTTTCCGTCGTGAAGCAGGCAGTTACGGCAAGGAGACTAGAGGATTCCTGCGCGTCCATCAGTTCAACAAAGTTGAGCTTGTAAAGTTTGCTCTGCCGGAAACATCCTACGATGAGCTTGAATCACTCACCGGCAACGCTGAATCGATACTGAAAGCACTGGAAATACCTTATCGTGTGATTCAACTGTGTTCGGGTGATACTAGCTTTTCGAGTGCTAAGACCTATGACATCGAAGTCTGGTCACCGGGTGAGCAGAAATGGCTTGAAGCATCGAGCTGTTCGAACTTTGAGGATTTCCAGGCTAGAAGAGCAAACATCAGATTCAAACGTACACCGACAGATAAGCCCGAGTTTGTGCATACACTGAATGGATCGGGCATGGCAACATCCAGACTGATCGTGGCTTTGATAGAGAATTATTATCAGGAAGACGGCAGAATCAAGGTGCCTGAAGTGTTGCGACCATACACGAAGTTTGATTATATAGGATAATTGAAAATACTAACTGTAGATAAAAATTGAGAAATTGCTGTATTTAATTTCAAATTATTCTTGGGAAATTTTGAACTTGTGTGCAATTTCAGCTGAATAATCCGAATTTATTAGAATGCATTTATTTCGCATCTGGCTTTTGCAAGTGCTATTCTTAATATTGGAAGATCAATATCCTTTTTAAGTGATGCACGCAGGTCTTTGAGAATAATTTGTGGTTTTGAACGGGCTATTTTTAGAATTTCCTTATAATCAGAGTCCTGTATAATATGAGAAATGCTTAGTTTTTCGCCTGATTGGAGTATATCCTGAATAAGTTTAGCTAGATCGGGAACAGTCATATCTAATATCTTAGCCATATTTGTAAGTGATGTTTGTCTGGAGAACTCGTTCGTTATCAATTCAAAATGTCTGATATTTGAAACAGTAACTGTTTCAATAGGATAATCCTCACTAGCGGTCATCGCTTTGATTGCGTTAAGAAAAGAAGTCCCGAAATTATCTGCAAAAGCCTGACTGACACCGTTTATAGCCAGCAGTGAAGCTTTATCAAGAGGAAGTTCGCGTGCGATCAGACGTAAAGTCCTGTCTGACACTATTCCACGCGTTTCTAATGATAACTTTTGTGCAAGCTCTTTACGGAGATCACCAAGAATTTTATAAGCCGATTGAACGTTGTGGTCAGCCTCTTCCTTTTTGGGGAATAGCCTTTTGGGAAGTATTCCGAGATGAGTTTCGCCCTTTTTGGTTATCTGAAGAATAGGGTACAGTCCGGACTTGATTGAAATCATGCCATTATGTTCGGCAATTTCCAGGGCAGATAAAAGTTCTGCTTTTGAATTATCCTTAGCTTCACCATAGAATTTACCTTTAAACAGCTTCCAGTCCTGAATCATCTTTCCTTTTTTTCCAAGCAGATAATCGATTATAACATTCTTGCCGAATTTGTCTCCCAGCTCTGAAACGGCATTAAGTAACAAATCGATAAGATATTCATTCTTGCTGGAATAATTAAGGTCGATCTTTGAGTGTGATTTGCACGAATCACATTTGCCACAAACACCTGAAATGTCAGTCTCGCCGAAGTAACCCAGAATGAAGTTACGTTTGCACTGAGTAGTTTCAGAGTATTGAATTACAAGATCCAGTTTTTTATAGGCTAATTCCCTTCTTAGATCAAGTTTTTCGAAGTTCATCGGAACATTCTTGAAATTCATTCTTTCGAGAGCAAACATGATTCCTTTGGCAGATGCCGGAGGAAAGAAATGGAGAATCCCGGCTGAAGAGAAAATTCTAATCGCTTGACTGAAAGCTGATTCATTGAGCATAAACTTCGAAAGGAAACGGGCTTCATCGAATTCAATTGGTTTGTAGAATGCTTCCCCGCTGACGTAACGCAGAAGACATTCTAATACATTCTGCTCAGATTCTTTTAAAGTCTCATAATAATTATACAGATAATCCTTATCAACTGTAATCTTCATCTGTCCGAGCCCTCCGGGCATTCCGGAGTAGAGAATTCCGGCATTCTCGAATAATTTTAGCGAAGATTTGACAAGATTCGATGAAACGCTTGCTTTTACTCCTATTTCATTGTCACTTAGATAAAGAGGATTGTAGGATCTGGCTCCAATGCTGACCTGAGCAGTTTCGTATAATGTTTCATAAACTGATCTCAACTCCTGATAAGATGGAAAGTTAGTTTTAATGAAATACTCCTGCAACATTCTGTCAGCAGGTTTAAACAAAAGGTAACAATCGGCAGGATCTCCGTCTCTGCCAGCTCTGCCTGCCTCTTGGTAGTAAGCTTCGAGTGTTCCCGTGTAATCGGTATGAATAACATTACGGACATTAGATTTATCTATACCCATACCAAATGCATTCGTGGCTACTATACTGGCATTTGGCGTAGAGATAAACTCTTCCTGTACTCTTTTTCGCTGATCATCTGGTAGTCCTGCATGATAAGCAAGAATGTGATGTTTCATCTCCCTAAGATCTTTAGCCGTCTGTTCAACTCGTTTGCGCGTTCCGCAATATATAATAGTACAATTATCTTTCGATGATTTAAGAATTTTGCTTATTCGTTCTGATTTATTATCACATTTTTCTGTCTTGTAGCTTAGATTTGGTCTGTCGAATCCACGGATAAATCTGTTCGGATCGACCATCTTGAGCGATACAGCAATATCTTCCTGAACTTCGGGTGTGGCAGTTGCAGTCAGAGCGATTACCGGGATACGAGGAAGTGCTTCGAGGGAACTCATTATCTTCAGATAAGAAGGACGGAAGTCGTGACCCCATTCTGATATACAGTGAGCTTCATCTATTGCCAGAAACGAGAGTTTGATGTTACTGAGTATATCGATGAATTGTCCACTTTCGAGGCGTTCGGGAGTCAGATAAAGTAATTTATATTCACCGCGAATGGCAGCATTCATTCGGTTTTGAATCTCTGAATAGTTGAGAGTGCTATTAATGAATGAAGCAGGATAATTACGTCTCAATAAAGAATCAACCTGATCTTTCATCAATGCTATAAGGGGAGAAATTACTATGGCTGTACCATTGCTGAGCAAAGCCGGGAGCTGATAGCAAAGAGATTTACCGCCTCCTGTGGGGATAACAACGACAGTATCTTTGCCATTCATTATTGACTGAATGATTTCCTCCTGACCATAACGGAAGGCAGAAAACCCGAAATACTTTGCCAATGCTTCCTGAAGAGAGTTTTGCATACAGTTAAAATTGATTATTCTAAATTGAACTATAAAGAAGTTCAAAGATATTAAATCATTGATGATTTACAAGCATGTGGAAAAATTTATCTGTAAAGTAAACCACGGTAAAGTGTGATACCTATATTGAAGTACCAAGTCTGCCATGATCCTGTGTCTGCGATGTTTTGGAGAGGGAAACCAAATGTAACCATTGGCGTTGCATACATTCCCAGCCCAAATGTCAGGTCATATCCGAAGCGGATTCTAGGAGAGAAACTAATTTTGCTGACATTGGTCATTGTCCATGATGCAACTGTTCTCTGCTGAGTATTCAACGCAGGATAGACCCACCAACTTGGAGATACCACACTTTCAGTCTGAGTAAAAGTATTTGAGATAAGGTAACCAATTTCAACCGCAGCACCGACGTGGAAATGCGATTCCATTAATCTCCATTTAGCACCGAGTTCCAGATTCAGATAGCCAATATTTGATACGAGTTTATTTTGAAATAGAACAGTGTCGCGACCGAGAATTCTCTGAGAAGTACCCTGCTCAGTGAATGGTGTGGCTTGTCCGTCTGCAAGGAAGGTGCCATTATTGAATGTTACACCAAGCTTAGCACTGAAAGCAATCAGACCAGTGTACCAGAACTCTCCGGCAAGACCAAAACTTGTGCCAATACCGGTTCCTGTACGAAAAGAACAGCAATCGCCTTTCCCTTCTTTGAGATCGAGCTGTCCTTTATGAATGAAATAGTCAGCACCACCGGATAATCCCGCAAAAACAAAGGGATAATCGAACGGTAAACGGGGAGAATATTGCCAGTTAAAACCCTGTGCTGAAAGGTTCAGAGCTGCAAAGCAAAAGAGTAATATGAAAATGATCTTTCTCATTTTGATATCACAATTTGTTTTACATCATGGAATATACCTGCTCGCATTTCGAGTAAATACAAACCAGAGGATAAATTCTCGATATTATAAGTTCGGGTGTAAATGCCTTCGGGTAGTTCATTGTTTACCAGAACTTTGACAACTTCACCGAATGTATTATACAATCTTATTTCTGAATTGGTTTTGAAAGCCATTTCGAACTCAAGATTCAGTTCGTTTTTGATTGGGTTAGGATTCGGTGCAAGCAGTTTGAATCTGCTGTTGCTATGCCTGCCAACTTTCATATCCAGGCCACAGACAGAGTCAAGAGTAAATTTCCCGTCTATTCTATTGAGTGTCAAAACTCGCTGACAAATACCATCGCCTAGTTTGGGATTCATAAAATGAATAGGAGTTGTTATATTATCACCTAAATAGGTATCAAACTCAAGAAGAATCAGAGTGTCACTCTTCAAAAATCGTTCTGTTCCGCGAGTCTGAATCATCACTGCCAAATATCCTTGTTCAATATTCTGCTGCACGTCAATTTTCTCAGCTAACTCAGATGCAGTTCCAATATGGTTGACTCTGTAGAAGTCAAGAAGTGTTGGATTGTAAGTAAGAGTATCAGTGAATATTTTGGCAACAGAAATCTTCTTTTTATCTATCAATATTGGTAGAACTATTCTACGTCCGGGCATGTTCCTGACTTCACCCGGGAATTTTATATCCATTGTATCCGGATATATTCCTCTTGCTCTCAGCACAATTTTTAATGTATCTTTATTCGGAGGAGAATTAGAGTAAATGTAAAGATAAGCCTCATAATCCCGTGCTTCATTAGCGATTTGATCGAAGATGACTTTGAGATATTTCGAGGATTTTCCTGAAACATTCAGAAATTGTTGCTCAACTTTGAATGGATTGTCATTATTGTCCGGTTTTATCTGAAACTGATTCTGTAGTTCCAGATTACCAACATTACTAATTGTAACATTAGAATCGCGTTTGGTCGGACAATCCCCGCCTTCATTCACGATTATATTCCCAAAATCAATTGTGTCAGGAAGAGATGCAATTTCTGCCTGTCTGCCTGCTCCGCTCAGAAAGATTGTTCTGAAGCGTACACTATCGGGAGCTCCCCAGATCTTACGTTTTGAAATGTCGCTTTCGAAAACTAGTCTGGCTCTGAAAGTATCAGCTTTCATAGGATTGAATCGTACAATAATAGTGTCATTTTCTGATGGTTGAAGATGTCTGTCAGTCTTGAATTTTCGAATTAGTTCATATCCTTCTGCAGGTTTATCCGAATCTATCTGAAGGATTCTCATTGATAAAGCACCGAATGGAATATTACCTAAAAGTTGAAATTCTGCCTGTACTGTTTTAGAATCACCAACATCAAGATCACCGAAATTAATGCTGTTGAATGTAAAGTCAGCTGAATCTACATTTGTGATCTTCAGGAATTGTTCGACACCAACACCATTAACAAGTGTTTGTCTTATATCCAGGGAATCGGGGTTTACAGTTGGATTTGGATTGTAATAAATTATGAAAGTAGATTCGTCTAAACCCCATCTAGTAGGATAGTAGGCGAAATTCCAAATTTTCTGAAAACCGGTTGTTTGATATCGTGATATCTTTAGCGGCATCGGATTAATATCTGTGGTTATCTCAGCATTAGGTGATCTATAGAATTTAGTTGAATCAATCCGGAGATCTCTTGACCAGGAATTCTGAATTATAAGTTGTTTACGTAATGTATCAACAGGATTAATATAAACAGAATCATATTTCATTTCTTGCTCGAATACGTCAATATTATGAATAGTCTTGCGGGCAATAACAATAAATTCCTTAAAACCAACCAAGTCATTAGTATCCGCAGGTGGATTAAGATCGGGGTCAAATATTTTTGGATCAAACAAACCAAGTCTTAACAAAAAAGTGTTCTTTCTTGGTTGATACGGGTAAAGAAGACTGAGATCAGCGGAGTATTTTATAAAAAATCTACTGGTATTGTTGGCAGAAAGATTAAATGGAAATGTATTCTTAAGAGCTGCGAATTCTCTAAATTCATCCGGATGCCCAGGAGCCAATAATGTACCAAATGAAGGCATAAATCCCACCATCATTAAATTTTTTGACGTTTGATTCTTAAGTATAAAACTCGTTATCAAACTATCACCGGGCATGCACATGCCCATGTCAACAGTATCTCTGGAAGTATATTCATTGAAAATAATCACATCTTTCTGAGCCAATAGTTGAGTGGCAGAAAGGATGACCAGAAGAAGGATGTATTTACTTAGTAGAGAAATTCTCATACCTGTTTATTAAAATTTTTAAAAATGAAAAATCCACTGAATCAATGACGTTATTCATTGTGTGTTAATTTTCTATAATTAATATAGCTTTTAAGATAGAAAAGTTACAAACTAAACAAAAATAATAAATTTATACGATAAGATGGATTTTTTCTAAAGCTTCGTAACATTTTGTCTTTTATTTCGTTATAATAACGGTTTTTCATTTTAGTTTCATACACTTTTCTGAAATTTGTATCGTTAAACAAACTAATAATTTTTTAAATTTTGGAGGATATAATGAATCGTTTATTAATGATTCTAATTGCAATTTTCGCATTTACAATGCTGCATTGCAATGCACAGCAGACGAATGACGGTAAACCGGTTATTACCGGAAAACACCCAGTCTTGATTATCGAAGGTGGAGACACTTATGATTGGGGTAAAGTTACAATTAAAGAAAGTCCATTAAAAACTACTTTAATTATCAAAAACACAGGTGATGACACTTTGAATATATCTGAAGTAAAACCTGCTTGCGGTTGTACCAACGCACCTCTCGGCAAACAAACTCTTGCTCCGGGTGACACTACTACATTAGCCATCACTCTTAATATTTCAGCCGGTGCTCCTGACGTTATGAAAACAGTCAGAATAACATCGAATGATCCTGCTAATCCAAATAAAATTCTATATTTAAAAGCAACGATTCATTATCCTTTACAAATATTGCCTACAACATATTTCACATTCAATGAAATGAAAGTCGGAACAGAAGCTATTTCTGCATTGAAAGTAAAGAATAACACAGATAAAGTTGTTAAATTATCAGATCTGGAAATTCAGCCGGTTGATCTTATCACAAACGTTAAGAATGGTATGGAAATAGCTCCGGGTCAGGAAATTGAAGTTTCTGCAAAATACAAACCAACCAAAGCAGGGTATTTTTCTTGTTCAGTTAAAGTTAAGACATCAAGTCCTGAGCAATCAGAAATCTTTATCCAGGGATACGGTAACGTAAAAGAATCAGCGATTTTCAACGAAAAATAAAATAATCTTACTTTTGGGAAGATTTCATAAAAAGACTGAGTATTCAGTCTTTTTTTTATTATCATGTTTGGTCAATCATTTTGTCATACGACTGCATTCCTAATAATGGCAATCCAGATTCAACTCGTCGGTAAATGAGTTCAGCCGCTGTTTGTTGACTAATAGCCCACAGCAATTTATTCTGGACAATTTTAAAAAATTCAATAGTTTTCTCGTCAGATGAGCTATAATCAACACTTGTTGTATAGATGTCTTTAATTTTTTGGTAGAAAAATCGTTCTGACAAACGGATTTCACGTAATCGTTCCTGTAATTCGTTGAAATAATTCATGGAACTTCCGGATCTGAAACGCTCGTCATTTAGAGCAAAGCCTTTGACTATATAATCCCGCAACCTTTGTGTAGCCCATATTCTGAACTGAGTACCTTGTTGAGATTTTACCCGATAGCCTACTGAAATAATTACATCAAGGTTGTAATATTTCACTACTACTTCCTGTGTTTTGCCTTGAATTGCACCGTGTTGAGTGGTATGTCGGAATTCCCGACAAACCACTTTTTCGTCTAATTCACCTTCCTTAAACACATTTTGAATATGTTCTGTAACTGTTGATCGGGCTTTGCCAAAGAGCATTGCCATTTGTTCTTGAGTAAGCCATACGGTTTCATTGTTCAGTGTAACATCTATTTTGATGTTGCCTTCTGGATTTTCGTAGATAACTATTTCGCTTTTGTTTTGATTAACTTCCATTATACTCCCTTCACAATCTTGATGTCATCTTCGGTCAAGTCATGGAGCTGATAAACTAATTTGTCGATTTTAATTTTAAATACCATTTATCAATCTTTACCTTTTAATCTACTAACTTCTATATCAAAATCTGACACGTAATTTTTATCCTGAAGCTCTCTAAACTTCTCATATTCTGCACCTGCTTTTAATTTTGCTTCTAATGCTGAAACCTTACCTTTGTCCTGCAATATCGGATAGTTTGATAATTCCAAAAATTGGTTGATAAAAATCACCCAATCCTCCATTTTCATTATAATATTGCGTTCAGCGCGATTTTCTGCTAAATCAAGGAAGGCTGAGACAATTCTATTTAATTCTTTAATATGCTGTTCATTTAAGTAGTTTTTCGCAATCGAAACATCTGACTTAAGAATTTTGCCTTCAGGAGCATTCTTCCATGTTGTTAGTCCCATAAAGATTTTCGTGGCATCAGAATTTTTATAAATAATTTCAGAAGCAGTTTGACCGGTTATAGCCCAATGAAGTTTGTTTTGTACCGTTGCGAAAAAATCTTGTGTGATTGCTGCATCTTTGTTGTAATCTATCGACAGAGTATAAATATCAGTAATTTTCTGATAAAACCTACGTTCACTGGCACGAATCTCACGAATACGTTCAAGTAGCTCATCAAAGTAATCCTTACCAAATTTCTTACCTTGTTTTAGTCTTTCGTCATCAAGAACAAAGCCTTTGATAATGAATTCTTTCAGAGTTTGAGTAGCCCAAATACGAAACTGAGTAGCATTGTAGCTATTTACACGATAACCAACTGCAATGATAGCATCAAGGCTATAAAACGAGGTAAGATAATTTTTACCATCGTTTGCAGTTGTTTCCATTTTGGAAATAACTGACTTTTCTTCCAACTCACCCGATTCAAAGATGTTTTTTAAATGCTTGCTTATCGCGGGAACTTCAACTCCAAATAGCTGAGCCATAGCCTTCTGGCTAAGCCAAAAAGTTTCATCGTTAAAGATAACTTCAACACTAACTTTGCCCTTTGGCGTAGTATAGATAATTATTTCAGATGTTTGATTAACTTCCATTATACTCCCTTCACAATCTTGATGTCATCTTCGGTCAAGTTGGTATTCTCCTCTTTTTCTATGCTTTGTTGAATTTGAAACCGCCGTCGGGACCTGCATCGATTAGAATTTTATCTCCTGATACATATTTTGATTCGAGGAGAAGCATGGCAAGAGGATCAGAAATATTCTTCTGTATCGTTCTCTTGAGTGGTCTGGCACCGTAATGAATGTCGTAGCCCAATGAAGCAAGCCAATCCAGTGCATCGTCAGTAAATTCCAGTGTTATTCCCAAGTGGCTTATCTTCGACTTTAGGATTTCAAGCTGTAAGTGGGCGATACTGAGTATATCTGTTTTTGTGAGGGGCTTGAATAAAATAATCTCATCTATTCTGTTCAGAAATTCGGGACGCATCTTCTGTTTCAGCAGATTTAGAATGCTGTATCGCATCTTCGAGATCATCTCGTCACGGTTCTCTTCGTTGATCTCAGATATTTTCTCCTGGATTATATCAGTACCCAGATTGGATGTCATTATAATAATGGTATTCTTGAAATTGACTTTCCTGCCCTTGCTGTCGGTCAGATGCCCTTCGTCGAGTACCTGGAGCAGAACGTTGAAAACTTCGGGATTTGCTTTTTCTATCTCATCGAGAAGAATCACCGAATATGGCTTTCTACGTATTGCTTCGGTCAACTGCCCGCCTTCTTCGTAACCGATATACCCGGGAGGCGCACCAATCAATCTAGATACCGAGAATTTCTCCATATATTCACTCATATCTATCCTAACGAGAGAATTCTCCTCATCGAAGAGGAATTCAGCAAGTGCTCGAGCCATTTCAGTTTTGCCAACGCCAGTCGTTCCTAGAAATATAAATGATCCGATTGGACGGTTTGCGTCCTGAAGTCCAGCACGGGTTCTGCGTATTGCATTCGAAATTGCGGTTACAGCTTCTTCCTGTCCGATAACTCTTTGATGAAGCCTGTCTTCCATCGAGATGAGTTTTGTACGCTCAGTCTCCAGCATTCTGTTTACTGGTATCCCTGTCCACTTCGACACAACTTCGGCTATATCTTCGGAATCAACTTCCTCCTTCAAAAGCTTGCCATTTGCCTGAATTTCAACAAGCTTTTCGTTTGCTGATTTTAATTTTTTATTTAGTTCAAGTATAGTGCCGTAGCGTAGCTCTGCAACCTTACCTAGATTTCCCTGACGCTCAAATTCATCAGCCTGTACTTTCTTATTCTCAATTTCTGCCTTATAGCTCTGGATCTCATGAATAATTTTCTTTTCAACTTCCCAGCGGCTTTTGAGTGTAAACTGAACCTCTCGGAGGTCAGCAAGTTCTTTGTCAATCTCTTCCAGTCTTGATTTAGTCGTGCTAATTGTCTTTTCGTCAACCATAATAAACCTGAGTTTTTTTCTAATTACTATAATAATATATCAACGAATAGAAAATTCAAAAATTGCCATGACACAATAAGAAAGAGGATAATCCTTTTTAATATAGATATGAAACTACATATAGAAATTACGAATTGGTCAAGCAGGATGCCCGACCTATGAATAGTAGGACAAACATCCGTTTGTTCCAAAAAGATAGAATTTGCGAAGTATAATAATTGATTGCAAGAGAGTTTGGTCAAGCAGGATGCTTAACCTACGAAAAGTAGGACAAACATCCTTGTTTGTCCAAAAAAGAATTAATTAAACAACTTATATTAGAGGGAAAATCATGGATATTAATGACATTAACAGAAGACTCGATAAGCTCGAATCGAAGAACAGACGCTTCAAAATTACTTTCTACCTGATGATTACTCTCATTCTTTCCATGGGCTTCATTGGTTTTCAGATGAAAACAGCGATTCCAAAGGTGATAGAAGCAGAGAAGTTTGTCGTCCGCGATCCGGAGTCAGGCGTTCTGGGTTACTTTGGTTTCGATAGATATGAAGATCCTCGTGCTGAACGAGAAGTAACCGATATGGTATTGAAGATGAATCTAGGAAAAATATTAATAACGGATAATGGTAAATCCCTCGAGATGAGCCCTTATGCCGTTACTTTGGGAAATAAAACAGAAAAGTCAGATAAATTCATATCTTTGTTCAACAATCCAAATCCCGGATTGATGATTGAGAATAAGAAAGATTCGCTAACATCCGAAGTTCTGTCCTTACAGGCAAATAAATTCATGCTCGGAATTCAGCAGAAACTAACAGTAAACTCGAAGAATCAGAAGACAATGCCATACATCACAATTTCGAAGGAATTGGACTTCAAGCCATCGGTAACTCTATTTGATGAAAATGGAAATATGCGTGCAGTTCTTGGATCAGCTATAATAAGAACAAAAGGAGGGCAAATAGTTAAGCATCCGGAGTCAACGCTGATATTATTCGATGATAAAGGAAATGTTACTTTCACTACGAATAGATAAGGAAGAGAGCAAAAGTAAAAACTAGCTGTTTGAGTTTCGTAGGAACGTCCTGCATGTAGAACCACGATTTTATCTCCAAAATACAAATTTCACTTCAGCTAATAAAAATATTAATTTAAACTAATAAAGTAATATCTACGTTTCATTTTTTCATAAAATTAATTCTTAATATAATTTAAGGAACTTATGAAAAAAGCAATTCTACTACTTTACTTTCTTGCTATATTCTCAACATCAGCTATTTCGCAATGGTTGGATGGCGGCAGAGCACAATCGCTAGACCTGAATGGAAATGGTGCTATTTATTTTTATAATGGGGATCTGTATTTATGGAATGAACAGAATCACTTTCAGATTTCTTCTGATAATGGATTGACCTGGAGTGATCCCAAGGACTCAATTGGAGGGGCAAATCCACATGTAAGAAAAATGACCGCTGCTTCAGGTAGGATTTATGCAGGTTTGAATTTTGGAACCGGCAATGGTGCTCCAATTTATTCTGTGGATAAAGGAGTAAATTGGCTGGTTGATACCCTTGGTGCACCCGGTCATGCTTTGGGTTGGAACGGAATGCCGGTAGTTTCTGATATTTATGCATGGGGTCACTGGCTTTATGTTAAATGGGATCAGCCTGTTCCACACTCTATTAAATCATTCGATACTCCTTTTGTTTTTGACACGACATTGAATAATGGTGCAAATCAGCCTTTTTCTGTTATAGCTAAAGGTGATACTTTATTTGCTGCGGGCAGTAAGATTTATTATACTGTAAATGGTGGTTCATCTTGGTATTTTCCTAAAAATAATGGTTTTACGGGATTTGGCGGAAAACTGTTTGTAGCGGGAAGTAGGCTGTATATGTTTGCCTACAAGGCATTCGCTCAACCAAGTACACTTTTCTATAGTGATGATAATGCAGAAAATTGGACCGAAGTAGATGTAAGTTCTTTAGCAAAAAAGAAGGATCTTGCCGGAAATTACTTTTATCCTCAAGCATACTTTATTAATGGAACAAATATTTGGTTCGCAGCTGGTTCTGAAAAATTCAATACCAAGCCAAACATCTATAAATCTTCTGATTTTGGATCTACCTGGACTTCAGATACAGTTGGGTTAAAGACTAGTTACGTCAATGGAGTGAATGGTTTTGCATTCACAAATGATGGGTATCTTTGGCTCTCGCCCTCATATAATAATATTTTTAAACAGAAAATCTCTGCTCCAAGCGGAATTGAATCAATATCTGTTAATAATTCGATAGAAATATCTCCTAATCCGGCGAACACTTCTGTAAATATTTCTATAACAAATGAAGATTTTACAGGAATGAACATTAGCATCACTAATTCTTTAGGTATCGAAGTCAGAAGATTTGATCAAATGGAATTATCCGGACAAAGAACAATTAATATTCCAATTAGTGAGTTTGCATCAGGAGTATATTATTGTAAATTTAAAAGTGTAGACAAAGTAATAACAAAGAGTTTTGTTGTTATAAGATAATTTGGCATATCTTACTAAAAGAGCCATTTGTTGAAAAACAAGTGGCTCTTTTTATTTTTTTCCTAATTTGGTTAGATGGTTTGTATGGGATAAGTAACAACTTACAGAACTAAGCAAAATCTTCAATAGACATTCCAGATTGTTTTATTATTTCGTGGAGTGTTCCTTTTGGCAAATCTTTTTTATGCATAGGCACAACAACTCTTACATTGGTGTTTTCATTCAACAGGATATGATGGCTTCCTCAAATTCTATCAATAACAAAACCATTTTTCAGAAGTATTTTAATTATATCGGAAGGTGTCAAAGCAGGTAACTTAGGCATAAGTTTCTATCATTAGGTTATACTCAAATGTATCATTGTCATTTGGAATACTTTCGTTATGAGCAGTGAGGCTTTCTAAATATAATTCTATTGCTTCTTTTGCCATTTCTTTTGCTTCGCTCAAAGTAGAACCATAAGTTATACAACCGGGCAATGATGGTACAACGACGGTGAAACCACCCTCAGGTTCAGGCCTAAGCATTATTTTATAATTATTGAAAGTCATAAATTTAATAATTAATTTAAAATAAACTTAATAATTATAACGAAATTTGATAATAAAAATTTTAATAAATAATGAAGCAGCGATTTCAGAAAAAAAGAGCTATATCAAAATCATTAAAAAGATTATTGTTGTACCCGTTCCGTAGGAACGGCCTGTTTGTAGAAACACATTTTTTGTCCGACTCGTTAGCTCCATAGGAGCGATCTGTAAATTGATTAAATAAATAGAAAATTGAAATAATATAGCGGGATATTCGAGTAAGAATTTAATCAAAAAGCTATGATTAATCTCAGACAGAAATAAGATTAATATAAGCAGAGCTAATAAAGATTAATTTTGTTACTAAATATAAAAAAGCATGAAACAAGAAGCAATAAAACTATTTGAAGAAAAAAAAGTTCGTTCTGTTTGGGATGAAGAACAAGAGAAATGGTATATTTCCATTGTTGATGTTATTGCAGTATTGACTGAGAGCGTTGATCCGACAGCTTATTGGAGAAAGCTGAAACAAAGATTAAAAGCTGAAGGAAACGAAACCGTGACAAACTGTCACGGTTTGAAAATGAGAGCACCAGACGATAAAATGAGGATGACCGATGTTGCCGATGCTGAACAGTTATTCCGTTTGATTCAATCTATTCCATCGCCTAAAGCTGAACCATTTAAAATTTGGCTTGCTCGAGTTGCTGCGGAACGATTAGATGAAATGCAGGATCCGGAATTGACAATCGACAGAGCTCTGAAAGAATATTTGCAGTTGGGCTATTCCGAAAATTGGATCAACCAACGTCTGAAAAGTATCGAAATCCGTAAGGAACTTACTGATGAATGGAAGAACCGTGGATTGAAGGAAGGAGTTCAGTTTGCTACGCTTACCGATATTATTACAAAAACATGGTCAGACAAAACAACAAAAGAATATAAGATATTGAAGGGATTGAAAAAGGAAAATCTTCGTGATAATATGACCAATACAGAACTCATTTTGAATATGTTGGCAGAGGCTTCCACAAAAGATATTTCTGCTTCAGTGAATCCTGAAACCTTTGAAGAAAGTAAAATAGTAGCTATGCAGGGAGGTAATGTAGCTAAAGTTGCCAGAAAAGAATTAGAAGCAAAAACCGGGAAAAAAGTAGTGACCACATTAATTGCTAAGCAATTTTTAAATGATCAGAGCAGAATTAAACAGTTAAACACTAAAGAAACCGAAGGATAAAATGAAGTAATTTTGATATTAATAGACTGAATACTATTAATATCAGCAGAGCTGGCAAAGAGCCAATGTTCTGGGAATTTTTGTTAAAGAGATATGCAATAGGATAACCAACTAACCCCTGAGAAATATTAAGTGGGAAGAAGATGACATTTAAAACTATATTTATACTTTGGATCGCTCTTAATATAATAGGGTGTAAACAACAAGAATTTGAGCAAGCACCTCCACCACCTTCACCACCTTCACAAGAAGAGAATATTGCACCATATATTCCTAAAGACCTAGACGATTGTTTCAATGAATTAGATAAATTACTGTCTGATAGTACCAAAAAAAGTATTAAAAATAAAACAGAGAGTCGATTTTCAGCTGAATCTCACTTTGGTTTAGGTTTGACAATTAGAAATATATGGATTCGCACTAATAATTCCAGGTTAAGAAGCCATTTTAACTCGAAAGGGATCAATCATCCTGATGATATGTCTGGTATAATATTAGTAAGTTATTATAGATATTTAACAAATAAAGTAATTAGATTTGACGAACAAATAAAACATTATCAGAATTATTGGAATGTAACATTAGAACCAAAAAAAAATACTTATCCCAAAGGTGTTAAAATAATAAATTTTGATTATGCATTAGATTATGTAAACTCCAAAAATGGCGAAGGATGTATCCATATAGGTAAAGTCCCAAAATCATCAATTATTTGGTTGTACGATTATTACTTTGGATGGACAAAGGTAACAGAGTTAGATATAACAAATTTGGAAAACAATAAAGAAAACAGAGAAGAAATTCTGAAAAAAATATTTAAAAAAAATAAAAGATAAAAAAGAAATATGTGCTATAAAATACATCAAGATATTAAGTTTAAGCTCAATAAAGGTTCTCAGGAATGTCAGATTCTGACATAAATAGGTTTATTATCAGTAGAGCTGACAGAGACCCTCTGTTGAGGAAATCATAAAAACAATATTGAATTTCACTAAATTCCTCAAGAAATTATTTTTTGTAGAGCCACATTTTTTGTCATATAGGTCGCTCCTATGGAGCTGCAATACTTTTTACATTTCATTCCTACAAACAGCAGCTCCGCTGGAGCTGGGAATTAGTTGTAGTTCCGTAGGAACGGACTGTTTGTAGAAAAAAATCATTTTCTTCCCCTTATTCCCCAAAAATTGCTTATTTTTGTAGCTTTTTAATGTCACAAATCTGAAAAAACGAATTATGCTGAATGTACAAAATATATCCATTCACTTTGGCGGGCGGTATTTATTTGACAATGTTTCTATCTCTGTTAGCGAAGATCACAGAATTGGTCTGATCGGTCGCAACGGTACGGGGAAGTCCACAATGCTGAAACTTATATGCGGTTTGGAGTCTCCCGAAAGCGGAAAAGTTTCTATGCCAAACGGATATAAAATCGGATATTTACCTCAGGAAATCAAGACTGATTCCACCAAACCAATCTACGAAGAAGCCGAAAGTGCTCTGGAAGATCTGAAAAGGCTGGAAGCTGATATTGAACGTTACTCCAAAGAGCTCGAAGAGCGCACCGACTATGAATCCGATGAATATATGAAGATCATCGAGAATCTCACCGATGCGAGTGAGGTATATCATCACATGGGTGGACAGTCCATCGAAGCCGAAATCGAAAAAGTGCTGATTGGTCTGGGTTTTGATCGTAGTGATTTCACGAGAGGAATGAACGAATTCAGCGGTGGCTGGCAAATGCGTGTTTATCTTGCTAAGATTCTTCTGACACGTAATGATTGTATTCTTCTCGATGAGCCGACAAATCATCTCGATATCGAATCTATCCGCTGGCTGGAAGTATTCCTAAAGACTTATCCCGGTGCAATAATGATTGTATCTCACGATAGACGGTTCCTCGATAATATCACCAATCGTACAATAGAGTTCTCACTAGGTAAAATTTATGATCTGCCCTATCCCTATTCCAGATTTGTTGCCGAAAGAGCCTCACATAAGGAACTTCAGCTTGCAGCCTACAACAATCAGCAGAAGCTTATTGCTCAGCAGGAAAAATTTATCGATAGATTCAAGGCAAAAGCATCTTTTGCTTCCCGTACTCAGTCCAAGGTTAAGCAATTGGAAAAAATGGACATTATCGAAGTCGAAGAAGAAGATTTATCTAAAATGCGATTCACATTCGCTGAACCACCACGCTCATCGAGATTGATATTTGAAACTAAAGATTTATGCAAAAGATATGATGAAAAACTGATTCTGAACAATGTTAATTTCTCTCTGGAGCGCGGCGAAAAGGTTTGCTTTGTCGGTAAGAATGGCGAAGGTAAATCTACATTATCCAAAGTTTTAGCAGGGATATTGGACTATACCGGAGATGTGGAATTCGGTACAAACCTACATCTTGGTTATTTCTCTCAGCATCAGGCTGAATCACTCGATCCGGATGCAACCGTCTTCGAAACGATTGACAGAGTCGCTCAGGGAGATATTAGAAAGAAAATCCGTTCCATGTTAGGAGGATTTTTGTTCAGCGGTTCCTCGGTCGATAAGAAAGTAGGAGTGCTGTCAGGTGGGGAGAAATCACGTCTGAGTATCTGCAAGATGCTCTTCCAGCCGATAAATGTATTGATACTCGATGAGCCAACAAATCACTTCGACATGCTTTCGAAGGATGTGCTGAAGAATGCCCTCATGGACTTCAAAGGAGCTATGATAGTCGTATCGCACGATAGAGACTTCCTGCAAGGACTTACAACCAAGACACTCGAGTTCAAAAAAGGTCAGATAAAAGAATACCTCGGCGATATAAATGAATTCCTTGCTCAACAGCAAATTGATTCGCTTGACTTGCTGGAAACAACAAGAAGAAATCAATAATAATATTTATCCAAATCCGTATCTCTTTCGATTATTAAATATTAAACTAGAAGCATGAAAATAATCATCAATATCAAGAATTTCATGTTTTTCCTTCTTTTCATATTATGTGGTTGTACTGAAAATATTCATTTTCTAAAGGGAACATATTGGTATAGTGATCTTTTCTTCACTGAAACCATTACTTTTGATGATAGCGTTCATTTTCAATATTTTTTTGCGTCTGATGGCGAAGAATCCGGTTATAACAATCAAGGTATTTATCTGATAAATGACGACTTATTGCAGTTAAATTTCAATATCAGACAATATGAGAAACCGTTTATTTTCAATACATTAGATAGCACAAATCCGGATAATGATTCTGTTAATTTCGAAATTAATGTTATAAACACTTATACAAAAAAATCAATTCCATTTAGTATTATTACTATTCTCGATACTCTCTATAATATTATTAGCATCGATACTAGTGATTACTCAGGACATATTATAAAAAAGCTAAAAAAGTCGCCACAAGCTTATTTAATAAAAACTTCATTTACAAGATTCGCATCGAATGATTACTATTATACTTCATCAGTTGAATTAGAAGCTAAATACAATTATAAAATAAATTTCTATACAATACAGCGAGACTCAAGAAATTCTCTTGATGGTAAAACACTTGAATTTAAAATAATTAACATCAATAAGTCAAGTTTCGAAGTAGAAAGCAGAACTTCGGCTAAGAAAAGTAAGAAATTTATTCAAGGAGAACCATTTAAATAATATTTTTTAGTATGCGTCAATTACTATAGTATAATTTTGTAAAAGGATTGATTTAATGCAAACTCAAATAACAATTGGTTACAAACAGATTCTTAATCTGGTTTTTCTTCTGCCGAATGAGGAAAAGAAAAAACTAATAATTGATATACAGAAATCAATCGAACCCCAAAAGGAGCGTGTATTTGGCAAATATAATGGTCAAGGATGGATGTCTGATGATTTTAACGAGCCATTGGAAGAATTTAAAGAGTATATGCCATGAGATATTTGATTGATACTCAAATTCTCATCTGGTTGTTTATTGATTCTTCAAAAATACCAAAGAATATTGATCGATTTCTAAAAGACACAACAAATGAAATTATTGTTAGTTCAATTTCAATCTGGGAAATAGCAATTAAAATAAGTATAAAAAAGCTAATCCTTCCTTTTGAATTAAAAAATATTATTCAAGAAATTATTAATATGAATTTTAATATTCTGGACATAACTTCAGAGCACTTAATAAAAGTTGCTGATTTGCCGTTTCATCACAAAGACCCATTTGACAGATTAATTATTTCTCAAGCAATTATTGAAAACCTACCGGTTATTTCGAGCGACAAAAATTTTGTGTATTATGAAATTAAAACAGTTTGGTAAAATTATCATAACAACTAAGATCTTCCTGTATTTATTTTCTGAATTGCAATTAAACAACATTATTATTTAAGACTTACAAGGTTTATAATGAAAACATTTACTACAATTATAGCTTTATTTCTAATCGTATTATCGACTAACAGCTTAGAAGCCTTTGACAAGAATGACGAACAGATTCAAGGAGAAATTTCTCTTGTTGAAAGTATAAAAGTACACAAAGAGGGTGGAATAGAAGAGCGACACACCTATACTTATGATGAAAAAGGCTATAAGCTTACTGATCTAACAGAAGCGTTTAATAATAGTCAGTGGGTAAATACTAATCGGACTACCGCCACCTACGATTCAAAAGGAAACAGACTTACATTTTTAACCGAAAATTGGGTATCCGGTCAATGGACAAATATCAGCCGCACTACATCCACCTTCAACTCAGATGGGAACAGACTGACGTATTTAATGGAGAATTGGACGTCCGGACAGTGGGTGAATTCTAACCGCAACACATCCACTTATAATTCCAACGGAAAAATGCTTAGTGATTTGGCAGAGAAGTGGGAAAACGGACAGTGGGTAAATACAACTCGCTCCAGTTCTACTTATGATGGAAACGGTATAAGGTTGACGAATTTATCAGAAAAATGGAGCACTGGTCAGTGGTTGAACAATACTCGCTCGACATTCACATACAAAACAGGCAACAAAGTTGATACAGAACTTGCTGAAAAATGGGATACCACAGGTAAATGGGTTAATTACAGCCGCTATAGCTTCACTTATGACGCTAATTGGAATGCATTGACATGGCTCATGGAAAATTGGTCAAAGGATCAATGGGTAGGTCTTTCGAGAAGAACCAGTACTTATGCCGCCGATAATAAAAAGCTGACAGAAATAGTTGAAAACTGGCTGGGTGGAAAATGGATTAATGCTAATCGTTACAGTAATACTTACCATTCAAACGGGAAATGGCAAACAAATCTAACTGAAAACTGGGATACAACCGGCAAGTGGGTGGATTATACCCGCTATAACTGGACTTATGACGCTAAAGCTAATGTAGAAACGGTTCAATATGAAATAAAAGATGCCGGTAACTGGGCTAATAAAAATTGGTATTTATCTTTTATATCTGATATGGGTAACTCATACTCTATGTTTGGCTATAAAATTGAAGTTGTTTGGAAGACTCTTGTTTCAGTTTCAGAAGAAAAAAATAATGAATCATTGCTATCATGCTATCCGAATCCTACAACAAATTTATTGAATATTTCATACTCAATAACGAATTCACCAATCAAATCAATATCGATCACAAATTCTTCAGGTATTGAAGTTGCTGATCTTATGAATACGAATTATCAGACATTACAGGATTACATTCAATTGGATGTAAGCGGTCTTTCTCCGGGTGTGTATTATATTCGGGTTAAAGATAAGGTTTTGAAATTTGTTAAGATTTAGAAGTTTAAAAGGACGCTCCTATGGAGCTTCCTTAGTAGGTTAGAATCGTTTACTACAAACAGTTCGCTCCGATGGAGCTAAGCATTAGTTCCTGGGAATGCTCGGTTTGAATGAATAACTTCTATAACAATGTATGAATTTTAGTTCCGTAGGAATGACCTGTGTGTAGAAAAGAATTTTTGCATTTAATGACTAAGCTCCATGGGAGTGTCCTGTAAATCCTACTAAAATTTAATCTGGGAAAAATCGTAATCAAATGGATAGCGTTATGTTCTATGCTTGATTAGCGTTTTATTGCATTTCTTCGAGAAGAACTGCTTAGCGGATGCATCTTAGCCTTTTGCTGAAATGGCAAATGATTTTGAAATATTTATTTATCTGAAATAGTGGTTCAAAAAAGACAATGAATAAAAATAGATTAGAAGCTTTCAGCGATGGAGTATTAGCCATCATTATTACAATCATGGTGCTGGAAATTAAAATTCCTCATGGTAGTGATTGGTTTGTATTAAAACCTTTGATTCCGATATTTATTAGCTATGGACTGAGCTTTGCCTATATTGGCATTTATTGGGGTAATCACCACCACATGCTCCAATCAGTCAGGCAGGTAACTTCAAAAATGATTTTAGCAAATCTTAACTTACTTTTCTGGCTGTCAATGGTGCCGTTTGCTACAGGTTGGATGGGTGAAAATGAGTTTAAGTCAAATCCTATGGCATTATACGGTATAGTTCTATTCCTCAGCGGAGCATCATATTCAATTCTACAGAAATCTGTTGAGAGGAACACACACGATATCGAATCATTAAAATTAGCTTATAAGTTTATGAATCAAAAGGGAAATATATCGACTATTGCTTATCTTGCTTCAATACCTCTGGCTTATGTCGAACCTTATATCTCATTCAGTATCTATATTATTGTTGCAATAATGTGGTTAGTACCGGATAGAAATATTGAGAAAGCATTAAAAGCTAAGGATTAACTTAAATTTTGGTATAATAGAAATAGATTACATTTGATTCATTCAGTTCACATGGAACTCACAAAATGATCATTATGCGAGATAAGCGTTTCATTGCGATTCATCGGGGCGGGCTTCTGAGTAAGGAGCATCATCGTTTATTGATGAAATGGGCTCATGACTGCGCCAAGCATGTTCTGCCTCTTTTGGGAGATGAGATTGACGAACGGCTGATCTATGCTTTACGTATTGCACTGGCATGGGTGCGTGGAGAGGTTTCAGTCGGCGACGCCAGAAACGCTTCGGTGAATGATCACGCTGCTGCAAGGGCTTCTGATAATCCGTTACCGATAGCTGTTGCACGTGCTTGTGGTCATGCCGTTGCCACAGCGCACATGGCTGACCATTCGTTAGGTGCTGCTATTTATGCACTGATAGCCGTGAATCGTGCAGGTAAATCCATAGAAGCTGAACGTAACTGGCAGAATGAGCAATTGCCTGATGAAATTCGTGAGCTTGTACTCACAACCAGAGGAATTAAAGAAGAGGGATTTAGGGAATTGAGAATTAAGAATTAAGAATTAATAATTAAGAAATAAGATTTCTAAGACATTGATATATATACTATTTACGGAGGATAAAATGAAAAAGAAACTTATTGCATTTTTGATTATCGGCTTTTTATTAGCCGGTCAGTATTATAGTTTTGCTAAACCATACGAGCCACAGGTAAAAGGCGGATTCAAAAGCTGTACTACGACCGAATATCGGTACAAAGCCGGGAAGATAGTGAATAAATCAGGAGAAATCAACGAAACCCGGAATTTCGATGATAAGGGAAATATGGTTGAGGTAATTTCTTATGAACAAAACAAAATGTCAAATAAGTATAAAATGACATTAAAATACGATTCAAGGAATTTACCGATTGAAGAGATATCTTTCGATGAGAACGTTAAACCTAAGTTCAAGGTAACTTATGCATACGATGAGAAATCAAATAAGATTGGTGATACTTCATTGCTTGTATCTAAAGGTGAGGTTTGGCAAAGGGGTTCGTACAAATATGATAAGAACAATTTCCTGATCGAGGAAACTCATGAAGTCAGAATTGATTCAAATCAATACAGTAAAGGCACAACATATTTCAAAAATGATGATAAAGGGAATAAAATCATAGAAAGTGCTGTCCGCTCAGCTGAAATATCAGCCGAAGTAAACAGTGAACAGAATTTAAGCGATAAAGACGGTCGAAGTAAAGATGATGTAAAAGTCCAAAGCAAAGGAGAATATAGTGCGGTAACATATAAATATAATTACGACTCTAAGGGTAATATTATCAAGATAATAAGAATTAGCACCGATGGATATAAGTTTGTCAAAGAATTTAAATATGATCAATTTGGGAATGTAACCGAAGAATTTTATCCTCCGGCTGATGACGATAAAGAGAAATATTCGTTAAGAAGAGTATTTGTTTATAAGAAATAAGTGTTAGTTTGTTTCATAGGAACGTCATGTTTGCAGAAAAGCAATTATTTTTAAAGAAAATAGTTTATTACTTCTTTTGGAGTTTATTGGAGAAAATATGGAAATCGGGACAAAGGTAAATCCCTGGAAACTGAAAACACCACCGCTTACATCAGAATATGAAATGTATAAGGATATAAAAGACGGGAAAGAAGTGATAGTCTGTGTTGTTGGCAAGACGACTTTACTATATGATTATCGCTGTCTCGCTGACTTACACTCTATGCTGAAAAAACATGGAGACTGGATGGAACTTGGTTCCGCAGACGAACAGAAACCTGCAAAGGAAGGAACTATCGAAGCTTGGGGACGCTCAGAAACTAATCCTGTAGGTGGTTGGTATGGATTAAAAAAAGGACTTCGCGGTCGGTTTGGAATGTATGTCCCGCCATTGATGGAATTATTGGGTCTGGCAGAAGTGACTCATGATGCAAAGGGAAACAAAATGAGAGCGAAGTAGTGTTTAGGATGTAATTTCTATATTATACATTATTAAAGAAGTAAAACATATATGAATCCAATCATAAAAAATATATTGGCTGTTGTTGCCGGTGTTGTTATCGGTGGTGCCCTGAATTCGGGTATCATCATGATAAGCAGTTCCGTCATTCCTCCACCAAACGGAGCAGACGTTACCACAATGGAGGGATTGAAAGCGGCTTTACCTTTCTTCCAGCCAAAACATTTCATCATGCCGTTTCTGGCTCACGCTCTCGGTACATTGCTTGGAGCATTTATTGCAGCAAAGTTTTCTGCAAACCATAAAATGATATTTGCATACGTTATTGGTGGATTCTTCCTGATTGGTGGCATATCGAATGTGTTTATGCTTCCATCTCCTGTATGGTTTACAATAGTGGACTTGGTTTTAGCGTATATACCAATGAGTTTTATTGCATCGAAGTTAGCTATTAAAAATAAATAAGGAGAAAAATATGGATTCAGTATCACCGAATATTTTTGTAAGAGATATAAATAAGTCGATAGAATTCTATAAGTTATTAGGATTCTAAGTTGTTGCAACTGTTCCCGAGGAGGGTGATCTTGTTTTTGCGATGATGACTTGCGGAAGTGTGACGTTCATGTTTCAGACGTTCGAAAGTCTGGGTGAAGACCTGCCGGCTGTATCGAGACAGGATGGAGGCTCGATAACATTATATATCCAAATAAAAAACATAAGAGATTTTCACAAACAAATTATTGATAAAATTACAATTCTGAAGGATCTGGAAAAAACATTTTACGGTGCTACCGAATTTTCGATAATTGATCCGAATGGGTACATTCTTACTTTTGCTGAAGATGAATAAACTTTTTAGGCGAAATTGAAAACAATGCCTAAAGTTTAGTTAGGTACTTTGAAGTGCCCGGCAACTTCTATATGCAACTATAGCAGCCGAAATATGAGAAATAGATGGGATTTTATTTATTTTATTTGCTTTTTTTTGATTTATTTAATATTTTGTGTTGACTAATTATATTATTTGTTCCACTTAAAGTATATTGCTGATATGAAAAGACAATTGATCTCCTGTTCGCGGGTACTGGTACTCGTTAGTCTTCTGGCAATGTTGCAAGGCTGTTATCACTATCGTGTTTCTTCGGCTCATTTTGATCCTTCTACATCATATAATCAAACAACGGTTCATTCTTATCTGTGGGGATTGGTTCAGCCTGCAGAGAATGGAATCAGTGTGGTGACAAATAATTGCGATTCACTGAATATACACAGCATGGATGAGGTTAGGATAAGTACCAATCTTGGTTATGCATTGATTACGGTTTTCACGATCGGTATCTGGTGTCCCATGACTGTCGAATGGAAATGTGCCAAACCATGCGAACGGGAAGGAGAGATTAAATGAAAATAATAAAAACAGGAAAAAAAGAATGGACTAACCGTCACGAAACATTCACACAGGATATAAGCAACTTATATGACCTTGCAAATCGCGATTCAGGAGATGTATTAGCAGATTATAATGACTCAACTCTCGGCATACAATCTATAATTCAGGAAGCTATCGATTCAGGGCAGACTTTGCGGATTTTGGGCGGAGAATGGTCGTTCACAAAGGTTGCTGCAACAGAAGGTATATTGCTTAACACTAAACCATTAAATCTCTCTTTCAGAGTGAATGCGGGTAATTTATCAACATCTTATGCAAAATCCCCGGAAGATCTATACTTCGCACAATGTGGTGTTTCAGTTCAGGAACTGAGTGTCAGACTGAAAAAACGTAATCGCTCCCTCAAAACATCCGGTGCGAGCAACGGTCAGACAATCGCTGGAGCATTGTCAACGGGAACACATGGATCAGCGATTGATGTCGGTTCAATACCTG
The DNA here is from genome assembly GCA_964464375.1 of uncultured Hyphomicrobiales bacterium. Classification (GTDB taxonomy): domain Bacteria; phylum Bacteroidota; class Ignavibacteria; order Kapaibacteriales; family UBA2268; genus CAIOZA01. The sequence continues at coordinate 55,856 of CAYXFU010000004.1, forward strand.
AATTTGTAACAGGTTTACATATCATTGTAAGCCCTTCGCGACATGTTTGGCTGGAGAGGGAGACTTACCCTGTTGTTTCTGATTCTTTTGCAGATAGTCTCAATGCTGAGCTGGTACGAAACGACGATATATTCAATGCGGCTTTGGTCAGTTTCGGGAGTTTTGGCTTCATCCACGGAGTGATGATTGAAACTGATCCGCTATTTCTTTACGAATGTTACAGGATTCAACGAAATCAGGATAATGAACTTTACAATCTGATGGAAACCTTAGATTTCACTAATACAACTTTTCAGCTACCTCATAATAGTGAGCGTCCATACCATTTTCAAACATTAATCAATCAGTATAATAGTATTAATGGTGATTATGTTACGATTATGTATAAACGCCCATATCGAACTGATTATACAGTACCATCATCAACAAATGCAATTGCTCCTGGTGATGATACACCGACTTTTATCGGTATGTTGACACAAGAAATACCTTCGGCTGTACCGGGTATTGTTAATTCAATAGTAAATTTGACGTTAAAGTCTTATGATAATGTTATCGGTACTCATTCTGAGATTTTTACTAATACCGATGTTCACGGGAGAGTTCTTAGTTCTGCGATCGGTATTCCTCTAAATGAAGTAAATCACGTAAAGGAAATATTTCTTAAACTGAATGAAGATCATGGTCCATTCTGTGGAATAATGGCGTTCCGTTACGTTAAAGGAACAAAAGCAACACTCGGATTCACCCGCTTCGAAACTACTTGTATATTTGAATTAGACAGTGTCTTCTCTGACGCATCATACAAGTTCTACAATCTTTTCTGGCAGGAATTATATAATCAAAATATACCGTTTACGTTTCACTGGGGCAAACTTCTTGAAATCAACAGTACTCAATTAAGAAAAATGTATGGCGATCAGAATGTGGATTTATGGATAAAATCCAGGAACGAATTAATGAAAGATAGTAGCAGCATGAGAGTATTTACAAATGAGCTGATGAGGCAGTGGGGTTTGGATACGATTAACCTTTCGAAGGAATCTTTACTGAGCAGTAATGACAATAGATACATTTGATAGTTTTTGGGTTTAACGGGTGTTTTATCATTAAATTACCTTGAATTTTCTTGAGAAATAATAGTTATAGTCAATACGAAGATAATTCACATTCGATTAATATATCTTCAAACAGGTTTATCAGGTGGTTATTAATTTTGGCAGGAACATTATCTGTGGGTCTTGGCATTCTTGGTATATTTCTACCAATTCTGCCCACAACACCGTTTCTCTTACTTGCCACTGCCTGCTATTCCAGAAGTTCAGTAAAATTTTATAACTGGTTGCTCAATAATAGATGGTTTGGCAATTACCTTAAAAACTACCGAGCCGGAAAGGGTGTCCCAATTAGAATTAAGGTTTGGGCTATTCTTGTATTATGGCTTACTATTTCATACTCTGCATTATTTATGATTGAGAATTTCATTATTAGTACTGGGTTATTTTTAATTGCAGTTATTGCAACATACCATATTATAAAAATACGTACATTTAAACAGGAAGAGGATCCGGAAATAAAGATATGAATATAATCACATTATTTCTATTCCATTGAATTTGAATTTCTTAGAGATTTTAAACCAAAATTATTTACCCTTTTTCATCTCCACAACCCAGATGCCCCGCAACTCATTAGCACTGTAACCAATTGCTTTATCATCCGGATATAGCTTCTGAATTTTTGATAATGTATTTGTCAATACCTCAGTATTGGGTTTACCATGGCACTGCAAACACATTTTATCGGTCAGAATAGGATAATAGCCAATATACTTATTACCTTTCTTAATTAACTCCGGCTTTATCTTCTCGCCTAGAGCCAGCATTGTCTTTGACCTTTGAATATAGGTTAATTCAACTGTATTTGCTTTATTCATTGTGCTTCTATTTTTATCGGAAACACGCTTGATTTTTATATCCAATGCTTTAGCCATGCTGTCGGTAAGAGTTAAAGCTTTAGTAGAACAAAATTCCAATGCATCATCGGTACCTTTGGTATTAATTGCGTTTAATAAATTTTTTCCTAATACAGCTTTTGTCTGCATAGCATAGCTCTGGCCCTTCTCCAAAGGACTTAACTCATTTTTCAAGCCAGAATACTTTGCTTTTTCCTTTGGATATTGCTTTTCGTACCAGCCAGCTTTTTCTATGTCTGTGTAATATATATAATTAGCAATGCTGTTTAATTGCTTTTTGCTGTAACTCATCTGTGGCATCAGTCCATATTTTGAAACAGCATCAGGCATCTTTGATGTCTTTAGTGAAGGATTTGTTAGAAAAGCGATAAAATCTTTTACAAATTGATTTTTGCTTTTAGAAGAGGACTTGTAACGTTGCTTGATAGTTCCCATAGCCGGAGCAGCAGTTGGTTCGGAAGTCATACTCGGATTATGACATGTAAAGCAATTATCATCAACTAGCTTGAATCCTTCAGCTAACTCTTTCTGAGTAGGTTTTGCCTGGGTTACTGTCTGCTTTGATTCATTTCTGCTTATTAATGCAACGAATAGTACAATAATGAGGATTAATTTTTTCATATTGTTTTTCAAATTCTGTTTTAAAAAATAATTACTTATTATTACGTTCATAATTATTTATCATCGTTTCAAGAGCATTTTTATTGAGTTTAATATTATTTATAATGTCATTCTGCATATTTTCAATATTTTCTTTTTCTAAAACAACTGCTGAAGAAGAAAGGATTGTGGATGTCACTCGTTGCATTTTGAATAATAATGAGTTAAATATAATAGCATTTTCAAAATATTCTTTTCCAAAGAATTTAAAAGAAGACAGCAGTTATTACTTTGACGAAGATTACTTCCAGGTTACTCATTATAAGACGAATAGAAAATATTCAATCAAACTTAATGGACCTGAATACGATGATGCAGAAATAAGAATCATTAATCATACTTCTCATCTTAACTTTCCCTACCCGATATTTGAAGTTATTTCAGTAGGTGGATCTGATGTAACTACCCATGAATTTATAGGTTTAGAAAATGATTCATTAAGGCATTTATTTGAACTTACAAGACTTATTCCGAATACCTTAAAAAGGAAAGATGCAAAAACTATCACCGGATTAGTGCTTGAAAGGGATGAACTTGTTTACAACTTTTACGATTACCCGTTTGAAGTGTCAACTGATGATTTCAGTATCGATTTTATTGAACCTGAAATTGTGGACATATTATGGGATTCCTTTGCCCTTCACAGTTTCGAAGGTTACAGAATTTTAGAAAGTGGAAAAAGGGTCAAATATAAAGTTAAAAAGGGAACTAAACTCTACATTGAGTCTTTAGACAGAAAGAATCAATTAGTGAAGATAACAATAAAAAAGCAAACTATATTCGTACCTTTTAAAGACATCAATAATAAGGTTCAGGGCAATGGTGCAGGATAGCATGTTTCTAAATTATAATATTGTGTGAGTACTTTCGTTTGATAATGAATACCGGACTTTTAAATTATTACTTATCAGCTGATATTTGAAATGGATCAAAGGTTAAATAAATATGTACAAATCGCAAAAAATACTCCTAAAAATTTTAAGTGGCAGAAGCGATTCAAATATTGATTTTTCTGATTTATTGAATCTATTAAATCATTTAGGATTTAGCGAAAGAATAAGTGGAAGCCATCATATTTTTTTTAAAAATGGAGTTTCCGAGATTATCAATATTCAACCCGCTAAAGATAATAAATCCAAGGATTATCAAATTAAACAAATAAGAAATATTATAATAAAATATAAATTAGGAGATATTGAAAATGAATAAATATGAAATCATAATATATTGGAGTGAAGAGGATGATAGCTTTGTTACTGAAGTACCAGAGCTATCCGGTTGCATGGCTGATGGAAAAACATACTACGAAGCATTGAAAAATACCGAAATAATAATACAGGAATGGATAGAGACCGCAAAAGAATCAGGCAGAGAAATTCCAATTCCAAAAGGTAGGTTAGTATATGCTTAAAACCCAAATAAGATAAATCGTTCAGCACACCCGCAGTAGCAATATATTTCCGGGTTTGAGCAATAAAGAATGATTAAAAATCTGACCGAAATAATGTTGTGATGATTTTAGGAAATTTATTAAAGTTTATAGACATGAAATAATGAAAAATATATTTTCAATAAATTGGATTGTACTTATTTTTGGAATTTTATCAATAATAAATAGAATACTTTTTTTTAAAATTCATGACTTTAAATGGGAAACTTATTTAGAATATTCTTTCTTTATTTTAATAATAATAGCATTAATTTTACTTATTATTGTAGTTGTAAAATGTTTTAAAAGAAAGTTTAAACCAATAATTATTTATTTTTCTTTTGTATTAATTCATTATTTTGTATCTATTGAATTTGTTACTGGTTATATAAATTTTTTTTTAATAAGCTCTCAAAGATTTAACCTAGTTAATAACATTAATACTGGAAAATATGATAGCTTATTGTTATCAGATAAATATTCTATTAATGGTCATGGTACATTCTTGAATAACAACCCAAATCATCGATTCTTTTTAACAAGTGTATATAAGGACAGCACATTAGCATTAATAAAAATACCATGTGGCCGATATATACTATCTGAGAGTTTTTCCTTTTTTCTATATATCTCTGATAGGTCAAAAATCAATGATAAAAGAGTTTATAATTTTGAATCAGCCGAATGCAATCTTACATATTTAGGTAATAATTGGTATTGGCTATATACTTATGTTACAAGAACACAAGCACCCTAAATAAATAACTAAAATAATGTTTCCAACCAAAACTTTTCTATATGAGCTTTGTTGTAGGGATCAGCAATCCTTTTCCTTACGAAGTATATAGATGAGATAGATGTTTCCAGCTTGTTTCAAGGTGTGTATTTTGTGAGGATTGGGAAAAGAGTTGATAAATTTGTAAAGATATAGGTAAAAATTTAGAAATAATGAATACTTTTTTATATTATAGAAATTTGTATTATTTCATATTAAATATTCTATTATGAACTCAAAACAAAAGAATACTTTAAAGAAAATATTTGAATATCCAACTCGTTCAGATATTAGTTGGAAAGAAATTGAAACTTTATTCAAAGCTTTGGGTGCGGAGTTATCAGAAGGAAACGGCTCGAGAATAAGAATTGCTTTAAATGGTGTCAGAGCAGTATTCCACAAACCTCATCCGCAAAAGGTAGTTAATAAAAGTTCAATTAATTCAATATGCAGATTTTTAATTGAAGGAGGAATTAATAATGATGACCTATAAAGACTTTATGGCTAAAGTTGTATTTGACGAAGAAGCAAATATTTTCCATGGTGAAGTGATAAATATAAGAGATGTTATTACTTTTGAAGGTTCTTCGGTTGATGAACTACAGAAATCATTTAAAGAATCTATAGATGATTATTTAGAATTTTGCTTATCGAGGGATGAAAAGCCGAATTCGCCGTTGAATGGTTTCTTGTCAATAAATATACCGGTTTCAAATCAAAACTTATTAAGAATTGCAGCAAAAAAATCAGGCAAGGATTTTGAAGATTGGGTTGTTGATGTTTTGAATAAGCAGGCAGTTTTAAATTTATGAGAAATATAGTATTTTATTTAATGTCTTAAAAGCAGAGTAGCAAATAGATAGATATAAATTCAAATTGAATCAAAATAATAAAATTCTGACTAAAATGCATTTTAGAGAAGAAGTAAATCTCTTTTTATTAGATAAATAAGGTTTTTGTATGTGGAAAATGATAGTTGTTTTACTTTTAATTATTTTCACTCAATCTTGTTATACACCTAATCTGAATATCACAGCATTTGAATCTCTACGATTGCGTAATTTGATCTTATCACTTGAAAATGATCCTGATATAAAAGGTGAAAATAATGATCGTTCACAAGAACTTTTTATATCTATGGTGAATCAGAGATATTTTAAATGGTTCATGGAACTACCAGTTCCCTACGATACTAGTTACCATGAGGTCAGTTTATTGACTGGATATATGGGTGGTATATTTCTTTATGTACTTGATAATTGGCGAACGTACAAGATTGATAGAAGAAGTGATCGTGAATTTAACATTAGGGCATATATGAGGGGAATTGACGGGATGATAAAATATTATCAGGGAGGAGTAAGGAAATTGGGTAATTCTGCAAAAAATAATACTATGGAAGATTTAATATCTAAAGTAAATGCCGGTGGTCTATCTGAGATAGCTGTACAATTTGTAGATAATCAAATCAAAAAAAGAGATTACGATATAATTATTGTTTTAATACCTTAAATCAATTAATGCTGACTATATTTTTAAATATTAAATAATACAATCATGACCAAAATACATTTTACAATAACAATAGACGCAGACGTAAAAAAGGTCTGGCATACAATGCTCGATGATGAGAGCTATAGAATTTGGACTCAGAAATTCCAGAATGGATCATATTATGAGGGAAGCTGGGATGAAGGAAGCGAAATTCGTTTTCTGGCACCTGATAAGGATGGAAAAATGATGGGTATGTTGAGCAGTATTAATGAGAATAGGAAATATCAGTTTGTTTCGATTGTGCATCGTGGACTAATATCCGGCGATATTATCGACACAACGAGCGACGAATGTAAGAAGTGGGCAGAGTCTTATGAGAATTATACTTTTATTGAACTTGGTAACAAAACTGAAGTACAAATCGATATGAATGTACCTGATGAATACAGCAAAATGATGTCAGACATGTGGCCTGTTGCTCTAGACTCATTGAAAGCGGAGTGTGAGAAGTAGAGTTTTTAAGGAATATCAGTAGAGAAGTTGAAATATTAGAATGTTAGAAATTATATAATCCCTTTAATTTAGATTGAATTAATGGGATTATTGATAATATGCAGTTGACACTATTTCAAATTAAAAGGAATTTTCATCGAAAAGGCGATGTTTCTACCCGGATTGAAATATCCTACTTCTTTCAATGTTGAAAGATGGTCTATGTATTTTGTATCTAGTAAATTGTTTACAGCAAAACCTATATTAATCCTTTGATTGCTAATATTAAAACTAGCACCGACACCAATATCAATTAAAGTATAACCTGCCGTACTTTCTTCATCAGGTGCAAAATTGTTCTGAGCGAAAGCAGTCTGAGTATTTATTTTGAAATAAGTATTGTTAAAGAACATAAGACTTTCTTTTTCAAGACGTATTTCACAGCGAATCTTATTTGCGGGAATAAAGGGCAGATAGTCGCCGTTATCTTTCTTGCCGGTTACATTTGAAAAATTAGCTTCCAAATGGAACCAATCAAGTCCCGAAGGATGATAATGAAAACCAGCTTCAAATCCATAAAGGGCTGAATTGGCTTGTAAGTATTTATAAATAGTATTTCCAAGTGAAGAAGTGTCATTGGTAGGAGAATTGTAAATATAATTATTCAAAATATTATAAAAACCTGCAATATCGAAAGTAAAATTTTGTAAATGATAATGAGCGCTTAAATCGGTTTCATATCCCTTTTCATTTTGCAAATTTCTATCCCCTAACTCATAACGTTCCTCATGTAAGCCTTTTGAAGTGAGTTCGGGCAAGGTAGGAGAACGATACGCTGAAGCAAAATTAAAACGGAAAAGAAGCTGTTCGGAAAGATTATAAGTAGCGCCGAGTGAACCGCTGAAGTTTCCAATGTTTTTATCCAGTGCAGGACGAAAATCAGGGTCGCTACCAAGATTAACTGCTTCGGAATTTATTTGCTTGTAGTCATACCTTATTCCTGTTTGAAGATTTAATTTATCAAAAAAAGTATATTGCAGAAGACCGTAAGCAGAATAATTATTAATCGTAGCATTGGGAAGTAGAATAACTTCCCGATTATTATTATTTGTATTAATTTGGTTGATTCCCTGAAATCCAATTATATATTTCGATTTATCAGTAGTTGGAAAATATAGACGTGTTTCGTATGAAAAAGTCTGCATAGACATATCTATTGAAATTTCATCGAGACCTTCAGCGTGAATCAAACCTGCATTCTGATATGCACCATTAACTTCCAATAAATAATTATTTATAAAAAATTTGTTTTCGGAAGAAAGTGTCTGATTGTTAAGTTTCATGTAGAACACTTCTTCATTTCTACCGCGTCCCTGTGATTTGACAAAATCTATTGCATCTGGTTCGACAAGTCCGACTTTATAATTACTGTAATCATAATATAAATTTAGAGCCATGTCAGAATTATTATAACCAAAATTGGTTTTCAAGGAATTACCATTAAATCTTGTGTTTGGCACAAAATCACCGCCACCCTGCAAATAATCAGCATCGGTTTTATTACCAAAGCGAATACAGCCATAGAAATTATTTGTAGCTCCTTTTATTCCTAGATTATTAGTCATTCCAAGAGAATTGGAATACAACTGAAGATTGTAATCACCAACGATTGTACCGACTGGGGCTGGCTTTTCTTTGATAAAATTTACAACTCCGCCTATAGCATCAGAGCCGTATAACAAAGATGCGGGTCCTTTGATAATTTCGATTTTCTCAACACCAAACTCATCTATTCCAAGCGGATGATGGTCTGAAAACTGATAATTTTCATTTCTGACATTATTATTTAAAACTAAAATATCACTCATTGAAAGACCGCGAATAACTGGTTTGGAAACTCCGCTACCTTTTGAAATCATATCAACACCTGGAACTTTAGTTAGAACTTCGGACAAATTTGTTGTAATCGGATTTGACGGATTCGACATATCCAATACATCAATTTTGACAGCATTATCGTGCTGAGTGGAATTATACGCACCTGTAACAACAATTTCGTCAGTTTCTACAGCAGTTTCTTTGAGAATCATATTAAGATTTAAAGATGAGCTACTTAGTATTACGGTTTCCACTTTATTTTCATATCCGATATATGAAAAACGGATATTAATTTTTCCATTAGGAAGATTAATTAGTTGAAATCTGCCCTCATGGTCGCTAAGAGTGCCCTTGTTTTGTTGTAAAACAAAAATAGAAACGCCATGCAAAGGTTTATTCTCTTGGTCTGTGATTTTTCCCTGGACCGCATTTTGAGAATATACTAATTGGCAGAACAATAGTATATATAAGAAAATGAGAATTTTTTTCATTTTTATAATTTAAATTGGTTAAACAAATTTTAAATAGAATCCTTATTTAAAATTGTTTAAAGGAGGTGCTCGTAAAGAAAAAGAAAAACCAATGAATTTGTTAAATAGAATTGTAATAGGTGATGGTTCAAATGAAAAAAATGTTTGCTCCAGACTGAAAGTTAGTAAAGTAGTGCTTAAATAGGTAATAAGGCTTGTCTGATCGCAAATTGAGCATTGATGTGTTGGCAGATGAATGTGCTTTTCAGTTGTTGAAGAACAATGGAAATCGTCTGAATGGATAGAATCGTGAACATTTTTATAGATTGAAGGGTATAGTAGAATACCCATTATAAGGACAACGATATATTTATTAATTTCTTTTGGCACCTAAGATGGATATTCCATATTAATAGATTCGGAAAGGATACGTAACGGAAAAATCCACTAAATATTGTTACTGTTTAGGTATCACTAACATAAAAATTATTCCTTACTAATTTAGCTACTATATACTACAATATTTCTGTTTAATACTCTTCTAAGTTTTTTTTAAATTTTTAACAGGAAAATAAGTGAAAGAACAGAGTTTAGCACATAGATTCAGAGGCAGACTATTCGTCAATTCGGATGAGTATGCAACCATACGCCAAAGGGTAGAATCAGGAATAATATCGAACGACAATTATTTGTCATTTTTGAGCGCATCGAAGTATGATGCTAACTTTATTGACAATCTGATAGTTATTTCAGCCGCAGCTATAATGGCTGACGGAGAGCATCAGGAAATCGAAAAAAAGATGATCGCCGATCTTTGCAATGAATTCAAGTTTGATGTTAATGATTTCAGTGCCAGATTAGATAAGGAAATTGCAGGGATTAACAGCGTTAATTATTCTGTAATCCAAAACTATCTTAAATTAAAATTGACAGTAAGTGAAAATATCAACAATTCTCTTTTGTTCGAGTCTGCAATGCACATAATCTTGTCCGATGGAATAATGACTATGAACGAATGTAATCTCCTGGCAGATATTGGGGAATTACTCAATATTCCGACCGGTCAGATTTTAGCCAGATTGGGTCTATTCCTACGAAAAGAAGAAGAAATTCTGGTTGATGTCGAAGAAGGTATTAATTGGCGTTCATTGTCCGGATTAGCTGAGTAAATGCTACAAGCATATCTTTCCTTCAGTAAGATTTTGCTGAAGGAAAGATAATAGCTTTAAAATTTTTCCTACCTTTAGAAAATTTACATTACCTACAGTATAACACAAACCCTAATAACTAATCAGTACCCAAACTTTATTTTCAGCATATCAGATACATTCTTGGGAACAAACTCTGACACATCCTGCTTGAAGCTGGCTAGCTCACGGATAATTGATGAATTGAGATAAGTGTATTTTTCGTGAGGCATGAGGAATAAAGTTTTGATGTCGGGAACAATCTTGCGATTCATCAAAGCAATTTGGAATTCATACTCAAAATCAGAAATAGCTCTGATACCGCGTACCAGAGCAGAAGCATTTTTCTGAACGGCATAATCAAGGAGTAACCCCTGATAGATATCTACTTCAACATTCGGCAAATGGCTGAGGGCTGTTTTCGCCATATCTTTCCGCTCCTCATCCGAAAACAACTGTGTTTTTTTTGAGTTGACGGCGACGACTACAATCACCTTATCGAACAGAGAAGCTGCACGCTCTATTACGTCGATGTGTCCGTTTGTAATTGGATCGAACGTCCCGGGATATATTGCTATTCTATTGCTCATATTTTTCCTCTGCTTTTTTTCGATAAAGTGCTGAATAATAGGTACGTAATTTACCAAAATGTTAGGACAATATAACCCTATTTCGTTTGAATGAAGGAAAGGTTATTGTATGGAACAAAACTAATGTTAAATTATGCAGGGGTACAGACAATGCACCCCTGCGAGGAAAATAAAATACATTTCTATTATGCTTATGAATAACAGCCCCAAGCATGCCACCAGTTAAATTTTGTTAACTGATTTAGTTGCAATTTTACTTATGGCTTAATCATTGGTTTTTTCTTCCTTAACCCTAAGAATATTAGTAGCCCGAGTAATCCCAATGATACTAATACTACGATTAATATATTTTCCTGAATGAATTTTGCAAGCTTGCAACCGAAGCCGCATTCTTTGTTCTCCAATAGCATTTTCATTTCGTTGATTGCAAGAAGTATTTCCGATGAATTCTTGCTGACGCATGGAATAGGACTGATTGCGAACTTGTTTGCCAGTGATTCACCGTCTGCTATATATTTTTCTATTTGTTCGGGATAGCGTTTGTTGTCAACATAGAATTTCCTTAGTGAATCAAGCATTGGAGCATCTTTTTTCAATCGGTCGATTGTTAAAAGGAAGTTCTGCTTGAGGATTTCTCCAAGCTCACATTCGGTATTTTCGAGATCAGCTTTCAATTCAGAAGGAGTATTGTTAATAAGCTCGCTGTTACGAGAGAAGAGGGATTTCATTCTGCGGACTATTTCCTGATTAGCATCCAAGATAGTCTGTAGATTTGCTTTTTCGTCGCGTAGCTTGCTGTTAAGTTTATTGAAACGTTGAATCTCTTTCTTGAGTTTAGCCATCTCAAGAGTCATCTGAGAGATTGTCATCTTCTGAGTAACAATTGTATCTGATTGCGCAGAGATAACTTCTTCCTGCTGTTTGGTTTTTTCCTGCTCAGTTGATAAGTCAGTAGAGAGTGTCTTTACATGCTCTTTTTGACTTTTCCATACATTATATTCATTTATCTTCTTTTTGGAGTCGCCTTTTTTATCTTCGACAATTTTCTGGTACATTTCCCCAAAACGAGATGAATTCATCCCTGATATTGATTTGAGAAAATCAATATCAGAATTTGTCAAATCTGAAACTTCTTTTGCGGTAATTTGATTTACCTTAGCCTGCCAGCTTTGTATATCATTCTGAGCCAGAGCAGAACTTACAAATAGGATTGCTGTTAGTAATAAAGCTGTGATTATTGTTATTTTTCTCATTATTCTCCGCCTACCTTTCCTTCAGTATAAATAGACCAACTGTCATCATCAGTGAGTACATAGAGTTTTCCGTCATAGTTAACGGCAGTTAGACGAAGTCTGTTGTTGCCCGGACTTAATATTTGAAAATCGAAGACTGGCTCCTGAATCTTGAGCGATTCCACAGGTAGAGGGATAGAGCAGTATTTAGCTTCATTCGGTACTTTGGGAATCAGAATCCAAAGTTTTGTGAAGTAGTTACCTGTAACGTAGTATTTTCCGTCCATCTTGGCTATAGCTACAGGAATGCCGGATGCGGGAGTGATTTTCTCTTCCTGTAGTATCGTGTTCAGGTATATATTCTCACCTGTTTCAACGATAGTAACGAGACAGTTTTCGCCGGACATAAAAGTCTTAGGGCAATTGTCTCCCTGACAGGAGAATCTCTGCGATTTAATGCAGGTTATACAGGTTTGGTCGAACTTCATTGTTGAAGCACACGAAGCCAACAAAAAACCCAAAGCGATGGTTAAAAGTGTTAAGCGAACTTTCATAAACAACCTAATTTAATGTAAGAAATATTTCTTAATTGAAGCAATGACGATTAAGACGATTAAGTTACAAACAAAACCTATTATTTTTAAAATAATTGTAATATTTTTTGAAAAAGGTACATTTGATTCGTATAGTTCTAAGCAAAATGCGAATATGCTTCATTGTTTGTTCGCTTCTCCAGTATGGGAATGCTAAAATTGGAATACTTGGAGATAAGTTACACGTGAATTTTAAAATAAATTAATATAAATTTGTCTGAACTGTGATTTCCGTGATTTTTACGATTAAAAGCATGATTAAATACTGCTTAAATCCCTTTAGGGATGGTATATGTATAGAAAAATTCCCGAGAAACCCCCAACCCCCTTTGAAAAAGGGGGCTAATACAGGAGTTACAAATTTGGTTTTATCTCCCCCTTGTTCCAAGGGGGATTAAGGGGGTTTCCGCTATGTGTTTTTATGCTAACTGTACATTAACAATATAACATCTATCTGCAAAAAGTTACACGTGAATTGAAAAATAAATTAATATAAATTTGTCTGAACTGTTATTCCCGTGATTTTTATGATTAAAAGCATGATTAAATACTGCTTAAATCCCTTTAGGGATG